>DASZFZ010000046.1:0-20976 GCA_035939315.1 Solirubrobacteraceae bacterium | reverse complement strand
GCCGCGGCGCCCGTGCACGACCACGTGCTCGAGCGCCGGCTCGTGTTCGGCCAGCGCGAGCTTCGACTCGGCCGCCCCGATGAAGCCCACCGGCACGCCGACCACCGCGCCCGGCCGCCCCGCGCCCTCCTCGACCAGCTCCAGCAGGTGGAACAGCGCCGTCGGCGCGTTGCCCACGACCACCAGCGCGCCGTCCAGGCGCCCGCGCCACAGCTCCATCGCCGCCGCCGTGCGCGTCGTCCGCATGTCCGCCGCCATCTCCGCCACGCTCGGCTCCGACAGCGTGCAGACGATCTCGTTGCCCGCCGGCAGCCGCGAGCGCGTGATCCCGATCGCGACCATCTCCGTGTCGCAGAGGATCGGCGCCCCCGCCCGCAGCAGCTCCTGCGCCCGCGCGGCGAAGCCCGGCGTGGCCGCCACGTCGCGGGCGAGATCGACCATGCCGCACGCGTGGATCATCCGCACCACCACCCGTTCGAGCGCCGGCTCCAGCCCGTGCAGCCCAGCCTCCGCGCGGATCGTCGCGAACGAGCGCCTGTAGATCTCCGCGCCGTCGCGCACGTACTCGTCCATCAGCCCACCCCCCGCGCGACGAACTCGATCGCGCCCGCCGGCCTGCCGCAGCGCCGCTCACAGCCCGACCAGTGCTCCGCCGGCGCCACGGCGCCGGCCCGCGCCAGCGCGCGCCCGGCCGCCGCCGCGCGCACGTCCGCGCCCGCCCGCGCGCACGCCCCCAGCCCCGCGCACGCCGACAGCCCCAGCCAGCCCGACGCGTCCGCGCCGACCAGGCCGAGCGCCTCGAGCTCGCCCGGCAGCCACGAGACGGCCGCCGCCGGCACGTCGACGAAGGTGAGCGTCCGCCACGGCGATAGGCGCACGCGGGCCGTGCGGCCCGGCGCCATGCCGGCGCCTCCCGGGCCGTCCTTGGCGGTCGCGCCGCCGTCGAGCGCGTCCGCGAACGTCGCCAGCCGCGCTAGCTGCGCCGCCCCGAGCCGCGCGAGCGGCGGCAGGACCGCGACCGCGAACAGGCCGTCGCGCTGCACCTGCGCGCCGAGGCGCGCGCGTGCGCGTTCGGCGGCGCGCGCGCAAGCGCCCACGCCGGCGTCGCCCGTCCGCGCGCGCGCGGCCGCCGGCAGCTCGATGCCGAGCAGCGCCGCCAGGCGCCGGGCGCCCTCGCGCAGCTCGCCCACGCGCCACGCGCCCGCCCCGTCGGCCCCGCGCAGCTCCAGGAACGCGCGCGCCGCTTCGACCGCCGCGCCCGGCGCGCGCTCGGCGGGGAGGAGCTCGCTCGTGTCCACCCCGTCCAGCCGCAGGCGGAAGCCCGAGCGCTCGGCCCGCAGCTCGACGTCCGCGCCGAGCCCGCCGAGCCCGCCCGAGCCGTCTTCGACGGCGAACAGGAAGCGCCCGGGCAGCTCCGCCAGCTCCGGCTCGCCGCACAGCGCGCGGTCGAGCGCCGCGACGAGCTCGTCGGTCCGCGCGAGCGCCGCCGGCCCGCGGCCCGCCAGCGGCGCCGCGAGGATGTTGCGCACGCGCTCGTGCGAGAGCGACGGCAGCAGGCCCGCGTCCGCGAGCAGCTGCGCCAGCGCGCCGCCCGCGTCCCGCCCGAGGCCCCTGACCTGCACGCCCGCGCGCGAGGTCAGCTCGACCACGTCGTTGCCGCGCGCCGCCGCCCGCGCCAGCGCCCGCAGGCCGGCCGCGCCGAGCATGCCGCCCGGCAGGCGCACCCGCGCCATCTGCCCGTCGGCGGCCTCGTGCAGCCGCAGCACGCCCGGGCACGCGTCGAGCGCGCCCGGGTCCCGCGAGCCGCCCGTCGGCGCGATTGCCGGCGCACGCAACGCGATCGCCTCCCTATTAATCATCCTCGCTCACCCCGCGCGGCCGCCTCCCAGCGCGCCTCGATCCTGCCCCAGCGCCAGATCGTCAGCGCGAGCGCCCACACGAGCACGAACAGGCCGACGACCAGGTAGCCGGCCGTGTTCAGGTTGAAGCTCGCCAGGTAGTCGCCGAGCCAGCCGTGCAGGTGCAGCTCCGACGCCAGCACGCCCGCGATCTCCACGCCGCCCACGAGGAAGGCCACGCCGATCGACAGCGCCGTAATCGTGATGTTGTAATAGACCTTGCGCACGGGACGCGCGAAGGCCCAGCCGTAGGCGAAGTTCATGAACAGGCCGTCGATGCTGTCACACAGCATCATCCCGCCGGAGAACAGCAGCGGCAGCGTCAGCACCGCGTACCACGGCAGCCCCTCGCCGACCGCCGCCGCCGTGCCCGCCAGCAGCAGCACCTCGGTGGCCGTGTCGAAGCCGATCCCGAACACGAAGCCCACGAAGAACATCTGCCAGGTGTGCTCGACCGCCTGCATCCAGCGGCCGAAGAAGCGGTACATGAACCCCCGCGCGAGCAGCTGGCGCTCGAGCTCGCGCTCGTCGAAGACGCCGCGGCGCATCTGCGCGAACACCCGCACGATCCCCACCAGCACGACCAGGTTGAGCGCCGCGATCATCCACAGGAAGCCCGCCGACAGCAGCGTGCCCGTGACCCCGCCCGCCGTCTCGAAGCCCGAGTGCGGCGTCACCACCGCCCTGAACACCGCGCGCGCCGCGATCGTGATCCCGACGCCCACGACGACGATCACGCTGGAGTGGCCGACCGCGAAGAAGAAGCCGGTGCCCAGCGGCCGGCCGCCGCCGTCGGCCATCAGCTTGCGCGTCGCGTTGTCGATCGCCGCGATGTGGTCGGCGTCGAACGCGTGGCGCAGCCCGAGCGTCCACGCCGTCAGCGCCACCCCGATCCCCACGCCGAGGCCGTCGTAGCGGAAGCGGTGGGGCAGCACCACCAGCGCGAAGATGCCCCAGCCCAGCACGTTGACCAGCGCGATCGCCGCCAGCATCGCCGTGATCCGCGCGCGCTCGGCGCCCGTCGAGGCCCGCCATGCGAGCCCGATGCGTGCTGCCGTTCCCGCCATGTTCATCCTCCATCTGCTCGCGGAGGACGAAGGAGCCCCTGCGCCGCCGGCGCACGAACCGCCCTTCATCCGAGGACTGGATTCGTCGACGCGGAGGTAGGCGACCGGGCTCATCCCCCTTGGGGGCATCACCGTTGCGGGACAGCGCCGGGATCTCACCGGACTTCGCTGCGCTCGACGTCACGCCGGCATCCTCCCCGCGGGGAGCCTCCCGACGCGGCGCCGATCCTAGCACTGCCGGCACGCCCGCCGAACGCCGCGGGCGGGCCGCCCCGGAGCGCAGCCGCGGCCGGGGCGGTCTCGTTCCTCGGCTCAGCCGGCGAAGGCCGCGCGCGCGGCCCGAGCGCCGGCGCCCGCGAGCTCGGTGAAGCCGTCGGTGCCCCGCTCGCGCAGCTCGCGCGCCGCCTCCAGCATCGCGCCGTAGGCGGCGAAGGCGAACGCGCCGCCCACCGACACGCGCGCCACGCCGAGCGCCGCGAGCTCCGAGACCGGCGGCGTCGTCGCTTTGGCGAGCACGTTGACGGGCGCGCTCACGCTCGCCAGCAGCGCGCGCAGGTCCTCGGCCCGGTCGAGACCGGGCGCATACAGCACGTCCGCGCCCGCCTGCTCGTAGGCCTGCAGCCGTGCGATCGTGTCGTCGAGATCGGGGTTGCCGCGCAGGTAGTTCTCCGCGCGCGCCGTGATCACCAGGCGCACCGCGCCGCCGTGCGCGGCCTCGGCCGCCGCGGCCACCCGCTCGGCGGCCGCCTGGACCCCGAACAGCTCCTGCCCGCTGGAGCTCCAGTCCTCGACCGAGCAGCCCGCGAGGCCGACACCGCGCGCGAGGTCGACCGTGTCGGCGACGCCGTCGGGATCCACCGCGAAGCCGTCCTCGAAGTCCGCAGACACGGGCACCTGGCCGGCGGCCGCGACCAGCGTCTGCGCGTGGGCGAGCGCCTCCTCGCGGGTGACGCCGTAGTCCAGGCGCCCGAGGCTCGCGGCGTAGCCGCTGCTGGTGCTCGCCAGCGCCTGGAAGCCGGCCGCCGCGAGCAGCTTGGCCGAGCCCGCGTCCCACGCGTTGGCGAGCAGCAGCGGCCGCCCCTGTTCATGCAGCGCGAGGAACGCGCTGGCGCGCTGGGCGTGGTCGTCCATCTGGGGGCCTCCTTCGTCGTCGTTGGGGGGCGGACTTCGGTTCGGGCTCGCGCTCTTGCTCCGGCGCCGCCAGCGAGGCCCACAGGTGCGCCACCGCGTATGCGCGGTAGGGCCGCCAGCGCTCGGCCAGCGCCTCGACCTCGGCCGGCCGCGCCGCTTGCGCCGTGCGGCCCAGCCGCTCGAGCGCGTGGCGCACGCCGAGGTCGCTCGCAATGAACGCGTCGGGGTCGCGCAGCGCGCGCATCGCGACGTACTCGGCCGTCCACGGGCCGACGCCCGGGAGCGCCAGCAGCCGCCGACGGGTCTCTACCCGGTCGGCGCCCGCGTCGACCGCGACCTCGCCGCGCGCGAGCGCGCTCACGAGGCCCAGCAGCGCGCGCCTGCGCGCCACCGGCATCGCCAGCTGGCGCGCGTCGGCCCGCACGAGCGCCTGCGCCGTGGGGAACGCGTGCGTGACCGCCCCCAGCGGACGCTCGAGCGGCTCGCCGTAGCGCGCGACCAGCCGCCCGGCGAGCGTGCGCGCGCCCTTGACCGAGACCTGCTGGCCGAGCACCGCGCGCACCGCGAGCTCGTGCCCGTCGACCGTGCCCGGCACGCGCCGCCCCGGCGCGCCGCGCACGAGCGGCCCCAGCAGCCGGTCGGCGCCGAGCGCGTCGAGCACGCTGTGCGGGTCGGAGTCGAGGTCCAGCAGCGCGCGCGAACGCTGCATCGCGGCGGCGAGGTCGCGCAGGTCCGACAGCAGGAAGCGCGCCCGCACGCAGCCCTCGGCCGGCTTCAGCTCGACGGCGCCGGGCCCGTTGGGCAGCAGCAGGCTGCGCCTGTAGACGCCCGCGCAGGCCTCCTCCACGCCGGGCACCGCGCGCAGCGCGAGAAACGCGATCGTGCCGGCCGCGTCGAACGGCGCACGGTAGGGCAGGCGCAGCGAGATCGCGCCGCTGTCCTCGGAGCGCCCGTAGCGCAGCGCGCGCGCCCGCAGCGCGCGCGGCGCGAGCGCGAACACCTCCTGGACCGTCGCGTTGAACTGGCGCACGCTGCGAAAGCCCGCCGCGAACGCCACGTCCGTGATCGACACGTCTGTCGTCTCGAGCAGGATCCGCGCGGTCTGCGCGCGCTGGGCGCGGGCGAGCGCGAGCGGGCCGGCGCCGACGACAGCCACGAGCTGGCGGTGGACGTGGCGCTCGGTGTAGCCGAGCCGGCTCGCGAGCCCGACGACGCCTTCGCGGTCGACGACGCCGTCGGCGATCAGGCGCATCGCCCGCCCCACCATGTCGGCCCGCAGGTCCCACTCGGGCGAGCCCGGCGTCGCGTCCGGCCGGCAGCGCTTGCAGGCGCGGAACCCCGCGCCCTGCGCGGCCGCGGCCGTCGCGTAGAAGCGCACGTTCTCGCGTTTGGGCGTGCGCGCCGGGCAGCTCGGCCGGCAGTAGATCCCGGTCGTCTTGACGCCCGCGAACACCCACCCGTCGAAGCGCGGGTCGCGTGCTTCGACGGCCTGCCAGAAGCGCTCCGAGCCGGTGTCCATGCGCCACAACCTGGCACAGGCCGCGGCGCCTGTCTAGCGGGAATCGGACATCGCCGGCCAAGGCGCGCGGTGCGCTCCCGGCGACGGAAACGAACGAAATGAACGGTTGACGCGGGCGGGCCGACCTGAGTAGGTTTGCCGGAGCGCCGTCGCCCCCAGAGGGAGAAGTGCTTGGGGCGCCGGCGAAACTCAGGACATAGGAGGAAGAGGATGAAGCGGGGTCGAGCCATCGGCTTGGCGGCGCTGTGCGTGGGCGTGCTCGCGCCGGCAGCTGCCGCATCCGCAGCACCGCAGTACGTGGCACTGGGAGACTCGTACTCCTCGGGCGTCGGGAGCCGCGTGTTCTACGAAGAATCCGGGGAATGCGACCGCAGCCCCGACGCGTACGGCCCGCGGATCGCGTCCAAACGCGGCTACACGCTGAGCTTCCAGGCGTGCAGCGGCGCGAAGACCACGGAAGTCGACGAAAAACAGCTCGGCACGCTGAGCAGCTCGACGAGCCTCGTGACGATCACGATCGGGGGCAACGACGCGGGCTTCAGCAACGTGATCATCAACTGCGCGCTGTACTACTTCACCTGCGGGGAAGCGATCGGCGAAGCCGACGAATTCATCGCGAAAAAACTGCCGGGGCTGCTCGAAACGACGTACAAAGACATTCGCGCGAAGGCGACCACGGCGCAGGTGATCGTGCTCGGCTACCCGAAGCTGTTCACCAAGGAAGGCAAGACGTGCAACGTCAACTTCCTGACCTCGGGCAACGAGAAGAAAATGAACGAATCGGCGGAAAAACTCGACGCGGTCATCAAGGCGCGCGCGGAAGCGATGAAATTCACGTTCGTGAACCCGACGAGCGCGTTCGAATCGCACGAGGTCTGCGCGTCCGAAGAATGGCTGAACGGGCAGTCGGACCCGCTGTCCGAAAGCTATCACCCGAACACGAAAGGCCAGGAAGAGTTCCAGAAGCTGATCGAACCGGCGATCTGAGAATCGGCGGCTCGTGAGCCAGGCGCGACGGCGCGGGGTGGTGGCGTACCTGCCGGCCACTCCGCGCCGCGGCGCACCGAAGCGGCACGCCGCTCAGCGAAGCAGCCCGTTGACCGCCTCGACGATCTCCTCGGCGTGAAACGGCTTGGCGACGCGCACGTTCGCGGGCGTGTCGTGCGGGATGTGCGCGCTGACCACGACGATCGGTATCGGCGCCGTGCTCGGCTCGGTGCGCAGCAGCTTCGCCAGCTGCGTGCCGCTCATCACCGGCATCGTCACGTCGGTGACGACCACGTCGGGGGGCTGGCTGCGGATCTTCTGCCATGCCACCGCGCCGTCGCAGGCCTCTCGGACCTCGTGGCCCGAGCGCTCCAGCGCGCGGCGCATCACTGCGCGCAGCGCAAGCTCGTCGTCGACTACAAGTACACGTGCCAACGTTCCCCCGAACAGGCTGTTGTGGATCATGAATCCTGCTGTCCGAACGTTCGCTGCGCAACCAGCGTCTCTGATCGGGGCCGAGACGGCTCGGCGTCAGTGTTTTCTACGGATCGCGGGGTCCCGGACGCGTTCCGGCTGTCGAGACGCGCGGCTGTTTACCGCCAGGTCCAGGAGTTGCCGGCGGACCGCACCGCGGAGTTACCTGAATATCACCCTTGTGCACCTACGTAGTTCGGCTATCGGGCAGCTCGCCGTGGGCGATCTCCAGTTCGCGAAGGTCGACGAGATCCCGTTCGCGGCCAGCCAGTCGCTTGAGCGCCACGAGATCGGCAAGCGAGCAGATCGGTGCCTCCACGCCATCGACTCGGCGGACCTCCGCTCGCGCCAGCAGCTCGTCAAAGCTGAGCGGCGACGGGCGCTCGGCGAGAAGGTCGAGATCCCCGTGAGGCGTTGAGAGGTTAATCGTTTTCCCGGGGGCCACCATGTCCAGTGGCACCGGCGATCCGTCAGGCCGGGTCGCCGGCCAAGCGTCGATCAGCGACCGCACCCGGGCGAGGTTGTCTGGATCGGAGGCGACAATCGCGTCGACGTCACGTGTCGCTCGGACAACGCCGTGCCGTATCAGTGCTATGCCCCCCACGAGCACATAGCGCACGCCAGCGCCGTTGAGCTCGGCGATAATCCGCTTGAAGTCGCTCACGCGGTCAGCTACCCAACGATGCGAGCTCGATCGCGCGCTCGCTCAACCCGATGCCTTCGGCCAGCAGCTCGTCTGGATCACGTGCTGCATCTCGAATCAACCTGTAGCAGCGCCACGCCTCGCTGGCCGCGGCATCATCCCCCTGCGCCTCGGCTGCAGACGCCGCCTGAGCGACGCTTGCTAGACGCGTGTGAGATCCAACGCCGGCCACATGGCGAGACCCGGATTCGAACCGGGGACACCACGATTTTCAGTCGTGTGCTCTACCAACTGAGCTATCTCGCCGCCGACCCTCGATGCTACCGCCTCGCGCGCCTCACCAGCCCACCGCGGCGGGCCTCACCGCGGCCGACAACCGGCCGCGCCGGCAGGCCCCGAGATGCGCCCGAGGCCCCTACCCCCGCTCGAATTCCTCCACGAGCGCCTCGTAGGTGATCCGCAGCCCCTCGGCGATCGGCACCTGGGCGCGCCAGCCCAGCTCGCGCTCGGCGAGGCTCACGTCGAGGCGGCTGTGGGTCAGCTCGCCCGGGCGCAGGTCGGCGAGCTCGGGCTCGACGTGCTTGCCGGAGGCCGCGCTGAGCTCGTCCCAGATCGTCTTCACGTCGGTCTCGACGCCGGTCGCGATGTTGTAGGTGCCGGCGCGGCCCGAGGCGGCGAGCAGCGCGCTGACGACGTCGGCGACGTAGACATAGTCGCGGGTCGGCGTGCCGTGGCCGTAGAGCTTCGGCGCGCGCCCCGTGAACAGGCGCTCGGAGAAGATCGCCACGACGCCGGCCTCCCCGTGGGGGCTCTGGCGGGGGCCGTAGACGTTGCCGAGCCGGCAGACCGCGTGGGGGACGCCGGAGGACAGCGACCAGGTCTTGACGTACGCCTCGGCCGCCCACTTGGAGGCGCCGTAGGGGGACAGGGGTTCGGGGATGCGGCTCTCCGGCGTCGGCATCGGCGCCGCGTCCCCATACAGCGCCCCGCCGGTCGAGGTGAAGACGACCGGCGCGCCGCAGCCGCCCGCCGCCTCGAGCACGTTCAAGGTGCCCCTGACGTTGACGTCGCAGTCGCGCCCCGGGTTCTCGACCGAGACGACCACGCTCGCCTGCGCGGCCAGGTGGAAGATCGCGCTCGGCGCGACCTTGGCGACGGCGGCCTTCAGGGCGCCCGCGTCGACGATGTCGAGCTCGAGCAGCTCCGCGGCGTCGGCGACGCGGGCCGCGTCGCCCGCCGAGAGGTCGTCGATCACCGTCACCGCATAGCCGTCGGCCAGCAGCGCGTCGACGACGTGCGAGCCGATGAAGCCGGCGCCCCCGGTCACGATCGCTGTTTGGCTCATCGGGCGGGAATCTATACGTGCGTGCTCGCGGGCGGCGCGACCGCCGCGCCGGCGGCGTTAGACGGAGGCGGTCGAGGCGGCGGCCGCGAGCAGGTCTTCGACCGCCTGGACCGACTCGTCGATGCGCTCCAGCACGCGCATTCCGCGGCGGTCGCGCGGGAGCGCCCCGCCGACCGCGGGACCGCCCAGCACGACCGGCATGCCGGGGTGGTTGGCGCGCAGGTCGCGCAGCGCCAGCTCGACCGACTCCCCGTCGGAGGGCGCGGCGGCGCCGAGCACGACGAGGTCGGGGGACTGGCTGTCGACCATCTCGAGCAGCCGCTCGGCCGAGAGGTCGGTGTCGAAGATCGTCTGGAAGCCGGCCGCCGCGAGCTGGTCGTGGACCATCTGCAGCCCGAGCGTGTGCTCGTCGCCCTCGACGCCCGCCAGCAGCACGCGCTCGCGCGTGGGCTCGGTGGCGCCGGTCATGTAGCGGTACAGCGTCGCCAGCACGCGGCGCGTGATCGTCATCGCCCGGTGCACGCGGTCGGCGTCGATCTCGCCGGCTTCGCAGAGCACGTCGATGCGGCGCAGCGCCGGCCCGATCACCTCGGCGTGCAGCGCCGTCGGCGTGACCCCGTCCTCGATCGCCGTAGCGATCGCCGCCTCGGCCATCTCGGCGTCGCCGCGTTCGAGCGCGGTCGCGAAGGTCTCCAGCGAGCTCTCGACGAGCGCCTCCGGGTCCGAGCGCAGCAGCGCCCGCGAGTCGCCGCCTGTGTGCCCGATCACCTCGAGGAACGCGTCCAGCAGCACCGGGTCGAAGTGGCGGCCGCGCTGTTCGCGCATCATCTGCACGGCCTCTTCGATCGAGAACGCCTTGCGGTACACGCGGTCGCTGGTGAGCGCGTCGAACACGTCGGCGACCGCCACGATGCGACCCTCGATCGGGATCGCCTCGCCCTTGAGCCCGCGCGGATAGCCCGTGCCGTCCCACTTCTCCTGGTGGCTGAGCGCGATCGTCGCGGCCATGTCGAGGATCGAGGAGGAGGAGCCGCGCACGAGCCGGTGGCCCTCCTCGGCGTGCGTCTCGACGATCGCGCGCTCCTCGGGCGTCAGCGGCCCAGGCTTCAGCAGGATCGCGTCGGGGATCGCCACCTTGCCCACGTCGTGCAGCGGCGCCGCGTGGCGCAGCCGCTCGCAGAACTCCGCGTCCATGCCGATGTGCTCGGCCAGCATCACCGAGAAGCGGCCGATGCGCTCGATGTGCGCGCCCGTGTCCTCGTCGCGGAACTCGACCGCCATCGACAGCCGCTGGACCGTCTCGGCCTGCGCGATCTCGAGCTCGGAGAGGGCGCGTTTGAGCTCGCCCGTGCGACCCTCGATCTCCTCCTCCAGCGAGACTCTGCGCCGCTCGCCGAGCAGCCACCCGAGCGCCGTGGCGGCGCAGCCGAGCACCACCAGGCACACGGTCGCGACCGCGGAGACGCCCGCGATCAGCGCCCCGGCTAGCGCCGCCAGCGCGAGCAGCGCCACCGGCAGGGCCACCGTGAGCAGCGAGCGGCGACGGTGCGGACGCCGCGGCGGACGCTGGAAGGGGTCCCTGCGCCTAGATGAGAGCATGCTCATCCTCGTCGCCTCGGCAGGCGCCGACCCGGCCCGTGAGCCACTGTCGGACTCCGCCGGGTGTCGCAGCAGGCTGGCTTGAATTGCGCCGTTCACCGAGGGCTCTCGCGTTTTCTTTCGGTCCAGTGTATGCGTCGAATCGCCCCATCACACTCGACGCTCCATCCGGCGCGCTTGACCCGATTTCGTTGCACGTAGACATATGGCCAGGACACCAATCAGCCTCGACTCTGCAGCTGTTTGATGCTGATCGCATGCGCCGGCGCCTCGGGTTCCGCGGCCTGATTCCAACTCTCGAAAACGAGCTTCCCGTTCTTGGCACCATTCCAAACAATCTCCAGCGGATAGGGGGCCCCGGTGGCGGCGACGTACATCGTTCCACCTCCGGCGCGGTCGCTCACCGCCACCGCGGGACGCCCGGCGAAGGTCGCGGAGCCAGAGCGCGCGAGGTCCGCGCCGTGCGCCCCGAGCGCAGCGCCGAGCAGCGCGTCGAGGCTGGTGAGCTGCGCGAGATCGCGCAGCGCCGGCGCGGCGGCCCGGCCGACCAGCCAGCGGCCGCCCAGCAGCCCCCCGGCGGCCCTGCCGGCGAGGCGCTCGTCGAACGCCGCGTCCGCCTTGACGTACAGGTAGCCGTCGAGCTCCCTCAGCGCGAGCGTCGACCCGCCGATCGCCACCCGCCCTTCGCCGCCCTTGTTCGCGACCAGCTCCATGTTCAGTGATATCGGCGTTCCACCGTCGAGAATTGAGCCCGCCACCCGTACGGTCGCCGCGCTTTTCGCGGCCGCGCTCGCGCGCGCGAGGATCCGCGCCGGGCGCTCGCCCGCAACGCCGTTGCCGGCGGTGGTCGAAGCGCCGCACGCGGCCAGCGCCGAGCACAGCCCGGCAAGCGCAACGAGTCCTGCAACCGGCCGTGCGGCGCGCCGCATCGATCGACGCCTTCACGGCTGCACGGAGGGCTCGCCGGAGGAGCCGCCCCGTGCCGGCGCATCGTGCGGGCGCGAGCGCGCGCGGCCCAGCAGCTCGCGGAAGAAGCCGCCGCCCAGCACGCTCATGCCGAGCAGCGAGCCGAACAGGACGACCGCGTCGATGCTCTCGCGTCCCTGCCGGCTCCAGTAGTCATCGGCGAGGTTCAGCCACAGCGCGAACTCGTCGAGGGTGAGAGCGGCGCCGCTGCCGTACGCGAGCGAGGTGGCGCGCGAGGTGCGGCAGCGGTCCTTGGTGCCGATCTCGAGCATCCACAGGTAGCCCACGCCCAGCAGCCCCAGGATCCCGAAGGTCATGTGGTGGATGTGCCGTCCGCCGGGCGTGATGTTCCTGAACGGCCCGCGTTCGGCCCTGATCGCGTGGGTGATCGCCCGCACCCCCGCGAAGGTCACGAAGAAGGCGCCCGTGGAGAGCATCTGGCGTTCCTTGCGGCGGTCCTCGAAGTGCTTGCCGTAGAGCGCCCGAACCTCGTGGAGGGGCACACGCCGCAGGGGCGCGCCCTGCTTGCTGCTCGCCGTGTGGGACCCGCCGGGCGTACTCATCGCTCGCGAACACCCTAGTCGCTGCCGAATCCCGGCAAGCGGCTGTGCACCGGTAAACCAATTTCGGATTTTCGTCGAGATGGAGGCACGATGCAGATGCTGGACCCCAGCGGGGCTCGATCATCACTCGAGAGCGTCTGGCCGTGTGCCGGCAGCAGGCGAGGTTGACGTGTCTGACAGCCAAGACCCCAACGACTATCCCCGCCCAGACCGCCCCGTGACGCCCGCGGGCGGCCCCACCCCCGGCGCAGCGCCCGGCGGCCAGCCCGGCGCCAGCCCCACCCCCGGCGCAGCGCCCGGCGGCCAGCCCGGCCCCGCCCCCGCTGCCGGCGGCGCGCCCCCACCCGTGAGCCACTCCATCCCGCCGACCGCGGCCGCGCCGCCCGCCGCAGGGCCGCCGGCCGGCGGCACGCCACAGCCCGTCAGCTTCGGCCCCGGCGCCGGCGCCGCGCCCCCCTCCCAACGTGCCAGCGAGCCGCTCGCGACACTCCAACCCCCGGCCGCCCAGGATCCGCCGGCGCCGACGGACACGGGAGCGGACACAGCCGGCCTGCTCACGGCCCGCCGGCTCATCGCCGCCGCGATCGCGTTGCTGTGCGTCGCCGCGGGCGCCGTCGGCTCGGTGCTGGGGGCGCACGCCGTCGCCCGCAACGACGCCGCCAAGGCACGCCGCGCCTCCGAACAGTCCGCCGCGTCCGTCGCCTCCACCGCCAAGCTCGTGCTCGAGCGCGAGCAGCAGCTCGGCGTGAGCGGCGCCACGTTCTTCGCCGGCAACTCGAAAGCCACGCGCGCCGAATTCAACAGGTGGGCGAAATGGGCGCAGACGCTGCGACGCAACCCGGAGCTCCAGCAGCTCGGCCTGGTGGCGCTCGTGCACGCAACCGAACTGCCGGCGTTCGAAGCCGAGCTCGCGGGGCGCAAGGCGCCGCGCAAGCGCCCCGCCGCGACGCCGGGGATCACCGTGTCGCCCGGCAGCGCCGCGTCGCCCGACGACGCCACGACCGGGACGGCGAGCCCGACGCACCCCGCGCTGTCGATCCGGCCGGCGGGCGCGCGCCCCTACTACTGCCTGACCCTCGCCGGCCTCTCGCGCGACGCGCGCGAAAGCCCCGCGGCGGGGCTCGACTACTGCGCCGGGCGCGGCGGGCTGCTGCGCTCGCGCGACTCCAGCTCGAACTACTACGTGTCCGTGTCGGCCGACGGCGCGGGCGCCCTCGAAGTCTTCATGCCCGTGTACAAGGGCAACCAGCCGCCCGCCTCGCTGGCGGCCCGCATGGGCGCTTTCGCGGGCTGGCTGCGCGAGGTGATCGTGCCGAGCGTGATCGTGGAACAGGCGCTGCAGGGACGCGGCGGGGACGCCGTGCGCATGGTCTTCCACAGCAGCACCGCGGCCGCGGCCTTCGCCGGCGGCACGCCGGCGGCCGGCACGCCGAGCAGCACCGCGGAACTCCGCGACGGCTGGACGATCGAGGGCTTCGGCGCGCCCTTCACCACCGGCCTCGGCCACGACGGCGGCGCGCTCGCGCTGCTGGTCGCGGGCTGCGTGCTGAGCATCCTGCTCGGCCTGCTCCTGTTCGTGCTGGCCGAGGCCGAGCCGCCCGCCACGGTCACGGCGAGCGCGCCGAGCGCGCCCGAGGAGCCCGCCGAGGACCTCCACGACCCGCTCACCGGGCTGCCAAACCGCGCGCTGATGCTCGACCGCGCCGAATGCATGCTGGCGCGCTCGGTGCGCCAGTCGGGGCTGCTCGTCGGGGCCCTGTTCATCGACATCGACTGGTTCGCCGACGTCAACGAGCGGCTGGGGCGCGAGGCCGGCGACCAGATCCTGAAGATCGTCGCCGAGCGGCTGGACGCGGTGGTGCGCGCCGGCGACACCGTCGGGCGCCTGGGCAGCGACGAGTTCGTGCTGCTCGTGGAGACGGCGGCCCGCGGCGCGCGCCTGGACTCGCTCGCGCGGCGCGTCGTCGAGGCGCTGCACAAGCCGTTCGAGCTCGAGGGGTTCGGGCCGAGCTTCTACCTGACCGCCAGCATCGGCGTGGCCTTCGGGCGCTACGCCACGCCCGACGACCTGCTGCGCGACGCGCAGCTGGCGCTGCACGCGGCCAAGGCCGCCGGCAAGGACCGCTACACGCTCTTCAACGCCAACATGCGCTCGGTGATCGAGGGCCGCGGCGTGCTCGAGGCCGAACTCAACACGGCGCTCGCCGAGAAGCAGTTCTTCGTGCTCTACGAGCCGATCTACGACCTCGGCAGCGGCCAGGTCGCGGGCCTGGAGGCCCTGGTGCGTTGGCTGCACCCCAAGCAGGGCGTGCTCTCGCCCGGCGACTTCCTGCCGCTGGCCGAGGAAACCGGGCTGAGCGTGCCGATCGGCCGCTGGATGCTCGAAGAGGCGTGCGCGCGCGCCGCCGCCTGGGTCGTGGCCGGCTACCCGATCGGCGTGTCGGTGAAAGTCACCGCCAACCAGCTCAACCGCGAGGGCTTCGTGACCGACGTGCGCCGGGCGCTCCAGCAGTCCGGGATCGAGCCGTCGCTGCTGACGCTCGAGATCGCCGAGACGACGCTCATGCGCGACGTCGCCGAGGCCGTCGGACGCCTGCAGGAGATCAAGGGACTCGGCCTGCGCGTCGCGATCGACGACTTCGGCGGCAGCGGCTACGCCTACCACTCCGACCTGCGCCGGCTTCCGCTCGACTTCCTCAAGGTCGACCGCGGCTCGCTGGCGGCCTCCGAGGACGAGGACTACCGCACGTGGCTGCTGGAGGCGATCATGATCGTCGGGCGCGACCTGTCGCTGACGGTGATCGCCAAGGGCATCGAAAGCCTCGAGCAGCTGAGCGCGCTGCAGGCGATGGGCTGCACAATGGCGCAGGGCACGCTGCTAGGCAAACCGGTGCCGGCGACGAACATCGAGACGGTGCTCGTCTCGCGGCTGCCGGTGGTGCGCGCGGAAGCCCCCGCGGCCCCGGCCGCCCCCGCGCCGGCCGCCCCGAGCGCCCCAGGCGCCCCGGCCGCCGAGTAGCAGAGCGAGCGTCGCCGGCGGCCACGGCGCGTGGCGGGGCGCGCGAGCGAATAGCATCTCGCCGGCAGGCTTCGGGAAGCGACGGAAGGAGAGAGCAGATGGCGTTCAGCGCGAGCATGCCCAAGGCGGTCGCCCACGGGATCGGCGACCTGGAAGGGCTGAAGGACCAGGTCGTGGGGCCGAGCGAGTGGCGCGAGGTCACGCAGGAGATGGTCGACGACTTCGCCGAGCTGACCGGCGATCACCAGTGGATCCACGTCGACGTCGAGCGCGCGAAGGCGGAGAGCCCGTACGGCACGACGATCGCGCACGGCAACCTGACGCTGTCGCTGATCGACGGCCTGCGCGGGAGCCTGAACGAGTGGAGCGGCTTCAAGATGGCCGTCAACTACGGCTGGAACAAGGTCCGCTTCCCGGCGCCCGTGCCCGTCGGCTCGCGCGTGCGCGGCTACGCGCAGCTGGTCGAGCTCGACGAGGTCGGCGGCGGCTGGCACCAGATCGTGACGCGCTTCACCGTCGAGGTCGAGGGCGGCGAGAAGCCCGTGTGCGTGGCCGACAGCGTCGGGCGGGTGCTGGCCGAGGCGGGCTGAGCCGGCCGCGGCCGCGTGAGCCCGCCTGGCGCCGCCAGCGGCGGCGGCCGGCGGGCGGCGGGCCTCAGCCTGGCTCGGCGATCGCGACGTACTTCGTCTCGAGGTACTCGCCGATGCCCTCGAAGCCGCCCTCGCGGCCGAAGCCCGACTGCTTAACGCCGCCGAAGGGCGCGGCGGGGTTGGAGACGACGCCCTGGTTGAGGCCGACCATGCCCGACTCGATGCGCTCGCAGACGCGCAGCGCGCGGTTCAGGTCGCGCGTGTAGACGTAGGCGACGAGCCCGTACTCGGTGCGGTTGGCCGCCTCCAGCGCCTGCTCGTCGGTGGTGAAGGCGGCGACGGGGGCGACGGGCCCGAAGATCTCCTCGGAGAGCAGCCGCGCGTCGTCGGGGACGTCGGCGAGGACGGTCGGCTGGAAGAAATAGCCGCGGCCGTCGCCGTGGGCGCCGCCGACGAGCACGCGCGCGCCGCGCTGCACGGCGTCGCCGACGAGCTCGCTGACCTTGCCGCGCTGGTCCTCGTCGATCAGCGGGCCGACGTCGACGCCCGGCTCGGTGCCGCGGCCGACGCGCAGGGCGCCCATGCGCTCGGCCAGCCGGTCGGCGAACCGCTCGGCGAGCGACTCGTGCACGTGGAAGCGGTTGGCCGCCGTGCAGGCCTCGCCGACGTTGCGCATCTTGGCGAGCATCGCGCCCTCGACGGCCGCGTCGAGGTCGGCGTCCTCGAAGACGAGGAAGGGGGCGTTGCCGCCGAGCTCCATCGAGACGCGCAGGATCTGCTGGGCGGACTGCTCGATCAGCGTGCGGCCGACCTCGGTGGAGCCTGTGAAGGACAGCTTGCGGGTGCGCGGGTCCGCGAGCAGCGGCGCGATCACGCCGCCGGCGCTGTGGGCGGTGATGACGTTGAGCACGCCTGCGGGCAGGCCGGCCCGCTCGAGGATGCCGGCGAGCGCGAGCATCGACAGCGGCGTCTGCTTGGCGGGCTTGACGACCATCGTGCAGCCGGCGGCGATCGCGGGGGCGATCTTGCGCGTGCCCATCGCCATGGGGAAGTTCCAAGGGGTCACGAACACGCACGGGCCGACGGGCTGGCGCATCGTGAGGATGCGGCCGTTGCCGGTCGTGTTGACCATGTAGCGGCCGTGGATGCGGACGGCCTCCTCGGCGAACCAGCGGAAGAACTCGGCGGCGTAGGCGATCTCGGCGCGCGACTCGGCGAGCGCCTTGCCCATCTCGAGCGTCATCAGCAGCGCGAGCTCGTCGGCCTGCTCGGCGATCGCCTCGTAGGCGCGGCGCAGGATCTCGCCCCTGTCCCGCGGCGCCCACGCCGCCCACTCGGCCTGCGCCTCGGCGGCCGCGGACAGGGCGGCGAGCGCGTCCTCGGCCTGGCCGTCGGCGACCCGCGCGAGCTCCTGCCTGGTGGCGGGGTCCTCGACGGCGAGCGTGCCGCCGGCGCTAGCGGCGCGCCACTCGCCGCCGATGTAGAGCTCGGTGGGGACGCGTCCGAGGACCGCGCGCTCCGGCTCTGAGAGGGCGGGCTCGCCGGTCGTGCTCACGCACCCAAACCTACCACCGGGCCGCGGAGCGCCCGCCGCTATCGGGGCTTGCATCGCTCATCTCCGCGCGGCGCGCAGCCGAAGAGACCCCATGGCACGCTCGACCATCGCCGCGCTCGCGTGCGCGCTCGCCTGCCTGGCGCCAGGGGGCGCCGCCGCGGCCGCGGCCACCGGGCAGACGCTGATCGTGGAAGGCGCCGGCGACGGCCACGGCGTGGGCATGAGCCAGGACGGCGCGCTGGGCTACGCCGAGCACGGCTGGAGCGACGCCCAGATCCTCGCGCACTACTACACGGGCACGACCCTCGGCCAGGCGCCGGCGGGCGCCACGATCAAGGTGCTGGATGGCTCGCGGGTGCTGAAGCTGGCGCTCGAACGCTACGTGCGCGGCGTAGTGGCCGCTGAGATGCCCTCTAGCTGGCCGCTGGCGGCGCTCGAGGCGCAGGCGATCGCGAGCCGCACGTACGCGCTGACGACGGACGTCGGCGGCAGCCGCTTCGACGTGTACTCGGACACGCGCTCGCAGGTGTTCCGCGGGGCGGCGGCCGAAACGGCGAGCTCCAACGCGGCGGTGGCGGCGACGGCCGGGCAGGTCGTCGAGTACCACGGGCAGCCCGTGAGCACCTACTACTTCGCGAGCTCCGGCGGGATGACCGAGGACAACGAGAACTCGTTCATCGGCTCGACGCCGCAGCCGTGGCTGCGGGGCGTGCCCGACGCCTACGAAGGCAGGTCCGCGGACTGGCGGGTGAGCATCGGCTTCGCGACCGCGGCGTCGCGGCTGGCCGGCCTGGTGCGCGGGTCGCTGCGCGGGATCGAGGTGCTCAGGCGCGGCGTCTCGCCGCGGATCGTGGCGGCCGAGGTGCTGGGCACGCGCGGGGACGTGCAGGTGAGCGGCCCCGAACTGGAGGCGCGGCTGGGCCTGCAGAGCGCGTGGGCGTACTTCAGCGTGCGCGCCGGCGGGCGCGTCGTGCGCGAGCCGGACCTCAGCGGACAGCGCGGCTTCGCGCCGCCGGCCCCCGAAGCGCCGCCGAGCACGACGTCGCCTGCGGCCACGCCGACGGGCGCGACCACGCCCCAGGGCGGCACGCCCGCGCCCTCGCCGGCGACGAGCGCGAGCGCCACGGGCGGCGCGCCCGCGTTCTGAGACCCGCCCGGCGAGCGCGCCGCATAGGCTGCGCCGGATGGGCTCCCCGCTGCTGATCGCCGACGTGCCGTGGCTGCTCTACCGCGCGTTCTTCAGCCTGCCGAAGTCGATCCGCGGCGCCGACGGGCGGCCGGTGAACGCGCTGCTCGGCACGGTCAACGCGATCCTTTCCGTCTATGAGGGGCGCCTGACGGCGCCGGACGTGCGCGGCGTGATGGCGTGCCTGGGCGCGGAGCAGGCGGACTACCGCATGGCGCTGTACCCCGCCTACCACGCCCACCGCGAGCCGATGCCGGCGGAGCTCGCCGAGCAGTGGCGGCAGGCGCCGGCGCTGCTGGAGAGCCTCGGCTGGACCGTCGCCACGAGCGAGGAGCTGGAGGCCGACGACGTGATGCTCTCCTACGCGCGCGTCGAGCAGGAGGCCGGGGGCAGCGCGCTGATCCTCAGCGGCGACCGCGACATGTTCGCGGCGGTCGGCGAGCAAGTGTCGGTCGTGGAGCTGGGCAAGGGCGGGCGCATGGGGCTGATCGGCCCGGAGCAGGTGCGCGAGCGCTACGGCGTGGAGCCCGAGCAGGTCGCCGACTTCATCGCCCTGCGCGGCGACCCCTCCGACGGCCTGCCTGGGGCGCCGGGGATCGGCGCGAAGACCGCCGCCGAGCTGCTGCGCGCGCACGGAACGCTGGAGGCGCTGCTGGCGGCCGCCGAGCGGGAGGACGCCTCGCTGCGCCCGCGCACCGCCGCTACGCTGCGCGAGCACGCGCCGCTGCTGCGCACGTTGGCCCACGTCGCGACGCTCCAGCGGATCGACGTCGAACGCCCGCCCGATGCCGCCACCGACTACGCCGGCGGAGCCGCGAAGGCGGGCGAGCTCGGCATGAGACGACTCGCGCAGCGACTGGAAGGGATGATTGGGACAGTCTGACCACGCCTGAGCGGAGGCACCGTGGCGGTGAACGAGGGCGAAAGCGGATGGGAGCGGCTGTTCCGGCTGGTGTTCGAGCAGAGCGCGCATCCGATCGTGCTGCTGGACGAGCAGCGCCGCATCGTGGCCGCCAACGCCGCCGCCGCGGAGCTGTGGGGCAGCGGCCGGGCCGCCCTGGCCGGGCGCTCGATCGTGGACAGCATCGACCCCGGCGAACGAGCCCTGGCGGCGCGCGAATGGCAGGCGTTCCTGAGATCGGGGGAGTACTCCGGCGCCCGCCAGCTCGTCCGCGACGACGGCACGCGGGTGCGGGTCTCGTTCGCCGCCCGCCGGGCGCCGGTCGACGGGCGGGCGCTGTCCGTGTACGTGGTCACGCCGGCGCGCGCCGGGAATGCCGAGGGCGCCGGCCACGGGACGAAGCTGCCGCTCACCGAGCGCGAGCGGCAGGTGATCACCCTGATCGCGCTCGGGCGCGAGACCGACGAGATCGCCGCGGAGCTGCACATCTCGCGCGAGACCGTCCGCAGCCACGTGCGCAACGCGATGGCCAAGCTGGGCGTGCACACCCGCGCCCAGCTCGTGGCGGTGACGCTGTGCGCCGACCGCGCGCTGCACGAGACCGCCTGGCAAGCCTCCGAAATCCCCCGTACGCGGGATTGAAGGGCCGGCGCTCACGCGGAACGATCTGCGCATAGCGACCCCGCTCTCTGTTCTACGTGCGCGCCGCGCGCGGCGCCGGCGCAACGACGGCCACCCTCTGTTCACCGCCCTGCTCGACAGCGTCGAGCGGCCCGTGCTCGCGTGCGCTCAGGACTGCCGCGTGACGCACGCCAACGCGGCCGCGCGCGAGCTGATCGGCGGCGATGCCTGCGTGCTCGGCGCCCGCCCGGAGACGTGGATCGCGCTGCTGAGGCCGCGCATGCTCTCGGGCATAGCGATGCCGCACGAGGACCTGCCGCCGGTGCGCGCGCTGGCCGGCGAAGTGGTGCGCGGGGTCGACATGATCGTGCGCATCCGCGGCCGCGACGCCGTGCTGCAGGTGGCGGCCAGGCCGGCGCTGGACCGCCGGGGCCGGCCCCGCGGCGCGGTCGTGCTGTTCGACGACGTCACCTCGCGGCGCCGGCGCGAAGCGGCGCAGCGCCCGCGGCGTTAGCGCCACGGACCGCCCCGCCGCGCGACCTCAGGGCGTGAACTTGATCGTGATCACGTCGCCGTCGGCCATCGCGTAGTCGCGGCCCTCCAGGCGCAGCGTGCCGCGCTCGCGCGCGCCGGCGTAGCCGCCGGCCTCGACGAGCTCCTTCCAGCCGATCACCTCGGCGCGCACGAAGCCCCTCTGGATGTCCGTGTGGATCTCGCCGGCGGCGTGCCAGGCGGTGAGGCCGCGGCGCAGGTGCCAGGACTGCGCGATCGTCGCCTCGCCGGCGGTGAAGAACGAGATCAGCTCGAGCAGCGCGAAGGCCTCGCGCACGACGCGCTGGAGGCCGGACTCGCTGATGCCGAGCTCCTCTCGCATCGCCGCCGCGTCCTCGTCGGCTAGCTCGGCGAGCTCCG
>DASZFZ010000045.1:0-35407 GCA_035939315.1 Solirubrobacteraceae bacterium | reverse complement strand
GGGCGCGAGCGCTACGGCGTGCAGGACCCACGACTGCTCCGCTTCCGCTACGGCGTGCAGGTGAACTCGCTCGGGCTCACCGAGGTGCAGCCGGAGAACAACGTGCAGCGCATCGTGCTCGAGGCCCTGGCCGTCACGCTCGGGCGCGACGCGCGCGCCCGCGCGATCCAGCTGCCCGCCTGGAACGAGGCGCTGGGGCTGCCGCGCCCGTGGGACCAGCAGTGGTCGCTGCGCATCCAGCAGGTGCTCGCCTACGAGACCGACCTGCTCGAGTATCCCGACATCTTCGAGGGCTCCAGGGTGATGGACGCGCTCGTCGCCGAGCTGCTCGACGGCGCCCGCGCCGAGATGGCCGTCGTCGCCGAGCACGGCGGCGCCGTCGAGGCCGTCCCCTACATGAAGGCCGCGCTCGTCGACTCCCACCGCGAGCGCATCCGCCGCATCGAGGAGGGCCAGCAGGTCGTCGTCGGCCAGAACCGCTTCACCGAGACCGAGGCCTCGCCGCTGACCGCCGACGCCGAGGGCGGCATCCTGGTGGTGGATCCCGCCGTCGAAGCCCAGCAGATCGAGGACGTCCGCCGCTGGCGCGCCGCGCGCGACCAGGCCGCCGTCGACGCGGCCCTGCGCGAGCTCGCGCGGGTCGCCCGCGACGAGCACGCGGGCGCGTCCTCCCCGGAGGGCGAGAACCTGATGGTGCCGACGATCGCCGCCGCCCGCGCGGGCGCCACGACCGGCGAGTGGGCCGCGACCCTGCGCGAGGTCTTCGGCAGCTACCGCGCCCCGACCGGCGTCGGCGAGGCGGCCGCCCTGCCTGGCGACGCCCAGCTCGAGGAGCTGCGCGAGCGCGTCTCAGAGCTCGAGGAGAAGCTCGGCAGGCGCCCCAAGATCCTCGTCGGCAAGCCCGGCCTCGACGGCCACTCAAACGGCGCCGAGCAGATCGCCGTGCGCGCGCGGGACTCCGGCATGGACGTCGTCTACGAAGGCATCCGCCTGACGCCCGCCCAGATCGCCGCCTCGGCGCTCCAGGAGGGCGTCCACGTGATCGGCCTCTCGATCCTCTCGGGCTCGCACCGCGAGCTGATCCCGGCGGTGATCGACGCCCTGCACGAGGCCGGCGTCAACGCGCCCGTCGTCGTCGGCGGCATCATCCCCGAGCAGGACGAGGCTGCGCTGCGCGAGGCCGGCGTCGCCGCCGTCTACACCCCCAAGGACTTCGACATCACGCGCATCATGCGCGAGATCCTCACGCTCGTCGACACGGTCGGCAACGGCGCCGCGACAAACGGCGCATCCGCCGCACCCGCCAACGGCGCGTGAGCGGCGAGCCCGACGGCGCGACCCTCGGCGCCCGCCTGCGCGAGCGCGACCTGGGCGCGGCGCCGGCCGCGCTGAACCTGCTGGAGAGCACCGCCCCGCGCGATCGCGAGCAGGCCGCGCGGCTGCTGCGCGAGCTCGCCCCGGGCAGGCTCGGCGGCGAGGCGCCGGCGCACGTGATCGGCGTCACCGGCCCGCCCGGCGCGGGCAAGTCGACGCTGCTCTCGGCGCTCCTGCACGCGTGGCGCGAGGGCGCGGACGGCGCCGGCGCGAAGTCCGTCGCCGTGCTCGCCGTCGACCCCAGCTCGCGCCGCTCGGGCGGCTCGCTGCTCGGCGACCGCGCGCGCATCGAGTTCGACCCCGCCGACCGCGGCGTGCTGATCCGCTCGACCGCCGCCGGCGAACGCCTCGGCGGGCTCGCCCGCAGCACCCGCGTGGCCGCCGGCGCGCTCGCCGCCGCCTTCGACGTCGTGATCGTCGAGACCGTCGGCGTGGGCCAGGCGGAGACCGACATCGCCGAGCTGGCCGACACCGTCCTCGTCGTCGTGCAGCCCGGCAGCGGCGACACGCTCCAGTTCCTGAAGTCCGGGATCATGGAGATCCCCGACGTGCTCGTCGTGACCAAGGCCGACCTCGGCCAGATCGCCCTGCGCGCCCGCCGCGACCTCAGCGCGGCGCTGCGCTCGCTGGGCTCGCACACGCGCGTGCTCGGCGTCTCCGCGCTGGCGCCGCCGAGCGGCATCCCCGAGCTGCTGGCGGCGCTCGCCGAGCATCGCGCCGGCGTGGACCTGCCCGCCCGGCGCCTCGCCGCCCGCCGCGCCGCCGCGCTCAGCGAGTTCGCCGTCGAGCACGGCGAGCGGGGACTGCGGGCGCTCGGGGGGCGCCGCGCCGCGCAGGCGCTGCTCGCGCGGCAGGACGCCGGCCTGGACGCGCTGGAGCTCGCCGACGTGCTCGAGCGAGCGCGCGCCTGAGCGCCAGTCCCCCCTCTTTGGCGCCCCGCTTCAGCGAGCGGCGCGCGCGCGAGCCCTCGTCGACCCCGCCGTGCGTCGCGGTTTCGCGCTCGTGCGAGGTTTCGCCGCCGCTTTGGCTTTCGCTTTCACGCCGGCTTTCGCTTTGCTCGCCGGTTTGGCTTTCGTGGCCGCTTTGGCTTTGCCCGCCGCTTTCGCTTTCGCTTTGCCCGCGGCTTTCGGTTTCGCCGCCGCTTTGGCTTTCGTTTTCACGCCGGCTTTCGTTTTCACGCCGGCTTTCGTTTTCACGCCGGCTTTCGCTTTCGTCGTCGCTTTCGCTTTGCTCGCCGGTTTCGCGGCGGCTTTGGCTTTGCTCGACGCTTTGGCTTTGGTGGCTGCTTTGACTTTCGGTTTGGCGGCGGCTTTGGCTTTCGTGGCCGCGCTCGATTTCGTTCGGGCGGGTTTTTTCGCTGCTTTGCGGATCGCTGGCATCGATGCTCCTTTGCTTGTCATTCCGATCGAGAGGGAAGAGATGGCAACGCACACACGCTGCGCGCCACACAATTCGATGCCGAGGACCGTTTTCCCCGCTTCGAGTGGAAGCAGACACAACCCAGACCGGCGCGCGCATCGCAGCGATACGCGCCGGCACTCGCCGCTCGGGCACCTCTCATATGCTTTGGCGCGATGGCCACTGGCTGCTTCATCTCGACGGGCCGCTCGCTGCAGAGCGCTGTGGAGCGCGTGAAGCTCGCGGAGTCGCTTGGCTACGAGGCTGTGTACGTTACGCACATCGCCGGACGCGAGTCGCTGACGGTGCTGGGCGCGTACGCGACGGCCACCTCCACGATCCGGCTCGGCACGGGCGTGGTGCCGATCTACACGCGCACGCCCGCGACCATGGCGCAGACCGCGGCGACGCTCGACGAGCTCTCGGGCGGGCGCCTGCGCCTCGGCCTGGGCGTCTCCCACAGGCCCGTCGTCGAGAGCTGGCACGGACAGACGATCGACCGTCCGGTGGCCGAGATGCGCGAGTACGCCTCGATCGTGCGGGCGATCCTGCGCGGCGAGGACCCGCCCGCCGGCGAGAAGTGGCGCACGAGCTTTCACCTGCTCGGCCTCGAGCCGCGACCGGCGCTGCCGATCTACATCGCCGGGCTCTCGCCGGCGATGCTGCGGCTCGCGGGCGAGATCGCGGACGGCGTCGTGCTGTGGCTGTGCAACCCGCGCTACATCCGCGAGGTCGTGATCCCCGCGGTGCGCGAGGGCCGCGAGCGCGCGGGGCTGACGCTCGACGGCTTCGACGTGGTCGCGGCCGTGCCGGCGGCGCTCACCGCATCCTCCGCGCAGCAGGACGCGCGCGAGCGCGCCTTCGACGCGATGCGCGCCGATCTGATCCCCTACTTCGGGCTGCCCTTCTACAGGACGATGATCGAGCGCACCGGCTTCGCCGCGGACATCGCCGCCTACGACGCCGCCGCGGGCGACCTCGAGAAGATGAAGCGGGCGATCTCGAACGAGTTCCTCGAGGAGCTGACGGCGGTCGGCGACGGGCAGGACCTCGCCGAGGGCATCGAGCGCTACCGCAGGGCGGGGGCGGGCTCGCCGTGCATCGGCCCGATTCCCGGCACCGACTTCGAGGCCACGCTGCGCGCCGGGATCTGACGCCCGTCGCGAGCCGGCGCGATCGCCGCGCGGCGGCCCCGTCGGCGCCGCGCGCGGGCGGCACTCTTAGCGGCGCATAAGGATTTCCCGGCGGTGTAACAAAGGCGAGCGAGCGAAGTCTCTAGGAAAGAGATGCTGATCCTGCTGGGCTTCGCGATCCTCGCCGGGGCGGGTACGGCCCTGTCGCCGTGCGCGCTGCCCGTGCTGCCCGCGCTGCTGTCGGCCGGCGGGGCGGGCGGCAGGCGCCGGCCGCTGGGCGTGGTGCTCGGCCTGTCGGTCACCTTCACGGTCACGATCGTCGGCCTCGCGAGCGTGGTCGACGGCGTCGGGCTCGGCGAAGACCCGCTGCGCGACATCTCGATCGTCGTGCTGCTGGCGTTCGGCGTGGCGCTGCTGTTCCCCGACGTGGCCGCGCGCCTGGAGGCGCCGCTGTCGCGCTTCTCGCGCTTCGGCGTGAGGATCATCGGCCGCAACGACGGCGACGGCTTCGGCTCGGGCCTGATCGTCGGCGCCGCGCTCGGCTTCATCTACACGCCGTGCGCGAGCCCGATCCTCGCCGCGGTGATCTCCGCGAGCGCCGCGACCGACAAGAAAATCCTCCCGGCGATCGCCTATGCGGCCGGCTCGGCCGCGGTGCTGCTCGCGCTCGCGCTCGGCGGGCGGCGCGTGTTCGAGCGCGTGCGCAAGGCCGGGCGCGGCCCCGCGCTCGGCCGGGCGCTCGGGGTCGTGATGATCCTCACGGGCGTCGCGATCCTCACGCACCTCGACGTGAGCTTCGATCAGCTGATCGCCGAAAAGATCCCCAACGTCAACCTCACCGCCTCGCTGGAGTGCTCGAAGGCCGTGACCGGGCGCCTGCACGAGCTGACCGGCCACGACACCAAGTTCATCCCCGCCAACGGCAACGCCGACTGCGAAGGCGCGCACACCTCGATGATCCACGCGGCCGCCCACGACGCCAGCCAGGCGACGCTGCTGGCCGACGCGCAGACGCTGCCCGACCTCGGCACGGCGCCCGAATTCAGCGAAACCGAGGACTGGTTCAACACGGGGAAGATCGGGCAGCAGGGCCCGCCGCTGACGCTGCCGGCGCTGCGCGGCCACGTCGTGCTCGTCGACTTCTGGACCTACACGTGCATCAACTGCATTCGCACGCTGCCCTACCTGAAGGCCTGGAACGCCGCCTACGCCAAGGACGGCCTGACGATAGTGGGCGTCGAGACGCCCGAGTTCCAGTTCGAGAAGGACGCCGCCAACGTCCAGAACGCGATCGGCCAGTTCGGCCTGCGCTACCCGGTCGTCCAGGACAACAACATGGGCACCTGGAACGCGTACGGCAACGAGTACTGGCCCGCCGACTACCTGATCGACGCCAAGGGCCAGGTGCGCTACGCGACCTTCGGCGAGGGCGACTACGACAAGACCGAAACGGCGATCAGGGCGCTGCTGGCCGAAGCCGGCGCCCAGGTCGGCGGCAAGAGCCACCCGACCGACGTGGTCGTGCCCTCCGAAGTGGCCACGCCGGAGAGCTACACGGGCACCGCCCGCGCCCAGGGCTTCGTCAAGGGGCCCTTCGACGGAACCCACGACTACGGCCCGCCGCCGGCACACGGGCTGGCGCTCAACGACCTCGCCTACAGCGGCACCTGGAAGATCGGCGCCCAGCCCGCCGAAGCGGTCTCCGACGCCGGCCTCAGCCTGCACTTCAAGGCCAAGAACGCGTACCTGGTGCTGAGCTCGCAGAACGAACGCCCGATGCACGTGCGGGTGATGCTCGACGGCCGCCCGATCTCCGCGGCCGACTCGGGCGCGGACGTGCACGACGGCATCGTGACCGTGCGCCGCCAGCGGCTGTACTGGCTCGTCGCGCTGCGCGGCGATCAGAGCCACGAACTGGAGTTGCAGTTCGAAAACGGCCTGACGGCCTACGACTTCACGTTTGGGTAGGAGGGAAGCACGGCGCCCGCGTGCCGGCGTCCTCGCATAGACTTCGCGAGCCGTGGCCCATCGTGCGAGTGTCGTCCCGATCGCCAGCCGCATTGTGTCGAGCCCGCGGGGCGCACTCGGGCTGCTCGCGACGCTGGCGTCGTTGGCCGTGCTGGCACCGGCGGCGCTCGCCAAACCCTCTTATCTCACCCACGATCGCAGCCTGGTCAACTACTACGTCGCCGCCGAGGGCGCCAAACTCGGCGTGTCGCTGCCCGGGGGCACGGGGAAGTTCATCGAACTGACCGAGTCCGCGGCGCACACGCTGGTGGAAGCGCAGCCGGACGGCACGACTGTCGAGGCTGCCGCGGAGACGTCTTGCCACAGCGCGAGCGGCAGCCAGGAAGGCCCCGCCGCAAGCTGTCGCATCACGGTCGCACGCATCGCCCACGAGGAAGGCGAAGGCGAGCTCAGGAGCACGATCGCGCACGAGGTCTTCCACGTCTTCCAAGCGGTCATGTCGCTCACGCTGCAGAACTTCAACCGGAAGGAATCGGGGTGGTTGACCGAGGGCTCCGCGACGTGGGTCGAAGCAGCGCTGGTACACAATGCTCCGACCGCCCGCTCATGGTGGGAAACCTATCTGCGCTCACCCCACGTGCCGCTGTTCTCGCGCACCTACAGCGCGGTCGGCTTCTTCGGGCATCTGGCCTCTAGCGGCGTATCACCGTGGAGCAAGTTCAAGGCGATGTTCGCCGCCACCAGCAACGACGCGGCCTACGCCGCAGCCGTCGGGTCCAACCAGCTGCTGCTGAACTCCGAGGCATCGATGTTCTTCCGCGAGCCCTCGTTCGGCTCCGCCTGGGACGTGCAGGGGCCGGACGTGCCCTCCCCCGCGGAGGTCGGCTTCAAGCCGACCAACGTGAAGATGGCCGGCGCACAGGAGCTTCTGTCGGTCGCGCCCTACAGCGATGGCGCCTACCACGTGACGACGAAGAAGATGCCCGCCGGCAAGCCGATCCTCGAAGTGCGGGTCTCCGGCGCGCACATCCGCCTGCACTCGACCGAAGGCGGCAACGTCAACGCGATCGACCCCGGCAACGTCAAACTCTGCACCGACAGCAAAGGCTGCAGCTGCCCGGGGCGGCCTTCGGCCGCGCTCGAACAGTTCAAAGAGGGCGACCTCGCGATCACCGGCGGCCCGACCGGCGGGGATGTATGGCTGGTCCCGCACGCGCGCTGCGAAACGCTGCTCGGCCCGCGAAGCTGCGAAGGTCTGCTCCCGGGGTTCACGATTGCGCTCGGCAAAACGTTGGAAGAAGAGTCCGGGGCAAAGCTCGCGCAGGAAACGGGCAATCCGGCGATCGGCTACTACAGCTCGGTCTGCGCCTTCCCGGTCGCCAAAGGCGAGTCGGTCGAAAACGCACAGGGCGAATCCGTCTTCGACGGCGCCACCGCGATCCTCGTGGAGGTCACCAGGTACCCGAGCGTGACCCAGGCCGAAGGCGCGTTCACGCTGCCCCCACCGCTGCCGAGCCCAGCGGCCCCGCCCACGGCCGTCCCCGGCATCGGCAGCCAGGCGGGGATCGTGACGGCGAACGAAACCAACGGGGCAGGTGAAAAGGTGTTCGCCAGCTTCGCGGACGTACGCGTCGACAACGTCCTCGCCAGCTTCAGCCTCCTCAGCAGCGGCGGCAGCGACGAAGCCGACCCACCCAGCACGCTCATGTTGCTGTCCCAGGTGGCAAGCGAGCTGGCCGACTAGATGAGGTGGGGTCCTCGCGCGGCGATTCTCGCCGCGCGAGGACCCCACCTGGCTCCAGGCCGTGGCCGAAGCCCTCTATCTGAGGGTTGACTTCTGGGCCTTCACGCCGGTCCCGGCGATCTGCACCGACAGGCCCTTCTTGCCCGCATGCGCGAGCAGCTTGCGGCCCTTGCTGCTGAGATGCACGCGCAGCGTCAGGCTGTGGCCCGCTTCGATCGTGAAGCTGGCCGTCGATGCGATCGCCGTGTCGCTCGCGTGCTTGTGGGCGACGATGCGCCCGAGCAGCTTCAGCGCACCCGTGCAGGCGCCCGCGCCCGTGCACCGCAGCGTGATCGAGACCGTCGAGCCCTTGAGCTTGAGCTTCACGAGGACCGCCACCCCTGTAGCCGGCTTCGGCTTGGGGATCTGCAGCGTGTTGCTCGTCGCGCCCGTCGACCCGGCGGCGTTGGTTGCCGTCACTTCACAGGCGATCGCGCTGCCCGGGTCGCCGCTCTGGACCGTGTAGGTGCTCGTGGTCTGGCCAGCGATCGCGCTGCCACCGCGCAGCCACCTGTAGGCGAAGCTCGCCGGGTTGTTGCTCCAGGTGCCCTGCGCGCAGCTCAGCACGCTGCCGACCGTCGTCGTTCCGGTGAGGGCGGGAGCGGCGGTGCTGGCCGGCTTCGCGCTCGTGACTTCGAGCACGCTCGCGTCGATGCCGGCGACGACACCCGGCGGCGTCACCGCCACGATCCCGGGATAGTACTGGGAGACGTAGGGCTGAGTGCACTTGTCTTTGCCTTTTGCTTCTTCCACGCAGATCACGCCGGTGAACCTCACTTCGTAGGCGTGCGCGCCAAGCGCGAAGATCGTGTATTCGCCGCTCGCGTTGGTCAGCGCGCATTCTTCGTCTTCGTCTTCGCGGGTCCCTTCCTTGTCCGTGGCCGTCGTGATGGCGCACACCTTGAAGCCGCCGACCGCCTGCGGGCTGACCGATGCCGTGCTCACCTTGCCCGAGATCTCACCGCCGGCGCGCATTTCCTCGTTGATGCCGGTGGTGATCGCTTCCGAGGCGACGTTCACTTCAGTGGCCGTTTCGGCGCTCAGCTGGCCGCTGTAGAAGCTCGTGAGGTAGTTCCCACGGCGAGTGCAGATGAGATTGCATTCGCTTTCGATCGAGAAGGAGACGGTGTTCTTGCCGGGCGCAACGCCTTCGATCGTGTATTCGCCGTTTGCGCCGCTGCTAGCGCATGCATCTTCCGTGCACGCCTCGACGTGGGCGAGCGGTGCGCCACCCGCCGTGACCTTGCCGCTGATCTCCCCGTCCTTTTCTTTGAGTTCCGCGTCGACGCCTTCGGTGATCGTTTTGGCTGAGACGGTCACGCCCGTCGTCGTCTCGCCGAAGTAGGTGTCTTCGTCGCAGAACACGCCGAAGAAGCACCCGACGCCGGTGAAGTTGACCGCGTATTTGCCCGGCGCGAGGCGGCTGATGGTGTACTCGCCGTCCTCGTTGGTGATGGCGCATTCCTCCGTCCCGGCGAATTCCGGTTCGGCGCACACCTCGGAGAACTCGATCCCCGCTTTCGTCCTGTGGCTCGTCACGGTGCCGGAGATGGCGCCTTCGGCCGCGAACGCCACCGCCGGCAGGAACAGGGCCGACAGCGTGAGCGCGAGCACCACGGTGAGCGTGCGCGTGCAGATGGGCAGATGGCTTTTGGCTGGCATGTGTGGCCCTTCCTCGTCGTGCTGGACTGGTTAGATTGGCCTGGCTGGCCAGGCGCCGTTACGGCTGCTACTTCCTGTGCTTGTGTTTGCCGGGCACGCACGTGTGGAAGGTGCGGACTTCCTCATACGTCTGGCCCTTCGATGATTTCGTGATCAACGCGACTTTGAACGCCCCCTTCGGCAGGCCGACGAGGCTCACGTTCGTGGCATGGTTGGAGAGCTTGCCCTTGCTGACTCGCTTGCCGTTGATCTGCACTTCGACGCTCACCAGCTTCACGCCCTTGGGAGCGCGCGGATGCACCAAGAAGTGGCGTTTGCTCAGGCACATCTTGCCCGAGGGAAGCCCAAGCGTCGTCGCGTTGATCGCCACCACGAGCACCTCGGCGCCGCACGGGCTCGCCGACGCCTCATTGGCGCCGTCGCCGCTGTAGCTCGCACGCCAGTAGTAGGTGCCGGCGGGCGGCTTCACCGCCGCCGAGGCCGCTCCATTGCCGCCGCTGACACTGCGCACGCTCGCCGATCCGTAGCCAACAGTGCAAGCGCTGTTCTTGTACAGCTGGTAGGAGACCGATCCAGTCGCGCTGGCAGCGAACTCGCCCGAGACGTGGGCCGAGTCGGTGACGGCGGTTCCAGTCGGGACCGTCAGGGTGGCGCCGCTCACGCCCCCTCCGGACTGCGCGGTGCTGGTGCTGGTCGGGGCGAGCACGTGCAGGATCTCGTTGGTGCAGGAACTGCTCGATCCGCGATTGTTGCTGTCGCCGGCGTAGCTCGCCGCCCAGTAGTAGGTGCCCGGTGGCAACGTCTCGGCCGCGGAGGGCGCCGCCGTGCCGCCGGAGATGGCACCCGCGCCGGCCGTCGCGGCGAGCGTCGAGCAGGAGGAGTTGCTGTAGACGGCGTAGCCGGCGGCACCCGTCGCCTCGCCGGCGTTGTCGCCGCTGAGCAATGCCGTATCGGTCACGGCAGTCCCGTCGGGCACGGTGATGTCGTCGCCGCTCTGGCCACCCCCTGAGAGGGTCGTGGCGATCAATGTGGGCTGCTCGGCCAGTTCGCTGTAGTCGAGCCGGTCGAGATAGATCTGTGATTCGCCGCCGACGCTGGCCGTGAAGGCCGCCTCCGCGGTGCCTGCACCGACGCCGACGACCACGGGATCGCTGGCTTCTTCGGGGAGCGCCGTCACTGGCGCACCCCAGCTCGCCCCGCCGCTCGGACTGTAGCTGAGCTCATTGCCGCGGCCGTCGCTCCACATCGCATAGACACCTCCGGCTGCGTCCTGCGAGACGCTCAGCGAGTCGGCGCCGGAGAGCGTCTCCGCAGCCTCTTCCGAGACGAGCACCGGCGCTTCGAAACTATGCGTCGATATGTTGAATTTGCGATAGTCGACGCTGTCAGGACCGCTGGTTTGCAGCCCCGGCCCTTCGTCCTCGAGTACGCCGATACCGCTCGCGCCACCGGCCAGCACCGGCTCCTCGGCTTCGCAGTCGACGACCTTGAATTTTTTGCCTCCCACTTCCCAGGAGGACTGCTTGTTGAGGTTCGAAAGCGTCGTGTCGGCGAAGCCGAAGCCGGATAGGTGTTCGGATCCCGGGCATTCGCCGTCGTGGTTGTAGTTGTCGCCGCCCACCGTCACAACGAGGTCTTCGCCGCTTTTCGGGGTGTTCGGCAGCGCTGCCATCTGGGTGCCGTCGGCGCCGAGCTCGTCCCCGAACACTTCACCGCTGGTGTCCGGTTCCGGGGATTCGGATTCTTTCGTGGCGAACGGTTTTGAGAGCCCGAAGGCGGCGAAGCCATTGCCGAACGGGTGGGCATTGCCGAACACCCCAACCTCGGAGGAGCCCAGGGCGGCGGCGCCCTGTGCCGGCGTGTACCCGCGTTCGGGGGCGAGCAGCTCACCGCTGTCGTCGAGCCCCTGCCCGGCCCCACCGAACGCCGATCCGCCTGCCGCCGAGGACCATGCGACGACGCCCCGTGAGTCCCAGCCACTCGGAGTGACGGCGGCGGAGACGGGGTCGAGATCCGCGACTAGGACAACTCCGCCTTCCGGCTCGACGACGATCTGGGGCGCTCCGTAGCCATCGTAGCCAGCGCCTGTTTCTGCCCTGACGTCGAGCATCCGGTAGGGGGAACCGCCGTCGCACGCCGTCGCAGTCGGCGCAAGCACGCAGAGCTCGACCGATTTGTGCTCGTTTTCGTCCCAGGCCACGTATGTCGTCTGCGTCGTCGGTTCGTACGCGACGACCGGGGCCTCCGAGCCAGCGCCGAGATCGAGTGCCGCAGCGTTGGACGCCGATCCGAGCACAGCGGCGATCACCACGGCACCGGCAGCGATGGCTCGCCCCAACCGGCGCCCGGCTGCGGGCGCGAGCGCCGCGTGCATGTCTGAATGGTCGGCGTTCGGGCGGTCGGGCACGTTTTCCTCCAAGTGGTTTGACGGGTGCCGCCGCGGACACCACGATTTCGATTCCTACTTCTTCTTGTGCTTGTGGTGTTTCGGCTTGGGCACGCAAGTGTGGTAGGTGCGCTTGTCCTCGTAGCTGCCGCCGCTCGCCGTGAACGTGACGAGCTCGACCTCGTAGGTGCCCTTCGGCAGCCCGATCAGGTCGACCGTGGTGGCGCGATCGGTCAGGTGGCCCGACTTGACGAGTTTGCCGTTGATGAACTCCTCGAAGCGGACGATCTTGGCACCCTTGGGGAAGCGCGGATGGACGGCGAAGTCGCGATGGCTGCGACACTCCCTGCCGCTGGGCAGCCCGAGGCTCACGTGCTTGGAGACGATCAGCGTCTCGCTGCCACAGGCGCTCGCCGAGGGCGCGTTCAGACCACCGCCGCTGTAACTGGCCGTCCAGTAGTAGGTGCCGGTCTTGGTGAGGGCGACGGGCGCCGAGGGAGTCGCGACGCCCGCGCTCACGACCTCGGTGCTGCTGGACACCGGTTTGGCGCATTTGCTGTCGGAGTACAGGGTGTAGGTGACCGAGCCGCTGGCTTCGGCCGCCTGCGCACCCGCAATGTGTGCCTGGTCGGTCACGGGGGTGCTGACGAGCACCGGCAGCGAGGCGCTGGTGATGCCGCCGCCGGTCTCGAGCGTCGACGTGGTCGTGGGCGCGAGCACGGTCAGGACCTCGGTGCCGCACGGGCTGGTCGAGGTCTCGTTCCGGAGTTCGCCAGCGTAGGTGGCCTGCCAGTAGTAGGTGCCCGGGGCCAGTCCGGCCTCGGCCGCCGACGGACCGCCGACGCCGCCGGACACCGCGGCCGAGCCCGCGGAGGCCGCCAGCGCCGTGCAGGTCGGGTTGCTGTAGACCGCGTAGCTCACCGAGCCGCCCGCACTGGCAGCCGTGCAACCGGCGACGGTGGCGGTATCGCTTACTGGCGTGCCCTGTACGACGGTGACGTTCCCACCGCTCTGCCCGCCTCCTGAGAGGTTCGATGTGAGCGTCGTCGCATTCCCGGTCTTCAGCTGGCCTTCGGGTGGCGACTCGAGCCCGAAGTAACCATGCCCTCCCGGTGCGATCGCCGGCGAGAAGTTCACAATGCCGCTGCTCTGTTCGCAGGCTATGCCCGAGTACCAGACGCCCGGGCCCTCATAGCCAGTCACGGGGATCCCGTTCGCAGCGAAGCCGGCAATCGTGATGCCCGCTTCGAAGGTCGTGCTCGTGGGCTCCCCAGCGGGAGGTTCGAAGCCGCACGGTTCGTCCTGCGCTTCGCAGGTCGTGCCTTTCGGGGTGGGTTCGCCCGAGCTGTTCTTGGCAAGCGGCACACAGCCGCTCGGCAGCGGCGCGCCTCCCGGATCGCAGATGCCGTCACCGTCGAAGCCGAATAGGCCCGTCCCCTCCAGGGGGATCGAAGAGAGCGGCGTCGAGGAGTTGTTCTGTACGCCGATGAGCGCGTCGTCGGAGCCCTCGTACGGTTCCTGGGACGGGTCGTTGGCGAACGTGACGCCGCTGTCGGTGACGGTCACGAGGAACTGGCAGCCTGTGTCTTTGTAGACGGGCGGGCACTGGTTGAACAACGGCGCCGCGCCGGCGGCCGAGACCCCCACGGACGCTACGCCCAACACCGCTAGGACTGTCACAAGAGCCGCTACCCGTCGCATGCCTGAACCCCCCGTCGTCATGGCAAGCCGCGGTTTCCAACAACCACAGCCTCGAAGACATCCAAATCTACACGGCGTGCCGGGCGCGAGAGGTGTCCTCGCCGGCTCGGTCGAGAGCGGGCGGCGGCCGTTCTCGGCAGCCGCCTACAATGCTCGTTGTATGGAGGGCTCCATGGCCGAGACCAGCGCGCGCAGCTGGCTGCGCTGCTATCGCTGCTGGTCCCAGGATCTCGAGGTCCAGGTCCACTACGAGGGCATCCACAAGATCGATCCGGACACGGGCGAGCGCGCGGAAGTGGTCGACGAGCTGCAGGAGGCCGTCGTGCAGTGCCTCGACTGCATGCACGACCAGCCCCACCTCGGCTTCAACAACGGTCGCGTGGAGCCGGTCGAGGACCGCTGGGAACGGATGATCGCGGGCACTCCGTGGGTCGCCTCGTGCACCGTCGCGGTCGACGCCGAAGACGTCGAGAGCTGCTCGGGGCCGGAGGCCGGCGACGCCCTCTCCTACGCCGCCTTCGGCGAGCACGGCGTGCGCGAGTTCTTCACCCACGTGCGCTTCCACAAGCACGAAGACGACGCTCGCATCATCGTGCACCTGCTCGTCGAGCTGTACGCGCGCTCGCTCGAGGAGGCCACCGAAGTGCTCGAGTCCTCCGCGCGCGGCGCGCTGACGATCACCTCGCTCGCCGAGGAGTCGCGGCCGCCCGCGGCCGGCGGCGAAGCCCACCCGCGCGACTGACGACCAGGACGCCGCCGGGCCGCGCGATGCCGAGTCCGGGGGACTCGGCTGTAGCATCTGTGGCCGTGGGGGGAGATTCGACACGGACCCGGGGCGTCCTCTCCTCCCGCCCCGGCCGCCGCCCGAGGCTGTTCGCGGCCGTCGGAGCGGTGGCGGCCGTCCTCGGCTCCGTGCTCTGCGCCCAGCCGGCGCTCGCCAAGACGAGCACGTACCTGGCAGGAGACCAGATCCGCGTCAACCACTACGCGCAGATCGAGAGCGCGAAGCTCGGGGGGCTGAGCCTCCCGGGCGGCGTGGCGAGCTTCATCACCCTGCGCGAGTCCTCGCTGCACACCCTGCCGGAGGTGGGCCCCGACGGCACGGTGTTCCCTGGCGCGGCCGACACCGAATGCCTCGACGCACACGGCGAACAGGTGGGGCCGGCCGTGCACTGCACGATCCTCGTCGCCGTGTCGCCGCACGTGAGCAACGCCCGCGACGAACCGACGAAGAACCTGGCTGTGATCAACGCGACGCTCGACTCCGACCTCGCGCACGAGGTCTTCCACTGCTACCAGGCGGTGATGGCCGGCACGCTCGCGAACCTCAACCGCCCAGGAGACACCTGGCTCGTCGAGGGCTCCGCGACCTGGGTCGAGTCCGATCTCGTGCCCGGCGACGCCGGCGCGAAGGAAGAGTGGGCGCACTATCTCGCGAGCCCCGCGGTGTCCCTGTTCAAGCGCACCTACACCGCGATCGGGTTCTTCTCGCACCTACAGTCCAGCGGGATCTCCCCCTGGAGCAGGTTTCCCGCGATGTTCGCCGCGACGAGCAACGCCAGTGCCTACAACGTCTCGGTCGGCCTGTCCGCCGCCTTCCTGGATTCCGAGGCGTCGTCCTTCTTCCGCGACGCCGCCCTCGGCCCGGAGTGGGACGAACGCGGCCCCGACATCCCGACGCCCGCCGAAGTCGGCTTCAAAGCCGCCAAGCTGAGGCTGACCTCGAGCGCGCCGGTGCCGTTGACGGCCGCGCCCTACACCGACGGGACCTACGAGCTCTCGATCGAAAGGCTGCCGGCGAAGACGCCGGTGCTCGAAGTGAGCTCCACAGGCTACGTGCGGCTGCGCACCACCCACGGCGGCGTCGTCAACGTGCTCGACCCCGCGGGACTGATGCTGTGCTCTGACCCCAAGGGCTGCGACTGCCCCAGCCAGCCGCACCCCGAATACAAGGCCTTCGAGCAGGGCGACCTCGCGCTCACCGGCGGACCGGGGGGCAGCAGCGCCGACCTCACTCCCCGCAAGCGCTGCGAAGAACTGCTGGCGGCGCGCAAATGCGCGACGCTGCTGCCGCAGTTCTCGGCGGAACCGGGCGCGACGATCGAACGGCTGATCGGCAAGCCGACCTCCGCCGAAAGCAGCCGGCCCGGCGGCTACACGTCCTCGATCTGCTCCCTCCTCAGCGAGGGCACGGTCCAGACCAACGCCGAAGGCGAAGAATTCCTGGAAGGCGCCTTCATACCCCTGCTCGAGGTCACGCGGTCCGGGACCGTGGCGGGGGCGATCGCCGGCTTCGAAGTCAGCCGCCGCGTCGCGCCCGGAGCCGCGACCGTGCGCGGGATCGGCGACGAAGCATGGATCGCCCTCGCCCCCCCGTCGCCCTCTCCGAGCGGCCAGGTGCTCTTTGGCGCGACCGCCGCGGTGCGCGTCCACAACATCGACGTCTCGCTCTCGATCACGGGCAACGAAGCGGACGCCGGCGCCGGCGCGGTGCGCCTCCTGCTCGCCCAGATCGCCGGCGAGCTGTAGCGACGCCGACCGCGTCAGCTGAGGCGCCGCTCGAGCGCGTCCAGCTGCGCGTGCAGCTCGTCGGGCAGGTTCTCGAAGCGCGCGAAGTGCTCGCGGAACTGGGGCAGCTGGGCGCGCCACTGCTCGGCGTCGACCGCCGTCAGCTCGGCCATCGCCTCCTCGGAGACGTCCAGGCCCCTGGTGTCGATGCCCTCGGGGCCGACCGGCGGCATCATCCCGATCGGCGTTTCCCGGGCGGCGCCGTGGCCCGCGCAGCGCGCGAACACCCACGCGAGCACGCGCGAGTTCTCGCCGTAGCCGGGCCACAGGAACTTTCCGTCGGCGCCCTTGCGGAACCAGTTGACGTAGAAGATCTTCGGCAGCTTGGCGCCTGAGGTGCGGCCGATCTTCAGCCAGTGGGCGAAGTAGTCGGCCATGTTGTAGCCGCAGAACGGGAGCATCGCGAACGGGTCGAAGCGCAGTTCGCCGACGGTTCCAGCGGCCGCGGCGGTCTTCTCCGAGCTCATGATCGAGCCGAGGAACACGCCGTGCTCCCAGTCGAGCGCCTCGGTCACCAGCGGCACGACCGTCGAGCGCCGTCCGCCGAACAGCATCGCGTCGATCGGCACGCCCACCGGATCCTCCCACTCGGCCGCGATCGCCGGGTCCTGCTCGGCGGGCGTGGTGAAGCGCGCGTTGGGGTGCGCGGCTGCCGTGCCGCTCTCCGGCGTCCAGTCGTTGCCGTGCCAGTCGATCAGGTGGGCGGGCGGCTCGTCGGTCAGCCCCTCCCACCACACGTCGCCGTCGTCTGTCTTGGCGCAGTTGGTGAAGATCGAGTTGCGCTCGATCGTGCGGATCGCGTTCGGGTTGGTGTCCTCGCCCGTGCCCGGCGCGACGCCGAAGAAGCCGGCCTCGGGGTTGATCGCGTACAGGCGCCCGTCTGCGCCGAACTTCATCCACGCGATGTCGTCGCCGATCGTCTCCACCGTCCAGCCCTCGAGCGTGGGTATCAGCATCGCCAGGTTGGTCTTGCCGCACGCGCTGGGGAACGCGCCGGTCACGTACTTGACCTCGCCCTCGGGCGAGGTCAGCTTGAGGATCAGCATGTGCTCGGCCATCCAGCCCTCGTCGCGCGCCATCACCGAGGCGATGCGCAGCGCGAAGCACTTCTTGCCGAGCAGCGCGTTGCCGCCGTAGCCCGAGCCGTAGGACCAGATCTCACGGCTCTCGGGGAAGTGCACGATGTACTTGTTGTCGGCGTTGCACGGCCACGGCACGTCTTCCGGGGCGGGATCTCCATCCAGCGGCATGCCGACGCTGTGCAGGCAGGGCACGAACTCGCCGGTGCTGCCGAGCACGTCGAGCGCGCCCTGGCCCATGCGCGTCATGATGCGCATGCTCACGGCCACGTAGGTCGAGTCGGTCAGCTGCACGCCGACGTGGCTCTTGTCCGAGCCGAGCGGCCCCATCGAGAACGGCACCACGTACATCGTGCGCCCGCGCATGCAGCCGGCGAACAGCTCGGTGAGCGTCTCGCGCATCTCGGCCGGGTCGCGCCAGTTGTTCGTGGGCCCCGCTTCGGCCTCCGTGGCCGAGCAGATGAACGTTCGGTCCTCGACGCGCGCCACGTCGCCGGGGTCCGACAGCGCCAGGTAGGAGTTCGGGCGCTTGGCATCGGACAGCCGCTCGAAGGTGCCCGCCTCGACCAGCGTCTGACACAGCCGCTCGTACTCCTCGGCGGAGCCGTCGCACCAGTAGATCTCGGCGGGTTCGGTCAGGGAGGCGATCTCGCCAACCCACTCCAGCAGGCGCTCGTTGGTCGTCGGTGCAGAAGCGGTGGTGCTCATGGGATCGATGCAGCTCCCTCGTGTCGCGGTCTCGTGCGCCTCGTGGCGCCAGCCATCCGGGCAGATCGTGCGCGGAAACGAAAAACGTCCTTCCGCGGACGCCTAACAAAGCGTACAACACGGCTCAAGATCAGCGCCCGAGCCGAACTGCGTGTGCTAGTCGACGTTCCCCTCGGCGGAGTCGCCGCCGGCGGGCGTGCCCGGAGTCCTGCGCGGCACGAGCACGAGGCGCTTGAACTCGGCGACGAGCACGCCGTCCTGGTTGAGCACGCGCGTGTGCACCTTGACCGTGCCCCGGTCGGGCTTGGACTTGGACTCCTTCTTCTCCAGCACCTCGGACTCGCAGAACAGCGTGTCGCCGTGGAACACGGGCGCCGGGTGCTTGAGCTCCTCGGTGGCCAGGTTCGCGATCGCCTTGCCGCTCACGTCGCTGACCGACATGCCCAGCGCCAGCGAGTACACGAGCGGCCCGACGACCACGTTGCGGCCCTGCTGGGACTTGTGCGCGTACACGTCGTTGATGTGCAGCGGGTGGTGGTTCATCGTGATCAGGCAGAACAGGTGGTCGTCGGCCTCGGTCACGGTCTTGGCCGGCCAGTGCTTGTAGACGTCGCCGACCTCGAACTCCTCCAGATAGCGCCCGTAGGGATGTGCTCCGCTCGCCTCGCGCGCGGCCTGGTCGGTCTCGAAAGGGGTCTCGGTCATTGGTCTTGGAGCTCTCCTGTTGGCAGCGGGGTCGAAGGAGCGCACTCTAGTGGGCGCACGCCCACGGCCACCATCACGCCCGCTACTCCGGGCAGGCGTAGCCGGGGCTCGGCACGCAGCCTTCGCCGGGCAGTTTCCCGATCGGCGGCTGCGGCGGTTGCGGCGTCGGCGTTGGAGTTGGCGCCGGGGCGGGCGTGGGGCTGCCCGACGCGCTGCGCACGGCTCGCACGAACGCGGAGGACGCTGGCAGGCCGCAGCCGGCGTCGTAGGCCTGCGCGAGCGCTTCCTGGGCATCGAAACCCGCGAGCGGCTGGCCGCGCGAGGAGAGCGGGCTCAGCTGCGAGCCGGCCAGCGCCCGGCCGCGCAGGCGCAGCGCGCACAGCGGCGAGCGGGCGGCCGCGGCGCTCGCCAGCGGGTTGGAGAGCTTGCGGATCCTCGGCGCGCCCAGCGAGCGCGCGGCGAGCAGCCGCAGGTGCACGTCGGCCGGGTCCTCCAGCGGCGAGGGCCGGTTCACGAGCAGCACGAGCGCGGTCGGCCCGTCGCGGCCGAGCGTCGGCGCGAGGACGGCGCCGGCCTCGTAGTCATCGCCGAAGGGCTCGATCGCCGACACCCGCAGGACGCGGGCCGACAGCCGCGTGCCGCGGGCCGCGCCGGGAAACGCGACCTCCGCGAGCGCCAGGTCCTGCGGCGCGGCCGACAGCGTCAACGGCCAGCTGTGCGTAGAGGACGCCCCTGCCGCCGGGCGGATCGCGCTCGCGCGGAACGCGAGCGCGCCAGCGGCTCCCGCGGCGAGCAGGCCGCTCGCGGCCAGAGCAGTCAGCGTGGTCCGGTGCGCTCGCATCGTCGATACTTCCCTGTAGGCGATCGTAGCGTCGCCCCATCGAGACCCCGACCCAGGAGAGCCCTTGCGCAGCCCCCGCGACTTCTTCAAGCCCCTCGCGATCGACGCGCCCGAGCCGGTGCGCGAGATCCCCTTCAAGCCCTCGAGGATGATCCACTTCCTCGACTTCTCCAACGAGAAGATGGTCGCCAAGGTCCCGGAGATCGCGCCCCAGGTCGACATCCTGCTCGGCAACCTCGAGGACGCGGTGCCCGTCGACCGCAAGGAGGCCGCCCGCGCTGGCCTGATCACCGTGGGCCGCGAGATGGAGCTCGGCGACACCGCGCTGTGGACGCGCGTCAACGAGCTCGCCTCGCCGTGGGTGCTCGACGACCTCACCGAACTGGTCATGGAGATCGGGCACAAGCTCGAGGTGATCATGGTCCCGAAGGTCGAGGGCCCGTGGGACATCCACTACGTCGACCGCCTGCTCGCCCAGCTCGAGGCCAAGGCCGGCCTCGAACGGCCGCTGTTGATCCACGCGATCCTCGAGACCGCGCAGGGCGTCGCCAACCTCGAGGAGATCGCCTGCGCCTCGCCGCGCATCCAGGGGATGAGCTTCGGGCCCGCCGACCTCGCGGCCTCGCGGCGCATGAAGACCACGCGCGTCGGCGGCGGCCACCCCGGCTACCGCACGATCGCCGACCCCGACCCGGAGAATCCGGACGCGCCGCGGCCGAGCTACCAGCAGGACCCGTGGCACTACTCGATCGCGCGCATGGTCGACGCCTGCACCGCCGTGGGCGCGCTCCCGTTCTACGGACCGTACGGCGACATCCGCGACCTCGAGGGCTGCGAGACGCAGTTCCGCGCCTCCTTCCTGCTCGGCTGCGTCGGCGCCTGGTCGCTGCACCCCGCGCAGATCGCGATCGCCAAGAAGGTCTACTCGCCGGACCCCGACGAGGTCGCCTTCGCCAAGAAGGTGATCGAGGCGATCCCCGACGGGCGCGGCGTGCACATGATCGACGGCAAGATGCAGGACGACGCCACCTGGAAGCAGTGCAAGGTGATGGTCAACCTCGCCGAGATGCTGGCCAGGAAGGATCCCGAGCTGGCCGAGGCCTACGGGATGGTGCCCGCGTAGGAGCAGGCGCGCGGCGGCGATCCGCCGCGCTGGGCGTAGTCAATATACGATCCGCATCCCAAATTGCTATGCTGAACATATGGCACAGGTCGTTACGCGGCTCGATGACAAGCTCGTCGCGGACCTCGACAGCCTGGTGGAGGAAGGTTTCGTCGCCAGCCGCTCGGAGGGCGTGCGGATGGGTCTCGAGAGGCTCTTGGAGGAGCGTCGCAGGCGCCGCATCGGAGACGAAATCGTCGCCGGGTACATGCGACACCCGGAGACCGACGAGGAGCTCGCCCAGGCGGAGCAGGCGACCCGCGCGCTGATCGAAGAAGAGCCCTGGTGAGCGTTCCCGAGCAGGGGGACATCTGGTGGGCTGAGACCGAAGACAAGCGCCGGCCCGTATTGGTGGTCACGCGCTCGCAGGCGATCCCGATCCTGAAGCGCGTCGTGGTGGCACCGATCAGCCGAACCGTGCGCGGGATCCCGACCGAGATCGAGGTAGGCCCTGGTGAGGGACTCCACACCCACTGCGCCGCCTCCTTCGACAACCTCCAGCCAATCCTGCGCTCTGCGCTGACCCAACGCACGGGCACGCTCGGCCCCCGGCGCGAGGAGATCTGCCAGACGCTACGCGCGCTCGCCGACTGCTGAGCGCCGGCGCCCCGCGGCCCTGTCTCGCCGCCGTCGCCCATCTCCGTATAGGCTTCCGCGCCGCATGAGGTTCTTCGAGTTCGAGGCGCGCGAGATCGTGAGGCGCGCCGGCATCCCCGTCACCGACTACGGCTTCACGACCGACGCCGCCGAGGCCAAGGCGATCGCGCAGCGGATCGGCGGGCCGACCGTGATCAAGTCCCAGGTGCTGACCGGCGGGCGCATGAAGGCCGGCGGCGTCAAGTTCGCCGACACGCCCGAGGAGGCCGAGGCGCACGCCCGCGAGATCCTCGCGCTGGAGATAGGCGGGCACATGCCGCGCGGCGTGCTCGTCGACCCCAGGGCCGAGGTCGAGCAGGAGTACTACGCGGGCGTCGTCTGGGACGGCACGCGCAAGCAGCCCGTGATGATCTTCTCGCCGGTCGGCGGCATCGATATCGAGCAGGTCGCCGAGGAGCAGCCCGACAAGGTCGGCCGGCGGCACTTCTCCAACATCCTGCCGTTCAGCGAGTTCATGGCCAAGGAGGTGATCGCCTCGACCGGTGTCACCGGCTCGGCGCTGAACAAGCTCGTGCCGATCCTCACGCGACTGGCGAGGCTGTTCGTCGAGCACGACATGGTGCTCGCCGAGATCAACCCGCTCGGCCGCCTCGCCGACGGCTCGTTCGTCGCGCTCGACGCGCACATGGACATCGAGAACGAGGCGCGCGGGCGCCACAGGAAGCTGCTCGCCGACCTCGGCGTCGGCGAGGAGGAGACCCGCCAGGCGCGCGAGGCCACCCCCTTCGAGCTGGCGGGCGAGGAAGTGGACGCGCAGGACCACCGCGGCGTCGCCGGCAACGTGACCGAGTTCGACGGCAACCTCGGCCTGGTGATCGGCGCCGGCGGCGGCTCGCTGACGCTGTTCGACGCGGTGCGCGCGCACGGCGGCAAGCCCGCCAACTACTGCGAGATCGGCGGAAACCCGTCGGTCGCCAAGGCCTGCGGGCTGGCCAAGCTCGTGCTCGGCAAGCCGGGCGTGGACAAGATCGCGGTGATGATGTCGATCGTCTCGAACACCCGCGTGGACATCGTCGCGCGCGGCGTCATCAAAGCCTGCCTGGAGATGGGCCACGACCCCGCCGAGAAGATCGCGATCTTCCGCATCCCCGGCGCATGGGAGGAGGAGGGCTTCAAGATCCTCGAGAAGTACGGGGTCGAGTACGCCGACCGCAGCGTCTCCCTGAACGAGGCCGCCCGCCGCGCGGTCGAGAAGATCCAGGGGGCCGGCGCCTGATGTCGATCCTGGTGGATGCAGACACGACGTTCATCGTCCAGGGCATCACCGGGCGCGAGGCCGTCAACCTGACGCGCGAGTGCCTGGACTACGGCGCCGGCGCCAAGGTCGTCGGCGGCGTCACCCCGGGGCGCCTCGGGCGCGAGGTGCACGGCGTGCCCGTGTTCGACACGGTCGCCCAGGCGGTCGCTCACCACGGCGCGCCGATCGACGGCTCGGTCGTGACCGTCCCCCCCGCCTTCACCAAGGACGCCGTGTTCGAGGCGATCGAGAACGGCGTCAAGCTGATCGTGATCGTGACCGAGCGCATCCCCCGGCGCGACGTCGCCGAGATGGTCGAGCTCGCGACGCTGCGCGGGGCGCGCATCATCGGCCCCAACTGCCTCGGCATCATCGTGCCCGACGTGATCAAGATGGGCGGCATCGGCGGGCCCGCCAAAAACGCCGCCCAGGCATACAAGCCAGGGCCGATCGGCGTGATCTCGCGCTCCGGTGGGATGACCACCGAGATGTCCTCGACGCTCAGCGCCGCCGGCCTCGGCCAGTCCACCGCCGTGTCGATCGGCGGCGACGCGATCATCGGCTCCTCATACGCCGAGCTGATGCCGCTGTTCGAGGCCGACGAGCAGACCCAGGGCATCGTCATCTACACCGAGCCGGGCGGGCGCATGGAGGCGCAGCTGGCCCAGTGGGTCACCGAGAACGACTCCCGCCTGCCGATCGTCGCCTTCATGGCCGGGCGCTTCATGGACGAGATGCCGGGCATGAGCTTCGGCCACGCCGGCACGATCGTGGAAGGCAAGGAGGACACCGCCTCGGAGAAGATCGCGCGCCTGGCGCAGGCCGGCATCGCGGTGGCCGAGCGCATCGAGGACATCCCCGAGATGATCCAGGCGAAGATCGCCGAGCGGAGGGCCGCCTGATGCGCAAGGACGGAACCTTCATCGCGGTCGAAGTCGACAACAGCGTCGCCTCGGACCCGGCGGTCGCGGCCAAGCTCGCGGAGGTCTGCCCGGTGGACATCTTCGCGGCGGCCGGCGACGACGGCGTGGAGATCGTCGAGCAGAACCTCGACGAGTGCGTGCTCTGCCGGCTGTGCCTGAACGCCGTTGATTCGGATCCCACCCACCCGGTGCGCGTGCTCAAGCTCTACGAGGACGGCGCGGCGCTGTAGGCGGGCGGCCGGCGCGTCCCGCTCGCACGGGGAGCCGGCCGGTCCACTATCTTGGGGGAGCGGTGAACGAAAACTTCTCCCTCATCGTCATGTGCATCTGCCTGCTCGCCTCGCTCGCGTTCCTGGCCGAGCAGCTGACCTCCTACCACTGAGGCGCCGCGCGGCTGCTACGCGTGCTTGCGCGCCTTGGGCGTGCGTTCGCGCTCCTGCTGGCGCTCGACCACGTTGACGATCAGGCGCATGATCTGGTCGGGACCGGAGGCCTTGGCCTGGCCGTAGGCGAATGCCTCGATCCAGTCCGCGATCTTGCCTTCGCGCGCCATCACGTTGAAGAACTCGCGGCGCATGTCGACGCGCACGCGCGCGTCCGCCGCGGGGCCCTTCGTGACTTTGTGGCCCGGCATCTCCAGGCGGAAGTGCTGGACGTCGCCCCGGCCCCGCAGTTCGACGCCCACGACCAGCTTCATCGGCGCCAGCGCGGGCACTTCCTCGATGAAGCGGCTGGCGGCGAGCTCGATCAGGGCCTTCGCGTCCTCGGCCATCTGGCCTCTCCCCTTCCCGACCCAAAGGTCGATGGCGAACGGATCCGTCGGTGTGCGTGCTCCGAGCTCAGATCTTATGACGCTGCAGGAGCTTGCGGCCGATGACCATGCGCTGGATCTCGGAGGTGCCCTCGCCGATCAGCAGCAGCGGCGCGTCGCGGTAGATGCGCTCGATCTCGTACTCCTTGGAGTAGCCGTAGCCGCCGTGGATGCGCAGGCATTCCTCCGCGCAGAAGCGCGCGGCCTCGGAGGCGAACAGCTTGGCCATCCCCGCCTCCATGTCCGAGCGCTGCCCGGCGTCCTTCAGGCGCCCCGCCCGCAGCGTCAACAGCCGCGCGGCGTCGACCTGCGTGGCCATGTCGGCGAGCTTGAACTGGATCGCCTGGTGCTCGGCGATCGGCTTGCCGAACGTCTTGCGCTCCTGCGCGTAGCGGACGGCCAGCTCGAGCGCCCGCTGGGCCAGCCCGACGCCGCGCGCGGCGACGTTCGCGCGCCCGACCTCCAGCGCGTCCATCATCTGCGCGAAGCCCTTGTTCAGGCCCGCCTCCTCGCCGCCGAGGACGTTCTCGGCGGGACAGCGGTAGCCGTCGAACACGAGCTCGGTCGACTCGACGCCCTTGTAGCCCATCTTCTTGATCTGCGGCGGCACCGTCAGGCCGGCGTACTCGCCGCTGTTCTGCGCCGCGCCCGGCTCCTTCTCGGCGATGAAGCAGGTCATGCCCCGGTGGGCCTTGGCGGCGCCCGGGTCGGTCTTGACGAGCACGAACACGAGGCCCGAGCGCAGGCCGTTGGTGACCCACATCTTCTGGCCGTTGATCTCGTAGTGCGTCTCGTCGACCTTCTTCGCGGACGTTTTGATCGCCGCGACGTCCGAGCCGAGCTCGGGCTCTGAGAGGCTGAAGGCGGCGCGGATCTCGCCCGTGGCCATGCGCGGCAGGTACTTCTGCTTCTGCTCCTCGTTGCCGTACTTCATCAGCAGGTAGGAGCCGATGAAGTGCGTGTTGATCACGCCCGAGATCGAGATCCAGCCGCGCGAGAGCTCCTCGACGATCATCACGTAGGTCGTCAGGTCCAGGCCCATGCCGCCGTACTCCTCGGGGATCGTCACCCCGAACAGCCCCAGCTCCTTCATCTGCTCGACGATCGGCTCGGGGAACGAGTCCTCGTGGTCGTAGTGCTCGGCCTGCGGCAGGATCTGCTCGTCGACGAACTGATGCACCATCTCGGTGATCGCCTGCTGCTCGTCGGTCTTCTCGGTGTACGGGGCGGCTACGGCCATACTGATCGGCGCTCCAGAGGTCGTTTGGCGGGCTGTGCGTTTTGCTAAACGCAGCTGTCTTGGCTAATTTGGTTTGCTCCAGGAGAATACCGGCGTGAACTTCACGGCGGAGATCCTCGAACGGCGCGACCCGCAGGCGCGGGCGCTGATCGAGCTGACGCGCGAGGGCTCCCGGCGCGAGTGGAGCTTCGGCGAGGTCGCGGAGCGCTCGGCGCGCCTGGCGGGCTCGCTCGCGAGCCTCGGCGTCGGGCGCGGCGACGTGGTGATGACGCTGATCGGCAACCGCCCCGAGTGGGTGCTCGGCATGGTCGCGTGCTTTCGCATCGGCGCGGTCGTGCTGCCGTGCACCGAGCAGCTGCGCGCCAAGGACCTGCGGCTGCGGATCGAGGCGGTGCGCCCACGCCTGATCCTCGCCGACGAGCGCAACGCCGGCGAGCTGGAGGCGGCGCTCGCGACCGCGAACGCCGAGACCGCGGTGCTGTACGTCCCCGACGAGCGGCTGTTCGCGAGCGAGCCGGCGCCGGCGGTCGAGCTGGCCGAGCACGACCCGTGCGTGATCACGTTCACGAGCGGCACCGCCGGCGAGCCCAAGGCGGTCCTGCATGCCCAGCGCTACCTGCTGGGCCAGCGCGTGCAGGCCGAGCACTGGCTCGCCGCGCGCCCCGGCGAGCTCGTCTGGTGCACCGCCGCGAGCGGCTGGTCGAAGTCCGCGCGAAACGTCTTCGTCGCGCCGTGGCTCAACGGCGCCGCGGCGCTGCTGCACGACGCCCGCTTCGACCCCGCCGAGCGCCTGGAGCTGCTCGCGCGCGAGCAGGTGAACGTGCTGTGCATGGCGCCGACCGAGTACCGCGTGATCGCCAAGCGCGCCACCCTGGCCCCGCTCGCGAGCCTGCGCGGGATGGTCGCCGCCGGCGAGGCGCTGAACCCCGAGGTGCTGCACGCCTGGCGCGAGGTCACGGGCCTGGAGATCCGCGACGGCTACGGACAGACCGAGACCGGCCAGCTCACCGGCGCCCCGCTCGGCGAGCCGGCCAGGCCGGGCTCGATGGGCCGCGCGCTGCCCGGGATGCAGCTGAGCGTAAAGGACGGCGAGCTGACGGTCGTGCCCGCGTCGGTGCCCACGTTCTTCCTCGGCTACCTCGGCGAGGACGCGCGCCGCGAGCCCGACGGCTCGTGGAGCGTGAGCGACAGGCGCGCGGGCGAGCCGTGGCGCACCGGCGACAGGGTCCACGCCGACGAGCACGGCTGGCTGTACTTCGAGGGCCGCGCCGACGACGTGATCATCTCCGCCGGCTACCGCATCGGGCCCTTCGAGGTCGAGTCGGCGCTCGTCGCCCACCCCGCCGTCGCCGAGGCCGCCGCCGTGGCCGCCCCCGACGAGGAGCGCGGCGCGGTCGTGCGCGCGATCGTCGTGCTGCGCGAGGGCCACCCCTCGCCCGAGCTCGCGCGCGAGCTACAGGAGCACGTCAAGCGCGAGACCGCCCCCTACAAGTACCCGCGCATCGTCGAGTTCGCCGAGGAGCTGCCGAAGACGGCCAGCGGCAAGGTCAGGCGGGCGCAGCTGCGCGCGCGGGACAGTTAGGACGAAGACACCGAACGTAGACGGCGCTCGGACATCGGCTGGTCCTGAGACGGCGCCTCTTCAAACTCGGGCGTGACCCGCCGGTCGGCATGCAGAGCCCTCTCCGCTTTCGCTGCGGCCCGCCTCGCATCGGTCGCGGCGCGACGCAGCCGGGATATCTCCCGTTCGGCTCGATCGAGAGCCAGGTCGAGCCTGCGGAGCGTATCCGTCACGAACTCGCGGTCCGTCCGCGGTCTATTCGCTCCTGGCCTTCGGCTCTGATTGATCATCGTCGTCTCGGCTCTCCCGGCTGCCACGCTCCAGCTCCCCGCGTAGGAAGACAATGGTTTCGCGAGCCAGCTCCAAGTCCCTTTTCAGGATACGCACCCCGTCGGTGGCGCGCGAGAGCGCATCAGCGTCCTGGTCGAGTTGCACCTGAGCCCGACCCAGCTCTTCGATCTCGAGACTGCCCGCCCGCCGTGGCCATCGGTCCTGCTCCACGTACCGCAGGATGGCGCGGATCAAGAACCACGAGAGGAACATGATCAGCGCAAGGACGCCCAGAATCGCCAGCTGAGCAACCCAGATGCTCAAGCGATTGTCGAGCGGGATCCCAAGTACGCTCTGCCGACTGCCACCACGGGGATACGTCGCCACAAGCACCGCGATCGCCAACGCTGTCCATACCTGCCACGGCAAGCGACTTGCCGTCATGAGACACCGATCCATGACATCGCCCAGTCGACGGGCTGCCTCTCCGCGGGTTGGCGCGCTGGGTGGCTCGCGCGGTGTCTCGTCCTCCTTGCTCACGACGACGCCTCGACATCCGCGTCAGCCTGAGTCGGACGCAATAGCGCACGACGCAACTTGTCGAAATCGCGCGCGACGTCCCCTTCGTCGGCGTCAACCTGACCGGCGTTGATCACCGCTGCGGCCCGCAGCAATACGATCGTTTGGGCCGCGTCGCGGACGCGTATCGGCCCCCTGGGTCGGTCTCGGATCAAGAGCCCGGAGTCGATCAAGGGCTTCAACAGCGCCGTCATCGTGCCTGGATTGACCTCCTCCCCGCGATCCTCCTGCACGACCTTCAATAGCTCCGCTTGGCGTGCGGGACCTTTTTCGATCAGCCAGAGGACAATCCCTATGCGGTCACGCTGCGCCAGCGCCGCAAGAACCTTCTCCATTCGGGTAGCATAACTTAATAAGTTTTCAAGTTACTTTTATGTCCACGTCATCCGTGATTTGTAAGTTAATCGAACATCTGTTCGTAAATCGAGCGTCTGACTGTGAGCCACCCAAGCAGGTGAAATCCTCGTACTTCTGAGGCTGTCGACGAGTGCCCGGGCTGCGGCAGGAGAGCGCGCTCGATCAGCGATGCCCTCCAGTGGCGTCAGGCCGTTAGCGCCGGCCTGCGGGGACGGGCCGCACGCATGCGGGGGGTGTGCACCCGCAGTCCCGCCTCGCCAGCACACACGCTCGCCCGCGGGCCCAGGCTCTCGCGCACGCTCTCCCGCTCGCGACTCGCGTCGCGGTGCAGCGAGCGCGCCATCTCCGCGATCACGACCGCGTCGAGGTGGCGCCGGCGGCTCGCCGCGTGGATGCTCTGTGACGTGTGGCCCATCACGCCGCCTGCGCGACCGGCTCGTGCGCGCGCTCGAGCTCGCCGTCGGCCTCCTGCGGCCGGGAGGCGCCGGGTGTGCGCAGCACAAGCAACGCCGCCAGGATGCCGACCGCGACGAGCGCCGCGCCGACCACGTAGGCGAGGTGGTAGCCGCCGGTCAGCGCCCGCAGCAGGCCGTCTCCGCCGACGCTCAGCGCTTTGGTGTGGTCGGTGGCGATCGTGCCGAGCGTCGCCAGGCCGATCGCCCCGAACAGCTGCACCGACACGTTGATGATGCCCGATGCCAGGCCGGCGTCGCGCGGCGGGGCGTCGGCCATGCCGATCGTCAGCAGCGGCAGGAACGAGGCGCCGGCGCCGAGGCCCATCAGCAGGAACGCGAAGAACAGGCCGGGGAAGTAGCTCTGGTGCACGCCGGCCGTGGCCAGCAGCAGCAGTCCGGCGACGATCGCCGAGAGGCCCGCCCCGAGCGTCGCGAGCGCCCCGAAGCGTTCGGTCGCCCGCGCCGCCACGCCGAGCGACATCGTCGCGATCATGATCGTCAGCGGCAGGAACGCGAGGCCCGTGTCGATCGCGTCGTAGCCGAGCACGCGCTCGAGGTACAGCGAGCCCAGGAAGAAGGCCGAGAACATGCCCGTGACCAGCAGCCCGCGCACGAGGCTCGAGCCCATCAGCGTGCGCAGGCGCAGGATGCGCAGCGGCATGATCGGGTTCTCCAGGCGCGCCTCGAGCGCCAGGAACGCGACGAGCAGGGCCAGCGAGCCGCCGGCGGCGCCCAGCGTGCGCGCCGAGGTCAGCCCGTATTCGCTGGACTTGACGATCGCGAACGCGCCCAGCATCGTCGCCGCCGTGACCAGGATCGAGCCGAGCACGTCCACGCCGCCGGCCAGGCCGATGCCCTCGTTCTCCTTGATCAGCAGCGAGCCCAGCACAAACGCGAACACGCCGATCGGCACGTTGACGAAGAAGATCCAGTGCCACGACAGCGACTGGGTGAGCGCGCCGCCCGCCAGCAGACCGATCGAGCCGCCGCCCGCGGACACGAACGCGTACATGCCCATCGCCTTGGCCTGCTCCACCCGCTCGGGGAACTCGGTGACGATGATCGCGAGGATCACGCTGGAGGCGACCGCGCCGCCCACGCCCTGGATCAGCCGCGCGACGATCAGCATCGCCTGGCTGTCGGAGACGCCGCACAGGATCGAGGCCGCGGTGAACATCACGAGCCCCGTCAGGAACACGCGCTTGCGGCCCACCAGGTCGCCCATTCGCCCCGCCAAAAGCAGCAGGCCGCCGAAGGTGATCAGGTAGCCGTCCAGCACCCACGTGAGGTTGCTCTGGGTGAAGTGCAGCTCGCGCTGGATCGAGGGCAGCGCGACGTTCACGATCGTCGCGTCGAGCACCATCATCAGCTGGCCGAGGCACAGCACGGCCAGCGCGATCCAGCGGCGCCGCTCGCCGCGCGCCGCGGACTGCGCGGAGGGCTCGCCGTGCGCCGGCCCGATCGCCGGCTTCTGGCTCCTGTCGGACAGCGCCCGGCCATCGCCGGACGCGGCCCGCGCCGCCTGGCGCCTGGTGCTCGCCGACCGCTGCGCGCGCAGCGCCCGCAGGGTGTTCCTCACGTTTCGCTCGGTGCTCTCTCGAGTCCTGCCCATACCGGTGCTCCTTCCACTTCGCCTGACCTGATGGGAACACCATAGCAAGGATCATCCATGAAACATGGATGATCTATATTAAATTAATGATCGCTGCTACTGTGATGTTTGATAACACGATGACCGATACACTTCCAGGCATGGGCGAGAGGTGTTGGGCTCCGGGCTCGATGGTGCTGCTCAGCCGCTTGGCCAAGCAGATCTACCGGCGCAGCAACGAGCAGCTGCTGGGCATGCAGCTGCGCCACCTGATGGGGCTCAGCTACGTGTTCGACCACGACGCCTGCCCCCAACAGGAGCTCGCCGACGCCTTCTGCATGGACGCCAACAACGTCGTGCTGCTGCTCAACGAGCTCGAGCAGCTCGGCTACGTGGCGCGCCTGCGCGACCCTCACGACCGCCGCCGCCACGTCGTGCGAATCACGCCCGCCGGACGCCAGGCGCTGAACCGCGCCGAGCGCGCCCAGGAAGCGATCGAGGACGACGTGCTCGGGGCGCTCGACGAGCAGGAGCGCAAGACCCTCCGCGAGCTGCTGATGCGCGCGCTGCGCGACCTCGAGCCCGAGGACGACGAGGCGCCCTACAGCGAGACGGTCGCGTCGATCTCGACGTAGGCGCCGCGCGGCAGCTGCGCCACGCCAACCGTCACGCGCGCGGGCGGCTCGGCGGCGAAGAACGAGGCGTAGACCTCGTTGACGCTCGCGAACTCCGCCAGGTCGGTCATGTAGATCGTGATCCGCACGGCCCGCTCGAGCGCCGTGCCCGCAGCCGCGCAGACGGCCTGCAGGCTCTCCAGGCAGCGGCGCGCCTGCTCCGCCGCGCTCGCCCCGACGAGCTCGCCGCTGTCCGGGTCGAGCGGGATCTGGCCGGAGCAGAACAAGAGGCCGGCGGCCTTCACGGCGTGGCTGTACGGGCCGATCGCCGGCGGCGCGCCGGCGGCAGTCACGATCTCGCGCTCGCCTGCCATGGCGGCGAACCCTAGCGCGCGGCGCCGGAGGACCCGCCCCGGCGGCCCTGCGACGCGTCGCCGCGACACTCTCTAGATTCCAGCAGATGCAACCGTCAGTCGGGAGGCCGCTCGCGGCCGTGTTCGCGACCTGCGCGTGCGCGTTCGCGCTCGTCTGCCTGCGGCCGCTCGCCGCGCAGGCGCAGATCGACTGGACGCCCTGCGAAAACAGCAACGAGATCGCCTGCGGGCACCTGACGGTGCCGCTCGACCCCAGCGGCGCGACGCCCGGCACGATCACGCTCGCGCTGCACCGCCACCGGGCCGCCGTCGGCGAAGCGCGCACCGCGATCATCGCGCTCGCCGGCGGCCCCGGCCAGCCCGCGCTGCCCTTCACCGAACAGTTCGACGAACTGCTGGGGCCGATCGCCGCCACGCGCGACCTGATCGCCTTCGACCAGCGCGGCATCGGCCTCTCCCAGCCGCTGTCCTGCCACGCCTTCGAACACCCCAGCACCTACCACAGCTTCGGCGCGCTGATCCAAGCCTGCGGCGACCAGCTCGGCCCCGATCGCGTGTTCTACACGAGCGCCGACACGGTCGCGGACATCGAGGCGATCCGCCAGGCCGGCGGCTACGAAAAGCTCGTGCTGTACGGGACCAGCTACGGCACGAAGGTGGCCGAGGAGTACGCGCAGGAGTACCCGAGCCACGTCGAAGCGCTCGTGCTCGACTCGGTCGTCCCGCCCAACCCCGAACCATTTGGGCGCAGCACCTTCGAAGCGATCCCTCGAATCCTGCGCCAGGTGTGTGCCGATCGTGCCTGCGCGGGCGTCACGGGCAACCCGGTCGCCGACCTCGCGCGCGTGCTGGCACGCATGCGCCGCGCGCCGCTGCGCGGCCGCGCGATCGCCGCCGACGGCAGCGCGCACACGATCCCGCTGGGCAGCGGCGAGCTCGTCAGCATGCTGCTCGCGGGCGACTTCTCGCAGCTGCTGCGCGCCGAAATCGTGGCGTCGGTGGCCGCCGCGGCCAGGGGCGACGCGGCGCCGCTCGCGCGTCTGGTGAGCCTCGCCGGCGGCGGCGAAGAAGAAGGCCAGGAAGACTTCGACAACCCCCTGTACTACGCCACCAGGTGCGAAGAGCAGGCCTTCCCGTGGAACCGCACGGCCTCGCCGGCCGAACGGCTGGCCCAGGCGAAGGCGGCGCTGCGCGGGCTCGGCGCGAGCGTCTTCGCGCCGTTCAGCGCCGCCGACGCGCTGGAGCTCAGCGACGCGCCGGCGTGCGCCTACTGGCCGTACTCGACGCCCGCGCCGGCTCCCGACGACGCGCCGCTGCCCGACGTGCCCACGCTGATCCTGAGCGGCGCCGACGACCTGCGCACGCCGACCGCGAACGCCCGCGAGGTCGCGGCCGAGATCCCCGACGCGCACCTGCTGGTCGTGCCCGACACGGGCCACTCGGTGCTCGGCACTGAGCCCACCTCGTGCGCCAGGCACGCGCTGCAGGCGCTGTTCGCAGACAAGCCGATCAAGTCGTGCCCCACGCTGCCGCCGGCCTGGCGGCCCGAGCCGCTGCCGCCTGTCGCGCTCGGGCAGGTGAGGGCCGCACGCGGCTACAGCGGCCTGACCGGGCGCACGCTGCATGCGGTCGGGCTCACGCTGCAGGACATCGGCCGCCAGCTGCTGCTCCAGCTGACGCTGAGCGGGGCGCTGGAAACGTTCAGCACGCCCAACCTCAGCTTCGGCGGCCTGCGCGCCGGCTGGGCGCGACTCGAAGGCGACACGCTGAAGCTGCACGACTACACCTACGTTCCGGGCGTCAGCCTGTCCGGGTCGATCGACAGCGAAGGCGAGGACCTCCAGGTCGAAGGCTCGGGCGACGCCCACGGAAACCTGCACCGCGGCCCCCACCGCTCGCTCGCCGGCACGCTCGGCGGGCACACCGTGACGATCCCCGCCAGCTCGCTCGACTCGGCGGCTATTGTCGGGGAGGATGCGCGGGAGAGTTCGCTATCGGGCCGTGGCGGCTCTGCTGCCCGCTCTGCTGCTCGCCTGCTCGGCTGGCTCGGCGACGGCGGCGGCTCCGCTTAGCTTCATCCCCTGCGCCACCCAGACGGCCTTCGAATGCAGCTCGCTGACGGTCCCGCTGGACCGTGACGGTGAGGTCCCCGGGACGATCCAGCTGAGCGTCGAGCGCAAGCTCGCCGGCGCCACGCCCAGCCGCGTGGCCCTCGTCGCCCTCGCCGGCGGCCCCGGGCAGGCGGCGCTGCCGCTGAGCGAATTCATCGCCAAGGCGATCGCGCCGGCGCTCGGCTCGCGCGACCTGCTCGTGTTCGACCAGCGCGGCACCGGCACCTCCGACCCGCTCAGCTGCCCCGCCTTCGAACTCCCGGCCGCCAGGCCGATCGGCCAGGTCTACGAAGAATGCGCCTCGCAGCTGGGGCCGGCGCGCGGCGCCTTCACGACCGCCGAATCCGTGCAGGACATCGAGGCGCTGCGGGTCGCCGGCGGCTACGAAAAGCTCGTCCTGTACGGCACCTCCTACGGCACCAAGGTGGCGCTCGAGTACGCCGAACGCTACCCCCAGGACGTGCAGGCGCTGGTGCTCGACTCGGTCGTGCCCTCGAACGGCTGGGAACCGCTGCACGTCGCGAGCTTCGAGGCCGTCGCCGGCGTGATGCAGGAGCTGTGCGCGGCCGAGGCGTGCGTGGGCATCACCGCCAACCCGGTCGGCGACCTGGCCACGCTGGCCGCGCAGCTCGCGCGCCGCCCGCTGAGCGGCTCGGTCTACGACGGCGCCGGCCACCGCCACAACGTCGCGCTCGGCGAGGCCGGCCTGTTCGACATCCTCGAGGCCGGCGACCTCAACCCGGCGCTGCGCGCGCTGCTGCCCGCGGCGGTGCGCTCGGCGCTCGACCGCTACCCCGACCCGCTGCTGCGCCTGAAGGCGCTCGCCGAGGGCCTGGTCCCGTCGGTGCCGATCGAAAACCGCACCGGCGAACCGTCCGCCGAGGTCGACGAAACGCTGTTCGCGACGACGATCTGCGAGGAGAGCCCCTTCCCGTGGTCGCGCACCGCGTCGTCGGCGACCAAGCTGGGCGAAGCGAGCGCCTTCCTGAACGCCCAGCCGGCATCTGACTTCTACCCCTTCTCCACTCAGACCGCCCTGGAAGACAGCGTGCTCCCCAGCTGCGCGCACTGGCCCGACGCCTCGCCGCCGCCGCCCGCCCCGAGCCCGCCGCCGGACGTGCCCACGCTGATCCTCTCGGGCGAGCAGGACCTCAGGACCCCGACCAGCAACGCCCGCGCGGTCGCCGCGCAGATCCCCGACGCGCAGCTGCTGCTCGTGCCCTTCACCGGCCACTCGGTGCTCGGCAGCGACCTCTCGGACTGCTCCGCGCTGGCGGTCAAGGCGTTCTTCGCGGGCGGAACGGGCGGGGGCCAAATCCAGCCGTGCGCGGATCCCAGGAACCCGTTCGCGCCGACGCCGCTGACGCCCACCAGGCTGGAATTCATCCGCCCGCCGTCGGCGCTGCCGGGGCGGGCCGGCAAAACCGTCGTGGCCGTGCTCGACACGCTCGTCGACCTCAACCGCCAGGTGATCGCGGCGACGCTCCAGGCCGACGCGCAGCTGCCGAGCGGCTCGAGCTTCGGCGGCCTGCGCGGCGGCTTCGCGCGGCTGACCAGCAAATCGGCGATCCTCGAGAACTTCTCGTTGGTGCCCGGCGTCGAGCTGAGCGCCACCTTCCCCGTGCGAAAGGGCAAGCTGCAGGCCGCCGACATCAGAGTCGGCGGCAGCGCGGCCGCCGCGGGCACGGTGCGCTTCGGCGGCAGCACCACGCACGTCACCGGCACGCTCGGCGGCCGGCGCTTCGACATCGACGTCGCCAAAGTGCGCCTCGCCGGCGCCGGCGCCGGCGAATGGCCGAGCGCCGCGACGCTCGCCGCGGCGCTGCCGGGGCTCGGCTTCGCCCGGGGCGCACTACCGTAGAGCCGTGGCCAACGCGCTCGCGCAGGAGACCTCGCCCTACCTGCGCCAGCACGCGGAGAACCCGGTCGAGTGGCTGCCCTGGGGTCCCGAGGCGCTCGCCCGCGCCCGCGAGGAGGACAAGCCGCTGCTCGTCTCGATCGGCTACTCGGCCTGCCACTGGTGCCACGTGATGGAGCGCGAGTCCTTCGAGGACGGGGCCACCGCGCGGGTGATGAACGAGAGCTTCGTGTGCGTGAAGGTCGACCGCGAGGAGCGCCCGGACATCGACGCGATCTACATGGAGGCCGTGCAGGGCATG
>DASZFZ010000044.1:0-10527 GCA_035939315.1 Solirubrobacteraceae bacterium | reverse complement strand
GCCGCGGCGCTCGCGCTCGCGCTCGGGGTGCCCCTCGAGCACGTGGCCGCCGGGCTGAGCGACACGCGCGCGGCCTTCGGACGCGGCGAGCTGGTGCGCCTGGGGCCGGCCGGCGCGCCCGGCCGCGACCTGCGCATCCTGCTCGTCAAGAACCCGGCCGGCGCCAACGAGGTGCTGCGCACGCTCGCGCTCGAGCCCGGCGAGCACGACCTGCTGGGCGTGCTCAACGACCAGATCGCCGACGGGCGCGTCGTGTCCTGGATCTGGGACGCGGACTTCGAGCTGCTCGCCGGGCGCGTGCGCCGCGCGACCTGCGCGGGCACGCGCGCCGCCGACCTGGCGACCCGGCTCAAGTACGCCGGCATCGAGCCCGCGCGCATCGTCGTGCGCGAGCAGCTGGCCGAAGCGCTCGACGGCGCCGCCGCCGACGCGCGGCCCGCGGCCGGCGGCGAGCCGGCGCCGCTGTTCGCGCTGCCGACATACACGGCGATGCTGGAGCTGCGCGAGCTGCTGGTCGCGCGCGGGGAGGCGAGCAGCGCGTGGTCGTGAGCGACGCCGTCGTCTGGCACGACCTCGAGTGCGGCTCCTACGCCGCCGACCTGCCGCTATGGCTGGAGCTGGCCGACGGCGCCGCCGGCGGCCGGGTGCTCGAGCTCGGCGCCGGCACCGGCAGGGTCGCGCTCGAGCTGGCCCGCCACGGCCACCGCGTGAGCGCGCTCGACCGCGACCCCGAGCTGCTGCGGGCGCTGCGCGAGCGGGCCGCCGGCGCGGCGCCAGATCGCGTCGAGACCGCGTGCGCGGACGCCCGCGACTTCGCGCTCGAGCGCACCGGCTTCGCCGTCTGCCTCGTGCCGATGCAGACCCTGCAGCTGCTCGGCGGCGCCGACGGGCGCCGGGCGTGCCTCGCCTGCGCGCGCCGGCATCTGAGCCCCGGCGGGCTGCTCGCGTGCGCGATCGTGACCGACGTCGAACCGTTCGACGCCCACTCCGGCGGGCCCGGCCCGAGCGCCGAGCGCGGACGCGTCAACGGCGCCGCCTACGTCAGCCGGGCCACGCGCGTGGACGTGAGCGAGACGGTCGTGCGCATCGAGCGCGAGCGCACGATCGCGGCGGGCGAGCCGGCGCGCGACATCGTCGAGCTCGACCGGGTCAGCGAGGCGCAGCTGTGGCGCGAGGGCCGCGCCGCCGGCCTCACGCCCGCCGGCACCCGCACGATCGCCGAGACGCGCGATCACGCCGGCAGCGCCGTGGTGATGTTCCGTGCCTGAGCGCCCGCTGCGCGTGTGCGCGCTCTACCCCGACCTGATGAACATCTACGCCGACCGCGGCAACCTGATAGTGCTCGAGCGCCGCTGCGCCTGGCGCGGGATCGACTTCGAGCTCTCCTCCAGCGGGCTCGGCGAGCCCCTCGACGGCGGCTGTGCCGACCTGTTCTACATCGGCGGCGGCCAGGACCGCGACCAGCGCCTGTGCGCCGAGGACCTGCTCGCCAACAAGCGCGCCGGGCTGCACGCCGCGGCCGCGCGCGGCGCGTCGATCCTGGGGGTGTGCGGCGGCTACCAGCTGCTCGGCCACTCCTACACGCTCGGCGAGCAGGAGATCGCGGGCGTCGGCCTGCTCGACGTGCGCACCGTGCGCGAGCCGGGCCCGCGGCTGATCGGCAACGTCGCGATCGAGGTCGCGCTGGACGGCGGGCAGCAGGAGCACCCGCGCGTGCTCGCCGGCTTCGAGAACCACGGCGGGCGCACCCGCCTCGGCTCCTCCCAGCAGCCGCTCGGCCGCGTGCTGCGCGGGCACGGCAACGACGGGCGCAGCGGCTTCGAGGGCGCGCGCGCGGGCAACACGCTCGGCACCTACCTGCACGGGCCGCTGCTGCCGAAGAACGCCTGGTTCGCCGACTGGCTGATCGCCACGGCGCTCGGGCTCGCGCCCGAGCAGCTCGAGCCGCTCGAGGACGAGCTCGAGCGCGAGACGCACGCGAGCGCGCTGCGGGCCGCCGGGCTGTAGCGCCGCAGCTGCTAAAGCTGGCTTCGTGCAGCGCGCCACGGAGCAGCCGGCGCACGTCAGCGCCGAGCAGATCGCCACGCCCGAGGGGCTGAGCGTCGGCCGCCTGCGCTCCCGCCTGCTCGTGCTCGCGCTGTTCGCGCTCGTCGTGGCCGGGGTCGTGACGCTCGTCCCCGGGCTCGCCGGCCTGCGCTCCCGCCTCGCCCGCGCCGAGCCCGCCTGGCTGGCCGCCGGCGTCGTCCTGAAGCTGCTCTCCGGCCTCGGCTACGTCGCCGTATTCCGCATGATCTTCTGCCGGCGCATGAGCTGGCGCGTGAGCACCGAAATCGGCATGGCCGAGCTCGGCGCCAACGCGATCCTGCCGACCGGCGGCGCCGGCGGGCTCGCGCTCGGCGCCTGGGCGCTCAAACGCGGCGGCATGGCCGGCCGCGAGATCGCCCGGCGCACCGTCGCCTTCTTCCTGCTGACCAGCGTGCCCAACGTGCTGGGCGTGATCCTGATCGGCCTGGGGCTGGCCCTCGGCGTGCTCGACGGCGAGCGCAACCTGCTGCTGACCGCGCTGCCAGCCGCGATCGCCGTCGCCGCCGTCGCGCTCACGCTCGCCGCCGGCAGGCTCGCGGGCCGCTGGCACGAGCGGGCGAGCGCCGGTGCCACGGGGCAGCCCTCCGGCGCGGCCTCCCGACGCGCCGCCGCGGCGCGCGAGGCGCTGCGCGCGCTCTCCACCGGCGTCGAGGAGTCGCTGACGCTGCTGCGCGAGGGCGACGCCGTGCTGATCGCCGGGCTGCTCGCCTACCTCGTCTTCGACATAGCGATCCTGTGGGCCGGCTTTCGCGCGCTCGGCGCCGCGCCGCCGATCGCCGTGCTCGCGCTCGCCTACCTGATCGGCGAGCTCGGCGGCCTGCTCCCGGTGCCCGGCGGCATCGGCGGCATCGACGCCGGCCTGCTCGGGACGCTCGTGCTCTACCACGTCTCGATCACCGCCGCCGCCGGCGCCGTGATCGCCTATCGCGCGATCGCCCTCGCCGTCCCCGCGCTCGCCGGCGCGATCGCGTTCGTGGCGCTGCGCCGTACCCTGCAGGGCGAGGCCGACAAGGTCGCCGTCTGCGCCCCCGACACCGAGATGGAGATCATCGGCGTGGGCCGCGCCGTGATCCGCGTCGAGCGCTGAGCGCGCCGGTGGTCCGCCCTCCTGTTTGGGCGCCTGGCTGCCGATGAACAGATACGCGGTTGCGTCGCGCAATCGCGAACAACTCCATTCAGCAGATTTTCCGGGCTACGACGGAAGGACGGGAACGGCATGCGCGAAAGGGAAGGCCCAACGGCGACACGACAGGCGACGAAGCTACCCCGCCACCATGCCGCCGCGCTGCTCGCGCTGCTCTTCGCGGCCTTCCTCTGCGCGAGCGCCGAGGCGTCGGCGCAGACCGTGACGTTCACACCCGGCGCCAGACAGGAATTCAAGGTGCCGGTCGGCGTCGCGACAGTCGAAGCGGTCGCCGTCGGCGGCGAAGGCCAGCCCGGGAGCCAGTGCCGCGTCAACGCTGGATCGAGCCCAGGCGCGGGCGGATCGGGCGCGCTCGTCACGGCGACGATCCCGGTCGGCGGCGTGAAGGCGCTGTACGTCGACTTCGGCGGCGGGGCAACGGGCGGAGCCGGCCAGCTGGGCTCGTGCGCGGTGGGAGGCGCCGGCGGTGGAGCCTCCGAGGTGCTCTCCGAAACATCGACGCCGCTGGTCGTAGCCGGAGGAGGCGGCGGGGGTGGCGCGAGCATGGACCAAGCCGAAGAAGAGGAAGAAGAAAGCGAACAGGGCGGCGCCGGGGCGAACGCCACGAGCACGCTCGCCAGCGGCGGCACCGGCGTGCTCACACGCCGATCGATCACCGCCCGCGTGGGGGGCCAGGGCGGCGAAGGCGCCGGCTCTGGCAATGGAGGCGCGGCAGGCGCCACCGAGAGCGGCATCGTCGCGTGGGCGAGCGCCGCCACGGCGGGCCAGCTCGGGATCGGCGGGAACGGCAGCGGCTACGACGGCGCCTCCGGATCCCCCTTCGTCTTCGGGGGCGGCGGCGGTGGCGGCGGCTACTACGGGGGCGGCGGCGGCGGCGCCGGGAACCTGGATGCCGGGGGCGGCGGCGCGGGCTCGAGCTTCATCGACGAAGCCGACGGAGCCACGGGGACCGTCGTGTCGGGCGCCGCCCGGGAACAGGCCGTCACGCTCAATTACACGATCGCCTCGCCGCCGAAGGCCACGATCGGCTCGCCCGCCCTCGGCGGCGGCGCCTACACACAGGGCGCGGTCGTCGACACGGAGTTCTCCTGCGAAGACGGCAGCGGCGGGTCGGGCATCGAATCGTGCGTCGACTCCGGCGGCGCGTCCGCCGGCGCCGGCACGCTCGACACCTCGACCGTCGGCGCCCACAGCTACACGGTGACCGCCAAGAGCAAGGACGGGCTGACGGCCACGGCCACGATCGAATACACGGTCTCGGCTCCCGTGGCGCAGGTGGCGAGCACGCCGAGCGCGCCCGACGCGCCCAGCGAGCCGGCGGCCGCGGCGACGCCGGCGGCGGCCCCGCCCAGGACGTGCTCGAGCGCCCGCGAGATCGCCTTCCACCTGGCCAAGCATCTGGCCCTGCCGGGCGCCGAGAGGATCGTGCGCGCAACGGTCCTGCTGGCGGGCCGCCTCGTGGCGAGGCTCACCGGCCCCGACCCCGTGGCACACCTGAGCCTCGTCGGCCTGCCCAAGGGCGCCTATGCCGTCACGTTCTTCGCGCGGACCTCGCGCGGCAGGCTGCTGTCGGCCTCGGCGGTCTTCCACACCTGCGCACCCCGGCGGGCGGCGACGTAGCTGGCGCGGCCGCGGCCTACGAGGCCACGGCGAAGCGCGCGAAGCGCTCCGCCAGTCTCGCCGGCACGAGCGCGCGCACGCGCACGCCCTCGGCGGTGTCCTCGCGGCTGACCTCGCCCGCCACCTCGTGCAGCTCGGCGAGGCTCCCGCCGTCGGCGTAGGGGACCAGCAGGTCGAGCGATCGCAGCGTGTGCGCGAGCTCGTGCTCCAGGCGCTCGGCCAGCGCCTCGAAGCCCTCGCCGGTCGCGCCGCTGACCAGCACCGCGTCGGGATCGTGGAAGCGCAGCTCCTCGCGCTGCTCCTCGTCCAGCAGGTCGATCTTGTTCGCCACGAGCACGCGCGGGCGATCCCCCGCGCCGATCTCCTCGAGCGTCTCCTCGACCGCGCGTTTCATGATCTCTCGCTGGGGCTCGGGCGCGGAGGCGTCGAGCACGTGCACGAGCAGCTCGGCCCGGCGCGTCTCCTCCAGCGTTGCCGCGAACGCGTCCACCAGCTGGTGGGGCAGCTTGCTGATGAAGCCGACCGTGTCCGTCAGCAGGTGCGGGCGACCGCCCAGGCGCAGCGTGCGCGTCGTCGGGTCGAGCGTGTGGAACAGGCGATCGCGCACGCCCACCTCCGCGCCTGTGAGCGCGTTCAAGAGCGTGGACTTGCCGGCGTTCGTGTAGCCGACCAGCGCGATCGTCGGCAGCGCCGCCCGCTCGCGCTCGGCGCGCTGCACCGCGCGCGTGCCCTTGACGTGCTCCAGGCGCTTGCGCAGCGTCGCGATGCGGTTGCGCGCCAACCGCCGATCCGTCTCGATCTGCGTCTCCCCCGGCCCCCTCGTGCCGATCCCGCCGCCGAGGCGCTCGAGGTGGCTCCACAGGCCCCGCATGCGCGCCAGGTTGTATTCGAGCTGCGCCAGCTCGACCTGGAGCTTGCCGGCGGCGCTGCCGGCGTGCGCGGCGAAGATGTCGAGGATCACGGTCGTGCGGTCGACCACCGGCAGCCCGATCGCCTCCTCCAGGTTGCGCTCCTGGCGCGCGGAGAGCTCGTCGTCGCAGGCGATCAGGTTGGCGTCGCACGCCTTCGCCTGAGCCTTCGCCTCGGTCACCTTGCCGGGGCCGATGTAGGTGTTCGGGTGCACCTGGTCGCGGCGCTGGATCATTTCCCCGACCACGCCGACGCCGGCCGTGCGCAGCAGCTCCTCCAGCTCGGCGAGGTCCTCGCCGTCGGGCAGCGCCGCGATGCAGAAGGCGCGCTGGCGGGCGCGCGGCTGCCCGTTCTCCGGCCTACCGCCGGCGGCCCGCTCGCCTGCGCCCGAGAGGGCGACGTGCCCCTCCGCTACGGCTTCGAGGCCGTTGCCGTTGCTTTCCATCCATCGTCAAGTCTAGGACAGGCCGCCCAGGCGCTCGACGGCCTCCAGCAGACGCTCGTCCGGCGTCGTCAGCGAGATTCGGAACCAGCCCTCCCCGGCGGGGCCGTAGGCGGCGCCCGGGGTGAGCACCACGCCGGTTCGCTCCAGCACGTGCTCGCAGTAGGCCGCGGAGTCGGCGAAGCCCTCGGGCACCGGCGCCCACACGTAGATCGTCGCGTGCGGCGGGCGCACCTTCACGCCGATCTTCGCCAGCGCGCCGCACACGAGATCGCGCCTGCGCCGGTACAGCTCGTTCATCGAGGCGACCTCCGCGTCGGCGTCCGGCGAGAGCGCCGCCACGCCCGCCAGCTGCACCGCCTCGAACATCCCCGAGTCGACGTTCGTCTTCAGCTGCCAGTACGTCTTCAGCGCGTCCGCGTTTCCGACCAGCACCGCGCAGCGCCAGCCGGTCATGTTGTAGCCCTTGGACAGCGAGAACACCTCGATGCCGACGTCCTTGGCGCCGGGCGTGGCGAGGAACGACGGCGCGCGGTAGCCGTCGAAGACGATCTCCGAGTAGGCGTTGTCGTGCACCACCAGGATCTCGTGCTCGCGCGCGAACTCCACCACCCGCTCGAAGAAGCCCTCGGGCGCGACCGCCCCGGTCGGGTTGTTGGGGTAGTTGAGGTACATCAGCTTCGCCCGCGCGGCGACCTCGGCGTCGATCGCCTCGAGGTCCGGCGTGAAGCCGAGCTCTGGCTCGAGCGCCATCAGCGCCGGCTCGGCGCCCGCCAGCCACGGCCCGGCCGTGTACACCGGGTAGCCCGGGTCGGCCGCCAGCGCGTAGTCGCCGGGGTCGAGGAACGCGAGGTTGAGGTTGAAGATCGCCTCCTTGGCGCCGAGCCCGGGGACGATCTCGCGCTCCGGGTCGAGCGTCACGTCGAAGCGCCGTTCGTAGAAGTCGCTGACCGCTTCGCGGAAGTCGTCGCGTCCGCGGTTGGTCGGGTAGCGGTGGGTCTCCGCCTCGCTGACCGCCTCCTGCATCGCCTCCACGACCAGCGCCGGCGTCGGCCGGTCGGGGTCGCCGATCCCCAGGCTGATCACGTTCACGCCCTCCGCGCGCTTCTGCGCGATCTTGCGCTCGAGCTGGGCGAACACGTATGGCGGGATGCGCTCCAGGCGCTTACTCGGTCTCATGCAGCTCCTTTTCGAAGTCCTCGCTCAGCCGCCCGGAGAACACCGGGCGCGCCCAGCCTGTCAGGTTCACGCGCAGATCCTCGCCGATGTCGACCTCCAGCTCGCCGCCGTCGAGCGCCACCGTCACACGCCCCGGGCGCAGCCCGGGCTCGCATTCCAGCGCATATGCCACCGCCGCGCCGATCGCACCCGTGCCCGAGGACAGCGACTCGCCCACGCCCCGCTCGAAGATGCGCGCGCGGACACGCGCGTGCGCCGTCGCGCCGGCCGGCTGGCCCCGCGTCTCGGTCCGGCCCAGCTCCGCGTACCACGAGACGTTCGTGCGGTTCGGGAACTGCTCGGCGCGTTCGATCGACGGCCCGATCGCCTCCAGGTCGAGCTCCTCCAGCTCGCTCGGCGAGCTGACCCGGATCGCGCACTGCGGGTTGCCGATCGAGACGTGCCGGAAGTCCCACTCGCGCCCGTCCGCGCTGAGCCTGCCGCGGCCGTCCGCCGGCCCGTCGGGGAAGTCCTTGGAGGTCAGGCTCGCCCGGCCCATGTCGACCGTGCACGTCTGCTCGCCGGTGATCCGCGGGCGGATCTCGCCCGCCGGCGTGCCGATCGCGAACTCGTCGCGCTCGGTCCAGCCGCGCCGGCGCAGGTACATGATCGCCTCGCGCGCCCCGTTGCCGGACAGCTCCGCCTCCGAGCCGTCGGGGTTGAAGATGCGCAGCTCCGCCACGTGCGCCGTGGGATTCGCGGGCCGGGAGAGCAGCAGCACCCCGTCCGCGTAGACGCCGAAGTGGCCCTCGCACAGCTTGCGCACGCGCGCGGGCGTGAGCTCGAACCCCAACCCGTCCCGCTCGAGGATCAGGTAGTCGTTGCCCAGCGCCTGCCACTTCTCGAACCGCGTCGGCGTCATCTCAGCGGCGGAGTCTAGGTTCTCGCACGCGCCGGCCCGGCGTCACCCGTCGAGGAGCGCCAGGATCTCCGCGGCGCTCTGCACGGGCGCGCGGTCGGTCACGTCCAGCAGGTGCACGCCGGCGAGCTTGCGCATCCACGTGAGCTGGCGCTTGGCGTAGTTGCGCGTGCGCCGCTTCATAGCCTCCACGTCGCCGGCGAGCAGCTCGTCGAAGCCGAGCGCCTTGCGCGCCGTCTGCGACGCGCCCGCCGCGTGCGCCCGGCGCGCCTCCGCCTCGGCGCCCGCCGCGAGCATCGCCTCCACGCGCACGTCGATCGTGCGGTAGAGCGCCTCGCGCTCCATCGTCAGGCCCACGAGCAGCGTCGGCCGGCGCACCTCCTCGCTCCACAGCTGCGAGTGGCCGTCGGGAGGCTCGCCCGTGCGCGGGTCGGGGAGCTCGCCGAGCGCGAGCAGCTCGAGCGCCCGCACGACCCGCTGGCGGTCCTGCGGCTCGATCGACGCGGCCGCCCACGGCGCCAGGCGCCGGAGCCGCGCGTGAAGCGCCGGCGCGCCCTCGCGTTCGAGCTCCTCGGTCAGGCGCTCGCGCAGCCCCTGCGGCGGCGGCGGGCGCAGGCTCAGCTCGGTCAGCGCCGCCCGCAGGTACAGGCCGGTGCCGCCCACGACCAGCGGGCGCCGGCCGGCCGCCAGCAGCCCGTCGATCTCGGCGTGCGCGAGCTGCGCGTACTGGCCCGCGCTGAAGGTTGCGTCCAGCGGCAGGAAGGAGATCAGCCGGTGCTCGAGGCGCGCCTGCTCCCGCGGCGAGGCCACGCCGGTGAGCGTCTCCAACCCCGCATACACCTGCAGCGCGTCCGCCGAGACCGCCACCGGGTCCTCGCCGCGCGCGCGCAGCCGATCGGCCAGCGCCACCGCCGCAGCGGTCTTGCCGACCCCGGTGGGCCCGAACAACGCCACGATTCGCATGCCTGTAGGCTCACAGCTCGTGCAGATCTCCGGCTCCACCGTGCTGCTCACCGGCGCGAGCGGCGGCCTCGGGCAGGCGATCGCGCGAGCGATGCGGGCGCGCGGCGCCGAGCTGGTCCTCACCGGCAGGCGCGTCGAGGTGCTCGAGCCGCTCGCCGCCGAGCTGGGCGGGCGTTCGCTGGAGGCCGACCTCGGCGACCCCGTGGCGCTCGAGCGCCTGCTCGACGACGCCGGCCGCGTGGACATCCTGATCGCCAACGCCGCCCTGCCCGCGACCGGGCGCCTGGAGACCTACTCGATCGAGCAGATCGACCGCTCGCTCGAGGTCAACCTGCGCGCGCCGATCGTGCTGGCCCGCGCGCTGCTGCCGGCGATGCTCGAGCGCGCCAGCGGGCACCTGCTGTTCATGTCCTCGCTGTCCGGCAAGGCCGCCACGCCCTCGAGCTCCATGTACAACGCCGCCAAGTTCGGCCTGCGCGGCTTCGCCGCCGCGCTGCGCGCCGACCTGCGCGGCAACGGCGTCGGCGTCTCGACCATCTTCCCCGGCTTCATCCGCGACGCCGGCTTCTTTGCCGACGCCGGCGTGAAGCTGCCCCCGGGCGTCGGCACGCGCTCGCCCGAGGACGTCGCGCGCGCGTGCGTGAGCGCGATCGAGCGCAACCGCGGCGAGGTCGACGTGGCGCCCCTGCCGCTGCGCCTCGGCACCGCCGTCGCGGGCCTTGCCCCGGAGCTCTCCGCGAGCGTCTCTCGGCGGCTCGGCTCGGACGGCATCGCCCGGGAAATGGCCGCCGCGCAGGCGGACAAGCGCTAGCTGGCTAGCTCAAAACAGGCTCTGTTGCAGCGAATCGGGCCCCGCCTTCAGGCCCGTCGCCGAGCGCGCCGACTGCTCCCGCGCACGCGGGGGGCGCATACGCCAGAACGCGCCGGGCGATCCACCCCGGCGGACGAGCCGAGCAAGGCGCGCGCGTTCCTCGCGCGGCGCGTACGCGCGGCGCCGGTAGAGCTCCTCGTAGCGGGGCACCAGCTCGGGTCGCTGGGCCTTCATCCAATCCATGAACACCTGGCGCACCTCGCCGCGCAGGTGCAGCGCCGCCCCGGCCACGCTCGTCGCGCCCGCCTGGGTGGCCTGCTCGAGCAGCGGCTCGATCTGGTGGGGCGCGTCGTTGATCCCCGGCATCAGCGGCGCGATCAGGATCCCCGTCGGGATGCCCGCGCGGTTCAGCTCCGCGACCGCCTCCAGTCGCGCGCGCGGGCGCGGCGTGTGCGGCTCGGTTTCCCGCCACGCCT
>DASZFZ010000043.1:0-23087 GCA_035939315.1 Solirubrobacteraceae bacterium | reverse complement strand
CCGTCGTCGCCGATCAGGCACACGTACACGGTCGCGGTCGGGCGCAGCGACAGGGACAGGGTTTGAGAGGAGGCGCTCGCGCGGCGCCCCGCCGGCGCGCTCCCGCGCCCGGGCACGGTGGCTTTGCCGGTGGCGTGCGAGGCTGTCGTCTTCGGGGTGTTGTTGCCCGAGCCGCCGCCGCTGGTGACCAGCAGCACGACCAGCACGACGATCAGCAGGCCGATCGTGCCCACGGCGGCCAGGTAGGCGCGCGAGGGGCCCCCGTCCGGGCTCTGTCGCCCCGAGCTCGGCCGTCCGGAGCCCTGCCGTGCGCCGCGCGTGCGGCGAGAGCGAGGCGTCGAGACGATCGGCTCGAGCACGCCGTCGCTGGGGCGCTCGTGGTGCAGGCGGTACTCCTCGACCAGCGCCTTGCCGTCCAGGCCGAGCGCCTGGGCGTAGGTGCGCAGGAAGCTCTTGACGAACGTGGGCCCCGGCAGCAGGCCCCACTCTTCGTTCTCCAGCGCGCGCAGGTACTTGGCGCGAATCTTCGTCTGGGCCTCGATCTCGGACACGTCGATACGCGCGCGCATACGCGCCTCGCGCAGCGTTGCTCCGATCTCGGGCATATCTAGGCCAAGAGGCTAGTCGGTAGGGCTCGCGGCGGGCTGTGCGGCGGCGGGGTCGAGCGTCGCCAGCACGCGCGGCAGGTCGGCCTCGGTGATCAGCACCTGCCTGGGCTTCGAGCCCTCGTACCCGGAGATCACGCCGCGGCGCTCGAGCATGTCGATCATGCGCCCCGCGCGCGTGTAGCCGAGGCGCAGGCGCCGTTGCAGCATCGAGGTCGACGCGGTCTGCATCTCGGCCACCAGCACGATCGCGTCGCGCAGCAGCGGATCCTCGTCGGGGTCGAGCTCGCCCTCGCCGGAGCCCGCGCCGGCGCCGTCCTCCGGCTCGACCTCCTCGAGCAGCTCCTCGCGCAGCTCCGGCTCGCCCTGGCGGCGCCAGCCCTCGGTCAGCCGCTCGATCTGGGCCTCGTCGATGTAGGCGCCCTGGATGCGCTGCAGGCGCGAGGAGCCGACGGGACTGAACAGCATGTCGCCCTGGCCCAGCAGCGACTCGGCGCCGTTCTGGTCGAGGATCACGCGCGAGTCGGTCTGCGAGGAGACGGCGAAGGCGATGCGCGAGGGCACGTTCGCCTTGATCATCCCGGTGATCACGTCCACGCGCGGGCTCTGGGTGGCGAGCACCAGATGGATGCCGACCGCGCGCGCCTTCTGGGCCAGGCGGATGATCGAGTCCTCGACGTCGGCCGGCGCCACCATCATCAGGTCCGCGAGCTCGTCGATCACGCACAGGATGTAGGGCAGCGGCGCCTCGCCGCGCTTGGCCCGGCTCGCGTTCAGCTCCACGAGGCCGCGGGTGCGCGCAAGCGACATGATCCCGTAGCGCGACTCCATCTCCTTGACCAGGTTCTGGAGCGCGTTGGCGGCCATGCGGGGGCTCGTGATCACCGGCGTCAGCAGATGCGGGATCGACTCGTAGTGGTTGAGCTCGACCTGCTTGGGGTCGACGAGCACGAGGCGCACCTCGTGCGGGGTCGCGCGCAGCAGGATGCTCGAGAGCATCGCGTTGATCGCGCCGGACTTGCCGGCGCCGGTGGTGCCGGCGACGAGGATGTGGGGCATCTTCGCGAGGTCCGCTCCGATCGCCTTGCCCGCCACGTCCTTGCCGAGCCACACGGTCAGCGGCGACCAGTCCTTGGGCGGCTGCTGGTAGACGTCGCCGAGCCTGACGATGCGGCGCTTGGCGTTCGGCACCTCCACCCCGACCGCCTGCTTGCCCGGGATCGGCGCGAGGATGCGGATGTCGGTGGCGGCCAGCGCGTAGGCGAGGTCGTCCTTCAGCTGCGCCACCTTGGCGACCTTCGTGCCGGGCGCGAGGCGCAGCTCGTAGCGGGTGATGTGCGGGCCGGCGACCGTCCCGATCACGCGCGCCTGCACACCGAAGTGCCCGAGCGCCTCGACCAGGTTGGCGGCGGTGCGCTCCTGCCCGGCGGTGTCCGGGCGCGTCTGCTCGCTGGTCGAGCGCGTCAACAGCCGGGCGGCGTCCGGCAGCTCCCACACGAACGCGGGGTCGTCGGTGACGGCGCCGCGCAACCGCCCCTGCGGGGTCAGGTCGGCGGGGTCCACCTCCGCGGAGGAGGCGGCGTAGGCCACGCCGGGCAGCTGCTCGCGCTCGATGTCGGCCTGCGCGGGCTCGGAGTCGGGCTCGGCGCCCTGTGGCTGCTCGGCCGGCGGCTCCCGCCCGGGCTGCCCGGCCGGCTGCCCGGAGGACTGCTCGTCCCAGTCGAAGGGCTCCTCCTCGCCCGGCAGCTCCTCGCGCGAGGGCGCCTCCACGTGGGTGGCGCGCACGATCAGCTCGCGCGGGTCCGGTTCGGGCGGCATCAGCGAGTCGGCCTCGGCCGGCTGCTCGGCGCTCGCCGCGGCGGCGGCCGCCGCGCGCGCCCCGCGACCGCGCGCGGCGGGCTGCTCGCGGCGGCCGAGCCCGCGCACCACACGCGTCGAGTCGAGCACGCCGCCCGCGGTCATGCGGATCGCGCCGGCGATCGAGGCGCCGGTCAGCAGGACCGCGCCGGCGATCAGCAGGAACACGACGAGGATGTCGACGCCGACCTGCTGCACGAGCTTGTGCGTGACCGCGTACAGCGCCTGGCCGAGCACGCCACCGTGCGCCTGCAGGTAGGAGCTCGCCCACGCCCGCGAGCCCGTCGGCGCAAGGCCCCGCTCGCGCGAGCTGAGACCGAGCATGCCGGCCGCGAGCGCCAGCGTCACGGCCGCGAACACGCAGCTCGCGCCCGTGCGCAACGGGCGCAGGGCCGGCAGCACGGGGCGCAGCAGCAGCGTGCCGCCGCCGAGCGCGAGCGCGAGCGGCGCGAGCACGCGGGCGCGCCCGAGCGCCCAGCCGAAGCCCACGGCCAGGCCGTGGCCGAGCCCGCCGGCGTCCCGCGTCGAGCCGCCGGCGCCGTACAGGACGATGCCCATGAACACGCCGAGCGCGAGCAGCGCGAGGCCGAGCACGTCGCGCTGGCGCTGGTCTAGCTCGGGCACGCGCGGCAGGGCTCCGCGCAGCGCGCCGAGGCCGCCCCGCGGGCCACGGCCTCCCGCGCGCGAGCGCGTGGAAGATCGCCGGCGCTTGCCGGAGGAGCGCGCGGGCGCGCGCTTGCGAGTCGTTGGCATCCCGCTCGACTTCGACGCCGAAGGCCGGGAACCTGCTGGCGGGGGTTCTCCTTCGTGCGGGTTGGCCTTACCATCGCTTTACACCGCCCGACTTACATAAAGAGCCATGAACGACTTCTCCCGCGCTCCCCGCGTCCTCGTGGTCGAGGACGACGAGGACATCGCCCAGGCGCTCCAGCGCTCGCTGCGCATGGAGGGCTACGAGGTACGCACCGCCGGCGACGGCCAGACGGCGCTCGAACAGGGCCACGCGTTCGCGCCGGATCTCGTGATCCTCGACCTCGGCCTGCCGAAGCTCGACGGCGTGCAGGTCGCCCGCGAGCTGCGCGCCGACGACGACGTGCCGATCCTGATCCTGACGGCGCGCGACGCCGTCGAGTCGCGCGTCGAGGGCCTGGACGCGGGCGCCGACGACTACCTGGTCAAGCCGTTCGAGCGCCAGGAGCTGCTGGCGCGGATGCGCGCGCTCCTGCGCCGGCGCCCGCCGCGCGGCTCGGCGCCGCTGCGCGTCGGCGACCTGTCGCTGAACGTCGACACCCACGAGGTGATCCGCGGCGAGCGCTCGATCGAGCTGACCCAGCGGGAGTTCGAGCTGCTGGAGTACCTGATGCGCAACGAGCGCATCGTGATCTCGCGCCAGCGCCTGCTCGACGAGGTGTGGGGCTATGACCCGTTCTCGACGACCAACACGATCGAGGTGTTCGTCTCGAACCTGCGCCGCAAGCTGGAGGCCGGCGGTGAGCCGCGCCTCCTGCACACGATCAGGGGAGCCGGCTACGTCCTTCGCGCGTGACAGCCTCGCGGCGCTGCGCCGGGTCGGCCAGCGCGTGTCGGCGAGCTTCGACCGGCTGCCGATCCGTGCGCGCCTGGCGGGCGTCTCGGCGCTGCTGACGTTCGTGATCCTGTGCGCGTTCGCGCTGGCGATCGGCTCGCTGACCGTGCAGCGCATCCGCTCGGACTTCAACCGCGAGGTGCTGAGCACCGCCGAACAGCTGCCCGGCCAGCTGCAGATCACGATCTTCCCGCTGGCGATCAAGACGCCGCTGCGCGAGTTCACCGACGACGGCGGCGTCGTGAAGATTTACACCGAGGGCGGCCAGCTGATCGCCCAGGCGCCCCGCGACGCGCCGAGCCTGCCGACACCCCAGCAGAGCCTGCTCGAGACGCCGCGGCCGAGCCCGCGGACGGTCGACGGCTACCGCGTGATCGCACGCCCGGTCGAAGTCGCGAACGAGGCCGGGGAACACGAGGGATACCTCTACATCCAGTACGCGCGGCCGGTCGCGGCGACCGAAGCGACGTGCAAGCGCGTCGAGCTGTTCCTCGTGCTCGGCGTGCTCGCGGGCAGCGTGTTCGCGCTGTTCGCGGGCATGGCGATCGCGCGCCGCGCGATGACGCCGATCGCCGCGCTGACCTCGGCGGCGGCGGAGATCGCGCGCACGCGCGACCCCTCGCTGCACATCCCCCAGCCGCTGGCCGACGACGAGGTCGCCGAGCTGGCGGGCACGCTGGAGGGCATGCTCGGCGAGCTCGACGCGGCGCGCGGGGAGAGCGAAGCGACGCTCGCTCGCCAGCGCCAGTTCGTGGCCGACGCCTCGCACGAGCTGCGCACGCCCTTGACGAGCGTGCTCGCCAACCTCGAGCTGCTCTCCGAGTCCCTGCACGGCGACCAGGGCGAGGCGGCGCAGTCGGCGCTGCGCTCCTCGCGGCGGATGCGCCGGCTGGTCGCCGACCTGCTGCTGCTCGCGCGCAACGACGCGGCGCGCATGAGCGCGCACGAGCCGTGCGACCTCGCGCAGATCGTCGTCGAGGCGGCCGCCGAGCTCGGCCCGGTGAGCGACGCGCACGAGATCTCGCTGGACATCCACGCCGCGCCGACGATGGGCTCGCGCGACGAGCTGCACCGGGTCGCGATCAACCTGATCGAGAACGCGCTGCGCCACACCCCGCCGGGCTGCTCGATCCACGTCTCGACCGCGACGACGCCCGACGGCCGGGTCGAGCTGGCTGTCGAAGACGACGGCCCGGGCGTGCCCGAGGAGCTCGCCCCGACGCTGTTCGAGCGCTTCGTACGCGGCGCCGGCGACCGCGGTGGCTCGTTCGGGCTGGGCCTGGCGATCGTGCAGGCGGTCGCGGGCTCGCACGGCGGCGCGGTCACGCTCGAGCGCTCGCGCATCGGCCGCGCGCCCGACTCCCCGGGCGCGCGCTTCCTCGTCAGCCTGCCGGCGCGCTCAGACCTCGACGACGACCGGCAGGACCATCGGCCGGCGCTTGAGGCGGTCATAGACTAGCTTCGCCAGGTCGTCGTGGAGCGCCTGCTGGATCAGGTCGACCTCGCGGACTTCCTCGCCGGCGGCGCGCTCCAGCGAGGCCTCGACGGTCAGGCGGATCTCCTCGACGAGCTCGTCGGCCTCGTCCATGAAGGGCACGCCGCGGAAGATCACCTCGGGGTCGGCGACCGAGCAGCCGTCCTGCTCGGCGATCGTGACGACCACGATGAAGATCCCGTCGGCCGAGAGCATGCGCCGGTCGCGCAGCGCCGCGTCGGCGAGCTCGCCGATCTCGACGCCGTCGACGAAGATCATGCCAGCCTGCTCGCGCGAGCCGAAGCGCGCGCCGGACTCGTCGATTACGAGCGGCAGCCCGTTGTCGCCCTGGAAGATGTCCTCGGGAGGCACGCCGACGGCCTCGGCCAGCGCGGCGTGCAGGCGCAGGCGCTTGAAGTCGCCGTGGAAGGGCATCACGTAGCGCGGCTTGGCGAGGTTGAGCATCAGCTTGACCTCCTCGGCGTAGCCGTGGCCGGAGGCGTGCACGGGCGCCTCGCGCGGGGTGATCACCTCGCAGCCGATGTGGTAGAGGCGGTCGATCGTTTCGTTGACGGCGCGCTCGTTGCCGGGCACCGGCGTGGCGGAGAACACGACCGTGTCGCCGTCCCTCAGCTCGACCTGGGGATGGTCGCGGTAGGCCATCCGGCGCAGCGCCGAAAGCGGCTCGCCCTGGGAGCCGGTGGAGACGATCACTACGCGCTCGTCGGGCAGGTCGCCGATCTCGCGCGGGCCGACGAGCATCCCGTCGGGGATCTCGATGTGGCCGAGCGTGCGCCCGATGCCGACGTTCTTGCGCATCGAGCGCCCGACCAGCGCGACCTTGCGGTCGAGCGCGTAGGCGGCGTCCACGACCTGCTGCACGCGGTGGATGTTCGAGGCGAAGCTCGTCACCACGATGCGGCCCTCGCAGCGCGCGAAGACCTCCTCGAGGTGCGGGCCAACGACCGACTCCGACGGCGAGAAGCCCTGGCGGTCGACGTTGGTCGAGTCTCCGCACAGCAGCAGCACGCCTTCGCGGCCGAGCTCGGCCAGCCGCGAGACGTCCGCGGGCGGCCCGTCGACGGGCGTCTGGTCGAACTTGTAGTCGCCTGTGATCAGCACGGTGCCGAGGTCGGTGCCGAGCGCGACGGCGCTCGAATCCGGGATCGAGTGGGTCATGTGCACGAGCTCGAGCGAGAACGGCCCGAGCTCGAGCGTCTCCCCCGTCTGCACCTCCTCGAGCTCGACGCCGCGCAGCTTGTGCTCCTCCAGCTTGGAGCGCGCCATCGCGACGGTCAGCGCGCCCGCGTACACGGGCGGCAGCTCGCCGTGGCGCTCGAGCTCGCGCAGCACCCACGGCAGCGCCCCGAGGTGATCCTCGTGGCCATGGGTGATCACGATCGCCTCGATCTCCCGGGCGCGCTCGCGCAGGTAGGAGAAGTCGGGCAGCACGAGGTCGATCCCGACCATCTCCGGCGTCGGGAAGCGCAGGCCGACGTCGACCACGACGATGCGCCCGTCGTACTCGACGACCGTCATGTTCTTGCCGATCTCGCCCAGGCCTCCGAGCGGCAGGACGCGCAGCTTGGAGCTCACGCGGGCATCGGTGCGAGCAGGCCGTGACGTTCGAGCATCGCCCGCACCGCCTCGAGCTCATCGGCGGTGGCCTCGACCATCGGCAGCCGCACGCCGCCGGCGCCGAAGCCCAGCAGGTTCAGCGCGGCCTTCGTGCAGGTGGGGCTCGGGGCGAGGAACAGCGTCTCGTAGACGTCGCGCAGCGACGCGTCTATCTCCGCGCGGCGCTCGGGCTCGTCGACCATCCGGTGCATCTCGTTGCCGACGACGTGGCTGGAGACGCACACGCCGCCGGCGCCGCCGAGGTCGAGCGTGCGCGCGAGCGTGTTGTCGTCGCCGGCGTAGACCGCGAGGCCGTCGATCAGCCGCAGCTCGTCCGGGTTGGCCTGCTTGACGGCCTCGATCCCGTCGATCTGCGCGAGCTCGGCGAGCAGCTCGGGGCCGACGTTGACGCCGGTGCGGACGGGGATGTTGTAGAGCATCACCGGCTTGTCGGTGGCGGCGGCGACCGCTTCGTAATGGCGCTTGAGCCCGAGCGGGCTGGGCCGGTTGTAGTAGGGCGTGACGGAGATGATCGCGTCGGGGCCGAGCGCGCTGGCGCGTTCGGTCAGCTTGACCGCGTGGCGCGTGTCGTTGGTGCCGGCGCCCGCGACGATCGTCTTGCCGGCCGGGCACTCGTTGACCGCGAGCTCGATCAGCCCGAGTTGCTCCTCGTCGGTCAGGGTCGCGGCCTCGCCGGTGGTCGCGGCCACGACGAAGCCGTCCGAGCCGTTCTCCGCGAGGTGGCGCATCAGCGCCACGAAGGCGTCCTCGTTCACCCGGTTCTGCTCGTCGAACGGGGTGACGATCGCCGTCAGGATCGCTCCGAGGTTGGTCATCGAGTGCAGTATCTCATGCGGGTGAGCGCTTCAGAAGGCCCGGGCGTGCACGCCTAGAGCAGCAGCTGCTCGAGGCCGACGGTCAGCGGCTGTTCGAGCGAGCCCACGCGACGGACGGCGAGCAGCACGCCGGGCATGAACGACTCGCGTCCGATCGTGTCGTGGCGAATCGTCAGCGTCTGCGCGAGATCGCCGAGGATCACCTCCTGGTGGGCGACGAGGCCCGGCAGGCGCACCGAGTGGATCGGCGGCGCCGGCCCCCCGGTCGCTTCGCTCATCAGCCGCGCGGTGCGCGCGGCGGTGCCGCTGGGCGCATCGAGCTTGGCGTCGTGGTGCAGCTCGACGATCTCGGCCTTCCGCATGTGGCGCGCGGCCTCGGCCGCGAAGCGCATCATCAGCACGGCGCCGATCGCGAAGTTGGGCGCGATCAGCACGTTGGCGCGCCCGCCGCCGGACCCCTGGCGCTGCTCGCGCGCGGCCTGCTCGAGCGGCGCGGGGTCAAAGCCGGTCGTGCCGATCACCACGTGCACCCCGGCGCCCAGGCACTCCAGCGCGTTTGCGAGCGCCGTGTCGGGGCGGGTGAAGTCGACCACCACCTCGGCCTCGTCGAGCAGCCCGGCGAGCTCGCTGCCGAGCAGCGGGTCGGCGCGTCCGACGAGCTCCATGTCGGGAGCCGCGTCCACCGCCGCGCACGTCGTCTGGCCCATCCGCCCGGCGGCGCCGGCGACCACGACCTTGATCATCGCGACGCCCCCGGAGCGGCGAGGCCGCGGGCCGCGGCGCCCGGCGCGTGCGGGCTCACGTCCTCACCTCGGCGCCGAGCGGCTCGATCGCGGCGCGGAACTCGGCCTCGACGGGGCCGACGCCGGCGACCGACAGGCGGCTCGGCTCGAACAGCGAGCCGGCGAGCTCGCGCAGGTCCTCCAGCCGCACGGCGTCGATCCGCTCGATCATCTCGTTCATCGAGAGCACCGGCAGCCCGCCGAGCACGGAGCCCCCGAGGCGGCTCATGCGCGCGCCGGTCGACTCCATGCCGAGCACGACGCGGCCCTTGAGGTTCTCGCGCGAGCGCACGAGCTCCTCCTCGGTGGCGGGCTCCTCGACGCAGCGGCGCAGCTCGGCGGCGATCACGGCGAGCGCCTCCGCGACGTTCTCCGGGCGGGTGCCGACGTACAGGCCGATCTCGCCGGTGCCGGCGAACAGGTTCGAGAAGGTGAAGACCGAGTAGGCCAGGCCGCGGCGCTCGCGCACCTCCTGGAACAGGCGCGAGGAGGATGTGCCGCCGAGCACGCCTTCGAGCACCCGCAGCGCGAAGCGCCGCTCGTCGCGCCGGGCGATGCCGGGGCCGCCGATGCACACGTGGTACTGCTCGGTGTCTTTCTCCAGGAAGCGCGTGCGCCGCTGGAAGCTGGGCGGCGCCACGTGCTGGCCGGGCGCGATCGGTGGCGCCTGCGGCGAGTGCCCGTTGCGCGCGCCGTCCTCGCCTTCCGGCGCCGCGCCCTGCGGCGCCCCGCCGACCGCGCGCTCGCGCCCGGCGCGCGCGACCAGCTCGACCAGCGCGTCGTGCTCGATCGAGCCGGCAGCGGCGATCACGATGGCCTGTGGGAGATAGCGCTCGCCGTGGAACTCCTGGAGGTGCTCGCGGGTCACGGCGGCGACGCTCTGCGCGGTCCCGATCACGGGGCGCCCGAGCGGGTGCGAGCCGAAGACAGCGCCGCCGAGCACGTCGAAGACGCGGTCCTGGGGGTCGTCTTCGTACATCGCGATCTCCTCGAGCACGACCTCGCGCTCGGCCTCCAGCTCGCCGAAGCGCGGGGCCCAGACCATGTCGGCGACGACGTCGAAGGCGCGCTCGAGGTGGCGGTCGAGCACGCGCGTGTAGAGCGAGGTGGTTTCCTTGTCGGTGCCGGCGTTGATCTCGGCGCCCATGCCGTCGAAGATCTCGTCGATCTCGCGCGAGCCGTAGCGCTCGGTGCCGCGGAACAGCATGTGCTCGAGCAGGTGCGAGATGCCGGCCTGGCGCTCGTCCTCGAGCACCGAGCCGGTCGCGATCCACAGCCCGAGCGCCACCGAGCGCACGCCGGGCACGCGTTCTGAGACGACGCGCACGCCCGAGTCCAGCGTGGTGACGCTGTGCTCGGCGCTCATGCGCGAACGCACCCGGCCGGGGACCTGCGGGGACACCCCGCGGGCGCCTCCCCGCGGGGTGCGTGCGCGCAGCCGGGCATCGGCGTCAGTCGCGGTCGCGGGCGTGGCGCGGGCGACCCGAGCCACGGTCGCTGTCGCGCCGGCGGCCGCGGTCGCGGCCGTTGGCCGACGGGCCGCCTCCGCGGCCGCCCTCGCGCGGCGGCCGGCCGCCGCCCCCGCCGGGCGGGTGGGATCCCGTTCCCACGCCGGCGAGCTCCTCGACGGTCTTGCCGGCGATGTCCGGGTCGTCGGCCAGGCGCAGGCCGATGCGGCCGCGCTCGCGGTCGACCTCGACGACGCGCACGCTGACCTCGTCGCCCTTGTTGAGCACGTCCTCGACGGTCTCCACGCGCTGGCCGGGCGAGACGTTGGAGATGTGCAGCAGCCCGTCGGTGCCCTTGGACAGTTCGATGAACGCCCCGAAGGTGGTGGTCTTGACGACCTTGCCGAGGTACTCGTCGCCGACCTCGACCTCCTTCATCAACATCCGCACGCGCTCCACGAGCGCGTCGCCGAGCTCGCCGTTCGCCGAGTAGATCAGCACCTGGCCGTCGTCGTTGACGTCGATCTGGGATTCGAACTCCTCGGAGAGGCTGCGGATGGTTTCGCCGCCCTTGCCGATCAGCAGGCCGATCTGGGAGGGGTCGATCTGGATCGTCTGGATGCGCGGCGCGAACTGCGAGAGCTGCTCGCGCGGGCTCTGGATCACGTCGGCCATCTTGCCGAGGATGAACGTGCGCGCCTCTTTGGCCTGCGCGAGCGCGTCGCGCAGGATGTCGAAGGTGACGCCCGTGATCTTGATGTCCATCTGCAACGCCGTGATGCCGCGCTCGGTGCCGGCGACCTTGAAGTCCATGTCGCCGAGGTGGTCCTCGACGCCGGCGATGTCGGTCAGCACGACGTAGTCCTCGCCCTCTTTGATCAGGCCCATGGCGATCCCCGCGACCGGGCGCTTGATCGGCACGCCGGCGTCCATCAGCGACAGCGAGGAGCCGCACACCGAGGCCATCGAGGAGGAGCCGTTTGACTCGAGGATGTCCGAGACCACGCGGATCGAGTAGGGGAACTCCTCGATCGAGGGCACCATCGGCGCGAGCGCGCGCTCGGCGAGCGCGCCGTGGCCGATGTCGCGGCGCTTGACGCCGCCCATGCGGCCCGCCTCCCCGACCGAGAACGGCGGGAAGTTGTAGTGGTGCCAGTAGTACTTTTTGGTCTCCAGGCCGAGCGTGTCGATGCGCATCTCCTCCTTGAGGGTGCCCATCGCGACGACGCTCAGCGCCTGCGTCTGCCCGCGCGTGAACAGCGCCGAGCCATGCGTGCGCGGCGTGACGCCGACTTCGATCGTGATGTCGCGGATCTCGTTCTCCGAGCGCCCGTCGGGACGCTTCTTGTGCACGGCGATGCGCTCGCGGATGATCGACTTCTCGAGCTTGTCGAACGCGAGCTGCGCGGCGGCACGGCGCTCCTTGGCGGCGACGAGCTGCTCGTCGGAGGCGCCGTCGGGCGCGCTCGGGCCGTACTGCTCGAGGATCGCCTCCTCGACGGCCTTGGTGGCGTCCTGGCGCTCGAGCTTGTCCTCGACCTGCGTGGCCGCGTCCAGCGCAGACCCGTGGGAGGCGCGGATCTGCTCGAGCAGCTGCGCGTCGACCTGGATCGGCGCGAAGACTTTCTTCTCCTTGCCGACTTTGGCGGCCAGGTCGCGCTGGAGCGCGCACAGCTTCTTGATCTCGGCGTGGGCGATGTCCAGCGCGTCGAGGATCTCCGCCTCGGGGATCTCGTTGGCGCCCGCCTCGACCATCAGGATCGCGTCCTCGGTGCCGGCGACCGTCAGCTCCAGGTCGGAGGCGCTCTCGCCATCGGAGCCCGCCGCCCCACCGCCGCCGGCGGCGGGGGTCAGGTCGGCCTCCTGCGGGTTGACGACGAAGTTGCCGTCGATCTTGCCGATGCGCACCGCGCCGACCGGCGTAGGCAGCGGGATGTCGGAGATCATCAGCGCGGCCGAGGCGCCGTTCATCGCGAGGATGTCGTAGGGGTGCTCGTGGTCGATCGACAGCGGGATCGCTACCAGCTGGGTGTCATAGCGCCAGTCCTTGGGGAACAGCGGGCGGATCGGGCGGTCGATCATGCGCGCGGTCAGCGTGCCCTTCTCGCCGGGGCGACCCTCGCGCTTGAAGAACGAGCCGGGAATTTTCCCGGCGGCGTACATGCGCTCCTCGACGTCCACCGTGAGCGGCATGAAGTCGGTGTCGCGGATCCCGCCCGCGACGGCGGTGCACAGCACCATCGTGTCGCCCTGGCGGACGACGACCGCGCCCGATGCCTGCTTTGCCATCCTGCCGGTCTCGAAGGAGATCTCGCTGCCGGCGATCTCCACGGAGACCCGTGTAACGGCGTCACTGCTCATATGTCACTGCCTTCCTGTCCCGCCCTTCGGTCGGCGGGTCCGTTTCTTTTTTCTCTTTCCCGAACGCAGGGAGCTTAGCGAACGGCTCAGGCGGCGGCCGCGGCGAGGCCCTCGCGCAGCAGCTCCACCGGCGGGAGCTCGCCGGGCGAGGCGGCTTCGTAGCTCCAGCACACGACCCCGTCGGGGCCGGTGATCACCAGCGCGCGCTGGGGAAAGCCGCCGGCGTGCAGCACGCCGAAGGCCTGGCAGGCGGCGCCCTTGGGCTCGAAGTCCGAGAGCTGCTCGCTGCCGACGCCGAGCTTCTCCTTGAAGGCGCTCTGGGCCCAGCTGGAGTCGCAGGAGACGCCGTAGAGCGCGTCGCCGCGCGCCTCGAGCTCGCCGCGCACGTCCTCGTAGAGCTGCAGCTGGTCGGTGCACACGGGGCTGAAGGCGAACGGGTAGAAGACCAGCACGCTGGTGGCGCCCTGCAGATCCTGCTCGGTGAAGCTCTCGCCGTCGGCGCGCGCGAGCCTGAAGCTCGGCGCGGGCGTGCCCGGGGCGATCACGCTCACCGGCGCACCCCCGGCTATTTGCGCAGGCCGAGCTCTTTGATCAGAGCCCGGTAGCCGTCGAGGTCGTTCTTGCGCAGATAGGCGAGGAAGCGGCGCCGTTGTCCCACGAGCAGCAGCAGGCCGCGATAGGAGTGGTGGTCGTTGGCCTGCTCGCGCAGATGCCCGTTGAGATGGTTGATGCGCTCGGTCAGCAGCGCGATCTGCACCTTGGTGTTGCCGGTGTCCTTCTCGCTGGCGCCGAACTTGGCGACGATCTCGCGCTTGCGCTCGCTGGTTATCGCTGACATTCGACCGAGGACCGTAGCAGACCGTGGCCTTGCGTCCGGCGGGCGCGGCCGGGCTGGCGCTTCAGGCGTCGGCGGGCGCGTGCACGTACCCAAGCGTGCGCTGGCGGGCGCGCTCGACGGCGATCACGAAGCACACGCGGTCGGGGCCGCGGCTCGGGAACGGCCTGCCGGTGTACTTGATCGAGATCGGGTCCATGTGCGCGCAGCCCTCGTCGGGGCGCACCTCGACGACGCGCCCCTGGACGCTGGCCATGCGGTAGGGGTTGGCGAGATCGGCGACCGACATGCCGACGCGCCCGTCGCGGCGCATGTCCTTGGCCTTCCACACCGCGTCCGAGGTGCAGATCAGGATGTGATCGCCCTCCAGCCCAACCCACACGATCCAGTTGCGGGGCGTGCCGTCGGACTTGAGCGTCGAGAGGTGCACGTAGTTCGCGCCCTCCAACAGCTCGCGAACGTCGTCGGGTATGGGAATGGGCACGTCAGCCTCCTTCGTGGGCAGTTGGATAGTCGGTGTAGCCGGCGACCTCGGCGACGAGCTTGCCGCCGGCCTCTCCGGAGTCCATCAGCCGGTGCGCCTCGACGATCTGCTCGAAGCCGAACACGCGCGCGGGCTTGGCGGCGAACACGCCGCGGCCGGCCTTCTCGACGATCTCCTGCAACGGCACGTCGGCGATCGGGAAGCGCTCCTCGCCGAGCACGAACGCGCTGGCGAAGGTGCTGAGCTGCACGCCGCTGGGCAGGTCCGCGAGCGGGTTGAAGTCGGCGAGCGGCTCGAGGCCAGCGAGGAACCCGATCTGGCACACGCGGCCCTTCGGGCGCACGCACCGCAGCGAGTCGCGCAGGACGCGGTTGCCGACGAGGTCGAGCACCGCGTCGACGCCGCCGTCGTACGTCTTGTGCACCTGTGCGGCGAGCTCGCCGTCGTCGATCAGCACGGTCTCGGCGCCCAGCTCGCGCAGCAGCGACTCGCGCGCGCCGCTGCGGGTGGTGGCGATCACCCGCGCGCCCCCGTCGACCGCGAGGTTGACCGCCGCCTGGCCGACCGCGGAGGTGGCGCCGCGGACGAGCACGGTCTCACCGCCGCGCAGCCGCAGATTGTCATACAGCGCGATCCAGGCGGTCGCGTAGACCTCGGGGATCGCCGCCAGCTCCGCCCAGCCGAGGTCGGTCTCGACGGCCACGACGTTGGTGACCGGAACGGACACGAGCTCGGCATAGCTGCCGGTGCGCGTCCTGGCCATGCCGCCCACGATCGCCACGACCTTCGTGCCTGGCGCGAGCGCGCCGCTGGGGTCGTGCTCGACCGTCCCGGCCGCCTCGATGCCCAGCACGGGAACCCCGAACGACCACACCCCGGAGCGCATGTAGGTGTCGGCGTGGTTGAGGCCGAAGGCCCTCACCCGGATCAGCACCTCGCCCTCGCCGGGCACCGGCGCGGGCAGCTCGCCCATCTTCAGCACCTCCGGTCCTCCGTGTTCGCTCATGACGATGGCTCGCATCGTGTCCTTCCTTTCTCGCCGGCTGAGCGCCGGCGTTGTTTAGTAAACGCTCAAGAACTGCTGGTGAAAAAGGCGACCGCCGGGGGTCGCCCACGAATGCCTCGCCGATCAGACCAGCTCGGCGAATGCGGCGCCTACGATCGTTTCGAGCACCTCCCTCCCTGGATTGGTCTTGCCGACGACCATCAGCCCCATGGCGGTGGCCATCAGCTGCGTCGCCTTGACGTTCGGCTGCACATCCCTTGAGACTTCGCCACGGCGCTTTGCGTTACGCAGGGCGCGCGCGGTGTTCTGCTCGACGCGCCCCATGTGCCCGCGGACGACCCGCGCGATCTCCGAGTCCTCCGCTGCCAGCTCCATGGCGGTGTTGACCATCAGGCAGCCCATGCGCCCCTCGGGGCTCATGAGGTCCTCGACGAGCCCGTCGAAGTACGCCCGCACCTCCCCGACCGACGCGCCCGGGCGCTCCAGCGCGCCCATCTTCTCGGGGACCACCAGCTCGGAGTAGCGCGAGAGCGACTCCAGGAACAGCTCGCGCTTGCCGCCGTGGAAGGCGTTGTAGAGGCTGCCGGGCCTGACGCCGGTGGCGGCGACGATGTCGTCGACCGAGGTGTCGTGGTAGCCGGACTCCCAGAACGCTCGCATCGAGCGGTCGAGCACCTCCTCGGGGTCGAACTGTCGCGGCCTGGCCACGTCCGAGAGCATATCAGAACGACCGTTCAATAATCCTTCGTTGGGGCCGGCCGGAGCGGGCCGGCCGGAGCGCGCGCGGCGGGGGCCGCCCGGTCGCGAAGGTCAGGCTGTCGAGACGATCTCGCGCGTGCGCCGCACGTCGCGGCCCATCTGCTCGACGAGCGCGTCGGGGTCCTCGAAGCGGCGCTCGCCGCGCAGGCGCTCGAGGAAGCGCAGGTGCAGCTGGGCGCCGTAGAGGTCGCCGGCGAAGTCCAGCAGGTAGGCCTCGATCAGCTCGCCCCGGCCGGTGTTGAACGTCGGGCGCACGCCGATGCTGACGGCGGCGGGCAGCTCGGGCAGCCCGTCGGCGTAGGCCACGCAGGCGTAGACGCCGTGGCCGGGGCAGGCGAGCGCCTCGTCGGGGACGAGGTTGGCGGTGGGGAAGCCGAGCTCGCGGCCGCGCTCGTCGCCGTGCACGACCTCGCCGGCCAGCTCGAAGCCGGCGCCGAGCAGCCGGTCCGCCTCGGCGACCTCGCCGGCGAGCACGAGGCCGCGGATGTGGCTCGAGGAGACGACCTCGCCCTCGACCTCCAGCAGCGGGTACACGACGGTCTGGAAGCGGGCGTCGGCGGCCAGCAGCGGCGGGTCGCCCTGGGCCTTGTGGCCGAAGCGGAAGTTCTCGCCGACCGCGACCTGGCGCGCGTCCAGGGCGCCGACGAGCACGTCGTCGATGAACTCCCGCGCGGAGCGCCTGGCGAACTCGGCGTCGAAGGGGATCACGATCAGCTCGCGCACGCCGAGCGCGGCGACGAGCTCGGCCTTGCGCGCGAGCGTCGTCAGCAGCTTGGGCGTGTGCTGGGGGGCGACGACCGAGACGGGATGGGGCTCGAAGGTGAGCACGCTGTCGGCGCCCGCGATCACCTCGCGGTGGCCGAGGTGAACGCCGTCGAAGGTGCCGACGGCGACGCTGCGCCCGCCCGCGCGCTCCCCCGGGGGGATGCGCTCCACGTCGGGCAGGCGAGTGACCTTCACGGGGCCACAGCCTATTGCGGGCGCGCGCCCGCGGGCGGCTCGGCGGCCAGCTCGAGCGCGCGCGCCAGCTCGATCGGCGCGGGCGTCCACGGGTGCGCATCGGCGGCGCCGGGCGCCGGCGGGGAGGCGCCCCCGGCCCCGCGCGGCGGCGGCGCGATCGCCTGGGCGACCTCGAACGGCCCGATCGCGGTGCGCCTGAGCTCCAGGCAGTAGGCGTCGTGCAGGTCCGCGATCAGCGAGCGCACGTACGTGCCCGAGCCGCATTCGATCTGGAAGCCGGCGCGTTCCAGGCCGGGCAGCCGCGGGTCCGGCTCGCGCCAGAGCTGCTCGAAGCGGTGGACGGTGACGATCCGCTCGGGCATCTCGGGCTGCTCGCCGCGGCGCGCGCGGCGGTAGGCGCGCTCGCCGGCGATCTTGACGGCCGAGTAGACGGGTGGGCGCTGGCGCACCTCGCCGGTCGGCAGCGGCGGCGGGTCGGGCGGCAGGCGGCCGCTGGCGACGATCTCGCCCTCGGGGTCGCCGGTGCTCGAGCTCGCGCCGAGCTGGGCGACGGTCTCGTAGCGCTTGCGCAGGCCCATGAAGACGCTCTGGGATTTGGTCGCGCGCCCCACGAGCACGATCAGCAGTCCCGTGGCGAACGGGTCGAGGGTGCCGGCGTGGCCGGTCCGGGGCCCGCCGAGCGCGCGGCGTACGCGCGCGACGACGTCGTGCGAGCTGACGCCGGCGGGCTTGTCGATCAGGAGCACCCCTTCCACGTGACCGCGGGCTGCGGCTCGGGCTGCGCCGCGCGCGCTCAGGCGAGCGTGGCGGCCGCGTGGCCGTTGGCGGACGGATGCAGCTGCGCGGCGATCGCCTCGCGCAGGAACGCGATCAGCTCGGGCTCGTCGAGCGCGGTGGAGAAGCCGGCGGCGCGGCGGTGGCCGCCGCCGCCCTGGGCGCGGGCGATGACCGACACGTCGACGTCGTCGTCGGTCGCGCGCAGCGAGACTTTGTGCTGGCCCTTGCGCTCTCCGCTGAGCATCTCGCGCACGAGCACCGCGACCTTCGTGCCCTGCAGCGCGCGCAGCTGGTCGATGATCCCCTCCGAGTAGCTCTCCTCGGCCTCGGCGCGGTCGAAGTCCTCGGCGCTGAGCGTGGCCAGCGAGAGCTCGCCGCCGTCGTAGCGCTGGAGCTGGCCGAGCGCGAGGCCCAGCAGCCTCAGCTTGCCGACGGGCATGTCCTCGTACAGGCGACGGTAGACGCCGGGCACGTCGACGCCCGCCTGGAGCAGCTCGGCGGCCATCAGGTGGGCGCTGGGGCCGGTGTTCTCGTACATGAAGCGCCCGGTGTCGGTGATCAGCGCGACGTACAGCGCCTCGGCGACGCCGCGGCTGGGCTCGACGTCGAGCCCGTGCAGCAGGTCCCACACGATCTCGGCCGTGCAGGAGGCGTCGGGCACCACCAGGTTGAGCGTGCCGAACAGCGTGTTGTCGTGGTGGTGGTCGATGTTCAGCAGGTGCGCGCCGTCGCGCAGCACGCTCGCCGAGTTGCGGTCGATGTTGCCGCAGTCGAGGAACACGACGGTGCGCCGCGCGACGTCCTGCGGGGGCGTCTGGATCAGCCCGTCGAGCGGCAGGAAGCGGTACTCGCGCGGCAGCGGCAGGTCGGACGGGGCGATGAACATCGCGGTGTCCTTGCCGAGCGTGCTCAGCAGCTCCTGCATCGCGACCAGCGAGCCGAGCGCGTCGCCGTCGGGGTTCTCGTGGGTCGCGAGCACGAAGCGCTCGTCCTCGCGCAGGTGCGCGAGCACCTGCAGGCGCGTGTCGTGAACGGTGGAGCTCATCGGGTCTCCTCCCCGCCCCGCCCCCCGGGCAGCTGCGCGTCCTCGAGCAGTCGCTCGACGCGCATCGCGCGGTCGGTCGTGTCGTCGTATGAGAACTCGAGCGTGGGCGTGCGCTTGAGGTGCAGCTCGCCGGCCAGGCGCGACTGCAGGAAGCCGTGGGCGCTGCGCAGGCCGGCGAGCGTCGCCTCGCGCTCCTCGGCCGCCGAGGGCCCGCCGTCGGGTCCGAGCACGCTCACGTACACGAGGGCGTGGCGCAGGTCCGGGCTGGTTCTGACGTCGGTCACGGTTGTAAATCCCACTCGTGGGTCCTTCAGGTCCCCTGCCACCGCGTCGCCGATCACCTGCCGAATCGCCTCGTCCACCCTGCGCATCCGTGCCCCGCTCATCCTACCCCTCCAATTCCCCGCCGCGAGCGCGGTCCCTGCACAAGCCGTCCTGAGGCACGAGGGCCAAGCGAGGCAAGGACGCAGGGAGCGACGTGTGCTTTGCACACGAGCGATCGAGGACGCCGCCTCGGGCCGGCCATCGTGCCTCAGGAGGAAAGCTCGCGCTCGACCTGGCGAGTCTCGTAGGTCTCGAGCACGTCGCCCTCGCGCAGGTCCTGGAAGCCGGCGAGCACGATGCCGCACTCGAAGCCGCTGGTGACCTCGCGCACGTCCTCGTTGAAGCGGCGCAGGCTGTCGATGGTGGTGTCGTAGATCACGGTGCCCTCGCGTACGACGCGCACGCGCGCGCCGCGGGTGACGCGGCCCTCGCTGACGAAGGAGCCGGCGATCGTGCCGATGCGCGAGGCTTTGAACAGCTGGCGGATCTCGGCCTGGCCGAGCGGCGTCTCGACCTCTTCGGGGGCGAGCATTCCCTGCATGGCGGCGCGCAGCTCTTCGATCGCGCGGTAGATGACCGAGTAGGAGCGGATCTCGACGCCCTCGCGGTCGGCGATGTGGCGGGCGTCGCCGACGGGGCGCACGTTGAAGGCGAGGATCACGCCTTCGGAGGCGGCCGCGAGCATCACGTCGGACTCGTTGATGCCGCCGACGGCGCGGTGGATTATGTTGACCTGCACCTCCTGCTGGGGCAGCTTGGCGATCTCGTCCTCGATCGCCTCGAGCGAGCCGGCGACGTCGGCCTTCAGCACGAGGCTGAGCTCCTTGACGGCGCCCTCCTGGGCGAGCTTGAAGACGTCCTCGAGCGAGACCTTGCGCCCGGAGCGGCGGGCGAGCGCCTCGGTCTTCAGGCGGTTGGCGCGTTCGCCGGCGAGCTGGCGCGCGCGCCGCTCGTTCTCGACGACGCGGACGAGCTCGCCGGCCTCGGGCACGCCGTCGAAGCCGAGCACCTCGACGGGCTGTCCGGGCAGCGCGCGCTTGAGTTTGCCGCCGGTGAAGTCGTGCATCGCGCGCACCCTGCCGAAGTGGGCGCCGGCGACGAGCGCGTCGCCGACGCGCAGCGTGCCGCGCTGGATCAGGATCGTGACGACGGGCCCGCGGCCGGGGTCGAGCTTGGACTCGATCACGGTGCCGGAGGCCTCGGTCTCGCGGTTGGCCTTGAGCTCCTCGAGGTCGGCGACGACCTGGATCGTGTCGAGCAGGTCCTCGAGGCCCTGGTGGGTCTTGGCGCTGACGTCGACGAACTCGATCTCGCCGCCCCACTCCGCCGGCTGCAGGCCGTGGGCGGTCATCTCGGTGCGCACCCGTTCGGGCTGCGCGCCCTCCTTGTCGATCTTGTTGACGGCGACGATGATCGGCACTTCGGCGGCCTTGGCGTGGTCGATCGCCTCCTCGGTCTGGGGCTTGACGCCGTCGTCGGCGGCGACGACGATCACGGCGAGGTCGGTCACGCGCGCGCCGCGGGCGCGCATCGCGGTGAACGCCTCGTGGCCGGGGGTGTCGAGGAACGTGATCTCCTTGTCGGCGTGGTGGACCTGGTAGGCGCCGATGTGCTGGGTGATGCCGCCGGCCTCCCCCGCGACCACCTCGGTCTCGCGGATCGCGTCAAGCAGCGAGGTCTTGCCGTGGTCGACGTGCCCCATGATCGTGACCACGGGCGGGCGGGCGATCATGTCCTCCTCGGCGTCCTCGAAGGTCGGCTCGACCTCGACGTCGTCGGCGGCGTGGACGATCTCGATCTGCTTCTCGAACTCGTCGGCCAGCACCTGGATGGCGTCGTCGGAGAGCGTCTGGGTGAGCGTCGCCAACTCGCCGAGGGACATCAGCTTCTTGATCACTTCGGGCACGGCCACGCCGAGGTACTCGGCGATGTCCTTGACGGTCGAGCCGGAGTTGACGCGGATCAGGTCGGTCGCCTCGAGCGCGGCCGTGTCGATCGGCGCGATCGTCTCGTCGTAGGTGCCGCGCCGGCGCCGGCCGCGGCGGGGACGGCGCTGGGGCGTGTTCGGCGGGCCGCCCGTGCCGCCGGCCTGACGGCGCGAGGCCTGCGAGTCGATCACCACGCGCCGGCGTCCGCCCGGCCCGACCTCGCCGGGGGTGCGCTCGCCGGTGCGCGAGTCGCGCGTGGGGCGCACGCGCTCGTGGGCGGGCGTCTGGCCCTGGCCGGCGCCGGCCGGGCGCGGCGGGGCGCCCGGCGACGGCGGCTGGCCCGTCGGCGGGGCGGCCGCGGGAGCGCGCGAGGCGGGGGCCGCGGGCGGCGCCGGCGGAGCGCCGGAGCCGGCGCGCGCGGGCGCCGGGGTCGAGGCGGGGGCGGCGGTGGACGCCGGCGCGCCACCGGACGGCGCGGCGGGCGCCGGAGCGCTCGGGGCCGCGGCGGCGGGCTTCGCGGCGGGCGCCGCGGCGGCGGCAGGCGCCTGCGGGGCGGGCTTCGGCGGCGCGGGCCGGGCGGCCGCGGGGGCGGGGCCGGGCGCCGCCGGCGTCTTCGCGGCGGGCGCGCCGTTGCTGCTCGCCGGCGCGGGCGCGGAGCCGAGGCCGAGCGCCTTCAGGGCGGCGGCCTCCTCGACCGAGGACGCGGGCGCCTTGGCCTCGATGCCGGCGGCCTTGAGCTTCTCGAGCAGCTCCTTGCTCGAGAGCCCCTGCTCCTTGGCTATCTCGTGTACGCGCTTTTTGGTCATCTGCGACTCAACATAGAGAGACTGCCGCCATCGGTCCCGTGACCGGCCGCGCCGACTCCCCCGGGCGATTCTACGAGTTCGGGGGCCAGCGTCACAGCGGCGCGCAGCGCGCGCCCGATCGCGCCGCGACGGCTCGCGCGTTCGAGACAGGAACGGTTGGGCGAGTACGCGCAGGCGGCGCCCTGCGCGCGGCAGACGTAGGCGCCGCGGCCGGGCATCGTGCCGGCGTGGTCGATCGTCGCGAGCCGCCGCTTGGAGGACTCGGCGGCGCCCAGCGCTATGCGCAGGAGCTCGGGCTTGGGCGCGATCCGCCCGCAACCAACGCAGCGCCGCTGGGGCACGTGGCGCGAGCGCCCGCTGCGCGGCGCTCGCCCGCCGTTCGGCGCGGCTATGTCGCCTGCTCCTCGGCGGCCGGCTGGGCCGCCTGTTGCTCGAGGATCTCGGGCGCCAGCGTGTCGAGCATGCCCGCGTCCTCCTCGGACACGGGCGCCGGCTGCTCGGCTGTGGCCGGCTGGACGGGCTCGTCCGCGCCGCCGTCCCCCGCGAGGTCGCTGACGTTGTCGCTGGCGATGTTGGCGAGCGCCTGGTGGCTTTCCAGGCCGCAGTAGCGCGAGCCGGGCAGCGCGGCGTTGGGGCAGCGCCGGCCGTTGGAGAGCACCGCGGCGCAGCGTCCCGAGACTTCCTCCTCCTCGTAGGAGTGCTCGGCCTCCTCGGCGGCGAACTCGGTCTCCGAGCGGATGTCCACGCGCCAGCCGGTCAGCCGCGCGGCCAGCCGCGCGTTCTGGCCCTCGCGGCCGATCGCCAGCGAGAGCTGGTCGTCGGGGACGATCACGGTCGCCTGCTTGGCCTCGTCGTCGACGAGCACCTCGCGCACGCGGGCGGGCGAGAGCGCCTTGGCGACGAAGCGGGCGGGCTCGTCGTTGAAGGGGATGATGTCGATCTTCTCGCCGCGCAGCTCGGAGACGACCATGCGCACGCGCGAGCCGCGCGGGCCGACGCAGGCGCCGACGGGGTCGACGCCGTCGGTGTGCGAGACGACGGCGATCTTCGAGCGGTAGCCGGGCTCGCGCGCGACGTTGGCGATTTCCACCAGACCGTCGGCGATCTCGGGGACCTCGAGCTCGAACAGCTTCTTGATCAGCTCGGGGTCGCGCCGGGAGACGATGATCGCGGGCCCCTTGGTGGAGGGCGAGACCTCCTTGATGACCGCCTTGATGCGCTGGGAGTGGTCGTAGCGCTCGCCGTCGACCTGCTCGGACTTGGGCAGCAGCGCCTCGACGCGTTCGCGCAGCTGCACGAGCGTGTAGCGCGAGTCCGACTGCTGCACGATGCCGGTGATCAGCTCGCCGACGCGGTCGCGGTACTCCTCGTACATCATGTCGCGCTCGGCCTCGCGGATGCGCTGCAGGATCACCTGCTTGGCGGTCTGCGCGGCGATCCGGCCGAAGTCGTCGGGCGTGACGTCCTGCTCCTCGATCTGGTCGCGGTATTCGGCGAACTTCTTGGGGTCGATTTCCGGTTCCTCGGGTTCGCGCATCTCCCCCGTCTCGGGGTCGATCGTGGTTTCCTCGTCGATCGTCTCGACGATCAGGTGCGCC
>DASZFZ010000042.1:0-3530 GCA_035939315.1 Solirubrobacteraceae bacterium | reverse complement strand
GGGGCCGGCGGCGGCGGTCGGGGAGCCTCCAGGGGTCTGCTTCGAGTTCGCCGCGGCGGCCTGCGCCTGGCGGATCAGCTGGCCGCATTCGCTGTACTCTTCGGTCGTCGCGCTGATCTCTTTCAGCGCTTTCGCATAGGCGCTCGGGGGGAAGCCGGACAGCGACTTGCCTTCGGCGCACAGCCTGATGATCTTGTGGCCGACGTCGTCGGCATGGGCTGGAGCAGCCGCGAGCAGGAGTGCGAGCAGGACGCCGGCGCATGGCGCAAGGCGTCTGGACGGGCGGGGGATTCTCATAGCTCGATCTTTCGGACGCTATCAGCGGCTTCGGGCGAGCCCGAGCGTCGCCAGAGCCGCCGAAAAGCCCTCCGCCCACGCCTCATAGGTGTAGGCGCGGACGTCCTCTGCCCCCTTAACACCCATTTGCTCTCGAAGCTGCGGATCGTCCGCGAGACGGCCGATGGCGGCGGCGAGCGCGGGCGCTCGGTCCGCGGGCACGATCAGCCCGTTCTCGCCGTCGCGTACGAGACCGCCCGCGGCAGCGCCGACCGCATCGGAGGCGATCACGGCAAGTCGCTGGTTCATCGCCTCGTTCACTACCAGGCCCCACGGCTCTCGAAACCGTCTGGTCGCGACCGACGGGACCACGAGGACCTCACATGCCGCGTATACGTCGCGCAGCTGCTCGGAGCCGAGCGCGCCCAGGACGAGCGAGCCCGGCGGGCCGGACGCGCTGCCCGCCACGACCAGGGCGATGTCGGAGCGGCTCGCAGCAGCCTGGCTCCAGGCCTCGCTGAGAACCGTGATCCCCTTCTCCGGCGCGTCGCGGCCGACGAACAGGAAGCGGGTGGCCGCGGCGTCCGGCCAGCCGGCGGACGCTGGGCGTCCCGCGGGCCCGCTCCAGAACCGGTTGTCCACGGCCTGCGGCGCAACGTGCACGTTGCGCGCCCCCCGCGAGCGCACGTAGGCGCTGACGTGCGGCCCGTAGGTGACGACCGCGTCGGCGGAGGAGTAGAGGCGTCGCAGGGGCAGGTAGCTGAGCGCGTGGGCGGCGGTCCGGGGGTGCGCCCACAGCGATGCCCACAGGATCACGGGAAGCCGTGCGCGGCGCGCGCCGGCCCAGCCCGCGAGCAGCTCCGCGCGCCCGGCCGTCGAGCACACCACGGCGCGGTGGCGTCCGCTGGAGGCGAGCGCCGCCAGCTCGCGCGTGCCGGCGCGGACGACCGGGAACGGCAGCTCCGCCGGCTCGCCGGGCCCGCCGTGCAGCGAGCGTCCGCCGAACAGCGCGACCTCGATCTCCTCGTGCTCGTGCAGCGCGCGCAGGGCGCCGAGCCGGTACTCGGGGACGTGGCCTGTGATGAACAGCAGCGGCTTCAAGCGAGCAGGTCTCGGTAGGCCTTCAGGGTCTGCTGACCGCAGCGCTCCCAGGTGAAGTGCCCGGCGACGGTGGCGCGCGCCCGCTGGCCCGCCTCGCGCAGGCGGTGGGGGTCCGAGAGCAGCTCGTCGATCCGCTGCGTCAGGCGCTCGATGTCCCCCGGCGGCACGAGCACCATGCCGTCGCCGGCGGCCGCGATCTCCTCCGGCCCCGGCTCGCCGCGGCAGCCGATCGCCGGGACTCCGGCCGCCATCGCCTCGATGTAGGCGACGCCGAAGGCCTCGTCGGTCGACGGCATCACGAACAGCGTGCTGCTGCTCGCGGTCTCGATTGCCTCGGCGGGTGGCAACTGGCCGAGGAAGTCGACGCGGTCTGAGATCTCCAGGCGGGCCGCAAGCCCTTCCAGGGCCGTTCGCTCGGGGCCGTCGCCGATCACGCGGTAGCGCAGTCGCGGGTAGCGGTCCCCGAGCACCGCCAGCGCCCGCAGCACATCGCCGTGGCGCTTGCGCGCGATGAGGTGGGCGACCGTCACGAGGCTCCTCTCGCCGTCGGCGACGCGCTGACGCTGGCCCGCCGGCAGCTCGGCGCCGAGGTGCACGACGCGGGTCTCGCGCGCGCCGTGGTGCGCGCTCAGCTCGGCGATGCCCTGGCTGTTTGCGAGCACCAGGCGCGCCGCCCCGAGGCCGCGGCCGACCGCCGCGGCGCCGGCACGGCTGCGCCGGGCCGTGTAAAGAACGTCCCCGCCATGCACCGAGACCACGAGCGGCGCTCCTGCGTGCGCGCGCCGCACCGCGTCGCCCGCCGGCACCGCGTTGTGGGCGTGCACCAGCTCGTACGGGAACGAGCGCCGCAGCCGTTGCAGCGCGACGGCCAGCGGCGGTGCGGCCCAGGCCGCCCAGCGCGGGTAGGCGCGGTCGCGCGGCGGCGACGCGTAGCGCACGTATTCCACCGTCAGGCCGTCGTGGATCTGGCGGCGGGGCTCGGCGAGCATGCTGCGCAGCTCCCGTGCCGCCACGGCCGGCCCCTCGGCAAGGCTGGCACGAGGGGGAACCAGACGCCGCAGAACCAATACCCGCACCTCGGCGCCGGCGTCGCGCGCCGCGAGTGCCTGCCTGTGTGCCCAGATGCCGAGCACCGGGTCGCGCAGGCTCGGGTAGAACTCGGCCACGACCGCGACGCGCACCGGCCGGCTGTCTCCGCGGGGGCTCACCAGCGCGTGTGGGTCGCGAGCGTCAGCTGCGCCTCGGCGGCCGTGATGTGGGGGCGGCTCTGCAGGAACGCGGCTCCCTCGGCGATCGCCTCCTCGCGCGGGTAGGCGGCCCCGGCGGGCGCGGCGCGGTGACGGATCGCGACGGCGTCGAGGACGCCGCAGCGCCAGCCGTGCTCGCGCGCGAGCGCCGCCCAGTGCATGTCGAGCCCCCAGCCCATACGGAGCTCCGGGAAGGGCAGCAGGACATCGAAGCTCCGTGCCGCGAAGGCGGTCACGGGGCCGATCTCGACGAAGCTCGTCTCCCGCACGACGCTCCCGGGCCGGCGGCGCGTGACCTCCCAAGCCGCGTGCGAGTGCAGGCGGTGGGCGGGCTGGGCGAGAGTGAGCGAGAAGCGCTCGCACAGGAACAGGAAGCGGTCCAGGAAGCCCCGCGGCAGCTCGACGTCGTCGTCGACGACGAGCAGCCAGTCGTGCCCCGCGGCCGGGTGCCCGGCCAGCAGCCGGTTGAGGTTCTCGAACTTGCCGCCGCCCGCCGCAGCGGTCGTGGCCAGCGTGACCTCGTGGCGCGAGCGGCGAAGCTCTGTCGCGATCGCGCTCGCGAGCTGCGCGCGCTCCGGTCGCTGGACGCTGAGCACGAGCACGCTGCGCGGGGGCGGCGAGCGGCGCGCGGCGCGCTCGAGCCGGACGGTGCGCCCCATCAGCAGCTCCCCTGCCGCGGTGAGCTCGTCGCCGGCGCTGCGGCGCAGCCCGTCGAGGCCGCCCACCGTGCCGCTCTGCCCCGAGAGGAAGGACGGCGCCTGCGAGTTCGTCACCGGCGCGGCGCCGGCCGGGTCCGGTCGGCGATCGCGTTCGGCGAGCGCCTGGCGCACCCGGCCGGCGCTGTGGGCGACCATCGTCAGGCCGGCGGGGCAGAGGCGGCGCACGACGTGGCCCGCGCACCCGGCC
>DASZFZ010000041.1:0-18719 GCA_035939315.1 Solirubrobacteraceae bacterium | reverse complement strand
GGCGAGCTCGACGAGCGCGCCCTCGGACTTGGAGACGACCTTCTGGGCGATCGCCACGAGCTGGCCGTCGCGCAGGGGCTCGCCGGCGAGCGCGGCGAGGATCAGCTCGGCGAGGTCCTCGCCGGGACGCACCTCGGGGATGCCGGCGAGGGCGCGTGCGCTGAGGCTCGCCACGGCCGGCGCTCAGACGCGCGTGTCGAGGGAGAGGATAGGGGGGCGATCGGGTTGCCCCAACACCGCCCTGGTGCGTCGTGCGCCGCCCGGCCGCCCCTCCAGGCGGGCTCGCAGCGCGTCGAGGTCCTCGCCCGTGTCGATGTCCAGCAGCAGCGTCGGCACCGGCTGCACGCGGCAGCGGACGCCCGCGGCGGCGGCGAGCGCGCGGTGGCGCTCGCAGCTGTCGGGGCCGAAGCTCGGCGGGATCGCGTCGGGGGGAGCGAGCAGCAGGCCGTTGGTGCCGGCGCCGTGGCGGTCGGGGACGATCACGACGCCGGGCCGCGGGTCGGCGAGCAGCTCGTCGAGCTCGCGGGGGTCCAGCGCGGGGCAGTCGCCGGGCACGCACAGGACCCGCTCGCAGCCCTCGGCGAGCGCGCGGCGGACGCCGAGCGCGGCGGCGGCCGGCTGGCCGGCCTCGCGCTCGTCCTCGACGAGCAGCGCGCCATGGGAGAGCGCGGTCGCGTGCACCTCGCGCTCGCGGGTCACGACGATCGTGCGCTCCAGCGCTTGCGTGTCCGCGAGGGCCGCGAGCACGTCGGCGACCATCGCGCCGGCGAGCTCTCGGCGCAGCGTGTCCTCGACGCTCGCGCCGAGCCGCTGCTTGGCGCGGGCGAAGCGCTTGACGGGCAGGATCGCGGCGGTGCGCACGGCAAGAGCCTAGCCCGCCCGGCGCTGGCGGCCGGATGCCGAGCGCAGGCCGGCGGCGGCTCTCGCGCTCGGGGCGCCGCGACCGGCGGCTACCAGCCGAGCAGCATCAGCCCGACGGTCACGCCGGGGCCGATGGTGACCATCAGGCCGCGCTCGCCGGGCTCGGGGCGGTGCCTGGCGAGCGTGTCGGCCAGCACGTACATGATCGAGGGCGTGCCGATGTTGCCGTGGTCGGCGAGCGCGTCCCAGCTGGTGGCGAGCTGCTCGCGGGTGAGCTCCAGCGCGTCCTGCACGTTCTCGATGATGCGCCGGCCGCCGGGGTGCACGATCCAGTGGTCGATGTCGGAGCGGTCGAGGTCGTGGCGGGCGAGGAAGCCGCCGACGACGCCCGGCAGGCCCGCGCCGGCCAGGTCGGGCAGCTCGCGGGCCAGGTGCAGGTAGCTGTCGCGGTCGTCCAGGTCGAGCCGCACGGCGCCGAGCGAGGCGCCGATCTGGTGCACCTGGGAGGCGAGGACCAGCGGGCCCTCGTCGGCGGCGCGCCTGGAGAGCAGCAGCGCCGCGCAGCCGTCGCCGAAGATCGCCGAGCCGACGGTCTTGGCCTTCGGGTCGGAGGGGCGGGCGGGCGTGAGCACGCTGCTCATGCTCTCGGCGGCCACGATCAGCGTGTGCTTGTCGGGGTGCTCGTGCAGCGTCTGGGCGGCCAGGCGCACCAGCGGCACGCCGCTCGCGCAGCCGACGCCGGTGAGGTGGTACTTGTCGGTCGTCGGGTCCATCGCGTAGTGCTCGACCAGGCGGTGGGCAAGCGTGGGAACGCCCAGCGAGTACAGGCTCGCGCTGAGCACTGTGCCAATCGTCGCGGGGTCGACGCCGAGCGCGTCGACGGCGGCGGTGGCGTGGCCCAGCAGTTCGTGCTCGACGCGGCTGGCGCGTTCCTGCAGGCTCAGGGCGAGGAACTCGTCGTCGAGGGTCAGGTGCCGGCGCTGGACGCCCGAGCGCGCGAAGATGCGCTCGGCGAACTCGTCGCCGGCGAGGCCGAGGCGCTCCAGCGCCTCGGCCTGCGTGACCGCCGCGTCGGAGTGCGAGAGCGCGAGCCCGGCGATCCGCGGACCTGTGCGCCTGGTGTGGCCGCTGGCGGCGTGCCCGCGCCCGGGGGTGGTGACGAGTGGCTCCGCCAGAACCGAAAGTCTATTGCTGCGGTACGGTTCGTCGCTACCGTACGGGCCGTTGAGCACAGGGAGACTCCTTGGTTGACGGTGGGCGCCCAGGTGGGACGCTCCAGCTGAGGGTCTATAGGACGATATGAGTCATAAACGCGTTTTCCCGCTCGTGGATGCGGGTTCTTATCGACTTCTTCGCGTCCGGCCGGGCCGTTTTGCTGCGATGCAGGCGGAAACTTCGAGGGGAAGGAAGCGCCGTGGTTCAAGAGAACGGGTCTGAAGGGCTGGTGCTGATCGGCGCGGGGCTGCCGCGCACGGGCACGCTCTCGCAGAAGGAGGCGCTCGAGCAGCTGGGGCTGGCGCCGTGCTACCACTGGGTCAACGTGCTCGCGGACCTCGATCGCCAGGTCGAGCTGTGGGAGCGGGCGCTCGACGGCGAGGCGCCGTGGGAGGAGGTCTTCGCGGGGCAGCGCTCGAGCGTCGACTGGCCCGGCGGCTACTTCTACCGGGAGCTGATGGAGGCATACCCGCAGGCCAAGGTGCTGCTGAGCGTGCGCGACCCGCAGGCGTGGGAGCCGAGCTTCCGCGAGACGATCTGGGCGATGAGCTACGGCGAGACGGTGATGCCGCTGCTCTCTCGCGCGCGCGCCGAGATCGACCCGCGCTGGCGGCGCTACCTGGCGCTCGTGGACCGCATGTTCTGGGGGCCGCAGGGGACGTTCGCGAAGGGCCGCGAGCCCGCCGAGATGATGGAGCAGATGGTCGCCCACCAGGAGCAGGTCAAGGCCGACGTGCCGCCCGAGCGGCTGCTCGTGTGGGAGGTCGGCGAAGGCTGGGAGCCGCTGTGCGAGTTCCTGGGCGTGGAGGTGCCCGAGGGGCCGATGCCGCACGCCAACGACCGCGGCACGTTCCTGGAACGCGTGATGGACGGGGCGCTCGCCGCGCTCACGGCCTGGCGCGAGAGCCCGGACGCGCTCGGCTGAGCCGCCGGGCGCCGGCCCGTCCCGCCGCGGAGGCGCGGCCTCAGGCCAGCGCGGCGGCGAACGTGAGCGTCTGCTCGGCCAGGCGGGCGCGGGCGGCGGCGTCGGGCATGCGCGTCTCGGTGCGCAGCGTGGTCAGCCGCCCGACGTCTTCGTCGGCGACGATGCCGTCGAGCAGCTCGCCGTAGAAGTCGACGATGCCGTCGGCGTTGCAGTCCAGCGCGCCGAAGGCCATGAAGGCGGCCGTCGGCCCCTTCAGGATCTCGCCGCCGACGATCGGGCTGACGGCCACGATCGGCGCGGGGGCGTCGAGCAGCGCCTCGCGGATGCCGGGCACGGCGAGGATCGGGGCGATCGAGGCGAGCGGGTTGGACGGGCCGATCACGATCGTGCCGGCGCCGGCGATCGCCGCGAGCGCGTGCTCGCTCGGCCGCGCCTGCTCGGCGCCGCGGTACTCGAGCCCCTCGACGATCCCCTCGGCGCGCTCGCGGATCATGTACTCCTGGAAGGCGCACCAGCCGGCCTGGCCGGTGCGCACCCACGTGCGCACGGGGTCGTCGCTCACCGGCAGCACCCGCGCGCGCAGGCCGATGGCAGCGTTCAGGCGCGCGAGCGCGGCGGTCGGCGTGTGCCCCTCGGCGAGCATGCGCGCGCGCTCCAAACACCACGCCAGGTCGCGGTCGCCGAGGTTGAACCAGACGTCCACGCCGAGCTCGCGCAGGGCGTCCATGACCGCGAAGCTGTCGCCGCGCAGGCCCCAGCCGCGCTCGTCGATCAGGTCGGCCAGCCAGAAGGACACGAGGTCGGGGTCGGGGGAGACGTGGGCGCCGTAGATCTCGACGTCGTCGCCGGTGTTGACGATCGCGGCCAGGCGCTCGGGGCCGGCGACCTCGGCCAGGCCGCGGGCGAGCTTGGCGCCGCCGGTGCCGCCGGTGAGGATGACGATGTCCGACGCGGCGGCGCTCACGGCCGCGAGCCTACTTCCCAAAGTCGCTCGGGAAGGCCGGTCAGGCGAATCCCGGAGTGGACCTTGTAGCGGGCGTTGACGGCGATCAGCAGCGCGGTCAGCGCCTCGGTCGTGCGCGCCATCTCCAGGCGGCCGCAGTCCACGCAGCGCAGCCCCTCGACGCGTTCGATCACGCCGGCGGCCTCGCGCTTGTCGGCGCGCGAGTCGCCGCACACGAGCACGTCCTGGTCGAGCGGGTGCTCCAGGTCGGCCAGCGAGGCGGCGCTGACGGTGTGCAGCGCCGAGACCACGCGCACGCCCTCGGGCGCCATCTCCTGGGCCTGCTGGGCGGCCGAGCCCTGCCACACGCCGAGCATGCGCGTGGCCTTGCCGGCGACGGCTGCCGCCAGCGGCACGGTCGCGTCGATCAGCAGCTGGCCGGGCGAGAGCGCCTCCCTGAGGTTGGCGAGCGTCTCGGACTGGTTGCGGAAGGGCACGCTCAGGAACACCGTCCGCGCGGCCCGCGCGGCGCCCGCGTTGTCGTGGGCGGCGAAGCTGCCCTCGGGGGCCAGCTCGCGCGCCCGCGCGGCGGTCTGCTCGGCGCGCGCGAGCTCGCGCGAGCCGATCGCGATCGGCACGCCGGCGCGGGCGAGGCGCAGCGCGAGGCCGAAGCCGAGCGCGCCGGAGGCGCCGATCACGGCGACGGCGTCGGCGCTGTCGGTTGGCGCGGGCGCCGGCTCCTCCGGGCTTGGCTGGGGCACGGCGGCCGAGTATAGGCTTCGGCGGGTGACAGCCGAGGCGGGGCACCAGGCGGCGGCGGGGCCGGGGCGGGCGGGCGCGGGCGCGCCGCCGGCTGCCGTGAGCATCCGCGAGGTCGGTCCCCGCGACGGCTTCCAGAACGAGCCCGAGGTGATCGCGACCGAGCGCAAGATCGAGCTGATCGATGCGCTCGCGCGCACCGGCCTGCGGCGCCTGGAGGCGACGAGCTTCGTGCGCGCCGACGTGATTCCGCAGCTGGCCGACGCGGCCGAGGTGCTCGCCGGCATCGACGTGCCCGCGCGGGTGAGCCTGTCGGTGCTGATCCCCAACGAGCGCGGCCTGGACGCGGCGCTGGAGCTGCGCGAGCGGTTGCCCGGGCGGCCTGCGTTCGACGAGGTCAACGTGTTCATGTCGGCCTCGGAGAGCCACAACCGCCACAACGTCAACCGCTCGGTCGCGGAGTCGCTGGCGGGCCTGGAGCGGGTGCTCGGGCGGGCCCGCGCGCAGGGCCTGCGCTGCGAGGCCGTGATCTCGGCGTCGTTCGGCTGCCCCTACGAGGGCCGCGTGGCGCCCGAGCGGGTGCTCGAGATCGCGGCGCGCCTGCGCGACGCGGGCGCCCAGGAGGTCGGCTTCGGCGACACGACCGGCATGGCCAACCCGTTGCAGGTGCGCGACTTCTTCGCGCGTGCGCGCGAGGCGCTCGGGCGGGAGGTGGAGCTGACGGCGCACTTCCACAACACGCGCGGCCAGGGCCTCGCGAACGTGCTCGCGGCGCTCGAGGCGGGCGTCGCGAGCTTCGAGTCGAGCTTCGGCGAGCTCGGCGGCTGCCCGGTGCCGGCCGGTGCGACCGGCAACATCGCCAGCGAGGACCTCGTCTCGATGCTGCACGAGATGGGCATCGAGACGGGCGTCGACCTCGACGCGCTGCTCGCCTGCGCGCGGCGCGCGCAGGAAGTGCTCGGGCGGCCGCTGGGGAGCCACACGCTGGTGGCCGGGCCCGTGGAGTGGGGCGCGTGAGCGGCGCGCCGGGCCGGCTCAGGCGGGCGTCGGCTCCTGCTGCCGCGAGGCCGCCTCGCGCGCGGCGGCAACGCAGTACTCCTGCACCGCGACCTCCATCTCCAGGCTCGCGGTGAGGGTGGGGCGGGCGACGGCGTCGAGCACGCGCTTGGCGCGCCCGACTGCGACGTGCGAGTTCGCCAGCAGCTCATCGACGAACGCGTCGGTCGCCTGCTCCAGCTGCTCGGGGGCGGCGACGCGGTTGACGAGGCCGATGCGCTCGGCCTCGGCGGCGTCGATCGTGCGGCCGGTCATGATCAGCTCCTTGGCGCGGCCGAGGCCGACGACGGCGGGCAGCCGCGTGGAGCCGCCGACGTCGGGGATGATCCCGAACTTCACCTCCGGAAGTCCCAGCTGCGCGTCGCCGGAGACGATGCGCAGGTCGCAGCCCAGCGCGACCTCGAGCGCGCCGCCGACGCACGTGCGGTGGATGCTGCACACGACCGGCTTGGCCATCTCTTCGCAGAGGTTCGGGCATTCGAGGAACACCTTGCGGAAGTGGCGCAGGTTGCCCGGAGTGCCCGCGGAAGCGGCGAGCTCGCCCAGGTCGACGCCGGCCGAGAACACGGGGCCCTCGCCGCGCAGCACCACGCAGTGCACCGACTCCTCCGCCGCGGCTGCGCGCAGCTCGTCGGCGAGCGCACGCAGCAGCTCCTGGCTCATCGCGTTGCGCTTCTCGGGGCGGTTGAGGACCACGTGCCTGACGTGCCCGCGGTCCTCGCTGTAGACGATGCTCATGGCGTGGCCTCCCTGTCGTTAACTCAAATCGAGCACGGTCGTCGGCGGCTGGATCGCCTCGTCGTGGCCCTCGCGCGGGACGATCGCCGTGCCGACCGCGAAGAACTCGATCGTGTGGCTGCCCCAGCCGTGGCTCTTCTCCTCCAGCGAGACGCCGACGATGCCCTCGGCGCTCAGCGCCTGGGCCTCGGACTGCATCCGCTCCATCGCCAGCTCGCGCGCGTCGTAGAGCGCCTGGGTGTAGTTGGACAGCTCGACGTTGCGCCCCGTCTGGGCCATCGACTGCAACATGCCGCGGTGGGCGACGTGGTAGACGCAGCTGCCCATCACCATGCCGACCGGGCGGTGGCCGGTGCGCAGCAGCGTCCAGAAGTCCTGGCCGGAGAGGTCGCTCGTGAACGGCCGGCCGTTGGGCGCCCGGTGCAGCACGCCTTCGCCGTGCTTGACGGCCGTGCCGATCGCGATGAACTCCGCCATGTCCTGGCCCCAGTCGTAGCGGCCGATGTCCAGGCGCACGCCGACCACGCCGTCCGCGCCCAGCTGGTCGGCCTCCTCCTCCATGCGCGTCATCGCGAGCTGGCGCGCGTGGTACATCGCCTCGGAGAGCACCGTCATCTCCTGGCTTTTCTTCCAGCCCGCCATCTGCAGGCCTATGTGATAGATCGAGCTGCCCACCACCAGGCCCACCGGGTCGAAGCCCGCCTCCTTGACCAGCAGGAACTCGTTGACCGACAGGTCCGAGGTGAACAGGCCCGCGCGGTTCTGCTGAAGGCGCGCGCGGCCGGCCTCGGGGACGCCCTCGAGCGACGTCGGGTCGTATGTGGGATCGCTCATGCCGTTTCTCCTGTCGTCTCGTTCATTCGTTTAGGTCGAGCTTGGTCTGCGGCGGGCTCACCTTCGCGGCGCCCGTGTCGCGCACGGCCGTGCCGATCGCGTCGAAGGTGATCACCGCGCCCGCCCTGCTGGTGCCGCCGATGCCGCCGCCCACCTCCTGGCGGCGCACGCTGTGGCCCACGCGCACGCCCACGATGCCCGAGGCGCCGTGGCTCTGGGCCTGCTGGCCGATGCGCCTCATCACCTGCTCGCGCGCGCCGTAGACGCCCTGGGTGAGCTGCGGCAGCTCGTAGTTGCTCATCGGGTTGTAGCCGCCGCCCCCCAGCAGGCCCAGCGCCTGTTCCTGGGCGGCGAAGAACACCGATGTCCAAGCGACGATCCCGAGCGGCTCGACGCCCGCCTCGATCAGCTTCGCGTATTCGCTGACCGACAGCTCCGTCAGCACCGGCCCGCCGCCCTGACCGTGGCCGGCGCGGCTCACCGCCGTGCCCAGCACCGCGTACTCGATCGCGCCTTCGGCCCAGTCGTGCGCGGCGGTGCGCACCTGCACGCCGACGACCGCGTCCGCGCCGGCCTGCTCGGCCTCGAGCGCGAGCCGGTTCAGCGCCAGCCGGCGCACCTCGTTCCAGGCTTCCGAGAGCACCACCAGCTCGGTCAGGACCGCGCCGCCCATCATCATCGGCCAGCTCGCGCCCTGATAGCCCATCTGGTAGATCGAGCTGCCCATCACCTGCGAGAGCGGCTTCAGGCCCAGCCGGTGGCACAGCGCGAAGCCGCTGACCGACAGGTCCGAGGTGAACGCGCCGCCGCCCTGGCGCAGCGCGCCGAGGCGCCGTTCGGCCGCCATCGGGATGCCGCCCGCCTCGATGTGCTCGAGCTCCGTCCGCTCTTCGGCTTCCTGCGCCGGGGTCTCGGCCGGTTCGCCCGCGCCCGCGGCCGGCTCGCGCTCGCCGGCGCTCACCGCAGCAGCCCTTCGAGCGCCGCGCGCGCCGCCGCGCTGCGCTCGGACTCGGCCTGCAGGTCGCCCGTCAGCGCCGCGATCCACTCCTCCGGCGCCAGCTGCTCGCTCTTGATTGCGATGCCCCCGACCTGGCGCTGGCGCGAGGTCTGCACGAGCGTGCCCTGCATCTCCAGCTCGTAGCGGTTGCCCGCCAGCTCGACCGCGAGCGCGCGCACGTGCTGGCGCCCGCGCCCCAGCAGGCCGCCGCCGGCGCGCTTGACGCGCGTGCACCCCGGCAGCGCCTGCTCGAGCTTGCTCGCCAGCGCCTCCACCGAGATGCGCAGGTCGGTGCCGTCGCCGCGCAGCCCCGCGGCCGCCAGCTCGAAGTCCTGCTCGTCGCTCACACAGTGCAGCGTACAGCCAGCGCGAGGGCCCGCAGCGGCAGTTCGCCGGCGGGCCCCCGCGCGTCCCTCGCCTCCGGGCGCGGCTCGTGCTAGTGCAGCAGCTGCAACGTGTTTTCGGTGTCGTTGACGAAGTACACGCCGTGCTGGCCGGGCGCGATCGCGAGCCCGAACAGACCGCCCGCGCCCGCTTCGGCTTCAAACGGCTGGAACTCGGCGCCCGCCGGCGTCGTCTCGACGATGTCGCCGTCGCCCGCGTTGGCCGAGAGGACGTCGCCGTTGGGCGCGATCGTCAGGCCGAGCGGCCAAAGGCGAGCGAGCTGGCGGGCGCGAGCGTCGCCAGCGCGAGCGTCGCCGTGAGGCCCGCGAGCGTCACGCCGAGCCTTCTGCCTCGTGCGGGCATGGACATGGTCTTCTCCAGTCTTCGATGGGTCTCCAGGGCGGCCCGCGCGCGACCCGGCGTCGCCTCGCCGGGCACACGGGCTCTCCCTCCAGACCCCGGCGGCGCGGCGAAACTTCCCCTCGCGGCGTGCCCGGCGCGGCGTGCCCGGCGCCACCCTCGGCGGGGGACGCCGGCGGCAGGCTGGCGGACGGCCCGCCGGTGGACTAAATTCAAGGCATGGCCGACATCTCGCAGCTGCGCGTCGCCGACGCCGACCGCGAGCAGCTCGTCGAGGAGCTGCGCGAGCACGCGCTGGCCGGACGCCTGAGCTCCGAGGAGCTCGAGGAGCGCATCGGCGCCGCCTATCGCGCCACCACGCGCGCCGACGTGGACGCGCTGCGCGCCGACCTGCCCGTCAGCTCACGCTCGGTCGCGCTCGAGCTGACCAAGCGCAAGGGCCGGCTGCGCCGGCGCCTGGCCCAGGAGACCGGCGGCGGCCTCGGCCTCTCGGCCCTGTCCGTCGGCGTGTGGGTCGCGGTGGGCGCACACGGCGGCTTTTGGCCCGCCTGGGTGATCGGCGTGACGCTGCTGCCGGTGATCCGCGACTCGTGGCAGCTGCTCGGCCCCGCCTCCGACCTCGACGTCGTCGAAGCGCGCCTGCAGGCTCGCCACGAAAAGCGCCTCGCGCGCGGACACCGGCACAGCTACCGCCACCGCTACCGCGGCCTGCCCTGGTGACGGTCGCTTCGTGAGCGCGCTGGAGGGCGCGAGCGCGCGGGCGCTCGCGGGGGGGCCCGAGCGCCACCGCGAGAAGGCGCGCGAGCAGGGCAAGCTGGCGGTGCGCGAGCGCGTCGGGCTGCTGCTCGACGAGGGCTCGTTCGCCGAGGAGGCGCTGCTGGCCAACTGGCAGGAGGACGGGCTCGGCGCCGACGGCGTCGTCACCGGCGTGGGGGAGATCGACGGGCGCCCCGCCGCGCTGATGGCCAACGACCCAACCGTCAAGGCCGGCTCGTGGGGGCCGAAGACCGTCGAGAAGATCCTGCGCATCCAGGAGCGCGCGCTGGCGCTCGCGATCCCGATGGTCTACCTCGTCGACTCGGCCGGCGCGCGCATCACCGAGCAGGTGCAGATGTTCCCCGGCCGCCGCGGCGCCGGGCGCATCTTCTACAACCAGGTCAAGCTCTCGGGCGTCGTGCCGCAGGTGTGCGTGCTGTTCGGCCCGAGCGCCGCCGGCGGCGCCTACATCCCCGCTTTCTGCGACCTCGTGATCATGCGCGAGGGCAACGCCTCGATGTACCTCGGCTCGCCGCGCATGGCCGAGATGGTGATCGGCGAGCAGGTCACGCTCGAGCAGATGGGCGGCGCGCGCATGCACACAGGCGTCTCCGGCTGCGCCCACCAGCTCGTCGCCGACGACGCCGAGGGCATCCACTGCGCACGCCGCTATCTCTCATATCTTCCCAGCAACTGGCGGGCGGATTCGCCGCTCGCGCCGCCCGCGCAGCCGCCCGCGGACGCCGCTGGCGGCGCGATCGGCGAGCTGATCCCGGCCGACGAGAACAAGCCGTTCGACATCAAGCTGCTGATCGGGGCGCTCGTCGACGAGGGCTCGCTGTTCGAGGTCCAGCCGCGCTGGGCCAAGGAGCTCGTCGTCGGCTTCGCGCGCCTGGAGGGCCGCGCGATCGGCGTCGTCGCCAACCAGCCCAAGCACAAGGGCGGCGTGCTGTTCGGCGACTCCGCCGACAAGGCCGCGCGCTTCATCTGGACGTGCAACGCGTTCGGCGTGCCGCTGCTGTTCCTTGCCGACGTGCCCGGCTTCATGATCGGCACGCAGGTCGAGCGCGCCGGCATCATCCGCCACGGCGCCAAGATGATCAGCGCCGTCAGCGAGGCGACCGTGCCGAAGATCTCGGTGATCGTGCGCAAGGCCTACGGCGCCGGCCTGTACGCGATGGCCGGCCCCGCCTTCGACCCCGACTGCTGCCTGGCGTTGCCGAGCGCCTCGATCGCAGTGATGGGCCCGCAGGCGGCGATCAACGCCGTCTACTACAACCAGCTGAAGGCGATCGACGACGAGGCCGAGCGCGCGCGGCGCACCGAGGAGCTGCGCGAGGAGTACGCGCGCGACATCGACATCCTGCACCTCGCCTCCGAGCTCGTGATCGACGCCGTCGTGCAGCCCGAGCAGCTGCGCGGCGAGCTGGTTCGCCGCTTCGCCCACGCCCAGAGCAAGCAGCGCTCCTGGCCGGCCAAGCGCAACGCCGTCACGCCCGTCTAGAGATCGCCCGCGCCACCGGCGGTGGGGCGGGGCTCAGGCGTTGCCGGTGCCGGCGGCGCGCGTCTGCTCGTCCTGGAACGGCGGGTAGGTCTCGGTCAGCAGGAACAGGTAGGCGTCCGAGCGGGCGATGTAGGAGTTGGCGAGCACCATCACGTCGAACAGGCCGCGGGGCAGCTTGCCGGTGATCACGATCACGACCCACGCGGCGAACGCGCCCAGCTCCAGCAGCAGGTTCATCACGTAGCGCAGGATCACGATCGGGATCGACAGCAGCGCCCGGAAGAACGTCTTCAGGCGGCTGTAGCTCGAAAGGCGCGCGAACTGCATGCGCACCGGATAGGCCTGATCGTCTCCGATGCCGAACGGCGGATAGGCGTCGGTCAGCAGCGACGCGTAGGCGGTGAAGCGCGCGACCGTGCGGGTGAAGCCCGCGACGAAGTCGTACAGCCCCACGGGAAAGCCGCCGGTGATCACGATCGCGAACCACGAGATCACCATCGCCACATAGGCGACCAGGCCGAGGATGTACAGCCAGATCACCAGCGGGATGATCAGCAGCAGCCGCACCATCGCCGTCAGGCGGTTGCGCTGCTCGGCGTAGTCCACTTCGAATGTGACCGGATAGGGCATTCGTGTGCTCCCGTCGCTCGGTTGTCGGCCCGTGGGCCGCTGAAACCTCTCCGCTCCAATAGATTGCCTGCTGCGATGGACGCCGTCGAGCTTGCCTATGCCGGGATCGCCCGCCAAGCGCAGCTGATCGCCGCCGGCGAGGTCTCCGCGCGCGAGCTGCTCGAGCTGTACCTGCAGCGGATCGAGCGCTACGACCGCCCCTCGGGCGGCATCGGCCTGAACGCCTTCCGCGTCGTCTTCGCCGAGCGCGCCCGTCTGGAGGCCGACCAGGCCGACGCGCGCCGCGGCGCCGGCGGCCAGTCGGCCGGGCGCCCGCTGCTCGGCGTCCCGATCGCCGTCAAGGACAACATCGACGTCGCCGGCGAGCTGACGTGCAACGGCTCCAACGCCGAGGACGAGCCCGCGCGCTCCGACGCCGAGGTCATGCGCCGCCTGCGCGAGGCCGGCGCCGTGATCATCGGCAAGACCAACGTCCCCGAGCTGTGCATGTTTCCCTTCACCGAGACCGCCACCTTCGGCGTGACCCGCAACCCGTGGGAGCTCCAGCACGCCCCCGGGGGCTCCAGCGGCGGCAGCGCCGCGGCGGTCGCCGCGGGCCTCGTCGGCGCCGCGCTCGGCTCCGACGGCGCCGGCTCGATCCGCATCCCCTCGGCCTGGTGCGGGCTGTTCGGCCTGAAGCCCCAGCGCGGGCGCGTGCCGCTCGCCCCGCACCCGCGCCACTGGCACGGCCTGTCGGTGCTCGGCCTGATCGCGCGCCGCGTGGCCGACACCGCGCTCTTCCACGACGTCGCCTCGGGCGCCAGCGAGGTCGACCTCGACCGCGCGCCGGCGCCCGCCGAGCCCTTCGCGAAGGCCGCCGCCGCGCCGCCGCGCAGCCTGCGGATCGCCTACTCGCGGCGCACCCCGCCGGGCATCGTCTCCCACCTCGACCACGACGCCGCGCGGGCGCTGGAGGAGACCGTCGAGCTGCTGCGCTCGCTCGGCCACGACGTGCGCGAACGCGACCCCGACTACGGCCTGAGCGCCGGCCCGACGCTCACGGCGCTGTACCTGCATGGCATCCACGAGGACGCCCAGGCGGCCGCCCACCCCGAGCGCCTGGAGCGGCGCACGCGCGGCATGGCCCGGCTGGGCGGGCTGATCGCGCCGGCGCTGCTCGAGCGCGCGCTGGCCTCGGTCGAGGAGGTCCGCGCGCGCCTGGGCCGGCTGTTCGAGGAGCACGACGTGCTGCTCACGCCCGCCACCGCCGGGCCGCCGCCGCGCATCGGGCGCCTGCAGGGTCGCGGCGCGCTCGCGACCCTCAACACGGTCGTCGGCTGGGTCCCCTACAACGGCGTCTGGAACGTCACCGGCCAGCCCGCCGCGAGCGTTCCCGCGGGCCGCGGCGGCGACGGCCTGCCCCGCGCCGTCCAGCTCGTGGGGCGCGAGAACGACGAGGCGACGCTGCTGTCGCTGGGCGCCCAGCTCGAGGCCGAGCGGCCCTGGGCGCAGGAGCGCCCGCCCGGGTTCGCGTGAGCGGGGCCGGGGAAGCGGAGCTGCTCGCCACGGCGGTGCGGGCCGCGACCGGCGCCGGCGAGCTGCTCGCCGAGCGCGCCCGCCGCGGGGCCGAGCGGCGGATCGCCAGCAAGAGCACGCCGACCGACCTCGTCAGCGAGGCCGACCTCGCCGCCGAGCGCGCGATCCGCGAGCTGCTCGCGCGCGAGCGCCCCGACGACGGGTTCGTGGGGGAGGAGGGCGACCGCGTCGAGGGCACGAGCGGCCTGCGCTGGATCGTCGACCCGCTCGACGGGACCGTCAACTTCCTGTTCGGCATCCCCCAGTGGTGCGTCAGCGTCGCCGTCCGCGACCGCGCCGGGACGCTCGCGGGAGCGATCTACGACCCGGCCCGCGAGGAGCTGTTCACGGCTACCCGCGAGGGGCCGGCGCTGGCGCGCACGCCCGGCGGCGAGGTGACGCTCGCGGGGCCGGCCGCCGACGGGCCCGGCGGGCGCGCCCTTGCGACCGCGATGGTCGCGACCGGCTTCGCCTACGACGCCGACGTGCGCGCCGCCCAGGGCGAGGCGATCGCCAGGCTGCTGCCGCGGGTGCGCGACATCCGCCGCTTCGGCAGCGCCGCGCTGGACCTCGCCTGGACCGCCGCTGGGCGCTACGACGCCTACTTCGAGCGCACCGTCAAGCAGTGGGACATCGCCGCCGGCGCGCTGATCTGCGAACGGGCCGGCCTGCGCCTGCTCGAGCTGCCCGCCCGCGAGCGGCTGCCGTGGGGGATCCTGGTCGCCCCGGCGGGGCTCGCCGAGGAGCTGTTGGAGGTCGTGGAGGGCGCGTAGCGATCAGTCGAGCGAGCCGGGCTCGGCCGCGCTCGGCTGCGGCCGCCGCGATCATGTAGTCGGCAGCGGGCAAGCGACGCTCGCCGCGCAAATCGCGTGAGGCGCTGACTGCTCGGTCGCCGGCGGCGCGAGTCACCGGGGCGCTCGGGAGTGCTTGGAGCGCTCGATCGAGCGCTTGGAAAGCCTCCTCGTTGCGTGCAGCGGCGAGCAACTCCAGCGTCACGATCGGGCAGACGGCGAGCAGCCCGCGATCGCGGGTCGCGGCCCAGCGAGGCAACACGGTCGTCATCGCCGGCATCCAATTGCTTCAGAGACTCGAGGCTGTCCTCGAGCCGTCCCTGTTCCGCGCGGATGGCGCCTGCGCCGCGCAGTGCCAGATCGTGTACCACTGAGGTGGGACACCGGCGCGACGCAGCCGGCGCCAGCGGTATCGGTCCGGAGGGCACGAGCGGCTGCTGCTAGAACGCCGATGATGCGGAAAACGCCGGCCCGAACGCGACGAAAAGACGGTGGCTGCTGATGCGCCAGGGACCGCTCGCCGGCCGCTACGCGGCGGTCGCGACGATGGTGATGTTCGCGTTGATCCCGTACCTGGCGCTGTCCGCCGCGCTCAACCCGCTCACGCCGATCATCGCCAGGCAGCTGCACACGAGCCTGCAGACGATGAGCCTCAGCTCGGGGCTCGCGAATGCGGCCTACGCGGTCGGCACCGTGCTTGCGGTCCAGTTCGCCCAGCACCTGCCGCAGCGCAGGATGATGGTCGGCTACGCCGCGCTGCTGGTGACGGGCTCGGTGCTAGCCGCCGCGGCGCAGGACCCGGCGATGTACATCGTGGGCCACGTGATCCAGGGCCTGTGCACGAGCCTGCTGCTGATCGCCGCCGTGCCGCCGCTGGCGATCGGCTACCCGGCGGAGAAGCTGCACACGACGGCGATGATCATGAACATGTGCATCTTCGGGGCGGTCGCGCTCGGCCCGACGATCGGCGGCCTGCAGGCGGCGTCGCATGCCTGGCGGCCGCTGCTGTGGATCGTCGCCGCGATCGCCGCGATGGCGCTGGTCCTCGCCGTGTTGACGTTCGAGGACGCGCCGCCGGCCAATCCCGACTCGCCGAGCGACCCGCTGGCGATCGCGCTGGCGGCGGTCGGCTGCGTGGCCGCGTTCTTCGGCGCCTCGGAGCTGACGACACACCGCTTCTTGGGCCTCGAGACGATCGTGCCTTTGCTGGGCGGCCTGGCGACGATCGTCGTGCTGATCGTCTATCAGTTCCGCGCGAAGCAGCCACTCCTGACGATCCGCACGATGCTGACGAGCACGATGCCGGTCGCGGGAATCGTGGTGGCGCTGTTCGCGGCGGCGGCTTCGGTGTCGGCCACCGTGCTCACCGCCGAGGCGCTGTCCAGTCGCTACAGCCCCCTGCACCTGGGTCTGCTCTATCTGCCGGAGGTCGCCGGCGCGGTCATCACCGCGGTGCTGCTCGGCGTGCTGCTCAGCAAACGCGCGATCCACTACCTGCCGTTGGTGGGCATGGCCTTCCTCGCGGCCGGGATCGCGGTCTTCCGCATCGAGGTGCCCTCGAGCCAGGCGCTCACGCTGGTCGGCTCGGGGCTGACCGGCATCGGCCTCGGCGCGACGGTCGCGCCGGCGCTGTTCGTCGCGGGCTTCTCGCTGCCCTCCGCCAACCTCCAGCGCGTGTTCGCGATCGTCGAGCTCATGCGAGCGGTCGCGGCGTTCATGATCGCGCCGATCTTCGTTCACTTCGCCGGGACCGTCGGCGGCGGCCTCGACGGCGGGACCGGCACGGCGCTGTGGATCGGGCTCGGGCTGGCGATCGGCGGGGCGGCGATCGGCGTCGCGATCTACGCGCTCGGCGGGGCGCGCCCGCAGGCGCCCGACATCGAGAGCTTCGTGGCGGGCGAATGCCCGGCGTGGCACTCGCCGCCGCTGCTCGCGAACCTCCGCACGGGCCTGGCCGGCGCGCGCCCCGCGACCGAAAGCGCGGACTGAGGTGGCATCCGGCGGAACGAGCGGCGGTGCGCCGGCCGCGCCGCGCGGCCCGGTGCTGTTCGCCTATGACGGCTCCGAGCTCGCGGGGCTCGCGATCGAGCAGGCCGGGCGCGAGCTCGCGAGCGGTCGGGACGCCGTCGTCGTCTGCGTCTGGCAACCGGCTGACGTCGGGTTCGTCCCCGTCGGCGGGCGGCGTCTGGACGCGGCGAACGCCGTCGAGGTGCGCGAGGCGGCGCAGGAGACCGCCGCGCATGGAGCGTCGCTGGCGGCGAAGGCGGGGTTCCGGTCAGAGGGCGTCGCGCTCGAGGCAGCGCCGACCTGGAAGGGGCTCGTGAGGGTCGCCGAGGAGCGTCGAGCGAGCCTGATCGTGCTGGGCTCCCACCAGCGCAAGGGGCTCGTCGGGCATGTGCTCGGGAGCGTCACCGCCGCCGTGATGGGGCACTCGGCCTGCTCGGTGCTGGTTGTCTATCGGGGGACTGAATCGGCCTGAGTCGACGCCTGGATCTCCGACTGGACCCTCGCTGACGTTCCTATGGTCCGAGCAGTGCGGCAGGGATGACCGCGACGCCATCCTGGCGGCGGTAGGCGTCGGGGCCGGTGGTGATGACGATCGCGTCCAGCAGCGTGTGGCCGACCTGTCCGGCCAGCCACTTGAGGTGGCGCGTGTCCCGCGCGTCGACGTCGCGAGCGAGCTTCACCTCGATCGCAATGACGCGACCGTCCGCGCGCTCGACGATCAGGTCGATCTCATGGGCGCCCGCGGTAGTGCGCAGGTGCTTGACGGTCGCCTCTGCCGCCTGCGCGTAGACGCGTACCGAGAGCGTCACGAGCGACTCGAAGAGGGCGCCCAGCAGCGTGCCCTCCCGGGGAATCGGCGGGCCTGCGGGCGAGGCGTCCAGGAGGCTGGCCGCGTCCACTCCGAGCAGTCGCGCCGCGAGCGCGGGGTCGGCGAGTTGATGCTTCGGTGGCGCGGAGAGCCGGGCGATCCGGTTCCGTGTTGGCAGCCATGCGGGAACCGGGTCGAGGATCCATAGACGTTCGAGCGCGTCGCGGTAGGGCAGCGTGGTGGTCTTGGCCGGCTTTTCGCCGTGGCCGCCCGTCGATGCGTCGCGGATCCTCTCAAATGACGCGCTCGTCGAGGATGCGGCTGCGTAGGCGGTCATCCAGCGTCGCAGGGCCGCGGGGTTGCGAACCGAGTGTCCCAACTCCGGGAAGTCGCGATCGACGATCCGCTGCAGATAGCCGTCGAGCTGGCTGCGCAGCGCTTTCCCGCGCAGACCGCGCAGACCAGGAAAGCCCGAGGCGAGGATCTCGTCGGTGTAGTCCTGCAGGCGCCAGTCGGTGCGTCCATGCACCGGCGCCTTCGCGCCTGTCAGCAGCTCTCCCAGACTGACAGTGGGCAGCTCGCCGCCGCGCTCTGAGAGCGCCAGCGGGCGCATCCGCAGGCTGACGATCCGCCCCGCGCCGGAGTGCGTGGTGAGCCCGACCGGCAGCGCCGAGCCGGTGAGCAGGAAGCGTCCCGGCGGGGCGCCCGCGTCCACGGCCCTGCGCACCAGGTCCCAAGACTCCGGCACCCGCTGCCACTCGTCGATCAGGATCGGCCCGGGCGTGTCTAGCAGTCGCCCGGGGTCCGCGAGCGCGATGCTGCGCTGGGTGGGATCGTCGAGCGCGTGGACGGTCGCGACGCGACGCGACGCAGTCGCCGTCTTGCCGACGCCCTTGGCTCCCTCGAGCACCATCGCGGGCAGGTCCACGAGCAGCTCGCCGAGCTCCTCGTCGACGATGCGGGGAAGGTATCCGTCGGCACGAGCAGCGTTCGGCGCCACCCCCTCTACGCTACCAAAATGATCGAATCTACGCTACCAATATGCAAGCTAGTAGGATACCTTTCTGACCGAGCGCGAGAGCGCTCGTGCTGGTCGTGGCTTTGATAGCTTGCGGGTGCGCCGATCAGGGTCGCCGACTGCTTCGGATGGAGCCGGTCGTGCGGTCGGTAGGGGGGAGGCTCTTATGTGGCTGGTGAGAGGTTTGTGCAGTTGGGCTCGTCGTGTGGTGCTGCTGCTGGCGGTGGGCTCGCTGGTGCCGTTGGCAGGCGGCCTCGCGGCCGTGGCTGCGGAGGCGTCGCCGATGACCGCGTACGTCGCCAACGCCGGCGGCTCGGTCACGCCGATCGAAGTCGCGACGAACAAGCCCGGCAGCGAAATCAAAGTCGGCACCGAACCGGTCGCGGTCGCGGTCCCGCCCGACGGCAAGACCGCCTACGTCACGAACTACGGCAGTGAATCGGTGACGCCGATCGAAGTCGCGACGAACAAGCCGGGCAGCGAAATCAAAGTCGGCAGCTTCCCGAAAGCGATCGCGATCACCCCCGACGGCAAGACCGCCTACGTCGTCAATGAACAGGGCGACTCGGTGACGCCGAT
>DASZFZ010000040.1:0-17131 GCA_035939315.1 Solirubrobacteraceae bacterium | reverse complement strand
CGCGTGCGCGCTGGATCTCGTCCTCGGTGGGCGCGAAGCGTTCGATCGACTGCACCACCAGGCAGGTCTTGCCGGCTTCCTTGTGGTCGACGCGGCCCTTGACGATCACGATCTCGTCGGCCACGAGCGCGGCCTCGTGCTCGGCCAGCGCCTTGCCGAAGACCAGCATCTCGACCGAGCCCTCGAGGTCGTCGAGCGTCGCGAACATCATGTGGTCGCCCGAGCGCGTGCGGATCCGCTTGGTCTCGGTGATGATCCCGCCGACCGTCACCTGGTCCTTGTCGCGGCGGTCGGCGAGCGCCGCGAGCGTGCAGTCGCTGCGCGCGCGCAGCGCCTCGCGCACCGGCTTGAGCGGGTGCTCTGAGACGAACAGGCCGATCGCTTCCTTCTCGTGGGCCAGGAGCTCGCGCTGGTCGTACTCCTCGGGCGGGATCGGCAGGTCGCCCAGGCCGAAGGCGGGCGTCGCCGGCCCCTTCTGCGCGTCCTCCGCGGGCAGCAGTTCGTCGAAGATCGAGCCCTGCCCGATCTGCGCGTCCTGCTGGACCTGCTGGCCTTTGGCCTGGGCTTTCTCGAGCACCGCCAGCATGCCCTTGCGGCTCGCGCCGGTGGACCCCAGCGCGCCGCACTTGATCAGCGCCTCGATCGCCTTCTTGTTGACCGTGCGGTTGTCGACGCGCTCGCAGAAGTCCCACAGCGAGGTGAACGGGCCGTCTTCGCGGGCGCGCTTGATCGCCTCGACGGCCTGATAGCCGACGCCCTTGACCGCGTCCAGGCCGAAGCGGATGTTGCCGATCCCGCCCGGCGTGCGCGGCGCGCTCGCGGCGGCGCCGTCGGCGTCCTCGACGGTGAACTCGTGGTCTGAGAGGTTGACGTCGGGCGGCAGGATCTCGATGCCCATCTCCTCGCAGCGGGCCACGAAGAACGGCACCTTGTCCTTGGTCGACATCACCGAGGAGATCAGCGCCGCCATGTACTCGGCGGGGAAGTTGGCCTTCAGCCACGCCGTGCGGTAGGCGATCAGCGCGTAGCAGGCGGCGTGGCTCTTGTTGAACGAGTAGTCGGCCGACTTTTCGTTCGTCTGCCACAGGAACTCGATCACGTCGGGCTTGGTGCCCGAGGCGCGGCAGCCCTCGACGAACTCGGGCTTCAGCGCGGCCATCGCCGCGCGGTTCTTCTTGCCGATCGCCTTGCGCAGGTCGTCGGCCTTCGCGCCCGAGAAGCCGGCGAGCTCCTTGGAGATCTGCATCGCCTGCTCCTGGTAGAGGATCACGCCCTTGGAGGACTCGAGGATCGCCGCCAGCCGCTCGTCCGGGTAGGTGATCGCGCTCGGGTTGTGCTTGCCCTTGGCGTACACCGGGATCTGGTCCATCGCGCCCGGCCGGTAGAGCGCGTTCAGCGCGATCAGGTCGTTGAGCTCGTCGGGGCGCACTTTCTTGAGCGCCTCGCGCATGCCCTCGGACTCGAACTGGAACACGCCGATCGAGTCGCCGCGCGCGAGCATCTCGTACGTGCACGCGTCGTCCAGCGGCACGCTCGTCCAGTCCGGGCGCGTGCCGGTCGAGCGCTCGATGATGTCCAGCGCGTCCTCGATCACGTCGAGGTTGCGCAGCCCGAGGAAGTCCATCTTCAAGAGGCCGATCTCCTCGATCGGTTTCATCGAGAACTGGGTGACGGTGCGGTAGGAGCGCTCCCCCTCGCCGTCGGTGCCGGCGTCGGCGAGCTGCAGCGGCACGATGTCGGTCAGCGGCCGGTCGGCGATCACGACCGCCGCGGCGTGGATCGAGGAGTTGCGCACGATCCCCTCCAGGCCCTTGGCGACGTCCACGATGCGCCGCGCCTCGGGCTCCTCGTCGTAGGCCTTGCGCAGCGGTTCGCCCGCTTTCAGGCAGTCCTCGAACGAGGGCGCGCGACCCATGATCGGGTCGGGGATCAGCTTCGCGAGGCGGTCGCCGGTGCCGTAGTCGAAGCCGAGCACGCGCGCCGCGTCGCGGGTGGCGGCGCGCGGGAACATCTTGCCGAACGTCACGATCTGCGCGACCGACTCGCGCCCGTACTTCTCGGTCACGTAGCGCATCACCCGCTCGCGGCCGCGCACCGAGAAGTCGATGTCGATGTCCGGCATCGACACGCGCTCGGGGTTCAGGAAGCGCTCGAACAGCAGGTCGTAGGCGAGCGGGTCGACGTCGGTGATCGCCAGGCAGTAGGAGACGATCGAGCCGGCCGCCGAGCCACGACCGGGGCCGACCGCGATGCCGTGCTCCTTGGCGTACTTGACGAAGTCCCAGACGATCAGGAAGTACGCGTTGAAGCCCATGCGGTCGATCACGTCGAGCTCCATCTCCACGCGCTCGAGCGCCTGCGCCGGCGGCGGCTCCCCGTAGCGCGCGCGCAGCCCCTCGAGCACGCGCCCGCGCAGGTACTCGCGCTCGCCGCTGCCGTCGGGCGTGGCGAAGCTCGGGATCAGCTGCTTGCCGAGCTCCAGCTCGACCGTGCAGCGCTCGGCGATCTCCACGGTGCTCGCGATCGCCTCCGGCCAGGCGGCGAACTGCGCCTGCATTTCGGCGCTGTCGCGCAGGTAGAACTCGTTCGTGTCGAACGTCAGCTTGGGTTCGGCGATCGTGCTCTTGGTCTGCACGCACAAGAGCGCCGTGTGGTGCTCGTAGTCCTCGCGGCGCAGGTAGTGCACGTCGCCGGTGCCGACCAGCGAGCCGCCGACCTCGCGCGCGATCCGCACGATCCCCTCGTTGCACTTCTCCTGCTCGGCCAGGCCGTTCTTCTGCACCTCGAAGTACACGTTCTCGGCCCCGAACACGCGCAGCAGGTCGTCGGCGTGCGCGCGCGCCTCCTGGTCGCGGTCCTCCAGCAGCCGCTGGCAGAAGCGCGAGGCCAGGCAGCCGGTGAGCGCGATCACGCCCTGGGCGTGGCCCTGCACCTGCTCGAGGTCGACCGTCGGCTTGCCCCGCTGCAGGCCCTCCAGGAAGCCGGCCGAGCAGAGCTTGACGAGGTTGCGGTAGCCCGTGTCGTCGGCCGCCAGCAGCGTCAGGTGGTTGCGCTCCTGGCGCGCGCTGGAGCGCGCTGCGGCGTGGTCGTCGACGAGGTATATCTCGCAGCCGATGATCGGCTTGATGCCGTGCTTGTTGCAGGCCTTGTAGAGCTCGACGGCGCCGTTCATGACGCCGTGGTCGGTCAGCCCGAGGGCGGGCTGACCGAACTCCGCCGCGCGCGCCGCGAGCGCGTCGATCTTGCACGCGCCGTCGAGCAGCGAGTACTCGGAGTGGACGTGCAGGTGGGCGCAGGAAGCGGGGCTCACTGACGCCCAATGCTATGCCGCGCGGCGGACGCCGACCGGCGGGCGCTCAAGCGTCGCGTCGCTGTTTGCGCCACATTCTGATGCGCCCCAGCAGCGACGTGCTGTGCTTGTGCGCCGGCGGGGCGGCGGGCGCTGGTGCGGGCTGGCGCGCCGGAGCGCGCTCGGACGCGGAGGCGTCCGGGCCGGGCGACGCCGGGGCCTGCGCGCCGGGCCGCCCCGGGCGCTCCGGCTCGACCGCGGTGCCCGGGGCCTCGACGCCGGCGGTCCCCCGCGCAGCCGCCTGCCGCGCGGCCGCCTCCTGGGCGGCCTCGGCCCGCTCGGCGTCCTCGACGGCCGCCTCGGCACGCGCCCGCAGCCGCTCGACGGCCTCGGCGAGCGCGTCCGCCATCTCGGCCCCGCGTGCCTGCGTGGCCGGGGACGGGCGGCGGGCCTGCGGCGCGAAGGCGCGCTCGGGCCGCGCGAGCGGCGCCTGCGCGAAGCGGGCCGGCGGCGCGCCCGGCGCGGGCCGCGGGGCGGCGGCCGAGACCTGCCCGGCCGGGCTCTGCGCCGGCGAGACGTGCGCCGGCGGGCTCTGCGCCGGCGGGCTCGCCGCGGCCGCGCCCTCGCCGGGGCCGCGCGTCCCGCTGAGCGCGCTCGACACGCGCGCGACGATGCCCTTCATCTCGGCGAGCAGCAGCTGCATGTGCCTGCTGCCCGCGCGGATCGCCTCGAGCTCGCGCTCGGAGCGCTCGCGCGCGGCGCGCTCGGCGTCCAGCCCGCGTTCGATCTCGAGCGCGCGGCGTTCGAGCTCGCCAAGGCGGGTCTGCATGCCCTGCTGGGCGTCGGCGGTCTGGCGGCCGCCGGCCGCGGCGGCGTGCTCGGCCTCCGCGAGCTGGCGCTGGAGCTGCTCCAGGCGCTGGCCGAGCTCGCGGGTCTCGCGCTCGCTGTCCTCCAGGCGCGCGCCGAGACGGCCGACCTGCTCGCGGCTCTCGCGGTCGAGGTCCGCGAGTCGCTCCTCGGCTTCGATGCGCAGCTGCTGCTCGGCGTACTCGCGCTGCTTGACCCGGCGCAGCTCGTGCTCGCGCTCCAGCGCCGTGGCACGCTCGGAGTCGAGCAGCTCGTCGGTGCGCACGCGCTCCTGCTCGACCTCGCGCAAGCGCTGCTGCAGGCTCGAGACGTGCCGTTCGAGCGTCTGCACGGTCGCTTCGGCGGCCTCGGCGCGGCGGGTGAGGGCGATCTCGCCGCTCTCCGCCGCGCGGCGGGCGCGGCGTTCGGCCAGCAGGTCGGCCTCGCCGCGGCGTGCCCGGCCCTCGCCGCCGAAGCCCTCGCCGCCGGGTGTCTCGCTGCCCTCCGCCATCATCGTCGGCCACCGTACGCCGCGGGCCGGACAGTCCGCTCAGCCGGAGATGCGCTTGGCGAGCGCGAGCGCGCCCGCCGAGGCGAGCAGCGCGCCGCTCGCGCCGAGCACGAGCTTGCGGCGCGAGGGCAGCCGCCGGCGCAGGTACCACCTGCCGCCGTGCCAGACGGCGTAGCCGAGGAGCCTGTAACGGTTGGAGTGCATCGGCGCGCTCCTGATGCTATCCCGCGCCGGCGCTACTCCCGCTCGGGCGTGTTGCGCAGCCGCCAGGCCATGCGCGACTGCAACGACCACAGCTCGATGAAGCCCGGCGAGGCGGTCTGCGAGAACAGGCCGCCGGACTCGGCGAAGGACGCGAGGCTGGCGTCGTAGACGGCCTCCGGCGAGGAGCGCGTGACGACGCGCGCGTGGCCCTTGTAGAGCTTCAAGGCGATCGTGCCGGTGACGCGCTCGTTGACGCGCTCCATGTAGGCGTCGAGGTCCGTGCGCAGCGGCTCCCACCACAGGCCCGCGTAGACGAGATAGGCCCACTGGCGGTCCAGCTCGGGCTTGAACTGGTTCTGGTGGATCGTGCAGACCAGGCGCTCGAGCTCCTGGTGGGCGGGCAGGATCAGCGCGGCGGCGGGGACCTCGTAGATGTCGCGCACCTTCAGCCCGACGATGCGGTCCTCGATGTGATCGACGATGCCGACGCCGTGGCGCGCGCCGATCTCCGCGCAGCGTTCGATCAAGTCCACCAGGCCGAGACGCTCGCCGTCGAGCGCCACCGGAACCCCTCTCTCGAAATCGATGCTGACGGTCTGCGGCTCCTCCGGCGCGAGCTCGGGCCGGGTGACGAGCTGGAAGACGTCGTCGTCGGGCGCGTGGCCCAGGTCCTCGATCCAGCGGCCCTCGGAGGAGCGCCCCCAGAGGTTGTCGTCGATCGAGTAGGGCGGCCCGCTCTCGGCGCCTTGCGATGCCTTGATCGGGATGCCGTGCTCGCGCGCGTAGGCGATCTCCTCCTCGCGGCCCATCTGCCAGGAGCGCACGGGCGCGATCACCTTCAGCTCGGGCGCGAGCGTCGCGATCGTGGCCTCGATGCGGACCTGGTCGTTGCCCTTGCCGGTGCAGCCGTGGGCGATCGTGTCGCAGCCCGAGGCGCGCGCCTGCTCGACGGCGAGCTTGGCGATCAGCGGCCGGCCGAGCGCCGTGAACAGCGGGTAGCCGCCGCCGTAGAGCGCGTTCGCGCGGATCGCCGGCGTCAGGTACTCGCGGGCGAACTGCTCGCGCGCGTCGACGACGTGGCACTCCAGCGCGCCCAGCTGCATCGCCTTGCCCTCGATCACCGCGTAGTCCTCGCCGGGCTGGCCGAGGTTGACCGTCAGGCACACGACCTCGGCGCCGTAGGAGTCCTGGATCCACTTCAGCATCACGCTCGTGTCCAGGCCGCCGGAGTACAGCAGCAGCACGCGGTGGACGTGCGCCGGGTCGGCCTCGTAGGAGGCCGTGCGCTGGGTGGGGATCTGCTGCTCGCGGCTCACGAGCGCGAATCGTAGTCGCGGGCGCGTTCCATCAGCGGATAGGACGGCGGGTTGGCGGGGCTCGCGAGGAAGCCGAGCTTCGCGTACAGGCCCTGGGCGTCGGCCGTGTGCAGCATCCAGCGGACGTTCGCGCCGCCGCCTTCGACGATCTCGCGCACGAGCTCGAGGCCGAGGCCGCGCCCGCGGTGCTCGGGCAGCACGTACACGTCGGCCAGGTAGGCCATGATCGCGCCGTCGGTGATCGCCCGCGCGAAGCCGACCTGGCGGCCGGCGTGGTAGAGGCCGAGCACCCTGTCCGAGCCGCGGATCGCCCGCTCGGTCAGATCCGCGGAGCGCCCGCGACCCCAGTAGGACTCGCCGCCGATGTACGCGTGCACGGCCGCGACGTCGACCCGCCGCGGGTCGTCGTCGAGCTCGTAGCCGTCGGGCAGCTCGCGGCGCATCGCGTCAGCTCTCGAGCACCCGGGCCAGGCGCGCGAGCGCCTGCTCGACCTCGTCCTCGCTGACCGTCAGCGGCGGCAGCAGCCGCAGCGTCGTGGGGCCGGTGGCGTTGACCACCAGGCGCTGCTCGAGCAGCGCGCGGCGGGCGACCTCCGGGGCCGGGACGTCCAGCTCGCAGGCGAGCATCAGCCCGCGACCGCGCACCGAGAGCACGTGCGCCAGGCGCTCGAGGCCGGCCGCCAGCTGCGCGCCGCGCTCGCGCACCGCCTCCAGCAGCGCCGGCTCGTCGGTCAGCTCGAGCGCGGCCAGCGCGGCGCTCGCGATCGTCGGGCCGCCGGCGAAGGTCGAGCCGTGATCGCCCGGCGCGAGCACGTCGGCCAGGCGCGGGCCGGTGACGAGCGCGCCGATCGGCAGGCCGCCGCCGAGCGCCTTGGCGCTCGTCAGCGCGTCGGGCACGACGCCGGTCTGCTCGTAGGCCCACAGGCTGCCGGTGCGGCCCATGCCGCACTGCACCTCGTCGAAGATCAGCGCCGCGCCGTGCTCGTCGCAGGCCGCGCGCGCGGCCCGCAGGACCTCCTCGGAGAGCACGTGCACCCCCGTCTCGCCCTGGATCGGCTCGAGCAGCACGGCGGCCGTGCGCTCGTCGACGGCGGCCCGCAGCGCCCCGGGCTCGGCGGCCACGGCGCGAAAGCCCGGCACCAGCGGCGCGAAGGGCGCCTGCTTGGACTCCTGGGGGGTCGCCGACAGGGCGCCGTAGGTGCGTCCGTGGAAGGCGCCGTGGAGGACCACCACGTCGCCGCCCGCGCGCGCCTTGCGCGCGAGCTTGATCGCGGCCTCGCTGGCCTCGGCGCCGGAGTTGCAGAAGAACACCTTGCCGCCGAGGCTCGACGCCGACAGCCGTGCCGCCAGGCGCATCGCCGGCTCGGTGTAGAACAGGTTGCTGACGTGCATCAGCCGCCCGACCTGCTCGCGCACCGCGGCCACCACCCGCGGGTGGCAGTGGCCGAGGCTGGTGACGCCGATCCCGCACAGGAAGTCCAGGTGCTCGTTGCCGTGCTCGTCCCACAGGCGCGTGCCCTCACCGCGCACGAACTGCACGGGCGCGCGCGCGTAGCTGCCGATCACGCTCTCGCGCTCGAGCGCCTGGAGCTCGGCGAGGCTCAACGCAGTATCCCCATGAGTGCGCAGGCCAAGCTGGCCAAGGACGCAGGGAGCGTGGCGTGCGTGTAGCACGCGAGCGACCGAGGACACCGGCCAGCGCCGGCATGCGCGCTCATGGCGCGGCCTCGATCTTGGTGCCGACCCCGGCGTCGGTGAACAGCTCGAGCAGCAGCGAGTGGGGCGCGCGGCCGTCGAGGATGTGGGCGGCGCTGACGCCGTCGCCGATCGCCTGCACGCACGCTTCGAGCTTCGGGCGCATGCCACCCTGGAGCGTCGGCAGGGCCGTCGCGACCTGCTCGGCGGTGGCCTGGGCGATCAGGCTGGCGGGGTCGGCGGGGTCGCGCAGCCAGCCGGCGACGTCGGTCAGGAAGACGACCTTGTAGGCGCCGAGCGCGCCCGCGACGGCGCCGGCGGCCTCGTCGGCGTTGACGTTGTAGGAGTTCCCGTCGCGGTCGGCGCCGACGGAGGCGATCACGGGGATGTAGTCGCTTGCCACGTGTTCGATCACGCCGACGTTGACGCGCTCGATGCGCCCGACGAAGCCGATGTCCCGTCCGTCGGGCGCGGCGCGGCGGGCGACGCGGAACAGCGAGCCGTCGTCGCCGCACAGGCCGACGGCGGGCTGGCCGTGGCGGCCCAGCCTGAGCACGATCTCCTTGTTGACCTTGCCGACGAGCACCATCTTGGCGACCTCGACGGTGCTGGCGTCCGAGACGCGCAGGCCGCCGACGAACTGGACGGGCAGCCCGAGGCGCTCCATGTAGCCGGTGATCTCGGGCCCGCCGCCGTGCACGACGATCGGGTTCAGGCCGACGTACTTGAGCAGCACGACGTCGCGCGCGAACTCCTCGCGCAGCCGCGCGTCCTCCATCGCGGCGCCGCCGTACTTGATCACGACGGTGCGGCCGTGGAACTGCCTGATGTAGGGCAGCGCCTCGAGCAGCGTGCCGACGTGCGCGTGCGCGGACTCGGCTCGCTGCCGGGCCGGCGGGGTCGGGGGCGTCGGGGCGCTCACGTCGTGTACTCGGCGTTGACGGTGACGTACTCGCGCGAGAGGTCGGAGAAGAACACCTCGGTCTCGGCGTCGATCGAGTCCCGCCCGCCCAGCGTCACCTCGTACTCGACCTCCTCGCGGGCGACGGCCCGCGCGAGCGCGGGCTCGTCGTAGGGGATCGCGGCGCCGGCGGAGCACACGGGGATGCCCTCGATCGCGACGTCCAGCGCGAGCGGCGGGGTGGGCGCGTCGGGCGCGCCGAGGGCGCCGCCGACGGCCTGCACGATCCGCCCCCAGTTGGGGTCGCCGCCGTGCAGCGCGGCCTTCACGAGCGGCGAGTTGGCGACCGCTCGGGCCGCGGCCTCGCAGCGCGCGGCCTCGCCGCCGCGGACCAGCACGCGGGCGATCCGCGCGGCGCCCTCGCCGTCGGCGACGAGCATGATCGCGAGCGCCCGCAGGAGCGCGTCGAGCGCCTCGCCCAGGCGCAGCTCCTCCTCGCTTTGGGGCGCGACCTCGACGCCGCTCGCGCCCGAGCACATCAGGATCGCGGTGTCGTTGGTGGAGAGCTGGCCGTCGACCGAGACGCGGTCGAAGGAGCGCTTCACGCACACGCCGAGCAGCAGCTCGGCCGTCTCTGCGCTCAGCAGCGCGTCGGTCTGCACGAAGCACAGCATCGTGGCGAAGCGCGGGGAGATCATGCCGGCGCCCTTGCACTGGGCGCTGAGCCGCACGACGCCGCCGGGCAGCTGCACCTCGAGGTTCGCGCGCTTCTCGAACGCGTCGGTCGTCTGGATCGCGCGCTGGAAGGCGCCGGCGCCCTCGGCGCTCAGCCGCGGGCGCGCCTCGAGGATGCCGCGCAGCACCTGCTCCACCGGCAGGTACTGGCTGATGCCGCCGGTCGAGGCGAGCGCGACGTGGGCGGGGTCGAGGCCGAGGGCCGCGGCGGCCGCCCCCTGCGTCTTGGCGGCGTCGTCGAGGCCGCGCTGTCCGGTGGCGGCGTTGGCGCAGCCGGAGTTGACGAGCACGGCGCGCAGCTCACGCAGCTGGCAGCGCTCGCGGCTGACCAGCACGGGAGCGGCGGCGGCGGCGCTGGTCGTGAAGCGCGCCGCGCTGACGGGCCGCTCGGCGTCGCAGACGAGCAGGCCGACGTCGGGGTTGCCGCTGGGCTTGATCCCGGCGGCGGCGCCGGCCGCGCGAAAGCCGGCGGGCAGCGAGGCGGCGAGGCCGAGCTCGCGCACGTGCGCGGGCGCCTGCACCCAGCGCGAGTGAAAGAAGGGCCGCGCGGCGCGCTCGGCCGCGGGCGCCGCGCCGGTCACCGTCGTGTCCACGTCGTCGCTCATGTCAGGCCCCGCGTCTCGGGCAGGCCGAACATCAGGTTGAGGTTCTGGACGGCCTGCGAGGAGGTGCCCTTCCAGAGATTGTCGATCGCGCCGAAGGCGACCACCTTGCCGGTGTGGGCGTCGGCGGCGGCGAACACGCGGCAGTAGTTGGTCTCGCGCACCTCGAGCACGCCGGGCGGCTCGGAGACGAGCTCGACGAACGGCTCGTGCGCGTAGGCGCTCGCGTACAGCTCGCGCAGCTCCTCGGCGCCGAGCTGCCGCGGGGTGGTGACGTAGCAGCTGGCCATCTCGCCCTGGTCAAGCGGCACCAGGTGGGTCTGGAGCTGCACGCGCAGGTCGGGGTGGGCGGGGTCGAGCGCGATCAGCTGCTCCTCGATCTCGGGCGTGTGGCGGTGGTTGGCGACCCTGTAGGGCACGATGTTCTCGCCCGCCATCGACAGGTGGGTGGTGGGGTCGAACACGCGCCCGGCGCCGGAGATCCCCTGCTTGGCGTCGACGACGGCGTCGGCGACCAGGCCGGCGCGGGCGAGCGGGGCGAGCGCGAGCACGGTGGCGGTCGGATAGCAGCCGGGGTTGGCGACGAGGCCGGCGGCGGCGATGCGCTCGCGGTGCAGCTCGGTGAGCCCGTAGACGGCCTCGCCGAGCAGGTCGGGGCGCGGGTGCTCGCCGTACCAGCGCTCGTAGGTCTCCAGGGAGCCGAGGCGGAAGTCGGCGCTGAGGTCGACGACGCGCACGCCGCGGTCGCGCAGCTCGCCGACGGTGGGGGCGGCGGCGGCGTGCGGGTAGGCGACGACGGCCGCGTCGATCCCCCCCAGCCCGTCGAGGTCGAGCTGCTCGATCGCGAGCGGCACGCGGTAGCGCGGGTAGAGCCGCTGTAGCGGCGCGCCCAGCTCGGAGCGGCCGGTGACGGCCACCAGCTCGAAGTCGGGGTGGCGCCAGAGCAGGTGCGCCGCGAGCGCGCCGGCGAAGCCGGTGGCGCCGGCGACGATCACGCGCGGGCCGCCGGGCGCGAAGTCCTGGGCGCCGGGGCCGGCGGGTGGGCGCGGGCTAGCCACGGAGCTCACCGCCGATCGCCCGCATGGCGGCGAGCACGCGCTCGCGCACGGGCGCCACGTCCTCGTCGGTGAGCGTGCGGTCGAGCGCGCGGAAGGCGAGCGCGAGCGCGAGCGAGCGCCGGCCCTCCCCCACTTGCTCGCCGGCGTACACGTCGAAGATCTCGGCGGACTCGAGCGTCGGCCCGGCGGCCTCGCGGACGCTCGCGAGCAGCTGCTCGGCGCCGACGGTCTCGGGGAGCGTGACGGCGAGGTCCTGGCGCAGCACGGGGAAGGCGCCGAACTCGCGGAAGGCGACGACCTCGGGGGCGACGGCGGCGAGCTTGCCGAGGTCGATCATGAAGGCGGCGGCGCGCGCGAGCCCCCAGCGCTCGGCGACGAGCGGGTGGAGCTCGCCGAGCGGGCCGAGCACGATCTCCTGCTCGCCTTCCCCGCCGTCGCCGGCCTGGGCGAGCACGGCCGCGCTGCGCCCGGGGTGCAGGAACGGCCACTCCCGCGGCGCGACTCGCCAGCGGACGTGGAAGCGGTCGAGCAGCTCGCCGAGCAGCGCCTTGGCGGCGAAGAAGTCGGCCTGGGCGGGCTCCGGGGCCCGCCAGGAGCGCGGCGCGAGCGCGCCGCTGAGCAGCGCGCCGAGGCCGTGGTGCTCGTCGGCGGGCGTCGCGACCGGCGCGGTCGGCTGGCCGTCCTCGTCGCCCGCCGGCGGCGGCTCGGCGGCGCGGTAGACGGTGCCAGACTCGAAGATCGCGATGTCGGGGCGCCCGCGGGCGACGTTGTGGCGGGCGGCGTCGAGCAGCGAGCCGAGCAGCGTGGGGCGCATGATCGACTGGTCGCTCGAGAGCGGGTTCTCGAGCGTGACGACGCGGCCGAGGGGGTGTCCGGGCTCGATCAGCAGGCGCTCGAGCAGCGCGGGGTCGGTGAAGCTCCAGCCGACGATCTCGTGCAGGCCGCGGCCGGCGAGCGCGTCCTCGGCGGCGCGGCGCACGCGCTGGGCGTGGCTGAGCCGTCCGGCGGCGCCGCGCCGGGCGGGCAGCGTGGCGGGCAGGCGCTCGAGGCCGTCGATGCGGGCGACCTCCTCGATCAGGTCGATCTCGCGCGTGACGTCGGCGCGGCGCAGGGCGGGGACGCTCACGTCCAGGCCGTCCTCCAGGCGGGTGCAGGCGAAGTCGAGCGCGCCTAGGATCTCGGCCTGGCGGGCGACGTCGACGGGCACGCCGAGGATCGCCCGCACGCGCGCCGCGCGCAGGCGGATCGTCTGCGCTGGGCGGTCGCTCCACTGCTCGCCGCCGGCGTCGATCGTGCCGGGGGCGACGCGCGCGCCGCACAGCTCGATCATCAGGCGCGTGGCGAGCGCCTGGGCGTGCATGCACTGCTCCGGCGCGAGGCCCTTCTCGAAGCGCGAGGAGGCCTCGCTGCGCAGGCCGAGCGCCCACGAGGAGCGGTGGATGTTGGGGCCGCTCCAGCTGGCGACCTCGAGCAGCACGCGCGTGGTCTGCTCCTGGACCTCCGAGCGCGCGCCGCCCATCAGCCCGGCGATCGAGGTGGGCCCGTCGGCGTCCTCGATCAGCACCGTCTCGCCGTCGAGCGTGCGGGTCTGGCCGTCGAGCGTCTGCACCTGCTCGCCTTCGCGGGCGCGGCGGACGGTCAGGGTGGCGCCGGCGACGCGGTCGAGGTCGAAGGCGTGCAGCGGCTGGCCGCTGAGCAGCATCGCGTAGTTGGTGATGTCGACGACGTTGTTGATCGGGCGCTGGCCGGCGGCGGACAGGCGGGCCTTCAGCCAGGCGGGCGAGGGGCCGATCTTCACGTCCTCGAAGACGCGGGCGGTGAAGCGCGGGCACAGGTCGGGGCACTCGACGACCACGCGCGCGCCGGCGAGCTCGCCGGCGCTGCCGGGGTCCTCGCTCCAGGGGGCGGGCGCGAGCGGCGCCCCGGTGGCGGCGTGCAGCTCGCGCGCGACGCCGTAGACGCCGAGGCAGTCGGGCCGGTTGGGCGTGATCTCGAGCTCGATCACGTCCATCGAGATCGGGAGCGCGTCGGCGAGCGGCGTGCCGGGCGCCAGCGCGTCGGCGAGCACCATGATGCCCTTGGAGGCGCCGGCGTCGATCTGGAGCTCGTGCTCGGCGAGGATCATGCCTTCGGAGAGCACGCCGCGCAGCTTGGCCTGGCCGAGCTTGGCGCCGCCGGGCATGACGGCGCCGGGGCGGGCGACGGCGACGGTCTGGCCGGCCTCGACGTTGGGCGCGCCGCAGACGATCGTCGCGGGCTGGTCCTCGCCTAGGTCGACGGAGCAGACCTTCAGGCGGTCGGCGTCGGGGTGCCGCTCGGCGCTCAGCACGCGCCCGATCGCGAAGTTCTCCTCAGCGGGCACGCCGTGGTGGTGGATCGCCTCGACCTTGGTGCCGGTCATCGTCAGGCGCTCCTCGATCGCGTGCACGTCGAGCGCGGGGTCGCAGTATTCGCGCAGCCAGGGCAGTGGGACCTTCATCAGAACTGCTCCAGGAAGCGCAGGTCGTTGTCGTAGTAGAGCCGCAGGTCGGGCACGCCGTGCTTGAGCATCGCGATCCGCTCGACGCCCATGCCCCAGGCGAAGCCCTGCACCTTCTCGGGGTCGTAGCCGGGGGCGTTGGCGGCGGTGATCGGCACGTGGGCGTAGACGTTGGGGTCGACCTCGCCGGCGCCGAGGATCTCCAGCCAGCCCTCGCCCTTGCACAGGTGGCAGCGCGAGCCGTCGCCCATGAAGCCCTTGCCGGAGCAGTGAAAGCAGGACACGTCGACCTCGACGCTGGGCTCCGTGAAGGGGAAGAAGTGGGGCCGCAGGCGCACCTCGCGCTGCTCGCCGAACATCTCGCGGGCGAACGTCAGCAGCGTGCCCTTGAGGTCGGCGAGGGTGACATCCTCGTCGACTGCGAGACCCTCGATCTGGTGGAACTGGGGCGTGTGGGTGGCGTCGAGGTCGCGGCGGTAGACGCGGCCGGGGATCACGACGTACAGCGGCGGCGGGTGCGCCTCCATCGCCCTGATCTGCATCGGCGAGGTGTGGGTCCGCAGGAGCGTGTCCGGGCCCGTGTAGAACGTGTCGGTGCGCGCCCGGGCGGGGTGCGTGGGGCTGTGGTTGAGGGCGTCGAAGTTGTAGTGGACGGTCTCGACCTCCGGGCCCTCCATGATCGTGAAGCCGAGCCCGAGGAAGACGTCCTCGAGCTCGCGGCGGGTGCTCGTGAGCACGTGCAGGCGGCCGATCGGCTGGGGCGGGCCGCCGGGCAGCGTGACGTCGACGCGATCCTCGAGCAGTGTGCGGGAGAGCTCTCCCGCGGCCAGCTCGCCGGCGCGCGCCTCGATCAGCGCCTCGAGCGCCTGGCGGGCCTGGTTGGCGGCCTTGCCGACGGGGCCGCGCTGCTCCGGCGGCAGCTGTGAGACGGCGCGCAGCGTCTGGGGCAGCTCGGCCTTGCGGCCGAGGTAGTGCACGCGCAGCTGCTCCAGCCGGTCGCTCGAGTCGGCGCCGGCGATCGCCTGCTCGGCCTCGGCGCGCAGCTGTTGGACGCGGTCGATCATGCCGCCGGGACCCTAGATGGTTCGCGTGTCATCTCGTAGAGCGCCACGGTGGCGGCCATGGCGGCGTTCAGCGACTCGCTGGCGATGGGGATGCGCGCGGTGCGCTCGCAGGCGGCGACGACCTCGGCGGGCAGCCCGTCGCGCTCGGCGCCGACGAGCAGGGTGATGGAGTCCCCGCCCGCCCGGCGCCCGCCCGCGCCGTCCTCGCCGGCCCGCCGCGCGTCCGCGTCGCCGCGCAGCGGCTCGGGGGCGTCGGCGAGCAGCGCGACGCGCTCGCCGGGCAGGTCCACGACGGAGCCGGCGCGCGCGAGCGCGACGGCGAAGATCGCGCCCATGCTGGCGCGCACGGCCTTGGGCGAGTGCGGGTCGGCGCAGCCGGGGCCGAGCGCGACGCAGGAGGCGCCGAAGGCGTGGGCGGAGCGCAGCACGGTGCCGACGTTGCCGGGGTCGCCGACGCCGTGCAGGTAGACGCACAGGGGCCCGGCGGGCGCGGCGCTCCAGCGCTGCTCGTAGGCGGCGATCACGCGGCTGCCCTGGCCGAGCGCGCAGACGCTGGCGAGCGCGGCGCGGTCGACTTCGTGGAAGGCGCCGCAGCCGAGGCGGGCGGCGTCGAGCTGGGCGCCGGCGAGCCGGTAGCCCTCCAGCGGCGCGCGGCCGGCGGCGCGGGCGGCGGCGATCAGGTCCTCGCCCTCGGCCAGGAAGGAGCCGGTGCGGGCGCGCTCGCGCCTGGTGTGCAGGCGGCGGAGGGCCTTCAGGCGGGGGTTCTGGGGCGAGGCGATCTGGGTCATCTGTGTGGAGGTGGGCTTGTGTGGGCTTCTCAGAACGAAAAAAGGGCGCCGTCCCTTTCAGGAGCGACGCCCGGGAGGCGGTTGGTCGGCGGTCCGGGGTCAGGCAGCCGACGCCTCGCGGGCGGTCTCGGCAAAACGTCGGAAGGTGTCGGCGTCGCGCACGGCGATGTCGGCGAGGACCTTGCGGTCGAGCTCGATGCCGGCGAGCTTGAGGCCGTGCATCAGCTGCGAGTAGCTCATGCCGTTCAGGCGCGCGGCGGCGTTGATGCGGGTGATCCACAGGCGACGGAAGTCGCGCTTGCGGTTGCGCCGGTCGCGGTAGGCGTAGGCGTCGGCCTTGAGCAGCGCCTCCTTGGCGCGCTTGTAGTTCGAGTGGGCCTCGCCGCGGAAGCCCTTGGTCTGCTCGAGCACGGCGCGGCGCTTCTTGCGCGCGTGCAGGGAGCGCTTGACGCGGGTCATTTGGCCTTACCTGTCAAAAGCCGCTTGACGCGGGGGGCGTCGTCGTCGGAGAGGATCGCCTGGGTGCCGAGCTGGCGCTTGTGTTTGGGCGACTTCTTCTCGAGGATGTGGCTGGTGAAGGCGTGGCGGCCGCGCACCTTGCCGGTGGCGGTGACTTTGAAGCGCTTCTTGGCGCCGGAGTGCGTCTTCATCTTGGGCATGGGATCGAGGATCGAGGGGCCCGGCTGGCCGACCTGGCGGTCGCCTGCGCCACCCTCGGGCGCAAGATTATGACACGACGCGCGCCGCGGGCGCGGGGCCGCCGTCCTGCACGGAGGCTTGCACGTCCTCGGCGGCGGCGTGGACGTCCTCCGCGGGCTGCGCCCCGTCGGCCTGTGGGACGTCCTGGGCGCCGTCGGCGGGGGCCGGCTCGACCGCCTGTGGGGGCTCCTGCGGGCCGTCCGTCTGCGCGGGGGCGGCGGCGTCGGGGCCGGGCGTCTCCAGCGGCGAGGCGAGCGCCTCGGCGGCGACGTCGCCCTGCTCGCCGTCGGGGAAGACCTCGTCGGCGGCCTCGCCGGTCTTGACGCGCCCGGCGAGCACGGCCTTCGAGGGGGCCATCATCATCGTCATGTTGCGTCCCTCCTGCATGGGGCGCTGCTCGACGACGCCGAGCTCGGAGAGCTCCTCGGCGAGCCGGTCGAGGATCGCGGTGCCGCGCTCGGGGTGGGTGACCTCGCGGCCGCGGAACATGATCGTGACCTTGACCTTGTCCTTGTGGCGCAGGAAGCGCTCGACGTGGTGCTTCTTGGTGTCGTAGTCGTGCTCGGCGATCTTCGGGCGGAACTTGATCTCGCGGACGGTGATCTGCTGCTGGTGCTTGCGCGCCTGCTTGACCTTCTGGGCCTGCTCGTACTTGTACTTGGAGTAGTCGAGCACGCGACACACCGGCGGGCGCGCCTCCGGGGCGACCTCGACGAGATCGAGGTCGCGCTCCTGCGCGAAGGTGAGGGCATCGGCGGTCTTGAGCACGCCGATCTGGTTACCCTGCTCGTCAATCAGCCGCACCTCGGGAACTCGGATGCGCTCGTTGATCCTCGTCGTGTCCCGCTCGGGCGGGCGCCGGTCGAACCTGCGAGGTACCGGCACTAGCTGTGGTGGCCTTGCGTCAAGCTGACGCTACGGGTGGCTGTGTGAGGATTCGGTGT
>DASZFZ010000039.1:0-6932 GCA_035939315.1 Solirubrobacteraceae bacterium | reverse complement strand
CGACGATCCCGGAGACCTCGACGCCGCCGGGCGCAGACTCCGTCTGACCCTGGCCGAGCGCGCTCGAGAGGGTGCCGCCGAAGTCCTGCTGGCCGACCTGCTGCAGCTCGACCTCCTGACGCTGGTAGGGCTGGCCGCCCGCCGCTTTGGTGGTGTCGGCGTTGGCGAGGTTCTCCGCGGTCACGTCCATGCGGATGCGCTCGGCCGTCAGGCCGCTGCCGGCGATGCCAATGGCGTCGAACATGCCCATCAGGCGCTGGCTCCCATGGCGGAGCGCATGATGCTGTCGCGCGCGCCGACGACCTCTGTCAGCGCCTGGTAGTCCAGGCCGTTTTCGGCGAGCTTGGCCGATTCCTGATCGACGCTCACGCCGGTGCCGTTGGGTCCGGCTTGCGCCGGGCGCGTCACGGTCGCGAAGTTGACTTCCTGGGGCGAGGCGCCGCCGCCCACGGCGCTCTGCAGTTCGGACTCGAAGTTGACTTCCTGGGGCTGGTAGCCGGGGGTGTCGGCGTTGGCGATGTTGTTGGTCAGCGCGGTCTGGCGCTGCCAGGCGCCGCGCATCGCAGCCTCCAGCAGCTGCTGGGTGGAGTCGACGAGAGCCATGTTCGGGTGTCCTTTCCGCCCTCCCTGGGCTGAAAGCGAGCTCTCCCTGAGATCGCGTACGGCTGTCTCCATCGAGGGGACGCCCTCTTGATCGGCCGCTCGGGCGAGACCTTTAGGGGGGCGACTACGGATATGCGCGGATCGGCGCGGTGCGGGGCCGCGCGCGAGCGCGCCGGCGCTACGCGCTGCGGTCGACGCGCGGACGCCGGACGAGCTGGCCGGCGTAGCCGTCGGCGGTGCGGCGCGCGCGACCGGCCTTGGCCATCTCGGCGAGCAGCAGGTCGCGCAGGCGCGAGAGCTCGATGCGCGTGCGCTCGTGCATCAGGCGGGCACGTTCGAGCAGGCCGGCGGCGGCCGGCGGCGGGGTGTCGGGCAGCGCCGCGGCGAGCTCCTCCCAGCGGCCCTGCAGCTCGCCCAGCCGCTCGACCTCGCCCCGGCCCGCGAGCTCGAGTTCGAGCTCGGCGTGCGCGTAGATCGCTTCGTAGGCGCGCAGCGAGGGCTCCGCGGCTGCCCCGCGCGGGCTCACCCGCGGTCGACCTCGGCGGCGACCTGGCTCCAGGCATCGCGCAGCTCGCCGAGCATGTCGCTGACCTCTTCGACCTTGCCCGGGTCGATGTTGGTGCGCGCCTTGCCCAGGTGCCCGAGGCAGAAGGCGTAGATCATGTGCAGCCGCTGCGGCAGCTCGCCCTGGTCGTAGTCGAGCGTGCCGTCGAGGTGGGCGATGATCCGTTCGGCGTAGCGCAGCGAGTTGTGCGCGCGCTCGATTTCGCGCTCGCGCAGCGCGACGGTCGCCTGGCGCAGGAAGCGCAGGGCGCCGTCGTAGAGCAGCACGACGAGCTGCCCGGGCGTCGCCGCCAGCACGTCGCCTCTGCGGTAGGCGGCGGCTGGCGTTGCGGTGGGGTTTGCCATCTCACCCTCTTGATCGTCCCCGGAGGCGAAAGGTTGAGGGGTGATTCGCCGATTTTCACCGGCTTCTCGCCGGCCGGCTCTAGCCGGAGGACGACGAGTTGCTGTTGCCGAGCGATTCGGCCTGCTTGGTCAGGAACGCGTCCTGCGCGTTGTTCTGCGAGATCACGGCTTCGAGCTCCGCGTAGGTGTGTTGCAGCGCTTTTTCGCGGTTGGCGAGCAGTTCGTTCATGGTCGTGATCTGGCTGGTGATCTGCGTGACCTCGGAGAGGTCGACGTTCACGCGCCCTTCGATCGAGCCGCCCGGCGCGGCGGCGTCGTTGATCGTCTTCTGCAGCCCCGAGGACCACTGCTCGAGCATCTTCTGCACACCCGTCGGGTTGGTCTTGAGGGCTTCGGTCAGCTTGGTCGCGTTGAGCTGCAGCATGCCGTTCAGGGACGCCTGCGAGGTCGCCCCGCCGGTGCCCGCGCCGGTGCTGATGCCGATGTCCAGCGGGCTCGACATTTCGCCTTCCAGGCCCGGGATCGTTTCGTACATCGTCTGGCGCATGTCGCTGAGCACGTTCGTCAGTTCGAGGTCGCCGAACAGCGTGCCGCTCGCGAATTCGCTGGCGGTCTGCGGCTTGACCGGCGGCTTGGTGTTGAGCTGCTTCTCGATCGCTTCGACGGTCGTGTTGTAGGTCTTGATGAAGGCGTTCACCTGGCCTTCCAGCGCGGTGACGTTGGGGCCCGGGGGCTGCACGTCGATCGTCACCGGGCCCTGCGGCGTGAGGCCGCTGAGCGTCAGCGTGACCCCGGGGATCGCGTCGCTGACGACGTTGGAGGCCGAGGTCATTTCGACTTCGTCGACCTTGTACTTGGCGTCCTGGCCGGCTTTGGCGGTGCCTGCCTTTTCGACGAGCGTGCCGCCGGCGTCGCTGACCTTGATGAATTCGCCTTCGCTTTCGCCGGTCTTGCGGCTGGACAGCACGATCGTGCCGTTTTCCAGCGCCGCCGCGAACACGCCGGCCTTGCTTTCCGAGTTGATCGCCTGGGCCAGTTCCTTGGCGGTCCCTTCGGCCTTCAGCTTGAATTCATGGCCTTCGATCGTGATCGTGTCTTCGCTTTTGGGGCTCGTGAAGGTGAACGTGCGCTGCGCCGAGTTGGCGAGCTGGGTGACTTCGACCTCGTAGCCGCCGACGGCGGCGCCGACCGTGGCCGCCGCGCTCACGCGCGCGGGTTCGCTGGAGGTGACCGTCTGGGATTCTTCGAACAGCCCCGGCAGCCCAAATTCGGAGACGGCGCCGGCGAGCGTCTGCAGGCTCGTCTGGATGGTCTGCAGCTGGGTCTGCTCGCCCTGCACCCGCGCCTGCTCGTCGGTCAGGTGGGTGACCGGCTCGCGTTCGACGGCCATCAGCGCCGAGATGATCGCGGTCGTGTTCAGCCCCGAGGCGAGGCCCGCGATCGAGATCGGCGAGCCGGCGGTGGAGGAGACGTTGACCGAGGAGGTGGACATGGCGCTCCGGTCAGGCGTGCTTCGCCAGGGCGGCGCCGTCGGCGGCGAGCTCGAACGCCTCGAGGGTGGAGAGGACGCTGACGGCGTGGCCCTCGCGGTCGTGCAGCTCGATTCGCGGTCGCTCTCCCTGGGCGCGCGAGAAGAAGCGCAGCTGGTAGCCGTTCTCGTGCATCTGCTCGACGAAGCTGGCGGCCGCGGCGATCTCGGCGAGCACCTCGGGCGGCGGGCCGCCGCGCTCCGCCTCGATGCCCAGCGTGCTGACGCCGCCGGCGAGCCGCTCGATGAAGGCGCCCACGTCGCCGATCTCCGTCGCGGAGCCGGGGTGGGTGGGGATCGGCGAGCCGGGGAGGCTCTGGAAAGACGGGGTGGGCGAGCTCATCTGGCGTTTTCTCCCTGAAAACTCATGACGCGGCCCACTCCCTGGACCGCCTCGCGCTTGCTTGCTGATCATGGTGATCGACGCCCTCCGGGGGAACTTGAGGTTTTCTCGTTGATTTGCTCCATTTGGCGAAACGGGCGGCGCCGCGTGCGCTTGCCGCCGCCCGGCTCCCGCGGAGCGAGGCGTCGCAAGCCTGGTGATCGACCGGCATGCGCCATCCATGAGCGCTTCGCACGCGCCTGCGCGCAGCGGCCGCGAGCGCTCGCGGCGGCGCCTCGAGGACGCCCGTGCACACCGCCGTTCGCGCGCAGGGAATGCCCCCGCGAGCGCGAATCTACTCGCGTCGGCCAGCCCCGCATCCCCGCTTGCAGAGCGCGGAGCGCGATCGCCTCGCCGGCGGCCTCCCCCAGCGACCCCGCCCCACCGCGCCAGCATGCCAACACTCGACAAGCGCAACACCCGCGTCTCCGCCGCGCAGGCGCTGGCCATCTGGCAGGAGTACCGGCGCGACGGCGACCCGCGCATCCGCGACCGCCTGGTCTTCATGTTCACGCCGATGGTGCGCTACATCGTCTTTCGCAAGGTGCGCGAGGTGCCGCCGGAGTGCGACGTCGAGGACTTCCTCTCGTGCGGCCTGGAGGCGCTGATCCGCTCGATCGAGCGCTACGACCCGGCGCGCGGCGCGAGCCTCGAGCAGTACGCGTGGACGCGCGTGCAGGGCGCGGTGCTCGACGAGCTGCGCCGCCACGACTGGGCGCCGCGCTCGCTGCGCCGCGACGAGCGGGAGATCCGCAGAGCCCGCGAGCGCTTCGTCGCGCTGCACGAACGCGCGCCCAGCGACGGGGAGCTCGCGGCCGAGGTGGGCATGACGCCGGCGCAGCTCGGCGAGCGGCTCGACGAGGTCGCGCTGGCGGACGTCGGCTCGCTCAACCGGGTGGTGCGCTCCGACGAGAGCACCACGATCGAGCGCATCGACACGCTGCGGAGCGAGGACGACGAGTGCGACCCGGTCGTCTGCGCCGAACGCCTGGAAGCCAAGGCGCACTTCCGGCGCGCGTTCGCGCGGCTGACCCGCCAGGAACGCGAAATCGCGGTGCTGCTCTACGCCCAGGACTGGACGCTGCGGGAGATCGGCGAGCGCTTCGGCGTGTCCGAGAGCCGCGTCTCCCAGATCCACACGCAGATGCGCCGCCGCCTCTACGAGCAGCTGGCGGGCGAGCCCTCGCTGTTCGCCGCGATCGGCTGAGGCGCGGGCGCGCTCAAGGATCGCGCGGCGCGGCCGAAGACCTGGGCGAATGGATCTCGGCCTCGACATCGCCGCGTCCGGGATGGTCGCCGAGCAGGTTCGCCAGAACCAGCTCGCCAACGATCTCGCCAACGCCTCCACGCCCGGCTTCAAGCCCGACGAAACGCCCCAGCACAGCTTCGGCGCGGTGCTGCTGTCCAACACCGAGGGCGGCCAGGCGGTCGGCTCGGTCGACGAGGGCGTGGCGCTCGGCAAGACCTACACGAACATGACGCCCGGCGTGCTCCAGGAAACCGGCGAACCGCTCGACTTCGCGATCGTCGGCGGCGGCTTCTTCGCGGTGCGCACCGCCCAGGGCGTGCGCTACACGCGCGACGGCCAGTTCACGCGCTCGGCCCAGGGACTGCTCACCGAAGCCTCCGGCAACCCCGTGCTGAACGCCCGCGGCGCCACGATCAAGGTCAGCGCCGCCGGCACCGTGGCGCCCACCGCGCTCGGCGTCTACGAAGTCCCGGGGGCGGTCAAGCAGGGCGAAAACCTCTACACGGGGACGCCCGCGGGCAAGGCGACCGGCACCGTGCGCCAGGGCTCGCTCGAGGGCTCGGGCGTCGACGCGGCCAAGACGATGGTCGAAATGATCACCTCGATGCGCAGCTTCCAGTCCGGCCAGCAGGCGATCCAGGCGATCGGCCAGACGCTCCAGGAGGCGGCCTCGCAGGTCGGCTCGCTGAACGTCTCCGGCTAGCAGCCGCCGCGGCAGCGCTCAAGTCCCGGCCCCGGCGGCCGATCACAGGGACGAGAAACCTCGAACCGGCTTGGACCGCCCTTGCGGAAAGCCGGCCGATCGACGAACAGGATGAGCTGATGATCGAAGGCCTCTTCTCCGCAGCAGCAGGTATGGCAGCCCAGCAGGAACAGATGAACGCGATCAGCAACGACCTCGCGAACGTCAACACCACCGGCTACCAGTCGGAGCGCGTCGCCTTCAACGACCTGCTCTACAGCCCCGTGAAGATGGCGGGCAGCGAATCCGCGAGCGGCGCCGGCGCGAGCGCGAGGGTGATCGGGCGCAGCGAAGCCCAGGGCACGCTCCAGGAAACCGGCAACCCGCTCGACCTCGCGATCGAAGGCCCCGGCTACTTCCAGGTGACGCGCGCGAACGGCAAGCTCGCGCTGACGCGCAACGGCACCTTCGGCGTCGACGCCAGCGGCACGCTCGTCAACTCCGAAGGCAACCGGCTCGCGCCCCCGATCAAGCTCCCCAAGGGCGTCTCCCCGAGCGAAGTCCGCATCTCCTCGAGCGGCGAAGTCACGGCCGGGACGCGCAAGCTCGGCCAGATCAAGCTGGTGACCGTGACCTCGCCCGAACACCTGCTCGCCGACGGCGGCAGCGAGCTCTCGCCGACCGCCCAGAGCGGAACCCCGCACGCGGCGAGCGGCCAGATCCACCAGGGAGCGCTCGAGTCCTCCAACGTCGACATCGGCAGGGACATGACCCAGTTGGTCTCCACCGAGCGCGCCTACCAGCTGACGAGCACGGCGATCCAGGACGAGAGCCAGATGATGTCGATCGCCAACAGCCTGCGGAGCGGCTCGTGAGCCTGCCACTCGAATCCGGCGCGGGAGTGCAGGCCGGCGGGGGGGTGCCGATCGTCGACCAGGCGCTCGAGCCCGAGTGGGTGCGCCACGGCTCCGCCGCCACCCAGAAGGCCTACACGAGCGCGCTGGCCTTCGAACAGACGCTCGTCGAACAGCTCTCTCAGTCGCTCGCGGCGAGCAGCGGCATGGACGGCGAAGGCTCCTCGGAAGGCGAAGGCTCCGAAGAAGGCTCGGGCGCCAGTGGCCAGGCCGGCGACTCCCAGCTCTCCGCGATGCTCCCGCAGGCGCTCGCGGGCGGCGTGATGCACGCCGGCGGGCTCGGCCTGGCCGCGCAGCTGACGCGCCAGCTCGAAGCCCAGAGCACCGGCGGACACACACCCCTCGGCGGCGTCTCGCCGGGCGGCGGCACGGTCGCGCCCGCGGGCGGCGCGGCGGCGTCGAGCGGCTCGGCCTCTGGAGGCGCGGCGGCATGAGCACGGCGCTGATGCCCCACGAGACCGCCGCGCAGGACCGCGCGCTGTGTGCCGACGTGCTGGCGCACCTGGACGCGCAGATCGAATCCAGCAAGCGGCTGCTCGAGGTCGTGCTCGAGCAGGGCGCGGCGATCCGCGCGCGCGACGTGCACTCGGTCGTGCGCCTGGCCGGCATCCTGCGCGGCGAGGTCGGCCGCCGCCAGCTGCTGGAGGAGGACCGCTCGCGGCTGC
>DASZFZ010000038.1:0-90703 GCA_035939315.1 Solirubrobacteraceae bacterium | reverse complement strand
GCCGCGGTCGGCGGCGGCGGACACGGCGGCGAGCACGGCTGGGTGGGCGTGCCCGGCGATCAGGGCGCCCCACGAGCCGACGTAGTCGATGAAGCGGTTGCCGTCGACGTCGACGAGCTCGGCGCCCTCGCCGCGCGCGACGAACACGGGGTCGCGGCCGATCGCGCGCATCGCGCGCACCGGCGAGTTGACCCCTCCGGGGATCAGCTCGAGGGCGCGTCTGTAGAGCTCGGCCGAGCGGGTGTCGGTGAGGGAGGCCGTCAACTGTGGCCGCCGTGCGCGCGCTCCCAGTCCTTGAACTCGTCCGTGAAGTAGAGCAGGCGGATCTTCTTGAACTCGGTGGAGGAGTAGAGGGTGGCGCGCTCCTCGATGCCGGTCATCTCGGCGATCGCGTCGAGCACGGCGTCGCACTCGTCCTTGGAGCGGCCGTGGGCCATCGTGAAGACGGAGTAGGGCCAGTCGGCGTAGGTGGGCCGCTGGTAGCAGTGGGAGATGCCGCGCACGGAGGCCATGCGGCAGCCGACCTCGGCGATCCGCTCGTCGGGCACCTTCCAGACGCCCATGCCGTTGGCGGAGAAGCCGGCGCGGCGGTGGTAGAGGATCGCGGCGACGCGGCGCAGGATGCGGCGCTCCCGCATGCCCGTGAGGTGCTCGAGCAGGCGATCTTCGGGCAGGCCGAGCTCGGCGGCGGCGGGCGCGTAGGGCTCGGGCACGACGGGCATGTCGCCCTGCAGCGCGCGGATCACGGCGACGTCGAGCTCGTCGTAGGGCTGGGGGTCGAGCTCGACGGGCTCGGCGACCTCGGCGGCGGCGCTCGCGAGCGCCTGCGTGTCGCCCTCCATCTCCAGGTCCATGCGGATCTTGAACAGCTTCAGCGTCGGCAGCTGGCGCACGGACTCGGCGCCGGCCTCGGCGGCGAGCACCTCCAGCGTGCCCTCGAGGCCGAGCCCCGAGTCGGGCTCGGTGGCGATCGTGAACCACAGGTTGAACTCGTGGTTGCGCAGGTAGTTGTGGGAGACGCCGGGGTGGGCGTTGATCGCCTGGGCGGCGCGGTGGGGGTGCTCGGGGTCGACCTTGGCGGCGACCAGCATCGATGAGTAGCCGAGGGCACGCGTGTCGAAGATCGGCGTGACCTGGCGGATGATGCGCTTGTCGAGCAGGCGCCGGACGCGCGCCATCGTCTCCTCCTCGGTCAGCCCGGCCAGCTCGGCGACGGCGCGGTAGGGCCGCGGCTGGATCGGGAAGGAGCCCTGCATCAGGTTGAGCAGCCTGCGGTCGGTCTCGTCGAGGGGGATCGCGGCGCCGTCCTTGCGGCTGCGGATCTTCGGCGGGGCGGTGACCCCCCGCGCGGGGTCCGCCACGCCGGCCAGGGGCACAGGCGACTCGCTGCTCACTTCCGCTCTCCAAGCCATTCGGCGGCGTCCTTTGCGTGGTAGGTGATGATCGTGTCGGCGCCGGCGCGCCGCAGCGAGGTGAGGATCTCCAGGACGGTGGCGCGCTCGTCGAGGTGGCCGGCGGCGGCCGCCGCCTTGACCATCGCGTACTCGCCGCTGACGTTGTACACGGCCAGCGGCATGCGGGTGGCGCGCTTGACCGCGCGGATCAGGTCGCCGTAGGCGAGGGCGGGCTTGACCATGACCATGTCGGCGCCCTCCTGCACGTCGAGCAGCGCCTCGCGCACGGCCTCGCGGCCGTTGGCGGGATCCATCTGGTAGCTGCGGCGGTCGCCGAAGGCGGGGGCCGAGTCGGCCGCGTCGCGGAACGGCCCGTAGAAGGCGGAGGCGAACTTGGCGGAGTAGGCGAGGATCGGCGTTTCGTGCAAGCCCTCGCCGTCGAGCTCCTCGCGGATCGCGCCGACGCGGCCGTCCATCATGTCCGAGGGGGCGACGATGTCGGCGCCGGCGCGGGCCTGGCTGACGGCGGCGCGGGCGAGCAGCTCGAGCGAGGCGTCGTTGTCGACGCTGCCGTCCTCGCGCACGACGCCGCAGTGGCCGTGGTCGGTGTACTCGCACAGGCACACGTCGGTGATCACGAGCAGCTCGGGCACGGCCTGCTTGATCGCGCGGGTCGCGAGCTGCACGACGCCGTCCTGCTCGTAGGCGCCGGAGCCGTACGCGTCCTTCTCGGCGGGCAGCCCGAACAGCAGCACGGCGGCGATCCCCAGCTCGGCCGCGGCGCGGGCCTCCTCGACGGCGGCCGCGAGCGAGAGGCGCTCGACGCCGGGCATCGTCGCGATCGGCTCGCGCCCGGAGGGCGCGGGGGCGACCTCGCAGACGAACAGCGGCAGCACGAGCTGGCCGGCGTGCAGGTCGGTCTCGCGCACGAGCCCGCGCAGGCGCGCGCTGGCGCGCAGCCGGCGCATCCGCGTCTGTGGAAAGGCCATGGCTGTCGAGGATACCCCTCCCGTCCTTTTTAATATGGAGGGCGCCTGTCGGCGCCTGGAGCGGACTTCGCGGTGGGGCTACTCGACCTCGCGCAGGCCCAGGCGCGCGAGCGCTCCGAACACGGCGGCCAGCAGCGCGAGGTGCGCGAGCGACAGGCCGAGGGCGGGCGCGGCGCCGTTGACGGCCGTGTCGAGCGCCTCCAGCGCCGCCTTGTAGGGGAAGGCGAAGGAGACGACCGCGATCGCCTCGTAGAAGCCGTGGGAGACCGAGCCGGACGGAACCAGCGCGAGGAAGGCGAGCGGCAGCGAGAGCAGGAAGGCGAGCAGCGAGGCGGCGCGCACCTCCCTGGCGAAGACGCCGACGGCGACGCCGAGGGCGGCGAACGCGAGCGCTCCCAGGGCGAGCGCGGCGAGCCACATGCCCGCGCGGCCCCAGTCGAGCGGGATGAAGGCGCCGATGCCGGCGAGCAGCGCGAGCGCGACGGGGAAGGCGCAGCCGGCGGCCAGCAGCGTCTTCTCCGCCAGCAGCGCCTCGCGCGAGACGAGCGTGCGCAGCAGCCGCGCGAGCGCGTGCTCTTCGCGCTCGAGCGCGACAGCGCCGGCAGCGAGCAGCACGCACACGAACATCAGCGAGACGCTGACCGCGACGACCACGGCGAAGTCGTCGAGCGGCGTGCGCCGGCCGTGCAGCAGCACGGCCGCGACGGTGATCGGCTGGCCGATCGTCGCGAGCACGCGGCTGGCGATCGTCAGGTTCTGGGCGGCGAAGCCGGCGAACGCGTCGATTTCTTCGAGCTGGGCGCGGGCGCGGCGCGTGGGCTGGCGGGCGGCGATCGCGCCGAGCACGGCGGGGATGTGGTTCAGGCCGATCGAGCTTTCCCCCCGCGCGGAGGATGCGGGCGCGCCGATCGAGCCGAGGCGCCCGCCCGTGAGCAGCGTGCCGATCACGCCCCTGGCGAGCTTCTGCACCTGTTCGGAGAAGCCGATGTTGGCCTGGGCGAGCGCCGAGGAGATCGTCTGGCGGGCGAGCGACTGGTCGAGGGCGTTGCCGTTGTAGAGCACTTCCAGGCGCGCCTGCGTGAGGTCGGAGGAGAGCCGCGCCGCGAGGTTCGCCGGCAGCACGATCGCCGCCACGACGGCGCCCGAGTCGACCTTGGCGACCGCCTGGGCGCGGCTCGAGACGGGCACCGCCTGCAGCTGGTCGAAGAGCCGGTGGACGTAGGCGGCGACGGCCAGCCGCTGGCGGCCGACGATGATCGTCTCGCCGGCGGGGACCTGGTCGAGGATCGCCACGCGCGGGCGGGCCGGGCCGCGCGAGAGCGCGAAGCCGAGCAGCAGCGCGATCGCCACGGGGTAGATGACGAGCAGCGCGAGCAGCAGGCGCGAGCGCCGCAGGATCAGCAGGTCCTTGCGCAGGAGCCATCTCATCGCCCCCAGCCCTCCGGCGCCGCGGCGGCTTGGCCGGGATCGCCCGGGCGCTCGCGCAGGAAGCGCACGAGCGCGCGCTCGAGGTCGCCGCCGGCGTCCTCGCCGCCGGCGCGCAGCAGCGCGGCGGTCTCGCCGTCGAACAGCAGCCGGCCGCCGTCGAGCACGAGCACGCGCCCGGCGTAGCGCTGCGCCTCGCTGACGTTGTGCGTGGAGAACAGCACGGTCGTCCCGGCGGCGACGCGGGCGAGCACGAACTGCCACAGGCGCTCGCGCTGGCCTGGGTCCAGCGAGGAGGAGGGCTCGTCGAGGGCCAGCACGGGCGGGTCGCCGAGCAGCCCGATGGCGATGTTGACGCGCTGGCGGTTGCCGCCGGAGAGATGCGCGACCGGCTCGGCGGCGCGCTCGGACAGGCCGGCCTGCTCGAGCATCTCGCCGACCAGCTCGCGGGGCCGGGGCGCGCGCTCCAGGCGCGCGAACAGCTCGAGGTTCTCGGCGACCGACAGCTTGGAGTAGAGCGCCGGCGCTTGAGGCACCCACCCAACCCTCCAGCCCGGTGCCCGCTCGCCGGCGCCGGGGGGCCGGCTGACGGTGCCGGCGGTGGGCGCCTGCAGGCCGGCGAGGATCGACAGCAGCGTCGTCTTGCCGGCGCCGTTGGGTCCCACCAGCGCGACCAGTTCGCCGTCGCACAGGCGAAAGCTGACGTCCGTGAGCGCCGGGTGGGAGGTGCGCGCGCGGGCGCCGCCGTAGCGCTTGGCCAGCGCGCTGACGCTGAGGAGCTCGCTCACAGCAGGCCGCTGCCGCTGCGATCCCAGGATTCGAGCGTGAGGTGGCGGTTCAGGTAGACCGCCGTCTCGCGCAGCACCGACAGGATCGGCAGCGCGATCAGCGCGCCGATCACGCCGTGCAGCTGCAGGCCGAGCAGCAGCGCGAAGATCACCAGCAGCGGGTTGATGCGCAGCGTGTGCCCGAAGATCTGCGGCGCCACGATGTGGCCCTCGAGCTGCTGCAGGCCGACGAAGATGACGGTCACCCACACGGCCGAGATCGGGTCGGTGAAGAGCGCGACGAGCACGGCGGGGAGCGCGCCGATGATCGGGCCGACGTAGGGGATCAGCTCGGCCACGCCGTAGATCACGGCGAACACGACGGCGTATTTGCGCCCGTCGGGGAAGATGCCGAGGACGCCCGCGAGGTACAGGGCGAGGCCCGTCGTGGCGCCCATCACGAAGCTGAACAGCAGCTGGCCGCCGACGTAGCGCGCGACGGCGCTCTGCACGAGCGTCGGGTAGTCGTCGGCGGCGGTGCCGTCGCCGTCGGGCATGTAGCGGCGGAAGAGCGTGCCGATGCGCTCGCCGTAGAGGAGCATGTAGACCGACAGCACGAACGTGAGCACGAGGTCGAAGCCGGCGCTGACGGCTTCGCTGAGCACGCCGCCGGCGTGCGAGACGATCGTGCTCGAGGCTTTGATGAGTTCGTCTTTGGCCGTTTCCAGCGCGGTCTCGCCGGGCTTGATGATGTGGACGTGCAGGCCGTGGTGGTTGAGCGTGCCCTGCAGGTTGGCGAGCGTCTTGTTGGCCTGCTTGATCAGATGCGGCAGGCTGTGGCTGAACGCTTCCACCTGGTTGGAGATAGGGTTGGCGAGCAGTACGCCGATGCCAGTGAGGATCAGGAAGAAGCCGACGTACACGGCCAGCACGGCCAGGCCGCGCGGGACCCGCGCGCGCTGCACGAAGGCGACGGCCGGGTTGAGGATCAGCGCGATCAGCGCGGCGACGATGAAGATCACGAGCACTTTGCCGGCGGCTTTGGCGAGCGCGTACAGCGCGAGCACGCTCAGCGGCAGCATCACCAGCTGCACCCAGCGGGGCACCACCACGCGGGGCGGCGTCGCCGGCGCGGCGGGGCGGTCCTCCGGCGCGGACGCGGCCAGCTCCTGCTCCTCGCGGCTGGGCGGCTCGGCCGGCTCCGTCGACTCGCCGGCGCCCGCCGCCCGCTCGCTCGCCGGCTTCGCCCCTACGCCTCTCACCCGCACCCCACCATCGCCAGAGTATGGCTGAGCAGCAGGCGGGCTCCGGTTCGGGCGAGAGCTCGACGGCGCCCGCCTGCGAGGCCCCGGGCGAGAGCCTCGAGGCGCCCGGCGAGGTGCGCATCCTGTTCGCCGGCGACGTCGTCGGCGGGCTCGGGCGCCGGACGCTGCTGGACTGCCTGCCGCTGCTGCGCGAGCGTTACGCGCCGACGTTCGTGGTGGTCAACGGCGAGAACGCGGCCGGCGGCCTGGGGATCACGCCGAAGATCGCCGACCAGCTGTTCGTGGCCGGCGTCGACGCGATCACGCTCGGCAACCACACCTACCATCGCCGTGAGGTCTACCCGTATCTCGACAGCCACGAGCGGATCGTGCGGCCCGCGAACTTCCTGCGCAGCCAGCCGGGCCACGGGACGTGCGTGGTCGAGCGCGGGGGCGTGCGCCTGGGGGTCGTGAACCTCAGCGGCAACCTGTACCTGCGGGCGGGCCGCTCGGCGTTCACCGAGATCGAGGTGGCGCTCGGCGAGCTGGGCGAGGTCGACCACGTGCTCGTCGACATGCACGCCGAGGCGACCTCCGAGAAGGTGGCGCTCGGCTGGCACCTGGACGGGCGGGTGACGGCGGTGGTGGGCACGCACACGCACGTGCCGACGGCCGACGCGCGCGTGCTGCCGGGGGGCACCGCGTACATCACCGACGTCGGCATGACCGGCCCGCGCGGCGGCGTGATCGGGGTCAAGCGCGAGCAGGCGATCGAGTCGCTGCTGACGCAGATGCCGATCCGCTTCGAGACCTCCGAGGAGGACCCGTGGCTGATGGGCGTGCTGATCAGCTGCTCAGGGCCGCGGCGGGCGCGGGCGATCGAGCAGGTGCTGATGCCACGGCCCAGCGACGCTCCACGGGGTCGCTGAGGCGCCCGAACAGGGCGAGCATCACGAGCGGGAAGAACCAGGGGATGTACAGGTAGAACCAGTGTTCGATGCCGAGCTGCTCGGCGATCACGACGGCGCCGCAGGCGGCGGCCAGGCCGACGAGGTCCTCGCGGCGCGGCAGCACGGCGAGGCCGACGGCGAGCAGCACGGCGGCGATCTGCGCGGCCGGCTCGAGCCCGCGCAGGCCGTACAGGCCCCACACCGAGAACGGCGAGCCGCGGTTGGACTGGTAGACGAAGGTGCGCTCGTAGATCTCGTGCAGCGTGTCGTGGCCGAGCGCGGGGATCGACGCGAGCGCGGTGGCGGCCGCGAACGCGAACGCGAACAGCGCGAGCGCGCGGACGCGGCGAGCGCGTGAGAGCTCGCCCAGGCCGTGCGTCGCCAGGAGCGGCGCGAGCGCCAGCGGCGCGAACTTCGTCAGCCCCGCGAACGCCGCGAGCGCGCCGCGCCCGGCGGTGGCGAGCGCCGGCCGGTAGCTGGCGGCGAGCAGCGCGGCGAGCACGAGCACGGCCACGAGCTCGTCGTTGGAGTTGCTCTCCAGCGCGAACAGCGTGAACGGGTAGGAGACCCACGCGTAGGCGAGCGCGACGCCGAGCGTCGGCCCGCGCAGGCGCCGCCCGAGCAGGAACATCAGCGCGGCGGCGAGCACGTCGAAGAAGATCGCCGCGGCGTGGGCGGCGGGCAGGTCGTCCCACGTGCCGCTCCAGCCGAAGACCTGCTCGAAGGGCACGTAGGCCTCGTAGTTGACGGGCCCGTAGGTGTCGCCGTGTTCGTTGTCGGCCGGCCAGTGCCCGTACAGCGGTTCGGCGTTCGTGATCTTGCTGGCGCCGATCACGCCGGCGTAGCCGACGTCGATCACGTTCGAGTCGGTGACGTTCAGCGCGACGCGAAAGCCGAGCAGGAAGACGACGCCGAGCGCCAGCCACTTGGCGGGCACGAGCAGGCGCAGCCGGGGCCCGCGCGCGGACCCGCGGCGGCGCAGGAGCGCGAGCATGCGCGCCAGCAGGTACAGCAGCGGCGGATAGGCGAGCGGCACGGACGCGTAGATGTGGGCGTGGTTGAAGAACGCCAGCGAGACCGAGAAAGACAGCAGCACCAGCAGGTCGAGGTGCAGCAGCGAGAATGGCCGGCGGAAGTCAAAGAACGGGGCGAGGAACAGCACGCACATCGGCAGCCACACGTAAAGGGCATTGACGTGCCGGCCGAACGCCCCGGGAACGCCCCGGGCCATCGGCCAGTTGACCTGGTAGCCGGTCCACTGTTCGACCACGCGCGAGTCGAGGTCGTCGACGATCACGAGCCCGATCTCCTTCTTGCCGCCTTTGGAGAAGTAGCTCACCTGCCACTGGAGGGCGCCCTTCAGGTAGGTGTCGCCGAAGGAGCCGCGGAATTCGTGGCGCAGGGCCCGCATCTCCGGCAGGCGGTCGGCTATCTGCAGGACGGCGTCGGAGGAGAGCCGGTGGCCGGCGGGCGGGACCGTCGAGAGCGCGATCGGGATCGGCGTTTCGGGGTTGCTCGTCGTCGTGCTCTTGGCGAGCGCCGGCGCGGGCCCGAGCAGCGTGAGGCCGGCTACGAGGGCGAGCGTTGCCAGGAAGCGCACTGCCAGCGAGCGTAACGAGGTGCGCACGCGCCCACAAGCGCGAGCCGACGGAACCGTCAGCCGCCGTGCGCGAGCCCGAAGTGCGCGAGCGCGAGCGGCGCGACGTCGCGGATCGCCCACTGCTCGGTGGGACCCGCGGCGGTACTCCGCGCCGGCGCGGGCAGGTCGAGGCCGTGCATGACGAGCGCGCCGAGCGAGTCGCTGGCGTGCAGCGAGCCGTGGCTGCCGCCGCCGACGTGCGCCTGGCGGCCCCAGTCGAGGAACTCGAAGCCGGGCGCCGCCGACAGCAGCACCTCGCCGGAGGTGCGGCAGCACAGCGCCGACCACGCGCGGGCGAGCGTGTCTGGGTAGGCGGGGGTGCGCAGCAGCCCGTCCCTCACGCGCGCGTCGATCACCTCGCGGGCGCCCTCGATGCTCCAGGCGCGGCCGCGGACGTCGCGCAGCTCGCCGCCGGGCGCGAAGCGCAGCTCGCCCAGAGCGCTCGCGATCACGCCCTCGCGGGGAGCGTCGTGGGCGTCGCGCTCGAGCCACAGCACGAGGTCGACGCCCTCGATCGCCAGCGCGCGCGTGGCCACCGAGGCGCGCATCGCGTCGCGCTCGGACGGGTGCAGCGCGTAGACCATCGCGGCGCGCTGGGACGGGCACACGGCGATCCGCGGCTCGTCCTGGCCGCCGCGCTCGGCCGACCGCGAGGGGCGGGCGGGGCTCAACACCCCCAGCTCGGCGAGCTCGTCCTGCAGCGCGATCGTCGCGGTCACGAGCGCCTGCGAGTGGTCGGCCATCGCGATCACGGCGTGCTCGGCGAGGAACTCCTCGACGCCGCCGGCCGCGTTCATGACGCGCGCGAGCTGCAGGTCGGCCTGGGCGATCGACTGCACCTGCGCGTCTGGCCCGTGCTTGTGCGAGTACCAGTCGTTGTCGGGCAGCGAGAGCAGCAGGAAGTCGAACAGGTCGTGCTCGACGAGGTAGGCCGAGACGCAGCCCGAGTGCCGGTCGCGCACGCCCGGCATGCCCAGGTTGGAGCGGCAGCCGGTGCGCCGCGAGGCGAACACGTCCGCGTAGAAGAGCTCGCGGGGGCCCATCACGGGGTGGCGCACGAGCGCCGAGGCCATCCGTGTGAGGGCGGTGTCGCGCTGGGGCTCGTGGCGGTGGCGGCCGCGGTACATCAGATAGGTGGTGCCCGCCGTGCGCACCTGCCTGTCGTCCAGCGACTCGAACACCGTGAGCGTGTCGGGCGAGAGGTGGGCGCCGTTCATGTTGTAGACGGTGTCGGTGAGCTGGCGGGCGATGCCGAAGCGCTGGGCGGCGCGGAAGCTCGAGCCGTACTCGACGTAGCGCTGCTCGTCGCGGTGATACCAGTTCATGCCGGGGATCTCGTGCTCGTCCTGGGCCACGCCGGTGACGATCGAGGCGGCGCACACGGGCGTGACCGAGGGAAACGCGGCCACGCAGTCGGGCACGTAGAGGCCGCCCCGCACGAGCCGCTCTAGCACCGGCGCGGCGCCCGACACGATCGCGCGCTCGAGCAACGCGGGCGCCAACGCGTCGATCACACACAGGACGAGCTTTGGCGGTCGCGTGCCCATGGCCGCGGGTCAGCGCCGCAGGATGCGCAGGCCCGCGTACTTCTCGTCTCCGCGGGAGCGCCCGCGCCAGGCGAACCAGGCGAGCAGCGCCACGGCCACGTAGCCGAGCGGGTGCAGGGCGGCGCTGAGCGCCGCGAGGAGCAGCGCGGCGGCGTCGAGGTACACGGTGAGCGCTTCGCGCGCGGCCACGTCGGACAGGCGCGTGCGGGCGCGTGCGATCACCGGCCAGGAGGCGCGCTGGGCGAGGCCGGCGACGAGGAAGCCGCCGACCAGCCCCGGCCACCACGCGTCGCCGTGGGCGGCGAGGCTGCCGGCGAACAGCACCGCGCCGGCGCCGAGGCCGAGGCCGAGGCCCGCGAGCGAAGCACCGAGCGGGCCCACGGGCTGGTCGCGGGCGGACGGGTCGACCGTCGGCGTGAGCTTCAAGAGGATCTGTAGCGCGTAGGAGAGCACCAGCGCGACGGCCGCGGCGAGCAGCCACCAGCCCGCCTGCAGGAAGTGGAAGGAGTGGCCGTGGAAGCTCACGCCGAGCGCGCTGGAGGACGCGAGCGCGCCGGCGAGCAGCACCGGCAGGAACGGGCGCAGCCCGCAGGCCGCCGCGAGTCCGGCGCCGAGCCCGATGTAGAAGACGATGCCGTTCATGCGGGATGCCCGTGAGGGTGCGCTACCTTGCTGGCATGCGCGGGCGGGACGATAGTCGACGGGCTCGACCGACAGCGCACGAGCTCGCGCGCTACGAATCGCTGTTCGCGGCGCGCACGCACGGCATGAAGAGCTCGGCGATGCGCGAGATGATGGCGCTGACCGAGCGCCCCGAGGTGATCTCGCTCGCGGGCGGACTGCCGGACACGAGCACCTTCGAGCCCGAGCTGTACGCGAAGCTGATGGCGAAGGTCGCGGCCTCCTCGACGGCGCGGGCGCTCCAGTACGGGCCCACCGAGGGCCTCGCGGCGACGGTGGGCTGCATCGTCGAGGTGATGGCCCGCGAGGGCACGCACGTCGACCCCGCGGAGGTGATCGTGACGACCGGCGGCCAGCAGGTGATCGACCTCGTGTGCAAGGCCCTGATCGACCCGGGCGACGTGATCGTCGCCGAGGCGCCCACCTACCCGGGCGCCGTGCCCACGTTCAGCGCCTACCAGGCGGACGTCGAGCAGATCGAGATGGACGCCGACGGCATGCCGATCGACGCGCTGGAGGCGACGCTCGACCGGCTGCACGCGCAGGGGCGCCGGCCGAAGTTCATCTACACGATCCCCAACTTCCAGAACCCGGGCGGGGTGACGATGTCTCTGGCTCGCCGCCGGCGCCTGATCGAGGTCGCCCGCGAGCGCGAGCTGCTGGTGCTCGAGGACAACCCCTACGGCCTGCTGCGCTACGAGGGCGAGGCGCTGCCGACGCTGCACGCGCTCGACGCGCGCGATGCGGGCCACCCCACCCGCGGCGGAGCCTCGGACCTCGTGATCTACGCGGGCACCTTCTCGAAGATCCTCTCGCCCGGCCTGCGCCTCGGCTGGGCGGTCGCGCCGCAGCCGGTGCTGGCGAAGCTGAACCTCGGCAAACAGGGCGCCGACCTGTGCTCCTCGCCGGTGACCCAGCTGTTCGTGGCCGAGTACTTCGCCGAGCGCACGGCCGACGGAGGTCCCGGGTGGCTGGCGTACGTCGAGCGCCTGCGCGACCTGTACCGCACGCGCCGCGACGTGATGCTGGAGGCGCTGGAGGAGCACTTCGGCGGGCGCGCCAGCTGGACACGGCCGGAGGGCGGCCTGTTCATATGGGCGACGCTCGACGGCGGCGTCGACACCACCGACCTGCTGGCGCGCGCCGACGGCGTGGCGTTCGTGCCCGGACGCGCCGCGTACATGGACGGCCGCAGCGGCAGCTCCTCGATGCGCCTGAACTTCGCGGGCGTTCCCGACGAGGACATACGCGAGGGAATCAGGCGGATCGGCGCGATCATGGACGGCGACAGCGGCCTGCTGGGCACCTTGACGGGGTCGCCGCCGCCGCGGCGCGCGACCCAGCCGCCGCCGGCGCCGGCCGCGGGTGGCGCGGTCCCCGCCGAGGGAGCACGGGCCGAGGGCGGGGAGCTCAGCCCGCTCGCGGACATCGTCGCGCTGCCCCGCCGCGACGCCGAGGACGCCGGCCGGCCGGCGCGCCTGCGCCGGGATCGATGAGCGCCGCGCGCACGGTCGCGGTGCTCAAGGGCGGAGGGTCGCTGGAGCGCGCGGTCTCGCTGCGCTCGGGCGCGCGGGCGCAGCAGGCGCTGAGCCGCCTGGGGTACGAGGTGGTGGCGATCGACGCCGGCCAGGAGCTCGTCGCCCAGCTTCACGAGTGCGCGCCGGACGCGGCGTTCGTGGCGCTGCACGGCGGCGACGGCGAGGACGGGACCGTGCAGGGACTGCTCGAGGTGATCGGCGTGCCCTACACGGGGTCGGGGCCGGCGGCGTGCATGCGTTGCACGGACAAGGCGCTGGCGAAGTACCTGATGCGAGAGGCGGGCATTCCGACGGCGGACTTCACCGCCGTCAAGGAGAGCGCGATCAGGGAGCTCGGCGTGGGCGCCGCGCTCACCGACATCGGCGAGAGGCTGGGCTTTCCGCTGGTCGTCAAGCCCGCCAGCCAAGGTTCCGCGCTGGGCGTCAAGTTCGCGCGCTCGGGCGAGGAGCTGCCGGCGGCGATCGTGGGGGCGCTCTCCTACGACCGCAAGGCCGTGATCGAGCGCTATGTCAAAGGTCGCGACCTGGCCGTGTCGGTGCTCGACGCCGAGAGCGCGCACGACGCGCCCGTGGCGCTGCCGGTGGTCGAGGCGATCCCGCGGGAAGAGGAGTTCTACAACTACGAGTCGCGCTACGAGATCGGCATGACCACGTTCGTCTGCCCCGCCGAGCTGACCGAGGAGACGAGCGCGCGGGCGCGCCAGCTCGCCCTGGACACCTACGGGCTGCTCGGCTGCCACGGCGTGGCGCGGGTCGACCTGATGCTCGCCGAGGACACCGGCGAGCTGTCTGTGCTGGAGACGAACGTCACCCCCGGGCTGACGGAAACCAGCCTGCTGCCGCTCGCCGCCGACGCCGCCGGGATCGGCTTCGACGAGCTCGTCGAGCGGATCCTCGCGAGCGCCTTCGACCGTTAGACGGTCAGCTGTCGCCCGCCGCGAAGTCCTCGGGCGAGACCTGGTCGAGGAACTCCTTGAACTTCTCGACCACGTCCTCTGACTCCTCGACGTCGTGCTCGAACTCGATCGCCGACTCCGAGATGACCGCCTCGGCGGCGAATATCGGCGCGCCCGAGCGGACCGCGAGCGCGATCGCGTCGCTCGGGCGGGAGTCGATCTCGAGCTCGCGGCCGCCCACGCTGAGCGTGATCGACGCGAAGAACGTGTTCTCGCGCAGCTCGGTGACGGATACCTGCGTGCACTTGACGTCGAGCTCGCCGAGGATGTCGCACAGCAGGTCGTGGGTCATCGGTCGCGGCGTGCCGGTGCCCTGCAGCTTCATCAGGATCGACGCGGCCTCCGGGTGCCCGATCCAGATCGGCAGGAACTTGTTGCCGTCGACGGTCTTCAGAAGCACGATCGGCTGCTTGCCAACCATGTCGAAGCTGACGCCGTAGATCACCATCTCCTGCACGGGGCTCCTCCGGAAGGGGGGAAGTCGAAGTATAGGTGCCGCATGGGCACCGAAGACACGGCGCGCCGGCGCGCGAGGGCGCTCAACGGGGGCCGGGGATCGGGCGCCTCAGCGGAAGCTCCAGAGCTTGTTGCCGACGAAGTTCAGCGGCATCGAGCAGGCCACGGCGAGGGCCTGGGCGGGGATCTTCGAGACGCCCGCGCTCTCGACCAGCAGCGTCAGCACGAGCAGGCTCAGAACCTCGGCCACGAGGCTGACGATCAGGAAGCGGATCGCCTGGCGGTGGGCGCGACCCTCACGGGCGTCGAACGTCCAGTGCCGGTTCAGCACGAAGTTGTTGGCCACCGCGACCAGCCACGCGATCACGTTGGCGACGTGGTACTCGAGTCCCACGGAATGGACGAACAGCGCATACACGGCGACGTTGACGACGAAGCCGACGCCGCCGACGATGCCGAAGCGAACGAGCTGCAACCAGTTTTCGGGACGGCGCAGGCCGTCGAGCAGGCGAACGTGCGGCCGGATCTCCACGGCCGTATCTTGCGCGCGCATCCGGTCAGGGTAGCGAGCGGCGGCGGCAGACCGTAGTGGACCCTGGCGCCGAGGTGGCCCGCTAGCCTAACCGCATGACGTTCGCCCGCCCGGGGATCGCGACGCTCGGCTGCCTGCTGGCGGCCGTCGCGCTGGCCGGCTGCGGGGAAGCGGCGGTCGGCGGCCACACGGGCGCGCACAAGGGCGACCCGCCCGCGGCGGGTACGGGCACGGCCAGGCAGACCACGTCGGGAACCGCCGCGGTCAGGCCCGCCACCGCGACCTCGCCGGGCGCCACCAAGGAGGTCGCCGACCCGCTGGAAGGCGAAAGCTACCCGGTGCCCGCCGGCACCAGGCACGCGAGCGCGAGCGCGCCGCGCAAGGCCGGCGAGGAGATCGTCGCCGCGGGCGCCCCCTCGAACGCCGAAATCCGCGGCGAGCTGCAGCAGATGAAAGCCGTCGAACGCAGCGCCCAGCGTAGCCAGCGGCTGAACCTCGCGCCGGTGCCCGGCGGCGAGTCGGTGGGAGGCAACGGCACCATTCCGATCCCCACCGACGTGCCCGAACCCGTGCAGAAGGTGATCGCCGGCGCCAACGAGATCGCGGACTTCCCGTATGTGTACGGGGGCGGCCACGCCTCGTTCGTCGACAACGCCTACGACTGCTCGGGCTCGGTCAGCTACGCGCTGGCCGCGGGCGGCATGCTGAGCGCGCCCGAGACCTCGGGAGAGTTGGAGAGCTGGGGCGTGCCGGGCCCCGGCAAGTACATCACCGTCTACGCCAACGCCGGCCACACCTACATGTACGTCGACGGCATCCTGTTCGACACGGCCGGCCGCAGCGGGCCGTACGCCTCGCGCTGGCAGGTGCAGCCGACCGACAACTCCGGCTACGTGGTGCGCCACTGGCCGGGCCTCTAGCCCGCGCGGCCGCCGCTAGCCGAGCGTGAAGCTCGTGAGGACCGACGTCGTCGCGGGATTCGTGGTGGACGCGTTGTGCACGATCAGGCGCAGCATCAGCGTCAGCCTGTGCGCGTGCGCGAGCCGCTTGGCGGTGCGCTTGGGGAACTGGATGTGCACGGCGCTGCGCCCGCCGGCCGTCGTCACGAGGATCGCTTTGGCGATCACGAGCTCTGGCGGGGTGCCCGCCGCGAGGCCCGTGGCGGGGGTGCCGCTGATGCCCATGCGGTGGGCCAGCGACTTGCTGAGCAGCACCTCGAAGTGCCCCGCCACCTGCTCGTTGACCGAGTAGCTGACCACGAGGCCCCTGCGCAGCGCGCCGCGCAGGCTCTGCGGCAGGACCGCCGCGGCGGCGACCGGGGCCGCCACACCGGCCGGGTGCGTCCCGGTCGAGCCGGAGCCGGAGCCCGCGCTCGAGCCGGAGCCAGAGCCGGAGCTCGAGCCCGTGCCAGAGCCTGAGCCAGAGCCGCCCGAGCCGGGACGAGGTGGACCTTCCACGGTGATCGTGCGCGTGACGGACGCCGTGTTGCCGCCCACGTCGGTGACCTTCAACGTCACTTCGTAGGTGCCGCCGTACTGGTAGGAGTGGAAGGTGCTGGCCGCGCACGGCGAGAGCCACGGCGCGGGACACGGGGTGGCCGCGGGCGAGTTCGCGTCGGGCGCCCCGGGCGCGTAGCCGGAGACTTCGGGAGAGCCGTCGCCGAAGTTCCAGGTGAAGGTCGGGTAGTTGGGTTCTTCTTTGCCCGACGCCGAGAACTTCACACCCTGGTTCAGGGTGATGCGCGACTCCATCCCGTCGAAGCCGACGGTTTCGCCAGCCTTGACGGCGTTGGGGAGGTTGAATTCGGGATCCAGGTTCACTCCGGTGAGACACGGAACGCCGGGATATTCGTTCTTGGCGGCCGCCAGGTTGTACGCGTCGTTGACGTACGCGTTCACTCCGCCGAGCGTCTGGTTGGAAAGGGTTCCCGCCTCCGTGAATTCGAGCGCGGGAACGCTGCCTCCCGACGGCAGCGCGAAGAAGTTGCGGCACTCGTCGGTCGACTCGTTGCCGGCGCCATCCTGCCAGCCGTTGAGCAGCGGGTCGGTGACGACGTTCTGCTGCTCGACGCCGATCTGGCTGACGATCAGGTCGGAGAGCCCGTCCTCGTAGAAGCTGTCTTCGCCGCGGCCGTTCTGGTTCGGCTCCTGCTCGTGAGGGTCTTCTGTCGCTTCCCGTTTTTCACGTTCGGCTTTTTCTTTGCTTTCGCGTTCTTCCTGAGCTTTCTTCAGTTCGGCGCGTTTCGCTTTGAGTTCCGCTTCGGTGATCAGTTCTTTTTTGAACTGTTCTTCGTAGGAGGTGAGCTGTTCGTTCTCCGCCTTTTCCGCCGCCAGCCGTTTTTCCGCTTCCTGCTTCGGAGAGACCTTCGGGGCCTCCTTTTCGATGCTGAACGTTTCAGGGTTGAAGAAGAAGCCGCCGTCCTGGCATTCGTAGGCCTGCTTCTGATCTTCGCCCGCCAGGTGGTAGTCGCCCGCGCCGCCGGCGATCCACGGGACGACCGCGTACAGGACCGTGCTGCCGTCGCCATCGACCGCGTCGTCCGGGTTGATGTCCGAGTGGTAGCTGCAGAAGCTGTTCTTGTAGAGTTTGTATTCGAGCGGTTCGGTTTTTTCCGCTTCGTCGCGTTCGATGCGCTCGGGGTTGCCCGGGTAGTCCGAGCAGCGGCCCGCGGACAGGCAGACGGCCACGCCGGGCGGGGTCAGCACGTAGTAGATCGCGCCCAGGCCCTTCGGGAGTTTCTGCTCCGAGATGAACGTCTCGAGCTGTTCGCGGATCTGCTTGTCGGTGAGGCACGTGAGGGCTTTGCCTGCATGCAGCGGGCTCGGGTCGGTGCAGTTGCCGCTCGTCGGATACGGGTTCATGTCCGTGTAGGCGCCGTGCGCGGCCGACTGATACAGGGCGTGCTGGTTCGCGGGGTCGGTGTACTGCGTGTCGACCGCGTAGACGCTGTCCAGCGAGCCGCTGGAGTTGCCCATGCCGGCGAGGAAGTCGTTGATGTCGGTCTGCCAGACGTTGTAGTAGGTGCCCGACGGCTCCCAGTAGATCACGTACGTCTGGTTGGTCGAGACGATCGGGCCGCCCGCCGCGTCGCGGAATTCTCCGGCGGTGGTGCCGTCGTCGAAGGAGCTCACGTCGCGCGGCTGCAGGCCGACCTTGGTGCCTTCCACTTCGGCCACGACCGCGCTCGCGCCCGCCGGCAGCGCCAGCAGCGCCGCGAGAACCGCGAGCAGCGGCGCGTACCCGCGGCGGATCGACGTGTGTCCCGGGAGGAACGAGCGCGCGAAGGTGGTCACGCCCCCCTCATCGGCAGCCCCCCGCCGATGCCTTAGCGTCGTCGCCGCGGATTGCACGGGCCGCCGCCGTTCCCGGATCTCGGGTTCGCGCGCCATCGGGGTTCGCGGGCGCCAGCCATGTTGAGCGCGGCCACCGTAGATCCGTCGAGCCGCGTCGTGCACGCGGACAGGATCGCGCGGGCGATGCCGATGCGGGCCGCAAGCGTCGGCTACGTGCCGAGCCCGACATAAGGAGAGGCCATACAGCGTGCCCGAGGACGCGCAATCCATATCGGCAGCGCAGCCGCAGCCGGCGCCCAGGCGCGGGCGGCGCCTCACGCCCAGCCGCCGGCGCCGGCTTCGCGACGGCGCGCGCGGGCACCGCAGCCTGTGGGCGGCGGTCGGCGCGCTGCTCGTGCTCGCCGGCATGCTCGGCTCGATCGTGGGCGCCCGCGCGGCCGCGCGCTCGAACGCCGCCAAAGCCCGCCTCGCCTTTCACCTATCGGCCCAGGAGATCGCCTCGACGCTCACGCTCGCGATCCAGCACGAGGAAGACCTGATCGTCAGCGCCAGCGCGTTCGTGGCCGGCAACCCCCACGCCTCGCCCACGAGCTTCGACGAGTGGGCCGCGGCCGTGCGCGCGATGCGCCGCTATCCCGAGCTGCAGAACATCGGCCTCGTGAAGCTCGTCCCGGGCGCGAGCCTGCCCGCGTTCGCCGGGCGGCTCGCGAGCGATCCCGTGCTCCCCTTCGGAGCGGCCGCGCAGGCGCCGCGCATGCCGTTCATGCTGCTGCCCGCCGGACGGCGCCCCTACTACTGCCTGGCGACCGCCGGCCTCGCGCGCAGCGCCGCGAGCTACATCCCGGCGGGCGTCGACTACTGCGCGATCGCGCCGACGCTCTACGGCGCGCGCGAAACGGGCCAGACGACCTACGCCCCGGTGCAGGGGCGCCTGGGCGCGGCGCTCGGCATCGAGACGCCCGTCTACGCCGGCGGACAGACGCCGGCCACGCCGGCGGCGCGCCGCCGCGCCTTCCTGGGTTGGATCGGCGAGCTCGTCGCCCCCAGCGTCGTGCTGACGCGGGCGCTGGCGGGCCACCCCGGGATCGCCGTGCGCTTCCGCTACAGCTCCGCCGGCACCCACGTCGCGTTCGCCAGCGGCACGCCGCCGCGCGGCGGCGAGAGCTCGCTGGTGGCGCTCGGCAACGACTGGAGCGTGCAGAGCTTCGGCGCGCCGGTATCCGCCAGCGTGTTCGCCAATGGCCGCTCGCTGGACCTGCTGATCGGCGGGGTTCTGCTGAGCGCAATGCTCGGGCTGCTGGTCGCGGTCCTCGCCACCGGACGCACGCGCGCGCTCGCGCTGGTGCGCGAGAAGACCAGCGAGCTCTCCCACCAGGCGCTGCACGACCCGCTGACCGGCCTGCCCAACCGCGCGCTGGTGCTCGACCGCGCCGAGCAGATGCTCGCGCGCGTGGCCCGCACGCCGGGGACGCTGGCCGGAGCTTTGTACGTGGACGTCGACGGCTTCAAGCACGTCAACGACACGCTCGGGCACGCCGCCGGGGATCGCCTGCTTACCGTCGCCGGCAGCCGCCTGCTTGGCGCCGTACGCGAGCAGGACACCGTCGGGCGCCTCGGCGGCGACGAGTTCATCGTGCTCGTCGAGGCGACTCCGGACGAGGCGACCCTGGACGTGCTCGCCGACCGCCTGGTCGAGGCGCTGCGCGAGCCGGTCGAGCTCGGCGATGCCGACAAGCCGTTCACGGTGACCGCCAGCATCGGCGTGGCGAGCGGCCTGTACGCGACCCCTGACGACCTCCTGCGCGACGCCGACCTCGCGCTGTACGCCGCCAAGGCCGCCGGCAAGGACCGCTACGCGCTGTTCGACGTCGGCCTCTACGGCGAGCTCGAAGGGCGCCTGGCGCTGCAGGCCGACCTCGGCGCGGCCGTCGAGGAGGAGCAGCTTTTCCTCGACTACCAGCCGATCTTCGACCTGGCCAACCAGCGGATCGTCGGCGTCGAGGCGCTCGTGCGCTGGCGCCACCCCCAGCGCGGCGTGGTCGCCCCCGGCAGCTTCATCCCGCTCGCGGAGGAGAGCCGGCTGATCGTGCCGATCGGGCGCTGGGTGCTCGAGCAGGCCTGCCGCCAGTCGGCCGCCTGGTCGGCCGGCGGGCTGCACCTGGGCATCTCGGTCAACGTCTCCGCCTACCAGCTCAACCGACCGGACTTCGCCGAGGACGTGCGCCGCGCGCTCGCCGGCTCCGGCATCGCTCCCGGCTCGCTGACGCTCGAGATCACCGAGACGACGCTCGTACGCGACGTGCCCGCGGCGGTCGAGCGCCTCGAGGAAGTCAAGGCGGTGGGCGTGCGCGTCGCGATCGACGACTTCGGCACCGGCTACGCGTCGCTCTCGCACCTGCAGCGCATGCCGGTCGACGTGCTCAAGGTCGACCGCAGCTTCGTCGCGGCCCTCGACCAGGGCGAGGAGAGCCGCGAGCTGCTGGCGGCGATCCTCGGGGTCGGCCGCTCGCTGTCGCTGAGCGTGGTCGCCGAGGGCATCGAGCAGCGCAGCCAGCGGCTGCTGCTCGAAGACCTCGGCTGCCAAATGGCGCAGGGCTTCCTGCTGGGCCGCCCCGGGCCGCCGGCGGAGATCGAGGCGCTGCTCGGCCGCGCGGCGGTCGAGCCGTCGGCCGCCTGACGCGCGGACCCTACGGGCCGCGCGTCGTGCGCACCTCGTAGCCGGCGGCCTCCAGCGCGCCCAGCAGCTCCTCGGTGTGCCGGCGCCCGCGCGTCTGCAACGTCAGCGCGATCCCCGTCTCGCGGACGTGCAGGTCGACGGCTTCGCGCACGTGCTCGACGCTGACGAGGTTCGCGCGCGCGCCCGCGACGAGGCCGAGCAGCTCCGCGAGCCCTCCGGGCCGGTCGGGCACGCGCGTGAACAGCCGCACCCGCCGGCCCTCCTCGGTTTCGTGGCGCAGCAAGAGGCCGGCGAGCAGGCCGCTGTCGACGTTGCCGCCCGAGACGATCGCCACGGTCGTGCCGGCGATCGCCGGCAGGCGCCCGCTGCGCAGCGCCGCCAGCGCGACCGCGCCCGCGCCCTCCACGACGAGCTTGTGGCGCTCGGCGAGTATCACCATCGCGTCGGCGATCTCCTCCTCGGTGACCGTCTCCAGGTCGTCGAGCAGCCCGTCCAGGAGCGCCAGCGTGAGCACGCCCGGTCGCTTGATCGCGATCCCGTCGGCGATCGTCGCGCCGCTGGCGGGCTCGAGTGCCTCCAGCGCCGGCGCGCCGCCGTCGCCCGCGCGATCGGGGCGCAGGCGGGCGAGCGCGGAGACGTACGGCGCGCAGGCACGAGCCTGCACGCCCACCAGCTGCGCCCTCGAGCCCGCCCGCCGCAGCGCGATGCCGACGCCGCCGGCCAGGCCGCCGCCGCCCACGGGGACGACCACGCGCGCCAGGTCGGGGACGTCTTCGAGCAGCTCAAGCGCGAGCGTGCCCTGCCCGGCGATCACCTCGAGGTCGTCGAAGGGGTGCACGAACACCCCGCCGCTCTCGCTCGCACGGCGCTCGGCCAGCTCTAGCGCCTCGTCCACCGAGGCGCCGGCGAGGTGCACGCGCGCGCCCAGCGCCTCCACCGCGGCGAGCTTCGAGGCGGCCGCGTCGAGCGGCATGAACACCTCGCACGCGAGGCCCTTCGAGCGCGCGGCCTGGGCGACGGCGCGGCCGTGGTTGCCGGCGCTCGCCGTCACCAGCCCGGCGTCGGCGCCGTCGCCCAGGGCGGCGACCTTGCTGAGCGCTCCGCGCAGCTTGAAGGAGCCGGTGCCCTGCAGGCACTCGGCCTTCAACAGCACGGTCCCGCCACGATCGGGCGCGAGCTCGGGACAGGCGAGCGTGGGCGTGCGCACGGCCGTCCCACGCACGGCCGCGCGCGCCGCGTCGAGGTCGGCGCGGGCGATCAACCCCGCGGCGTCCGAGCTCATGAGCTTGAAGGTATAGGTTTCATGCCTTATGGATCCGGGCCGCGTCACGCGCACCGATCGCCTGGAGCGCATCCTGCGAGCGCTCGCGACCTCGCTCGGGCCGCTGGAAGAGGCCCCGACGCCGCTCGCGGGCGGCATCACCAACCATAACTTCCGGGTCGCTCTCGGCGGGCAGCAGTACGTGGTGCGGATGCACGGGCAGGACACGGAGCTACTGGGCATCGACCGCGAGGCCGAGCGGCTGGCGAGCGAGGCCGCCGCCTCGCTGGGGATCGCGCCGGCCGTCGCGGGCGCGCTCGACGAGTGCCTGGTCACGCGCTACGTCGCGGGCGCGCTGGCCGGGGCGGCGGATCTCGCGGCGCACGCGCCGCGAATCGCACGGGCGCTGCGCAGCTTCCACGACTGCGGCCTGGAGCTGCCCTCCCGCTTCGCCGTGCCCGAGCTGCTCGAGCGCTATGCCCGGGTGGTGGGCGAGCGCGGCGGCGCGCTGCCCGCCGCCTTCGCCCGCGTACGCGAGCTGGCCGCGCGGGTCGCGGCGGCGCTCGCGCCGGCCCGAGCGCGTCCGTGCCACAACGACCTGCTCGCCGGCAACATCCTGCTCGACGAGGACGCGACGGGGATCACGATCGTCGACTGGGAGTACGCGGGCATGGGCGATCCCTACTTCGACCTCGGCAACCTGTCGGTCAACAACGACTTCGACGAGCGCGCCGACAGGCTCCTGCTCGACGCCTATCTCGGCGGCGGCGCCTCCGACGGCGCGCTCGCGCGGCTGGCGCTGATGCGCGTGCTCTCCGACGCCCGCGAGGGCGCCTGGGGCGTGGTCCAGGCGCACGTCTCGACGCTCGACTTCGACTTCGACTTCGACGGCTACGCCCGCAGCCACTTCGAGCGGATGCTCGCGACGGCCGCCACGGACGGCTTCGAGGAGTGGCTTGCGTGTGCCTCGGCGAGCAGGGAGGAGCGGCGTGGCGCGACCGCGTGAGCTCCCCGAGCGCGCGCGCGTGGTGATCGTCGGCGGCGGCGTCGGCGGCGCCTCGATCGCCTACCACCTCGCCGCGCTCGGCGAGCGCGACGTGGTGCTGCTCGAGCGCAGCGAGCTGACGAGCGGCTCGACCTTCCACTCCGCCGGCCTCGTCGGCCAACTCAGGTCGAGCGTCTCGCTGACGCGCCTGATGATGGACTCGGTCGAGCTCTACCGGACGCTCGACTGCGGCTGGGTGCAGTGCGGCGGCATCCGCCTGGCGTGCACGCCCGAGCGCGAGCAGGAGGTGCTGCGCCAGGTCGCCTGGGCCAAGACCTTCGGCCTGCCGCTGCAGCTGATCTCCGCGCAGGAGGCGCGCGAGCTGTTCCCGCTGATGAGCGCCGAGGGGGTGCGCTGCGCCTCCTACCTGCCGAGCGACGGCTACCTGGACCCGTCGCTGCTGACAACCGCGCTGGCCGACGGGGCGCGGGCCGGCGGCGCGCGCCTCTTCACGCACACGCGCGTGACCGGCATCGACGTCGACGAGCGCGCCGCGGGCCTCGCGCGCGTGCGGGGCGTGCAGACCGAGTGGGGTCCGATCGAGGCCGAGGTCGTGGTCGACGCGGGCGGCATGTACGCGGCGGAGATCGCGCGCATGGCGGGGGTGCGCGTGCCGATCGTGCCGTTCGCGCACGAGTACCTGGTGACCCAGCCGTTCCGCGAGCGCGCTGCGGGCGAGCACCTGCCGACGCTGCGCGACCCCGACCTGCTGATCTACTTCCGCGAGGAGGGCGGCGGGCTGATCATGGGCGGCTACGAGCGCCACGGCGCGCCGTGGGCGCTCGACGAGCGCCTGCTGGACGCGATCCCGCAGGACTTCAACGGCCGGCTGCTCGAAGAGGACTGGCCGCGCTTCGAGGAGATCGCCGCCAACTCGCGCCGGCGGGTGCCGGCGATGGACGAGATCACGGTCACGCGCCTGATCAACGGGCCCGAGGCGTTCACCCCCGACAACGAGTTCTGTCTCGGCGAGAGCGAGGTGCGGGGATTCTTCGTGGCCGCCGGCTTCTGCGCGCACGGGCTCGCGGGGGCCGGCGGGATCGGGCGCGTGATGGCCCGCTGGATCCTCGACGGCGAGCCCGACGTCGACGTGTGGGAGATGGACATCCGCCGCTTCGGCGCGCACTTCCGCTCGCCGCGCTACACGCTCGCGCGGACCAGGGAGGTGTACGAGACCTACTACGACATCCGCTACCCCGGCCACGAGCGCCGGGCGGGCCGGCCGCTGCGCACCTCCAGCGCCTACCCGTGGCACGCCGAGCACGGCGCGGCCTTCGGCGAGAAGTCGGGCTGGGAGCGGGTCAACTGGTACGAGTCCAACGCGCCCGCCGGCGAGGAGTCGCTGCGCCCGCGCGGCTGGGCCGGGATGCACTGGTCGCCGGCGATCGGCGCCGAGCACCGTGGCACGCGCGAGCGCGCGGGCCTGTTCGACGAGTCCTCGTTCGCCAAGCTCGAGATCGCCGGGCCGGGCGCCGCCGAGTTCCTCGAACGGCTGTGCGACAACCGCGTCGCGCGCGAGGTCGGAGCGATCACCTACACGCAGATGCTCAACCGCCGCGGCTGCATCGAGTGCGACTTCACGGTCACGCGCGTACGCGAGGAGCTGTTCTCGATCGTCACCGGCACCGCCTTCGGCAACCACGACCTCAGCTGGATCGCCCGCCACGCCCCGCACGACGGCAGCGTGCGCTGCGCCGACGTGACCGCGCGCTGGGCCTGCTTCGCGCTGTGGGGCCCGCTCGCGCGCGAGATCCTCGCGCCGCTCGCCGACGACGCGCTCGAGTTCCCCTACATGCGCATGCGCGAGCTGTCGATCGGCGACGTTCCCGTGCGGGCGCTGCGCGTCACCTTCGTCGGCGAGCTCGGCTGGGAGCTGTACTGCCCGACCGAATACGGCGCGGGCCTGTGGCGGACGCTGTGGCAGGCGGGCCGGCCGCACGGCCTGCTCGCTGGCGGCTATCGCGCGATCGACTCGATGCGCCTGGAGAAGGGCTACCGCGTGTGGGGCGCCGACATCACGGCAGACGAGAACCCCTACGAGGCCGGCCTCGGGTTCTGCGTCAAGCCGGCGGGCGGCTTCATCGGAGCCGCCGCGCTGGGCGTCGGCGAGGCCGCGGGCGCACGGGCCGACGGCGCGTCCTTCGAGCGGGACGACGCGCGGGCCCGGCGTCTGCGCTGCCTGGTGCTCGAGGACCCGCGCTCGGTGGCGCTCGGCAACGAGCCCGTGCGCGTCGAGGGCGAGGTCGTGGGGCGCGTGACCAGCGGCGGCTACGGCTACACGGTCGAGCGCTCGATCGCCTACGCCTACCTGCCCGCGGCGATCGCGATCGGGGAGCGGGTCGATGTCGACATCTTCGGCCGCTGGGTCGCCGGCGAGGTGACCGCCGAGCCACTGCTGGACCCGCGCGGGGAGCGGGTCAGGGCGTAGCGTTGGCGTGCGCCTGCGAGGCCCTGGCCTTGCCGGACAGGTCGGCGAGCGTCAACCGGTGGGCGGGCGGGCGCCCGAGGATCGTGCGCCTGCGCAGGCGCCGCCGGCCGTCGACGTGCAGGAGCTCGCCGCTGGCCAGCTCCTGCCAGCCGGGGTCCTCGTCCATGCGCTCGCTCGCCAGCACCGTCAGCGCGCGGCCCTCGCCCTCGTGGGCGTGGACGCGCGTGCCGAGCGTGCTCGTGTGCGCCAGCGGGCGGCCGGCGGGGTGCTCGAGCACGTACAGCGGGTGCGTGTCCGGGTAGCGCAGCGCCCACAGCCCGTCAGGGCAGGCGAGCACGAAGTTGATCGCGAACAGCGGCAGGCTGTCGGCCACCCAGGCGCACGCCGCCTCGATGCCGGCTTCCACGTCGCCGCCGCGGGCCTCGGTCTCGCGGGTGATCAGCGCGAACAGCCGCTCGGAGTCGGTGTCGCCTTTGACCAGCGCCGCGTCCGGGCCGAGATGGGCGTCGAGCGCCGGCAGGTCCTCGAGCACGCCGTTGTGCGCGAACAGCCGCCCGTGCTGCTCGAAGGGGTGCGTGTTGCGCCGCTCGAGCGCGCCGGTCGAGGCGAAGCGGACGTGCGCCACGAACGTGCGCGAGACGACCTCGCGGGCCTCGCGCGCGAACGTGCGGTCCTCGTAGGCCGCGTGCGCCTGCTTGCTGACGTGCGCCGCCCCCCGCTCGTCGAACCATCCCAGGCCGGTGCCGTCGGGCTCACGGTGGCTCTGCACGACCAAGCTGTCGGGCGCGTCGAGCAGCCAGAAACGCGCCCGCGCGGGCTCCTCTCCTGCGCTCATGCCGAACAGGCGACACACGTGTGAGCGTCAAGCTACCGACCGCGCGCCCTGGGAAGCTGTCGCGATGATCCGCAGGCGCGCGATCAAGACGAAGACGATCACGCTGCACGGCCGCGACGTCAACTACGTGGAAACCGGCAGCGGGCCGCTGCTGCTGCTCGTCCACGGGATCGCCGGCTGCTACGAGTCCTGGCAGGCCGTGCTACAGCCGCTCGGGCGCGAGCACACGGTGGTGGCGCTCGACCTCCCCGGGCACGGCGACTCCGCCGCCGGAGCGGGGGACTACTCCCTGGGCGCCCTGGCGACGTGCTTGCGCGACCTGCTGGTGGCGCTCGGGCACGAGCGCGCCACGCTCGTCGGCCACTCGCTCGGGGGCGGGATCGCGATGCAGTTCGCCTACCAGTTCCCGCACGCGACCGAGCGTCTGGTGCTCGTCTCCAGCGGCGGTCTCGGGCGCGAGCTGACGCCGCTGCTGCGCGCGGCGGCGCTGCCGGGCGCGGAGCTGTTCATCGGCCTCACCGCGGGACCGGCGCGGGTCGCCGGCGCGACGCTCGCGCGGGCGCTCGCGGCCGTGGGGCTCGAGCCGAGCGCCGACATGGCCGAGCTGGCGCGCGGCTACGCCTCGCTGGCGGACGCCGAGCGGCGCAGCGCGTTCCTCACGACGCTGCGCGGCGTGGTGGACACGGGCGGGCAGCGGCTGAACGCGATCGACCGGCTGTATCTGGCGGGGGACGTGCCGGTGCTGATCGTGTGGGGCTCGCGCGATCCGATCATCCCGGTCGCGCACGCGCACAGCGCGCAGCGCGCGATCGCCGGCAGCCGCCTGGCGATCTTCGAGGGCGTCGGCCACATGCCGCAGGTCCAGGCCTCCGGGCGCTTCCTGGCCGTGCTCGAGAGCTTCCTCGAGGAGACCGCGCCGGCGCCGTGGAGCAACGAGCACTGGCGCGCGAGGCTCAGCGCCGCCTCGCGCCGCTGAGGGACGCCGTTCAGGCCGGATGCACGGCTGGCAGCGCCGGAGCGGGCGCCGGCTGGTCGATCGGGGCCATGCGGAAGAACTCTTCGACCGCGGCGGGGTCCAGCGGTCGCGCGAACAGGAAGCCCTGACCGTTGTCGCAGTCCTCGTCACGTAGCAGCGCCAGCTCCTGCTGCTCCTCGATGCCCTCGGCGAACGTCTCGATCGAGAGCGCCTTGCCGAGCTGCACGAGCGTGCGGATGAACGTCTCGCCCTCCTTGTTGTGCGACATGCCGGCGATGAACGAGCGGTCGATCTTGAGCGCGTCCACGGGGAACTGCTGCAGGTGCGCCAGCGAGGAGTAGCCGGTGCCGAAGTCGTCGATCGCGATGCGCACGCCCAGGCGCTTGATCTGCTCCAGGCGGCGGATGGTCGCCTCGATGTTGCGCATCAGCGTCGTCTCGGTGATCTCGATCGTGAGCGCCGCGGGCTCCAGGCCGCTGTCGGCGAGCGCACGCTCGATGTCCTCTAGCACCTCGTCGCCGTCCAGCTGGCGGCCGGACACGTTGACGGCGATCGCGATCGAGTGGCCGGCGGAGCGCCAGGCGGCGCCCTGGCGGCAGGCCTCGCGCAGCACCCAGCGACCCACGTCGACGATCAGGCCGGTCTCCTCGAGCACCGGGATGAAGGCGTCGGGCTGGACGATGCCGCGGGTGGGGTGGCGCCAGCGCAGCAGCGCCTCGACACCCGTGGGCACCATGTCGGAGAGCGCGAAGGTCGGCTGGTAGGCGAGGAAGAACTCGTCCTTGGCGAGCGCCTCGCGCAGGTCCATGTCGAGCTCCATGCGGGTCTGCACCGCGTCCTCCATGCTGCTCTCGAAGACCGCGTAGCGGTTCTTGCCGTCCCACTTGGCGCGGTACATGGCGATGTCGGCGTCGCGCAGCAGGTCGTCGGCCGACATGCGCGTGCCGATCGCGATGCCGATGCTGGCCGTGACGTTGACCCGCGTCTCGCCCTCGGCGCCCAGGTCGAAGGGATGGCCGAGCGCCTCCAGCACGCGCTCGGCGACCAGCTCGGGGCCGGCGGCGAGCGACAGCTCCTCGGCGATCACGACGAACTCGTCGCCGCCGAGGCGGCCGATCGCGTCGACCTGGCGCACGACGCTTTCCAGCCGCGCGGCGACCGCGCGCAGCAGCTCGTCGCCGACGCCGTGCCCGAGCGTGTCGTTGATCGTCTTGAAGTTGTCGACGTCGATGAAGAGGGCGGCCACCGGAGCCTGGGTGCGCGTCGAGCGCGCGAGCATCTGCTCGACGCGGTCGAGGATCAGGGTGCGGTTCGGGAGCCCCGTCAGCGGGTCGTGGGTGGCCAGGAAGGCCAGCTCCTCCTCGCGGCGACCGAGCTCCTCGTCGAGGTGCCGGCGCTCGGTCTCGAAGCACTCGCACATGCGCAGCAGGCTGAACTCGAGGCTCAGCTGCACCATGCTGAGCGCCTCGGCGAGCGCGCCCACGGGCGAGTCCAGGAGCTCGGCGCAGTCGCGCAGCACGTCGACCATGACGTTGCGCCACCACAGCATGCGCCTGGTGACCTCGTTGAGCGAGGCCGCGCGGTGCGCGGCGATCTCGCCGAAGATCGTCGAGCTTTCGCGGGCGGCGCGGTTGGTGACCTCGAGGCCCTCGCCGGCGATCCAGCGAGCGACCGCGTCGGTGGAGCTGTCGCAGATCCGCTCGAAGCGGTCCTGGACGAGCGCGTCGACCGTCTCGCCCGAGCCCGCGGTGCGTGCCACCGTTTCGCGCAGCACCTCCTCGGAGCGCGCGTGCAGCGCCCTGCCGAGCTCGTGCAACGCGTCGGCGTCCGGGCCGCCCAGCGCGCCTGCGGGCGCCGGCGAGCGGAGCTCACGACGAGCCGGGCTGGATCTTTCGGCGGCCATATCGCCGCATGGCATCGGCTCGCCGGGAGTGTTCCTAAAGCCCCGGCGCGCCGCTTGCGGGTGACCTTCGCGGCTCCGTGGAACCCTGCGAAATACTGACTTTTACATCGTGAACATCCGGTGATCATGGGCGCTCGGCGCGACCACTGCTGGTAGAAGGCGCAGACCCAACTTCCCCAAGGATCGGAGAACTTCGTGCGCCGCATACGTGCCCTGTTGTTGACGAGCCTCGCGCTGACGCTCGCCAGCGCGGTCTCGCTCGCGCTGTCCTCGGCCGCGAGCGCGGCGACCTCCTACACGGCCGAAACGCCGGTCGTGGACACGATCTCCGGCGGTCCCTGGAACACCTCCCAGGGCGACCCCTCGGCGGGCGAACAGTACCCGCTCTCCGACCTGCTGCCGACGTTCACGCCGGGCGGCCCCGAAACGACCATCGGCGGCGTCAGCGAGCCGAATCTCGCCGTCTACCCGAGCGAACAGGAACCGACGGCGCCGCCGTACCCCAGCGGCGTGGCCGGCACGCCCGGTCCGCTGGACGGCTACTGCTCGAGCCTCGGCGCCAACCCCGAGACGGGCACTCCGGTCAACCAGCCGGCCGGCGCGCCGCTGCCGTTCGCGCCCTACTACTTCCCCGACGTCGTGCGCAACCCCGACGGGTCGCTGACCGGCTACTTCGACTACCGCCCGAAGGACGCCGACGAGGCGATCACGGTCGCGCGCTCCACCGACGGCGGCAAGACCTGGGTCACCGAGGGCAAAGCGCTCGAGCAGAACCCCGGCTACTGCCCGACCGCCGACACCAACGACGACGGCCAGGGGCACCCGTTCGTCGCGCCGATCGGCGGCGGCTCCAAGCTCTACACGCTCGGGCGCCCGGCGGGCGACTACGAAGGCGTAGGCCTGCTCGTCCACCACGTCGAACCGGCCGCCGCCGACCCGCTCGGCGGGCTGGCCTCCAGCGAATCGGTCGGCATCGACCCGAACACGTTCGCCACCTCGGCCGTCGAAGTGCCGACCAGCGGCGGCGCCACGATCCCGGTCTCGACGCTCGGCAGCGCCGGTTCGCCCGAGCACATCGTCGCTGGCCCCTACGAGGACTACGACGCGGCCTCGCCGTCGAAGTCGATCGTGACCTGCACCGGCACGAGCGCCACGCCCACGCCGGAGCTGACGGGCTGCACGGTCGCCGGCGCGAGCCCGCTGACGGTCGGCGAAAAAGACGACCTCGTGCAGGTCATAGCCACCGCCAACCCCGAAGCGCTGGGGACGAAAACCGTCGTGCCGGGCGCGACCTACACGATTCCCGCCGGGCCCAACATCCCCAGCGGCGAAGGCGGCATCGCCGAAGTCCGGATCCTGAACGGCAACCCGACGGTCTCGCCGTTCACCACCTTCATCCTCAACGAAAACGCTCCCAACCGCCTGTACGTCGACGGCGTCACGATCTACTGCGCGCAGTCGAACGCGAACCCGACGACGAAGATCGAGAACTGCACGACCGGCAGCGGCTCGTCGCTGGTCGTCCACCAGGGCGACGCGATCACGGCCGACCCGATCGACCCGCCGAACGCGGAAGTGACGACCGGCCTGAAAGCACCCGACGGCATCGTCGGCACGCTGCCGAGCTACCCCGGCGCGCCGTCCGGCTCGACGGTCGTGCTCTACACCGAAAAGCAGCTCGCGTACTTCATCGTCGGCACGACCGACGGCTCGGTCAGCTCCGCCGGGAAATTCACCGCGGGCTCGGTCTCGTTGCCACTCGCGACGGGAACGTCGATCACCTATACGCCGTCGGTGCACGCGAGCGAGCCGCTGCCCACGAGCGGCTCATTCAAAATCTACCTCGGCACCACCAACGAATCGCCGATCCAGCAGGTCACGTGCACCGGCGCCACGCCGGCCACCCAATCGGGCGTGCCGTCGGGCAGTGAGAACCTCACGGGCTGCACCGGCGGCTCGGGCAAGGTCGCCGAAGGCAACTGGGTCGGCGGCCCGAACGCCGCCACCGTTCCCTTCTCCACCCTCACCAAGATCGGCGAGGGCAAGGACAGCAAGACCAAGGGCCCGGAGAAGCTGTTCAACAACAACGAGGACCTGACTGTGCTGCGGGCGGCCTACACGTTCAACGGCGTCAACTTCACCGACCTCGGCCCGATCAGCGGCCCCGCCTCGGAAACCGGGAACGACACGGGCAACTACGACGACATCTCCAACCCGTTCCAGACCACGAGCCCGTCGGAAACGAGCCCCACCGACCTCGAGCCGGGTGAACCCGACACCACCGAGCTGCGGTTCGTCGGCTCGCGCGGGACGATCATCACCAACCCGAACGGGAGCTACGGCATGTTCCTGTCGGGGTCCTGGGCGACCGACGGCGACAGCGACGCGTTCAACCAGATCTTCTACACCGAATCGACCAACGGCAAGGAATGGTCGGTGCCGAAGGTCGTGCTGAGCACCGAATACGAATTCGCGGCCTCGGCCGCGCAGGACAAGGCGCTCGCGGAAGGCAAGGACGAACCGCTCGGGATCAGCGCCTACTACTCGGGCCGCGCGTACGGGCCCGCGGTCGTGCAGAACCCCAGCGGGTCGCTGACGATGGTGTTCGCCGGCTACCGCCTGCCCAAACCGATCGAGGCGGACGGCACGAAAGTCGGCACCGACGCCGCGGACCAGTACACGGTCGGCGCGAAGGACCCGGCGCTGTACCGCAACATCCTCACGATGCAGCTGAGCTCGAGCACCTCGCCGGGTGTGCCGACGACCACCGTCGTCAGCTCCTCCGACGAAGGCAAAGGCACGGCTCACGTGGCGGTCACCTACACGGCGACCGTCGCCCCCGTCGCGCCGGGCACCGGCACGCCGACCGGCACCGTGTCCTTCTCCAACGGCTCGGGGCCGATCGCCGAATGCGCGTCGCAGCCGCTGGATCTCGGCTCGCCCGACACCGCGACGTGCTCGACGACGCACGGTGGCGGTGGCAGCGAAGAGGTGAAAGCCGCCTACACGGGGGACAGCAACTTCGCCGCCTCGTCCGGGTCGATCGGCGAGACGGTCGACGAAGCTCCCGCGTTCACATCGGCCGCGGAAGCGACGTTCGTGAAGGGCCAGGAAGGAAGCTTCTCCGTGACGGCCACCGGCACGCCGGCGCCGAGCATCAGCGAGAGCGGGACGCTGCCCGAAGGCGTCAGCTTCGACCCCGGCACCGACGCGCTGTCGGGCACGCCCACGCAGGAAGGCGTGTTCCCGATCACGTTCACCGCGACGAACGGCGTCGGCGCGGAAGCCATGCAGCGCTTCACGCTCACGGTCGACGCGGCGCCGGTCTTCACCTCGGCGGACAGCACGACGTTCACGCGCAACGCGCACGGCAGCTTCACCGTGACGGCCACCGGCACGCCGGCGCCGAGCATCACCGAGAGCGGGACACTGCCGGGCGGAGTCACGTTCGACCCGGCGACCGACGAGCTAGCGGGCACCCCCACCGAAGCGGGGATCTTCCCGATCACGTTCATGGCGCTGAACGGCGTGTCTCCAGAAGCCCTCCAGAGCTTCACGCTCACGGTGCTCGGCTTCCACGTGACCACGACCACGCTGCCCGAAGCGACCTCAGGCGTGAAGTACTCGACTACGCTCGAAGCGGCCGGCGGCTTCACCCCGTACCGGTGGAAGCGCACCGGCGGATCGCTGCCGCGCGGCATCACGCTCGAGCCCAACGGGGTGCTGTCGGGCAAGACCAAGCAGCCCGGCAGCTTCACCTTCAAGGTGACCGTCACCGACGCGAGCAAAGCCCGCCAGACGGCGACGCTGACGCTGACGGTCGGCTAGCCGCGGGAGCCGCCCGCCGCGCTACTCGGCGTGCGCGGCGGCGGCGCTCTCGGGGTCCTGCTCGTCGGAGGCCAGGCGCATGACGAACGCCAGCGTGGCGGCCCCGACACAGAACACGGCGATCACGGAGAGCACGAGCAGCGCGGTGCTTTCGGTCACGCAGGCCGCCGCGATCAGGCCGACGGGGATCGAGATCCCGATCACGCCGACGATCAGGGGAACCGCCTCGGCGAGGCCGGAGTTGTTGGTGCTCTCGCTGCTTGTGTCGGCCAATTGGGCTCCTCGAAATTCCCGTGGGGTGCGATCCAGAATGGTACTAGGCGGGGCGCGTGGATGTGGCGGGCGAAGATATCCGCAGTTCCCGGCTGACGAGCCGGTCCTCCGGACGCGGTGCTCCATCTGGCGCTGCCGGCATCGGGGCGCGCCGCGGTCGAGCCGTGCCACGAAGTCCCGCTGATTTCTGCACTGCCTCGCGTAACTAGTCCGTTGAGCAGCCGGTCCACGCGCCCTCCCGGCCGAGCCGGCGAAAGCCCACTTACCCAAAGGAGCATCGATGCCAGCGACAGCCATTGACACGATCCGCATCTACTGCAACGCGAAGGAGGTCACCGGCAACTACGAGGCGGACGTCGTACCGGACCTGCAGGTCACCGAGCTGATCGCGGGGCTCAACGAAGAGAGCTACCTGCCGGCGTTGGCAGCCGGAGAGCGCTGGCACGTCATCCATATGCGGACCGAAGATGAGCTCCCGCCGAACGCAACGCTGGAACAGCACGACGTGAAGGACGGCGACCACCTCGCCTTCGAGCGTGCTTCACACGGGGCGGGAGCGTAGCAAGATGTCAGCCACCCTCACACCGGCCGAGCGTCTCGACCGCCAGCGCGCGGACCATCGGATGCTTGGCGCCCTGGACGCAAGCCCGGCACCGATCTACGTCACCGGACATCGAAGTGCCGACGATGCCCGCAACGGCAGGAACCCCGTATCGGTGGGCGATCGAACTCCCCCGAGTCACTACCGGGTCGTCTACGACTTCGACACGCTGCGCGGTCCCGGCCAGCGACACCGGCCGACCGTCGTGCACGTCGCTCCACTGGCGAGCAACGCCTATCCGGCGACCGCTCCGAGTGCGTGGGTGATCGGCGAGGTCGTCCCTTGGACTCCGCACTTCGCGAGGAACAGGCCGATCTGCCACGGAACCCACGTGTGGAAACCGAACCGCACCCAGCTCGTTGACTACGTGATCCACATCGGCAAGCTGCTCAACTTCGACGAGCCGCCACCGACTTCGAGCTACGACGGATACAACAACGAGGCCATCCGCTACTGGAAGAGCCACATGGGGCTCCGTCCCCTGAACGCGAAGTTGCGTCTACCAAACATCCGGCCCGAGGACGTGATCCGCCCGCGGGCCTTTGCTCCTGCGAGCAGGCCGTCTACGGGACGCTTCAAACGGGCGGACGGGGCACCGCCGCCCTCGCGATCGGTGCGCCCGGGCGAGCGCGTGCGCCCACGTTTCGCGCGGGCAGGTAATGCATCATGAGCGAGCTCGTCGAAAGTACCCGGCCGACGGGCAGCCCAAGGATGGCGGGACGCGTGAGGGAGGCTGCGCTGCCGTCGCTGTATTGCACACCGGACCCCAGCAGGTTCCGAGAGCACTCCACTGAAGACGGCAGGCGAGTTTTCATCCTCGATCGGGTGCTCTACGACCTCGGTGAGCTCGAGCGGGCCGAGCATCCGTGCGAGACCGCGGGTTTGCTGTTCGGCGGTCATTTCACCGATGGCAAGAACCACTGCACGGTCGTCAGCAGGCTCGAGAAGCCCTACCCCGGCGAGGTGCTGGGCACCCCTACGACCGTTACGATCACAGCGGCCGGAGCCGAGCGGATGACGGCGCGAGCGCGCGCTCACGACCCTTGGCTCGCGCCCGTCGGCTGGGGTCATACGCACCCTCGGTTCGAGGCGTACTTCTCTGCTGTGGACCGACGAGAGCAACGGGTGTGGCAGCAGCCCGGCGCTGTCGGCCTGGTGATCTCAGGCCTGTGTCGACCGACGGACCGATACCGGGTATTCGTTGGCCCGGAGGCCACCCTTGCGGACCCGCAGGCGGATGGGCAAACGCAGGCGACGAGCCCGATCCCGCGTGCTGATGGCAATCGTGGGCGCAGGCACAGGCCCACTGTGCCCACCTACCAGCGGGTGAGGGCAACCTGCGTCCAGGCGTATGGCGTAGGCCTGCTCGTACTTGCGACGCTCGCGATAGCGATCTCGCTCCACGCCCTCACAGCCGCACGGGACGCCGGCCGCACGGCGGGCGAGGCGCTCGTGAAATCTCAGGCCACCCATGCGATCGAAGGATCCGCGGCGCCTAACAGCGCCTTCCGCGCAAAGAGCGACGCGACCCACATGGAGCACCTGCTCGAATTCCAGGTGCAGCGCTCGCGGGCCAATGGAGGCCTGCTTGGCGACGATGGCCTCGGCGATGCGACGACCAGCGGGCTCCGACTGCCATGATCGCACTGATCGTCGCCGTGCTCGGAGTCGTCGGAGCCCTCGCGATCGGGCTCTGGGTGTGGGATCTACGCATCCGGGCACGTATGTCGGAAACCCCCACCCTGCACGCAGACTCGCGCCCTGGATTCTCGGGTGCGCAAAGATCGGCGCCTCCACGTTTTAAGGGAAGCGGGACGGTGCCGTCCCGGGCGCCGAGAAGCCCGCGGCGCAACCCGATAGGCGCGGGTAAACCTGCTCCGCCGAGCCGATTCAGCGGCACCACCCGCAGGAATCCCGATGCGATCGGGGTCGCTTGCGGACGACCGATCTCGCAGTGCACGCGAGGCAAAGACTGCCTCTGCATCGACTGAAGTCTGCCGACGTCCTACACACCTGCTTCAGGAGGGAGCCACATGGCCCTGATAACCACCACCCCCGGCATACAAAGTCGCGCCCGCCTAGCGGGCTATGACCCTGAGATCCTCAAGAACGCCTGCATCCTGGTCGTCGGAGCCGGCGCCCTCGGGCAGAACGTCGCCATGAACCTCGCCTTGAGCGGCGTGGGTGAGCTTCGCATCGTCGACGGCGATGTCTTCGAGGACCACAATCGGTCCCGCTCACCACTACATCCCCGACGCGGCTCCTACCTTCCGGCCGAGCGGCTGCCGAAGGCCAGCTGCGTCGGGCGCGAGCTCCGCCAGATCCACATCGATGAGGCGCCCAACATTCGCGTGGCGGATACGTGGATCGAGGAGCTCGGTTTGGGCGCGTTCGACGACGTGGACGTGATCGCGGCGTGTGTCGACTCGCTGGTCGCCCGCGCCTATCTCGCCAGGACGGCGATGTTGTGCAACCTGCCGATCGTCGACGGCGGCTTCTCCGGTGCGAACCTGGGCATGGGCGTGTATCCGCGTAGCGGCGAGCCGCGCGACGCGCCGTGCTGGAGTTGCACCGGACCGTCGCTGCCCGGTGCCTTCTCCTGCGAGCACTACGCGCGTTACGCCCAAGCGGCCGGCGTCGTACCCGCGATTCAGGCTGGCGCGGCGGCACTCGGTGGGATGTGCACCGAGGCTGCCATGAACCTCCTGCACGAGCGTGAGCCTGTGGCGCGGCGGGTCGCCTTCGATCTCAGGTCCGGCACGAGCCGCGCCTTTCATCCGCAGCCCGACCCAGTATGTGCGAGTGCGCACCGACGCCTCCCGAGAGCATTGGAGGTGGAGCTCTCGAGTTCGGCCACGGCAGCCGAGCTACTCTCTCGCCTGGACGAGCCTGGTGCACGGTTGTTTCTGCCGGATGTGTACGTGGAGCGCGCCAATTGCCCCACGCCAGACTGCCTGGCGACCTGCGAGGTCGGAGCGCCCGCCCATCGCTGGCAGCGCGACGCACGCTGTGTTGAGTGCGGAGGACCGTGGGAACGATCGGGACGGCAGATCGCGAGCCCGGACATGATCGACGCCGGGCTGACGCTCGAGGACGGGCAGAGCGGCCTTACACTGCGGCGTCTCGGAATCCGGCCGGGTGACGTGGTCGAGGTGGTCGGCGTGCGTGAGCACGCTGCGATACGCATCGCAGGAGGACCGGCCGACCTCTACCTGCCCGCCGAAGAGCTTGCTTCACGTGACGGGAGCGTGACCTCATGAGCCCATTTCTCCTATGGCTCGCAGGTGCCGACTTCTCGTGCCTCGCCCGCTGCCGCTCGGAGCAGGCGAGGCTGATCGCGATGGGCGGCGCGATCTTGTCGACCTCGATCCTCGCGGCCACCGCAGGGACGCTAGCGCTCCACGAGTGGCTGCACATGCCACTGGTAGCTGCGCTCTGCGGTGGCTTGTTCTGGGGTGTTTCGATCATGAACTTGGACAGGTGGGTCGTGCTCACGCTGCGCCGGCAAGCCACGCCGCCGCGGACGATCGCGCTTGCGGCACCGCGCGTGCTGCTCGCCGTCGTGATCGGGGTGGTGATCTCCGGGCCGCTCGTGCTGGACGTGTTCCACAACGAAGTTACAGCGCGAGCCCTTCAGGATCGACAGGCCGACCTAGCCAAAGCGCGCGCGGAGCTGGAAGGCCAGTACAGCCAGATTCACGTTCTCGGGCGCGAGCAGAGCGAACAGCAGGCCGCGGCCAGTGCGAGCCCGGTCAGCAGCGTGCTCGCCGGTAGCAAGGACTTCGCCGCGCTCAGCGCGCAGCTCAAAGAACAGCAGGATGAGCTTCGCTCGGCACGGCAGCAGGCCATCTGCGAGCTCGACGGCACCTGCGGGACGCACCACATTGGCGCGGGTCCCGCATACCGGGCGAAGTCGGAGCAGGCGAATGAGCTTAGCTCCCAGGCGGCCGAGACTGAAAGCCGGCTGCGCAGCCTCGAAGACACGCTGGTGACCGAAGCCAAATCTGACGGCAAGCACAACCAGGACCTTGCACAGGCGCGCCTTGAAGTCGTCGACTCCGAACTTGCGACGCTGCGCAAGCAGTACGACGAAAGCGAGGCCAATTTGGTTGCACGATATGGCGCCCCGATCGGGCTGCTCGATCGCATTCAGGCACTTGGCGAGCTCAGCTCGGAACACCCGGCGATGACCATGGCCGAGCTGGTGCTGATTATGTTCGTGCTGCTGCTCGACTCGATACCGGTCTGCTTCAAGACGCTCACGTTGATGGGCGACCCCACGCTGTATGAGCAGATTCAACGGGACTCGGATGAACGTCGCTTCCGCCGTTACGAGCTCGCCGAGGAGCAGGGGGACGCGGCTGCCAGGATCGAGGCGGGGGAGATCCTCGCGGAGGCTACCCTGCACGCGAAGCTCAACCGCGCCGAGCAGGAGGAACGCCTGCGAAAGATCGTCGATATCGAGCGAGGCGTCACGCGCCAGCTGATCGCGCAGTTGCGGGCGCGAGCCATGAGAGACGTCCCGGACCTGGTGGAAACATATGCGAGTCGCAGGGACCGGCTCACGCACAGGATTCGCACGCAGGGCGCGCTCAAAGCAGGGACCGAGTCGGAGCCACACTGGGACCTCGACGACGTGCGGCGGGCCTCGTGAGGCCCACACGCACCACAGAGGCACTTCGGAGGTCGCCCCGGGCGCCGCGACATGCCGCGCCGGCGCCTCAGCCAGTCGTGCTGGTGATGCCCGCTGAGTGGACAGCACCGCTCGTGACCGTCGAGCTGGTGGTATGGGCGCCATCGTCCAATCGGCCAGGGGTCAGCGGCACATGCGTAAAATGCATTGCTCCCATGACAATGGACGAGGCAAAGTTTTGCAGTCACTCTGACGCTACACGCGCGACGATCCCCGCGGGGGCAGATGCTGTGACGTCAGTTGCGGATGACACACTGCCACCGATGGCTCTGCTGAGCGCCCCGACGGAGGAGATGCTCGAAGCGGCTCGCGCGCTCGCGCGCGAGCCCCAGACACCCCTGCACGTCGCGGATCCGCTGCTCCAGCAGGCGGTCGAGTTTGTGCGAGACGGGCTCAGCGACTACTTCAAGGCAGTGTGCACCGCGATGGTGGATGAGCCACCGGAGTCGCCGGCCCGCGCCGCCTTCGAGCTGGGGCTCGCTCAGCGCATCAACAGCGCGAGGCTCGCGCTGAGCTGCGGCGAGGAGCACGACGAGCCGATCGCGCAGGGTTCTGTGTAGCTTCCGGAGGCGGCGAGGGTCAAGGCCGAAGATCGCCGCATCTCACGTGTAGCCGAAGAACCCCCGGCCCAGGTGGTCTTTCAGCTTCCTAAGAAGGGTCAGCAGTCGCTGCGGGCCGGTGTTTCCGCGCAATTTGCGCTTGCCCACCCAGTCGATGGCGTGCCCGCTGAAGCCGGCCTCTCGCCAGAGGTTCCACGTGTCGCGGTCGAAGTCCGTGAAGAGGCCGCGAGACACGATCCTCTGGATGGCGTCGGCGAGATCCTCTTCGACCACCAGCTCGTAGCCGAGATCCGCGACAGCCGCGTCGAAGGACTCGCCGTAGACCACCCTGTCCAGGCAGCCGCCGAGTCGGTCGAGCTCTTCGACGGCTTTGGCGGCGGCCTGGTCTGTGCATTCGTCGGGGCTCAGCGCCGGATGCAGCTGGCGTAGCTGCTTCTCGAACTTCCGGGTCCGTGTGTAGAGCAGATATGCCCTGGGACGCGCGTGCTTGATGATCGTCTGCATGTCGCGTTGGACCGCGCTTTCGATGGTATGCGTGAGAAAGGCTTCGGGGTTGCGGACGGGGGAGCCGCACAAGCGCTCGGCGTTCATTCGCTCGCCAAGATCTGAAAGCTTCATGAACGCATACCCCGGAGCGGCATCTAAGGGTATGCAGTTGACCTCTCCGTACCTGGCGCTCTGGCGCCGCCAACGCTCGAGCACACGTTCTGCCGCGAGCTCGGCGCGCTTGCGCGCGAAGGCGCTAGCCGTCGGAAGCTCTGGCCGGAAGAGGTCGCGCATGAAACGCCAGGGCAAGCGGCGCTCGACCTCGATGCGGGCGCGCGCGCTGCTCGGCTGTGCTGGCGTGCTCCCGATCTCCTCCACGATTTCTGCCACGTACATAAACGTCGGAAGCAGTCGGTCTCGCTCGGTTATGTCCACGTGCTGCCGTTCGACGAGCACCGCAGCAGCGACCTCGTCTTCCCAGTGAACGCGGTCGGGGTCGCTCATGGATTGGCCCTCCGTGAGCATGATTTGTGGGTAGCGGGCAACAAGGACGTCTCCTTCCGATGCCGTAGAGCGGGATGGTTCGTATGGCTGGCGGATGCCGAGGCGGCGGCGTAAGAACTACTGGGCCATAAGAGCAGTGGTAGCGGCCGCGCCGAGAATCAGCGGCGTCGGAGATGTGCTCGTGGCGGGTGGTGCTGGCACCGGCTACTCCGTCCGTTCGACAATGGGCATGGCGAGTGATGATCGGAACTTATACCGCCTCTTTGCCTGGGCGTCAACACGATTGACAAATTCTTTCCCAGTTCCCGACATCAACAGTAATTTAAGCCTGCCTGCAAGTTGCCGAGCAGGAAAATAGACAAGATCGGCATACTGTGCATTAGATGATCGCTGGGATGAACATCTGATGACCGAGCCTTCCGCGGATGGGCTGGACCGCGAGGACAGCGATGTGCGGTTCGCTCGAGCCTTGCACCGCAACGGCATGCGCAATGCACGAGACTGGCGCGTGGCAGAGTTCCGCGGGCCGAGCCAGACGGCGATCGCGGCCGAGATCGGCCTGTCGCGACCGACCGTGTCCGGGCTTGTAGCTCGGGCCAAAGACCTACTCGTGGACTCCCGCCTCGGCCTGCGGCTCGACCCCACCAAGAACGGATACGTGGTGGGGATCGACTTCGGGCAACGGCACCACCGCGTGGCGCTTGGCGATATCCACTCCCAGCTGATGCCGCTCGACGAGCCCGGGGCCTTTGAAGTGCCCGGCAACGATCGGCCCGCGTCCATAAGCTTCGAGTGGGCCGCCGAGCGCATCCAGGTCCTGATCGACAAGGCGCAGATCGACGCGTCCCAGATCTGGGCCGTAGGGGTCAGCCTCCCCGGGGCGGTCAACAAGCGGACCCGCAGGCTTCAGTCCGCGCCGAGGGGGATGGATCGCTCCTGGGAGGTGGTGGACGTACAACTGCCCGACCTGCCAGAGCTCCCGGCACCCACCGTGGAGAGCGACTACAACGCGAGTGCGCTCACGGAGCACCTGTGGGGCGCGCTGCGCGACCGGCGCGACGCGCTGTACGTCAAGGTCAGCCGCCGCTGCTCGTGCAGCCTGCTGATCGACCATCGGATCTACCGTGGGGCGGACGGACTGGCTGGGCGACTTGGGATGACCGAGCTGCCGGGGCCGGGCGAAACCCGCACGTGGGTGCCTGTTGAGGATGCCTTCTCGCTCGCGAGCATTGAAGGGCGGGGCTTCGGGGACATGTCCGCAAGCAAGCTCGTCGAGCTTGCCAAGAGCGCCGACGAGCTCGACGAGCTCCTGCGCTCCGGTGCACGAGCGCTCGGCATCGCCCTGGCTCCCATAATCGACGCCTTTAACCCCGAATCGGTTGTCATCGGGGGGGCGCTCGGGATCGCCTCGCTCGCATGGATCGCCCAAGACCTGATCGGCGGCATCAACTGGCAGGACACGCCGAGCCCTGCAAGGTCGACGATCAGCGAGCGCCTTCGAGCAGCCACCTACCCGAGTGGCACCTCCATCCGCGGCGCGATGGCTAGCGCCCTACTAGCCGGCGCCCCCGAGCGGATCGTCAAGGCAATGGCCGCTCAGCGATGAGGCTCTCCATGGGCGATCCTGGATTCGAACCAGGGACCTCTTCCTTATCAGAGAAGCGCTCTAACCGACTGAGCTAATCGCCCGCTGCCGCACGATTCTACGCCACCGCGCGCGGGCTGACGCGCCGCGCGAGCTCGAGCGCCTCCGCGGGCGTGCCGAAGGAGATCTGGGCGCTGTAACGCCCGTCGCGCGTGGGCTTGACGACGACCTCGGCGCCGAGCGCCGAGCCGAGCGCCTGCGCGATCTCCCGTGCCGCCTCCTCCTGGTCGGGATGCGCCTGCCCACGGCCCGCCGACGGCTTGCCGGCCTCGCCCCGCGGCTCGTTGGCCGCGCGCGCCCGCTCTTCGGTGACCCGCACCGACCACTGCGCCTGCGCCGCCGCGCGCGCCAGCCGGCGACGCTCGGCGTGGTCGTGCGCGAGCAGCAGGGCGCGGCCGTGGCCCTCGCTGAGCGCGCCCGCCTCGATCAGCTCGACCGCCTCGTCGGGCAGGTCGAGCAGCCGCACGAGGTTGCTGACGGCGACACGGCTGCGCCCGACGCGCCTGCCGACGTCCTCGCGCGTGAGCCCCAGCTCCTCGACCAGCGCCGCGCACGCGCGCGCCTCCTCGATCGGGTTGAGGTCCTCGCGCGCCATGTTCTCGACCAGCGCCGCCTCCAGCGCGCGGGCGTCCTCGCGTTCGCGCACCAGCGCCGGGATCCGCGCGAGGCCGGCCAGCTGCGCCGCGCGCCAGCGGCGCTCGCCCGCGACCAGCTCGTAGCGGCCGCCCGGGCGCGGGCGCACGAGCACCGGCTGCAGCACCCCGTGCTCGCCCAGCGATCCGGCGAGCGCCTGCAGCGAGTCCTCGTCGAAGCGCCGCCGCGGCTGTTTCGGGTTCGGCCCGATCAGCTCGACCGGCAGCTCTCGCAGCTCCTCCTCCGCGCGCGCGGTGCCCTCGTTGGACACAGACAGGATCGCCCCGAGACCCCTGCCCATGCCCGGCCTCGGCTTAGCCACGCGCGGCCACCTCCTTGGCGAGCTCGAAGTAAGCCTCCGCTCCGGCGCTGAGGGGGTCGTGGTGGGTCACCGGCAAACCGTAGCTCGGCGCCTCGCCCACGCGCACGTTCCGCGGTATCACCGTGTCGAAGACAAGGTCCGGGAAGTGCGTGCGCACTTCCCGCTCGACGTCCTGGCCGAGCCGCGTGCGCGCGTCGTGCATCGTCAGCAGCATCCCCGCCACCGCCAGCCCCGGGTTCAGCTCGCGCTGCACCAGGTCGAGCGTGTCCAGCAGCCCCGCCAGCCCCTCCAGCGCGAAGTACTCCGTCTGTACCGGCACGATCACCCGGTCGGCCGCCACCAGCGCGGCCACCGTCAGCGGCCCCAGCGACGGCGGGCAGTCCAGGATGATGTAACGGAAGCTCTCCCTGATCGGCTCCAGGCACTCCCTGAGCCGCTGCTCGTAGCCGTCGAGGCGCGGCAGCTCGATGTTGGCGCCCGCCAGCCCCGGCCCCGCCGGCAGCGCCAGCAGACCTGGGATCGGCGTCTCGCAGAACGCTTCGCGCGCGCTCGCCGCGCCCGCGAGCACCTCGTAGAGGCCGGGCGTCTGCGTGCGCGGGATGCCCAGGCCGACGGTCGCGTTTGCCTGCGGGTCGACGTCCACGAGCAGCGTCGCGAAGCCCGCCTCCGCGATGCACGCGGCGACGTTGACGGCCGTCGTCGTCTTGCCCACGCCGCCCTTCTGGTTAGCCACTGCGTAAACGGTGCCCACGAACGCGCACGCTAGCGCCGATCGGGCCGCCGTGGCCCTCCCCTCCCCTCCGGCGTGCCGCGCGTTGCGCGATTGCCGGCCGCTCAGCCGCTGCCAAGTGGGCGCTTGCGCGCCATCCCCGCCCGGCGCGGAAAGCGCGCCGGCGTCGGCTCGACCTTCTCGAACACGTGCAGGTGCCGCGCCTCGGCGGCCGCGAACGGGATCACGTGGCGCACCTCGAGCGGCCGCAGCCCGAGCTCGCGCGCCGCGACCGCCGCCGCCGCCTCGTCCGCCGGATCCCGCCGCCCGCGCCAGTCGACCAGCAAGCCGCCCACTCGCAACAGCGGCGCCGCGTACTCGAGCACCACGGGCTGGGGCGCGAGCGCGCGCGCCAGCGCCGCATCGGCGCGTCCCAGCCCCTCTCGCCACTCCTCGACGCGCGCGCACACCACCTGCACGTTCGCGAGCGCACCGGCCTCGCGCATCCCCAGCAGGAAGTCGCACTTGCGCCGCTGGCTCTCGACGAGACAGACCGTGGCGGCCGGCCTCGCGAGCGCGATCGCGGCCCCGGGGAACCCGGCGCCGCTGCCGAGATCGACCACCCGCTCCGCCGTACGGAGCGCCTCGAGCTCCAGCGCGACGAGCGAATCGGCGACGTGCACGTCGAGCGCACCGCGGCGGTCGCGCACCGAGCTGGGGGCGTGCTCATCGCGTTCGAGCAACGCCAGCATCGCCTCCAGGCGACCGCGTTGCTCGGCGGAGAGCCACCGCTCAGGCGCCCCGGCGCCGATCTCGGGCCGGGTCATCGCCCCACCTGGGAGCGTTTCCCGTGAAACATGGCTGGGTGGTTAGCCCGGCCTGCACGGTCCGCGTTTCCCGTGAAACACCGGCCGGCAGCCGCGCATCCCGGCGCCCCGCGGCGTTTCCCGTGAAACACGACCGCCCCAGCAGCGAGCCGCTGCTCAGGAGTCCGACTGCGGGGTGATTACGAGGTAGCGCTCCGGCTCGTCGCCCTCGCTGTGGGTTTCGACGCCTCCCCGCTCGCGCAGGTATTCATGGACGATGCGTCGCTCGAACGGCGGCAGGGGGTCGAGCTCCACTGGCCGTCCCGTGCCGAGCGCCTGCTCGGCGGCTTCGTCGGCCTCCGCTCGCAGCGCGTCGGCGCGCCGGTCCCGGTAGCCGTTGGCGTCGATCACGACGCGTACCGACGACGGCCCCTCGGGGAAGACGATCCTCTGCGCGAGGTGCTGCACCGCGTCGATCGTCTGCCCGTGCCGGCCGATGAATAGCCCCACGTCCTCCCCTTCCAGGCGTCCGCACAGCACATCCTTGCGATCCTCGACCTCGACGTCCACGTCGAGCTGCAGGCTCTCCGCGATCTCCTCGAGCATCTCTTCGAGCGCCTCGGCCGGCTCGAGATCGTCCTGGAGCTCGGCGTCGGACCCGCCGCTCTCGCTCATCTTCGCCTCCCCGATCGTTTCTTCTTCTTACGCGGCGACCGCGGGGGCGGTCCCGCCGACGGCGTGGACACGCTCGATCCAGCGCCCGCGACCTCCGGCTTCGGCGCCGGGCTCGCGGCGCCGCCCGCCGCCTCCACGATCGACTGGCGCAGTGAGCGAGTCGGCTTCCCGTTGGAGCTGCTCGCGGGTTTCTCCGGGGGCGGCAGCCGGCGTTTGATCAGATACTGCTGCCCTATCGTCCACAGGTTCGTCGTGATCCAGTAGACCAGCAGCCCCGCCGGGTAGCGGTAGAGGATCACGACGAACACGACCGGGATCAGCAGGAACAGCCAGCGCTGGCTGGAGTCCGTGGTCGCCGTGGCGATGAACGTCGAGGCCAGCTGCGAGCCCACGTAGAGGACGATCAGCACGATCAGGGCCACGCCCGTGGCCTTGTTGGTGATGTCGGGCAGGAACAGGAACTTCGCCGAATGCGGCGCGACCGTGTTGCACGTCGTCTGTTCGATGAATTTGCCCGGCAGGTGCGCGACGCTCCCGATGTGCGAGGCGGCTTTGTACTTGGTCGCGAGGTTGCCGTGCGCGTTGTAGTACGAGAGCAGCTGCGTGCCGCAGATGTGCTTCTTCAGGTCGGTGCGCAGCATGTAGAACAGCGAGATGAACACCGGGAACTGCAGGAGCAGCGGCAGGCACGAGGCGAGCGGGTTGATCCCGTGCTCTTTGTAGTACTTCATCATCTCCTGCTGCTGGCGTTCTTTGTCGTCCTTGTAGCGCTCTTTGAGCTTGCTCAGCTCGGGCGCGTGGCGCTGCAGTTCCTGCATGCCCTTCAGCTGCCGGTACGTGAGCGGCACGAGGATCGCGCGGATCAGGACGGTCAGGCCTACGATCGAGAGCCCCCAGCTGCCGCCAACGATGTTGGCGTGGATGAACACCATGATTTCTTCGAAAACGGTGATCAGAGGCGAGAACGCGTCCTGGATCACGTTGGCGAGAATCGGCATCGTCAGAGGGTCTTTGCGGTCGCGTTGGTGTGCACGGTGATAAGCCCTGCTGCGCCGGCTCTCAGGCCGGACGCCGGGCGGCCGGGGAAGAACCGGAGCAGCAATCGGGACCCCGGCGCGCGCCGGAGCTGAACACTCGCTGGGCCTCCACCGGATCGTATCCGCCGTGGCTCAGCGGGTTGCACCTCAGCAGCCGCCAGCCCGCGAGCACCAGCCCCTTGAGTATGCCGTACTCCCGAATCGCCGCGAGCGCATAGCGCGAGCACGTCGGCTCGTACTTGCAGCGCCGCGGCAGCGCCGGTGAGACGAAGCGCTGGTAGAGCACGATCGGGCTCACCACGACCATGCGCGCGAACAGCGCGGGTCCGTGGACCGGCGCCGGTGGCTGCCCGTGCGCGCCTGGAGAGCTCATCCCGCCGATCCCGGCTCGTCCGCGGGGCCGGCGCGCAGGCCAGCCTTCGCGATCAGCTCGGAGAGCGCCTCGTCGACGCCGGCAAGACCCTCGCGCTCGGCCAGCTCGCCCGCGGGCGGGCGGGCGACGACGACCACGTCCTGGCCCGAGCGCAGGCCCTCGAGCTCCCGTGCGAACGCCTCGCGCAGCAGCCGCTTGAGCCTGTTGCGCTCGACCGCGCCCCCGACCTTGCGCGAGACCGACAGGCCCAGACGCGGACGATCTACGGCCGCGTTCGGGAACGTGTAGAGCACGAGGTGGCGGTTCGCCGTGGAGCGCCCCTGTCGATAGACACGCTCGAACTCCGCGCTGCGCGACAGCCGCCCGCTCCTTGCGGATGCTTGGGCCACCTCAGCGTGCCCCTGCCGTAGGCACGTCCGCAGCCCTCACGCAGACAGGCGCTTGCGCCCCTTGTCACGCCGGCGCTTGAGCGTCAGGCGCCCCGCCCGCGTGGCCATCCGCGCCCGGAATCCATGGGTACGAGCCCGCTTGCGCTTCTTCGGCTGGTAGGTGCGCTTCATGAGCCAATGCAGTATAGGCCCCGCCGGCCCACGCCGCCGCCGCGGTTTTTCTCGCCAAATGCGGGCAGCGCGGAAACCGCCAACAGGGCGTTGGCTATAGTCGCCCGACCGGGCCGCCGCGGCCCCACTTCGATAGTCCCGCAACACCTTCCTCGGAGAGGAGCGAACCGACGCTGCCGTGAGCCGCGAGCTCGATCACATCTGGTCGCAGGTACAGGCCCAGCTTGCCCTCGTCGTCGACGAGTCGACGTTCCGCATCTGGCTGGAGCCGCTGCGCCCGGTCGAGCTGCGAGGCGACACGCTCGTCATCCAGGCCACGCCGCCCGCGTGCCGCTGGACGCGCGAGCGCTTCGGGCGAGTGATCCACGCGAGCGTCGAGCTCACCCTCGGGACCGGCGCATGCTTCGAGCTCATCGGCGCGCCCGAGGGTCAGGCCACCTCGGAGGCGCACCGATCCCGAGGACCGGAGCACGCGCCCGGCAGACACGCCGCCGAGGCGGTGCGCCTCGACACCAGCACCGTTCCCTCCAACCCCAAGCTGACCTTCGACCAGTTCGTGATCGGCGACAGCAACCGCCTGGCCCACGCGGCCGCGCTGGCCGTCGCCGAGATGCCAGGGCACGCCTACAACCCGCTCTACCTCTGCGGCCCGCCCGGCGTCGGCAAGACGCACCTGCTTAGCTCGATCGCGAACCTGCTCTGCGCCCACCACCCCGGGCTGACCGTGCGCATGAGTACCGGCGAGGGCTTCACCAACGCCTTCTTGGCCGCGCTCGCGAGCGGCCAGACCGAGGCATTCAAGCTCCGCTTCCGCGACGTGGACGTGCTGCTGCTCGACGACGTCCAGTTCCTCGAACGCAAGACGCGCACCGAGGAGGAGTTCTTCCACACCTTCAACGCCCTGCACGACAGCGGCCGGCAGCTCGTGCTCACCTCCGACCGTCCGCCGAGCGACCTGGAAGCGCTCGAGGACCGGCTCCGAGAGCGCTTCCAGGCCGGCCTCGTCGCGGACATCCGACCCCCAGACCCCACGACACGGCTCGCGATCCTGCGAAAGCGCGCGCAGCACGACCACATCGCCCTCGCCGACGAGCAGCCCCTCGAGCTGATCGCCGGGCGCGTGTGCTCGAACGTGCGAGCGCTCGAGGGGGCGCTGATCCGCGTGGTCGCCTACAGCTCGCTGACCGGCAAGCCCGTCACCACCGAGCTCGCCGGGCGCGTGCTCGACGGCCTCTATCCACAGGCGCTCCCGACGCCCCGCGCGAGCCGCTCGGTCGCCGACATCCAGGACGCCACATGCAAGCTGTTCGGGCTCACGCGCGAGGAGCTCCTCTCTCCCGCCCGCGCCGCCCGCATCGCATGGCCTCGCCAGCTTGCGATGTACCTCGCCCGCGAGCTGACAGACGAGTCGCTGCCGGCGATCGGACGCCACTTCGGCGGACGCGATCACACCACCGTCATGCACGCGTGCCGGCGGGCGGCACACCGCATCGCCTCCGACCCAGCCTCGGGCCAAGCTGTGGAGAACATCCAGCGCGCGCTTGCTCTACCGGCCAGCGCGCAACCCAGCCAACCCGCCGACCGCAGCTCCTGAGAGACTTAGCGTTTGCCCATCCACAGACACACCCACACCACTCCACCGCGATCCCGGCCTCCATCAACGCTTTCCACACCGTCCACAGCCCCTACTACTCCCTTGAACACCTGAGTTGCCATGAAGCTCTCCCTCTCGACAGCCGATCTGCTCTCCCAACTGCAAACCACGAGCCGCGTAGCCTCTTCGCGCAGCGCCGTACAGGCCCTCTCCGGCGTGATGGTCTCCGCGCCCGCGGACTCCGCGCCCGAACTGCTGGCGACCGACATGGAGATCGGACTGCGCGTTCCACTCGCGGCCCAGGTCGCACGGCCCGGCTCGGTGGTGCTGCCCGCGCGGCTGCTGCTCGACGTCGTGCGCTCGTTGCCCTCGCCGGAGCTCACGCTCGAGCTGCGCGCCGCCGAGCAGGACGTCGAGCTGCTGGCCGGGCCGGCCACCTTCCACCTGCGCACCCTGCGCACCGAGGACTTCCCCTCGCTGCCCTCGCCCAGCCCAGACACCCGCGTCGTGCTGCCCGCCGAGGCATTCACGCAGACGATCTCTCGGGTGGCGCGCTCGGCCTCGCGCGACGAGACGCGCCCCGTGCTCACCGGCATCCTCATGACCGCCGCAGGCAGCGAGCTGCGGATGGTCGCGACCGACTCCTACCGCCTGAGCGTGAAGGAGACGGCCCTCGCGCAGTCGCTCGACGGCAGCCTCGAGGCCAACGTCCCGGCGCGCGCCCTGCAGGAGCTCGTGCGCATCGCCCAGCAGTCCTCGCCGGAGACGATCGCCGTCAGCGTCGGGCAGAACCAGGTGATCTTCGAGATCGGCGACGTCGTGCTCTCCTCGCGCCTGATCGACGGCCAGTTCCCCAACTACCGCCAGCTGCTCCCCGAGTCCGTCGAGCACGAACTGCGCATCGCCAGCGCCGAGCTGACCGACGTGGTGCGCCGCATCAGCCTGCTGGCCCAGAAGAACGCGCCGTTGCGGCTGCGCTTCAGCGAGGGCGAGCTGACGGTCTCGGCTCAGACCCCGGACGTGGGCGAGGCGCGCGAGGCGATCCCCGTGCCGTTCGCCGGCGAGCCGTTCGAGATCGGCTTCAACCCCGAGTTCCTGCGCGAGGGGCTGGAGAGCATCGAGTCCGACGAGCTCGTGCTCAAGCTGATCAGCCCGCTGCGCCCCGGCCTGATCGAGTCGCCGGACACGGGCGACTTCGTGTACCTGATCATGCCGATTCGCCTCAACGTGTGAGCCCATGGCCGGCGAAGCACGCGTCCTCGGCGTGCAGATGCGGGACTTTCGCACCTACGCGCGCGCCGAGGCCTCGCTCGGCGCCGGCCTGACCGTCGTACACGGCGCCAACGGCGCCGGCAAGTCCAACCTCCTGGAGGCGCTGTACTTCGGCTGCACCGGGCGCTCGCCCCGCACACGCAACGACCGCGAGCTGATCGGCTTCGGCTCGCAGGCGACGCGTGTGACCGTGCGGCTGTGCGAGGAGGACCGCCCGCACGAGCTGACGGTGGCCTTCGGCGCCTTCTCGGCCGGGGAGCAACTGGCCAAGCGCATGACCGTCGACGGCGCGAGCGTCGACGGGCTGCTCGCGGCGGACGTGAGGCCGTTGATCAGCGTGTTCCTGCCCGACCGCCTCGAGCTGGTCAAGGGCCCGCCGGCCGTGCGCCGCGCCCACCTCGACCAGTTCGCCGCCGCCGTCTGGCCGGCGCGGGCGGACACGCGCCGGCGCTACTCGGCCGCGCTCGCGCAGCGCAACGCGCTGCTCGTCCGCATCCGCGCGGGCGGCTCCGCGCGGGCGAGCCTCTCCACCTGGGACCGCGCGCTCGCGGCCGTCGCGCTGGAGCTGCGCGCCCACCGTGCCGCCGCCGCGGAGCTGCTGCGGGCGCCCTTCGCGCGGCACGCGGGCGAGCTCGGCGGCAACGGCACGGTCACGCTCGACTATCGGCCGCGCTCGCGAGCCGAGGACGAGGACGGGTTCCTGGCCGAGCTCGCGGAGCGCCTCGACGGGGACCTGGAGCGTGGGTATACCGCCCACGGGCCCCACCGCGACGAGCTCGCGATCCGCCGCGACGGGCGCGACCTGCGCGCCTACGGATCCCAGGGCGAACAGCGCCTGGCGCTGCTCGCGCTGCTGCTGGCCGAGCGAACCGTGCTCGCGATGGAGCGCCGGCGCATCCCGCTGATGCTGCTCGACGACGTGATGAGCGAGCTCGACGGCCAGCGCCGCGAGCTGCTCGCCCGCGAGCTGCGCGCCGGCGGCCAGGCGGTCATCGCCACCACCGACCTCTCGCACGTGCCCGGCTCGGGCGACCGGGACGTCGCGCGTCTGCACGTCCGCCCGGGCGCCGTCCTTCAGGAGGCGCTCGCCGCGTGAGCCGCCCGGCGCCGAGACCGTTGGCGAGGGCCCTGCAAGCGCTGACCGCCGGGCTGGCCCCGGCGAGCCAGCTCGCGCGCGTGCAGGAGCTGTGGGGCTCGGTCGCCGGGGAGCTGATCGCCGCCGAGGCGCGGCCCACGGGCGAGCGCGACGGCGTGCTGACGATCACCTGCTCGGCGGCCGTGTGGGCGCAGGAGCTCGACCTCATGAGCGGCGAGCTGCTCGAGCGCCTCAACGACGCGCTCGGCGCGCGGCGCATCCACGCGCTGCGTTGCCGCACAGGCTGAGCGCGCCCGCGACACGCCCACGGAGACCCCGCCGCCGGGCACCTCGTTTCCCGCCATTTTGCAGGGATTTAGAGGCCTTCGAGGCCGTTCTTTCGGGGCCCGTCGTGCTATCATTCACAGCACAACAGATTCGCCCCGGCCGTGGACCTCGCGCCCCGGATTCCGGGGCGTTCTCACGTCATCGGAGGGTCATTGGCAACAGGCAGCAGCAGCTCCGGAGGGAGCGACGAGAGGAACCGCGCGGTCGACCCGTCCAAAAACGGCGGCTCCGCGAGCTACGACGCACAGGACATCACCGTGCTCGAGGGCCTGGAGGCAGTCCGCAAGCGCCCCGGCATGTACATCGGCTCGACCGGCGTGATGGGCCTGCACCACCTCGTCTACGAGCTCGTCGACAACTCGGTCGACGAGGCGCTCGCCGGCTTCTGCACCGAGGTGTCCGTCACGATCCACCCCGACAACTCCGTAACGGAGGTCGACAACGGCCGCGGCATCCCCGTGGCGATCATGGAGAAAGAGGGCAAACCGGCCGTCGAGGTCGTGCTGACCGTGCTCCACTCCGGCGGCAAGTTCGGCGTCGGCGGCGGCTACAAGGTCTCCGGCGGCCTGCACGGCGTCGGCGTGTCGGTCGTCAACGCGCTGTCCGAGCGCCTGGACGTCGAGATTCGCCGCGACGGCCACGTCTTCACGCAGGAGTACGCCCGCGGCGTACCCCAGTCGGAGCTGCGCACGGGCGAGCCGCTCGCCAAGGGCGCGCAGACGGGCACCTCCGTGACGTTCCTGCCCGACGCCGACATCTTCGAGACGCTCGACTTCGACTTCCGCACGCTCGAGGAGCGCCTGCGCGAGACCGCCTTCCTCACCCGCGGCCTGAAGATCTCGATTGTCGACGAGCGGGCTGAGGGCCACGCAGCCGAGTTCCAGTACGACGGCGGGATCGAGGACTTCGTCGCATACCTCAACGAGAACAAGGACACCGTGCACCGCAAGGTCGTGTTCTTCGCCGGCGAGTCCGAGGAGGGCGCCGCGGAGGTCGCGATGCAGTGGAACTCCTCCTATCAGGAGTCGATCCACTCCTTCGCCAACAACATCAACACCCGTGAGGGCGGCGCGCACCTCAGCGGCTTTCGCTCCGCCCTCACGCGAACGCTCAACAAGTACGCCCGCGACCACGGGCTGCTCAAGGAGAAAGAGGACAACCTCTCCGGCGAGGACGTGCGCGAGGGGCTCACGGCCGTGGTCTCGGTGAAGCTGCGCGACCCCCAGTTCGAGGGGCAGACGAAGACCAAGCTCGGCAACCCCGGCATGGCCGGCTTCGTCGAGTCGATCGTCAACGCCGGCCTCGGCGAGTTCCTCGAGGAGAACCCGAGCGAGGCGCGGGCCGTGATCATGAAGGCCGTCCAGGCACAGCGCGCGCGCGAGGCCGCGCGCAAGGCACGCGACTTGACCCGGCGCAAGTCCGCGCTGGAGAACTCGACGCTGCCGGGCAAGCTCGCCGACTGCTCGGTCAAGGACCCCTCGCTCGCCGAGCTGTTCGTGGTCGAGGGCGACTCCGCCGGCGGCTCGGCCAAGCAGGGGCGCGACCGCAACACCCAGGCCGTGCTGCCGCTGCGCGGCAAGATCCTCAACGTCGAGAAGTCCCGCATCGACAAGGTCCTCCAGAACACCGAGATCCAGGCCCTGATCACGGCCATTGGCACCGGCGTGCGCGACGAGTTCAACATCGAGAACGCCCGCTACCACAAGGTGATCCTGATGACAGACGCCGACGTCGATGGCGCGCACATCCGCACGCTCGCGCTGACGCTGCTGTTCCGCGAGATGCAGGAGCTGATCGAAGCCGGCTACGTATACATAGCGAAGCCGCCCCTCTACAAGCTCAAGCAGGGCTCGCGCGAGCGCTACATCGAGAAGGACTCCGAACTCGAAGAGATCCTGCTCGCCGAGAAGTGGGAGAAGATCGCGGTGTTCGACCGCCACGGCACGCAGTTCAAGCTCACGGACACCCGCTGGCAGCGCTTCAGCCGCCTGCTCAAGCAGTACGAAGGCTGGTCGCTGGCGTTGCGCGGCCAGCACGGCCACGACGTCGTGCAGTTCCTCGAGGAGTCCTCGCTGCTCGGCGAGCAGGCCCTGACCGCGGAGGCGGCGATCGAGCTGCTGCTGCGCGATGGCCGGGACGGCGACGCCCACAGCACGGAGCTGGTCGAGCAGGACCCGCTCGAGCTGCGCGTCAAGGCGACCGAGGCGGCCAGCGGGTTCGCGCGCACCCACCGCATCAAGCGCGCGCTGTTCGAGTCGCAGGAGTACCGCCAGCTCGCGCGCGTGCACGTGCAGCTGATCGAGCTCGCCGGCACGCCCCCGTTCGACGTCCGCCTCGGCGACGCCGGCGAGAGCGCGCTCTCCTTCGAGGCGCTGCACGCGGCCGTCATGAAGGTCGCGCAGAAGGGCGTGCAGCTACAGCGCTTCAAGGGGCTCGGCGAGATGAACGCCGACCAGCTCGGCGAAACCACCATGTCCCCGACCACGCGCGTGCTCGCCCAGGTGACGCTCGAGGACGCCGCCGCCGCCGACCGCATCTTCTCCAAGCTGATGGGCGACCAGGTCGAGCCGCGCCGCGCCTTCATCGAAGAGAACGCGAGGGCGGTGGCCAATCTCGATGTGTGACGCCATGACCGGCGCAGCTCGGAGATGACAGATGGCGTCCGCTGACGTCATAGGCGGCGGCCACATCGAGCCGCGAGCGCTCGAGGACGAGATGCGCACCGCGTATCTCGACTACGCGATGTCGGTGATCGTCGGGCGCGCCCTGCCCGACGTGCGCGACGGCCTCAAGCCCGTCCACCGCCGTGTGCTGTACGCGATGAACGAGCTCGGCCTCGGGCCGACGCGGCCGTACTCGAAGTGCGCGCTGATCGTCGGCGAGGTCATGGGCAAGTACCACCCCCACGGCGACTCCGCGATCTACGACACGCTCGTGCGCATGGCGCAGGAGTTCTCGATGCGCAACGAGCTCGTCGACGGCCAGGGCAACTTCGGCTCGATCGACGACGATCCGGCCGCCGCCATGCGCTACACCGAGGCGCGTTTGGCGCGAATCGCCACCGAGATGCTGCGCGACCTCGACATGGACACGGTCGACTTCGTGCCCAACTACGACGGCAAAAAGCAGGAACCGCTGGTCCTGCCCTCGCGCTTCCCCAACCTGCTCGTCAACGGCTCCTCGGGGATCGCCGTCGGGATGGCGACGAACATCCCGCCGCACAACCTGCGCGAGGTGATCGACGCGACGGTCGCCTACATCGAAGACCCGGCGATCGACGTCGACGGGCTGATGAAGCACGTCAAAGGGCCCGACTTCCCCACCGGCGGGGTGATCCTCGGCCGCGCCGGCATCCGCGACGCTTACGAGACCGGGCGCGGGCGGGTGCGCGTGCAGGCGCGCGCGCACGTCGAGCCGCTCAAGCAGGGCAAAGAGGCGATCGTCGTCACCGAGCTGCCGTTCATGGTCAAGAAGGGCGGCGACGGCGGGCTGATCCAGAAGATCGCCGACCTCGTCAAAGACGGGCGCATCACCGAGGTGGCCAACATCGAGGACCACTCCGACAAGCGCGGCATGCGCCTCGTGATCGAGCTCAAGCGCGATGTGATCCCCAAGGTCGCGCTCAACAAGCTCTACAAGCACACGCCGATGCAGACCACCTTCGGCGTGAACATGGTCGCGCTCGTCGACAACGTGCCGCGCACGCTCGACCTGCGCGAGGTGATCCACCACTACGTCGCGCACCAGCGCGAAGTGATCGTGCGCCGGACCAAGCACGAGCTCTCCGAGAAGGAGGCGCGCGCGCACATCCTCGAGGGCCTGCTCACGGCGCTCGAGCACCTCGACGAGATCATCGAGCTGATCCGCGCCTCGCGAGACCGCGACAGCGCCCGCGAGCAGCTGATCGCGCGCTTCGAGCTGAGCGCCATCCAGGCCAGCGCGATCCTCGACCTGCGCCTCTCGCAGCTGACCGCGCTCGAGGCGGACTCGATCAAACAGGAGCACGCCGACGTCACCGAGCGGATCGCCGAGCTGCGCGCGATCCTCGGCGACGAGTCGCGCGTGATGGGCGTGATCAAGGAGGAGCTCGCCGAGCTCGCCGAGCGCTTCGGCGACGAGCGGCGCACCGAGATCAGCCACTCCGAGGACGAGATCGACATCGAGGACCTGATCGCCGACCAGCAGATGGTGATCACGATCACCCACACGGGCTACGTCAAGTCACTGCCGCTCGCGACCTACCGCCAGCAGCAGCGCGGCGGGCGCGGCGTCACCGGCATGGACATGAAGGACGGCGACTACATCGAGCACCTGTTCGTCTGCTCCTCCCCCGACTACCTGCTGTTCTTCTCCAACCGCGGCAAGGTGTACCGCTCGAAGGTCTACGAGCTGCCCGAGGCGCAGCGCACCGCCAAGGGCCGCGCGCTCGTCAACATCCTGCCCCTGCGCGAGGGCGAGCGCATCCAGGCCGTCGTCTCCACCCGCGACTTCGCCGAGACGCAGTTCCTCGTCTTCGCCACCCAGGGCGGCACCGTCAAGAAGACCGAGCTCGCCGCCTACAACACGCCGATCAAAGCCGACGGCATCATCGCGATCAACATCCGCGAGGACGACGAGCTGCTCGCGGTGCGCGCCGTCGACCCGGACGAGGAGATCATCATGGTCTCCCGCGCGGGCCTGACCGTCCGCTTCGCCGAGTCGGACGTTCGTTCGATGGGGCGTGACACGACCGGCGTGCGGGGCATGGACGTCGGCAGGGCACCGCGCCGGGACGGCGTGGTCGGCCGCGTGATCGCGATGGACGTCGCCCGCGACGACATGGATCTGCTGGTCGTGACCGAGAACGGCTACGGCAAGCGCACGCAGATCGGCCAGTACCGCAAGACCAACCGCGGCGCCAAAGGCGTCAAGACGATCGGCCTGACCGAGCAGAAGGGGGCGCTCGCGGGCGCCCTGGTGGTCCGCGAACACCAGGAGCTCGTGTTCATCAGCGTCGGCGGCATGGTGCAGCGGACGGCCGTCGCGGGCATCTCCCAGCAGGGCCGCTCGGCCACCGGCGTGCGCGTCATGAACCTCAAGGACGAAGACGCCGTCAGCGCGGTCGCGCTCGTCGTCGACACCGGCGAGGACTCCGCCGAGAGCCCGGGCGCCCTCCCCGCCGCCGAGTAGTCCAGCGAAGTCGCGCTGGCGGAATCCCCGCAGCGCGGCTGCAGTAAAGATGTAGCTCTCCCGGTCGAACTACTTCAACCTGTCCAGTTTTGCGCGCGCGCCCTCAGCCCCGCCTGAGGAGCGTCCGAAACGCTGAGGGTGTCCGCCCCCCGCAAGCTCACGGCAACCGCCCTCACGATCCTCAGCTGTAGCGCTCTGACCGCCGCCCTCGCCGCCCCAGCCACGGTCGCCGCGAGCCCCACGGGCCGCCCCGCCTCCGCCTCCGCGCTGGCCTCCGCGGCCCGCAGCCGCTGCACCGCCGCCGCCCGCGCTCGCCACCAGTCCAGGCGTCCCTGCCGCGCCCACCGCCAGCACACGCCCAAGCCCAAGCAGGCCAAGACCCACACGCAGCGCCTGGCGCGCACGCACGAACCGCGCCACCCCAAGAAGACGCCCGCCACACCCGAAGCGCCGGCTGTGGCGGCGGCCCAGACCGCCAGCAACACGCACGCGGCGACGATCGCCTCCGTGCTCTCCACACCCTGCCAGAACACCGAACTCACGCCCGAAGCGGGAAACATCGGCCTGGTCCGCGAAGCCGTGCTGTGCCTGATCAACCGCAAGCGCGCCGAAAACGGCGAGAGCCCGCTGAAGCCGAACGCCGAGCTCGAACAGGCCGCCGAAGGGCACTGCGCCGAACTGATCGCCGACGACTACTTCGCGCACGTCTCCCCCAGCGGCGAGACCCCCGTCGACCGCATCCGCGAAACCGGCTACATCCCGGGCCCCAGCGTCGGCTACGTGATCGGCGAGAACCTCGCCTGGGGCACCTACCAGCTCTCGACCCCCCAGTCGATCGTCGCCGCCTGGATCGCCTCCCCGGGCCACCTCGCCAACATCCTCGAATCCCAGTACACCGAAACCGGGATCGGGATCACCCCGGCGGTGCCCGCCTCGCTCGCCGACGGCGCCCCCGGCGCCACCTACGCCCAGGAGTTCGGCGTCATCGTCGAATAGGCACGCACGTCGGCCGCGTTCGCTACTCTGGCTCTACCAGAGAAAGGAGGTGGTCCGTACGTTGAGTGACAGTTCTTGCGGGACCCTGGAGGTGACCGGCCGGTAGGTCGGGCAGGCTGGACCGCCTAGCGGAATCCAACCCGGGACACCCCGAGACGACTGCCGGTTCTGGTCCCTCCGGCTGCCTTTGCGTCGTCCTCGGTCTTTCCAGTCAGAGCAGTCAAGCGGGGGGCGCCTAACGGCGCCCCCCGTGCGTGTGTGAGGACCGCGCCGGCCACCGAGGACGCCGACCGACGCCGCGCCAGCGACCGTCAGGCGGCTTGGGGCAGGTACTGGAGCCAGGCCGCGGGGATCGTCGGGCTGGCGACGTGGATGAAGATCTCGGCGCGCGGGGTGCGGGGCGTGCTGCGCGGGTGCATGCCGGCCTGCCTGGGCAGCCGGTCGCCCTTGCGGCGGTTGCAGGGGGCGCACGAGGCGACGATGTTCTCCCAGCTCGAGGAGCCGCCCTTGGAGCGCGGGATCACGTGGTCGACGGTCAGGTTCGAGCGCGAGCCGCAGTACTGGCAGGTCCAGCTGTCGCGCGCGAACACGGCGCGACGCGTGATCTTGCGCCGGTGGGCGTCGCGCGGCACGCGCACGTAGGTGACCAGCCTGATCACGACGGGCCGCGCGAGCGTCGAGCTCTCCGAGTGAAGCTCCCAGGCGCCGCGCTCGAGCAGCTCGGCCTTTTCCTTGAGCAGCAGCACGACCGCGCGGCGCACGGTGCACACGTTGATGGGCTCGTACGTGGCGTTCAAGACGAGCACCCGACCACCCATCGCCGTGGTCGACGATGCGCTGGGTCCGTGCCGCTGGTGCTCAGTGAGCGACACGGACCCCACCGGCTCTGGTGGGACAGTGCACTCCATCTCAGGCTCGCAGTCTAGCGGTGGCGGGCCCCCTACGCGCTAGCGTCGGCCGTCGCCGCCCCTTCAGCGCGCGGCCGGGTCGGGAGCAGCCGCGCGATAGGAGCCGAGCACGCGCACCTGCTCGCAGGAGGCGGCGATCCCCGCGATCGCGGCCTGCACGGCCGGGTCATCGCCGTGGCCGGCGAGGTCGACGAAGAACATGTAGTTGCCCAGGCGCTCGCGACGGGGGCGCGACTCGATCTTCGTCAGGTTGATGTCCCTGCGCGCGAACTCGTCCAGGCACCGCACGAGCCATCCGGGACGCTCCGCGCCCGCGCCCCAGAAGACGAGCGACGTCTTGGGCTGGCACTCGGCGACCCGCAGCGGCGGCGGCGCTCCGGGGCCGGCGGCGCCCGCGAGCGACAGCCACACGAAGCGCGTCTGGTTGTCCTCGCGGTCCTCCACGCGCGGGCGCACGATCGTGCCGCCGTAGATCTCCGCGGCGAGAGCCGTGCCGATCGCCGCCCGCCGCGGATCGCCCGCCGCGATCACCGTGCGCACGGCCTCCGCGGTGGAGCTCGCGGCCAGCACCCGCGCATGCGCGAGCTCGCCGCGCAGCAGCCGCGTGCACTGGCCCGGCACCTGCGGGTGGGTGAGCACTGTCTCTATCTCCGCCAGCGCCGTCTGGCCGGTGCAGATCAGCGCGTGGTGCACGTGCACGACGGCCTCGCCGACGATCTCCAGGTCGCCGGCATCGTCGGCCAGCAGGTCGAGCGTGACGTTGATCGAGCCCTCGAGCGAGTTCTCGATCGGCACGACCGCGAAGGCCGCCTCGCCGTCGCGCAGCGCCTGGACGGCCTCGTAGATGCCGGCCCGCGGCAGCGGCTGCACCAGCTCGCCGGAGGCGGCGCTGGCGAGCAGGGCCTGCTCGGTGAAGGTGCCCGCGGGGCCGAGGTAGGCGACGCGCACGGCGGTCCTCGCCGCGGGCCCGCGCGGATCGCCCGCCCGCGCCTCATCGGCGCCCGCGCGCGCCGGCTCAGCCCGGCTGCTCATCCTCGCGCGCCCGCGCGACGGCGCCGTTGCCGTCGGCCAGCGCCAGGCGCACGGCTTCGGCCTCCTCCGGCGAGAGCTCGAGCTCGCCGCGGCCGCCGTGGACCTGCTTGCCGTAGACGCGCGCCTGGTCGCGATGGTGGATGCACGACAGCACGATCCCCGAGCGTTCCTCGTCGAGCAGCGCGATCGACATCGACTGCTGGCCGGAGAGCTCGTTGTAGGCGTCGTAGCGCACCAGCGCTCGATGGGCGATGCGTCCGCGCAGGGCCCGCTCCACGTCGGCGAGGCGCTCGTCGAGCAGCGTGGCCGTCTCGCCGACGTAGGCGTGCAGTTGCGCGAAGGCCTCCTGCAGGGCCGCCGCGTGGCCGACGAGATCCTGCTGGCCCCGCTCGCCGAGCACGAGCCGCTGGCCAGCGCGCAGCCGCCGCACGCTCGTGCTCAGCCATGCGCACGCGATCAGGGCCGCCACCGCCACCGCCGCGGCGGCGATCGCGATGATGCCCTGCGTGTCGGTGATCGAAGCGGCGATCGCCACAGGCCACAAGTTAGCCGCTCGCGCCGCGCCCTATTCGAACACGGCCAGGAAGCTGCTGTGGGTGCCTTCGTGATTGGTTTCGCCGGGCACCGGTTCGACCCCGGCTTCGACTTTGGCGGCCGCTCCGAGCGGGACTCCGGTGACGGTGACGTTCGCGTTGACCGTCTTGCCCGGTTCGGTCGTCCCGACCACGTGCGAGGCCGAGTACTGCTTGGCGCCCGCCGTGATCGTGACCACGACCTTGACGTTGTTCTCGGTGAATTCGCCGTCGTCTTCGACGGCCAGCGTGAACGTGGGGTTGGCTCCGACGCTGAGGTGGTTGACGGCCGGTTCCGCTTCGAGCGCCGTGCTGCCGACGCTCACGCCCTTGAGCACGCTGCCGTGGTGCCCGGGCGCCACGGCGCCCGAGCTGGAGCCGGAGCCGGCGGGCTCGCCCAGCCGCGTGAGCAGCGTGGACGGTTCCAGCCAGCCGACGTTCGGCAGGAAGCGCGAGGAGCCGGTGCCGATGCCCTGGACGCCGGCGGCGGCGAGCGTCTGCTGGATCAGCGGCGCGACGCGCTGGGAGTAGATCACGTCCGAGGCCAGGAAGATCTCCATGTCGCCGGCGAGCTTCGCGGCGAGCTGTTTGGACTGACCGCCGAGGGCGCTCGGCAGCAGTTCGGCGAGCTTGTCCATGCCTTCGACGCGCAGGTCGAGCGCCAGAAGCAGGTTCTGCTGGGCGGAGGCCATTTCCGAGGGCACGCTCAGCGTCTTGGCGCGCTGTTCGAGCGCCTGGGCCTGGTCGCGCAGCGAGTTCAGTTCCTGCTCGACCGACTGCGCGGACTTGCCGGCCGCGCCGTTCAGCGCCGCGAACAGCGGCCCGGAGACGTGTTCGCCGGATTCCTGGGCGAGCGCGCCGACTTCGTGGTTGTAGGTCTTCAGCGACTGCTGCTTGTCGTTTTTGACGAGGCTCGAGATCAGCAGGACGACCAGGATCAGCAGCACGAGCCCCACGCCCGCGGCGACGCCGCGGCGGACGTTCAGGGTGTGCTGGTCGACGCCGCTGACGCCCGGATGCTGGGGCCGGCGCGGCCGCGGGCCGGGCCGCCGCGGCTGTGCGGCGCCGGCGGGCCGCCCGGCGCCCGTTGGCCGTCGCGCCGACCTCTGGGCCGCGCGCGGCGCAGTCTCCTCGTCATCGTCGAAGAACGACAAACCGAACCGCTCCTTTACAGGGGCTTTACGAAACGCCCAGTATGACCGTCGTTCGTCAGCCCCGCGATACTGCAACTTCTCGGTCAATGCGCCTTTTCCCTGCATTTCGAGCAGGGACAGGAGCATCGCCCGACGAACGCGGGAGCCGGTGGAGTCGCCACAGACCCTTGTGCAGAAGCCCGCCGCGCGCTCCGACGGCGGCGACCAGCCACGGGCGCCGCGCCGCCGGATCGCGGCGCGGGCGGCAGGCGGCGAAGACGCGCAGCTCGTGCTGGGGCGCTACCGCCTGCTGGAGGAGCTCGGCAGCGGCGGCTTCGGCACCGTCTGGCAGGCCCACGACGAGCTCCTGCACCGGGACGTCGCGCTCAAGCGCGTACCACTGGGGGCCGCCCGCCCGGGCGCGGCCGCGATCGACGGCGAGCGCGCGAGCCGCGAGGCGCTGGCGACGGCGCGGCTCTCTCACCCGGCGATCGTCGCGCTGCACGAGGCGTGCGCGCACGAGGGCGCCTTCTACCTGATCTCCGAGCTGGTCGACGGCGACACGCTGGCCGCATTGATCGCCGAGGACGCGCTGGAGGACGAGGAGGTGCTCGAGATCGGCGTGGCGCTCGCGAGCGCGCTCGTCCACGCGCACGCGCGCGGCGTCATCCACCGCGACATCAAGCCCCAGAACGTGCTCGTGCCGAGCCCGCCAGGGGACGGCGCGCACGCCGCGCCGGCGCTGCACGCGGCCGCCAAGCTGACCGACTTCGGCGGCGCGAGCCTCGTTGGCGAGGAGGCGCTGACGCGCACCGGCGACGTGCTCGGCACGCTCGCCTACATGGCCCCCGAGCAGAGCGAGGGCCACGAGGCGACAGCCCAGTCGGACCTCTACTCGCTGGCGCTCGTGCTCTACGAGGCGCTGTGCGGCACCAACCCCGTGCGCGGCGCCACGCCGGCCTCGACAGCTCGTCGCATCGGCCGCCCGCTGCCGCCGCTGGCGCGCGCGCGCCGCGACCTGCCGCCCGCGCTGACGCGCGCGCTGGACCGGGCGCTGGCTCCCCAGCCCGAGCGCCGGGGCACGCTGGAGGAGCTGCGCGCGACGCTCCAGGACACGCTCGATCGCGGGCTCGGGCGCCCGCGCTGGCGCCGACCCCGCGCCCCCGCGGCGCCGGGCGCGCCGCGGCTGCTCGCGCGCATGCCCCAGACGGCCGAGCAACCGCCACGCGAGCCGCCCGCCGTCGAGCCGCTTCCCCGGCCCGCGGGCGAGCAGGCGGCCTGGCGCGTGCCGGTCCCGCGCACCCTGTGGCTCGGCTGCGGCCTCGCGCTGATCGTCTGGCAGGCGCTCTCCGGGCGCGCCGGCGCGGCGCTGCTGCTGGCGGCCGCGCTCGCGCCGCTGCTGCTGCTGAGCGGCCGGCGCTCGTCGAGCGACGCGGGCCTCGCGTGGCTGGCCTGCGCGCTCGCGCCGGCGCTCGGCTGGCTCGGCCTGGCCGGCGCCTTCCCGGCGCTCGCCGGGCAGGCCAGGCGCTGGCCCGAACGGGCCGCCCTGGGGGCGCTCGCCTACTGGTGGCTGCGGCTGGCCGAGCCGCTGCTGGGGCGCCGGCTGTGGCTGGGCGAGCCGGCGGGGACGCCCGCGCACGCGGCCTGGGAGGGCTCGCTGTCCGCCGCCGCCACGCACGTGCTCGGCCCGCTGCTCGTGCTCGGCGTGCTGCTCGGCGCGCTGCTGTGGGCCGCCGCCGCCGCGCTGCTGCCGCTGTTCGTGCGCGGGCGCAGCGCGCTGCGCGACGCCTTCGGCGCGGGCGCGTGGGCGGCGGCCCTGGCGCTGGCCACGCCGGCGCTCGACGCCGGTCTCGCCGGGCGCGCGGCGCAGCTCGAGCCGCGCGGCCTGGTCGTCGGGGCGGCCCTCGCCGCGCTCGTCGCGGTCGCGGCGCGCGCCGTCCGCGGGCCCGTCTGAGGGTCCCCGGCGGCCACGTCGCTTGACAGGCCAGCGGCCTGGGCGCGTAGCATGGCTCGAGGTCGCCCCTCCGATCCGCCCCGGCGGCGCGCCCAGCCAGCAGATGAACCCGCTCAAGAGCGTCGAGACAATGATCGCGAGCCTCGTCGAGGGCACCTTCGGACGGATCTTCCGCGCGGAGGTCAGGCCGATGGAGCTCGCCCGCAAGCTCGCCCGCGAGATGGACGCCAACCGCACCGTCTCGCTCTCGCGCGTGTACGTGCCCAACGAGTACGCGGTGTGGCTGTCGCCGCGCGACCGCGAACGCTACGCGGGCGTCGAGCACGAGGTGATCGACGAACTCTGCGCCTACCTGCTCGAGCACGCCCGGCGCGAGGAGCTGATCATGGCCTCGCCGCCGCACATCTCCTTCCACACCGACGAGCGGCTGTCGCTCGGCGAATTCGGCATCCAGGCGCGCCTCGCCCGCGAGCCGCGGGAGGAGGGCGGCCACGAGCGCGCCGCCGCGCCCGCCACCCCGCCGGTGGCGGCGCCCGCGGCTCCGGCCGCCCCAGGCGGCGCGCCGGCCGCCCCGCCCCCTGTGGCGGCTCCGCAGGCGCAGCCCGAGCACGGCCAGACGATGGTCTACAGCAACTCCGAACGCGTGGGCGCGCCGGCCGCGGCCGCCCAGGCGCGCCGGGCGCAGCGCGCGCTGCTGGCGGTGGGAGGCCGGCGCCTTTTGGTGCCCCCGTCGGGCGGCACGCTGGGGCGCAGCCGCGAGTGCGACATCGTGCTCGAAGACGCTGGCATCTCGCGCCGCCACGCGCAGATCCGGCCCGGCGCCGACGGCTGGACGCTCGAGGATCTCGGCTCGACCAACGGCGTGCGCGTGAACGGCGCGACGCTCGTCGGGGCCCGCGCGCTGCAGCCGGGCGATCGCGTCGAGCTCGGCTCCACCGAGCTCGTCTTCGAAGTCTCATGAGCGGGCGGGTCCGATGACGTCGCTCGCGCCAGTCTCCGTCGCCCTCAAGTTCGGCTTCGTCGCCGTCATGTACCTGTTCCTGCTGTGGGTCGTGCGCAGCGTGCGCCGCGACCTGCGCGGCGGCGTGGCGCAGCGCGAGTCGGCGTCCTTCGACGGAGTCCCGCCCGCCATGGCGGACCCGCGGGCGATCCCGCCGGACGCCACCGGCATGTACTCGGCCTCGGCGCTCGGCGGCGTCGATCTCGCGCACCGGGCGCCGCGGCTGGTGATCGACCGCGCGCCCGGTCACGATCCGGGCATGATCTACGACCTCGACGGCGACCTCGTGCTCGGCCGCGGCGACCACGCCGAGATCCGCCTCGAGGACCCGTTCGCGTCCTCCCGCCACGCGCGCGTCTACGAGCAGGGCAACAGCGTGGTCGTCGAAGACCTCGGCTCGACCAACGGCACCTACCTGAACGAGGAGCTGCTGGAGACGCCGCGCCCGCTGCACCCCGGCGACCGGCTGCGCATCGGCGACAGCGAGTTCACCTTCGAGGTCGACTGAGGTGCTGCGCGTGGCCGAGCAGTACGCGGCGACCGACACGGGCCGTCAGCGGCGCGCCAACGAGGACGCGCTGCTGGCGCGCGCCCCCCTGTACGTGGTGGCCGACGGCATGGGCGGGGCGCAGGCCGGCGAGGTCGCCTCGCGGATCGCGATCGAGTCCTTCCAGCCGGGGCTCGGCGAGGGCACGCATCCCGAGCGCGAGCTGGCGGAGCTGGCGCGGGCCGCCAACGCGCGCATCTACGAGCTCTCGCGCCAGAACGCCGAGCAGGCGGGGATGGGGACGACGCTCACGGCCGTGTACGTCGGCGAGCGGGAGGTCGCGATCGCGCACGTCGGCGACAGCCGCGCCTACTGCCTGCGCGACGGGGAGCTGCTGCGGCTGACCGACGATCACTCGCTGGTCGACGAGCTGCTGCGCCAGGGGCGCCTGACGCCCGAGGAAGCCGTCGAGCACCCGCAGCGCTCGGTGATCACCCGCGCGCTCGGCCCGGAAGGGGTCGTGGACGTCGACACGCGCTCGTTCCGCGGGCGCGGCGGGGACGTGTACCTGCTGTGCAGCGACGGCCTCACGACGATGGTGCCGGAGGTCGAGATCGCCGCGGAGCTCGTGGCCCACCGGCGCCTGCGCGACGCCGGCGAGGCGCTGATCGGCGCCGCCAACGAGGCGGGCGGCCGCGACAACATCACCGTCGTGCTGGTGCGTCTGGAGGAGGTCGAGCTGGGACAGGGCGCCGCCGGCTCGCCGCACGCCACGCAGGCGCACGCGCTCGACGAAGCCGCCGGCGAGGGCGCGCGCGCCAACGGCGCGGAGCTCGAGCGGACGATCGTGGGCGCGCCCGCGGTGACGGCGCCGCCCGCCCGCCCGCCCGAGGCCGGGGCGCCCGCCGCCCCGCCGCCCCAGCGCCTCCCCCGCCACGCGCCCGCCGCGGCCGCGCAGCCGCCGCGGCGACGCCGGCGCATCCCGCACGCGGGGGCGATCGGGGCGGCGCTGGTGACGCTCGCGATCCTCGCCGCTGCCGGCTACCTGGCCTTCCAGAACGTGTACTTCGTCGGCACCGACGCGCGCGGGCTGGTGACGCTCTACGAGGGCCTGCCCTACCGGCTGCCGCTGGGCGTGGACCTGTACTCCAGCGAGTACGTCTCGGGGGTGAGCGCGTCGACGCTGACGCCCGCGCAGCGCGCCCGGCTGCTCAACCACACGCTGCGCTCGGAAACCAACGCGGGCGACCTGATCCGCAGCGTCGAACTGGAACAGTTCGAATGAGGTCCAGCGCGTGAACCGTCCGATCGTCCGCCTGTACGGCCTCGTGGCCGTGCTGTTCGCGCTGCTCGTCGCGTTCACCTCGCGCTGGACGGTGTTCGAAGCCTCCTCGCTGCGCGAAAACCCCGAGAACCAGCGGCGCGTGCTGGAGCAGGAGCGGATCGACCGCGGCCCGATCGTGGCCGCTGACGGGGCCGTGCTCGCGCGCAGCGTGCGCGGCGGCGAAGGCGTCTACGAGCGCACCTACCCGAGCGGCGAACTGTTCGCGACGCCGATCGGCTACTCCTACCTGAACCCCGGAGCCGAACTGGGGAGCACGGGCCTGGAGAAGTACCGCAACAGCGAACTGAGCGGCAAGAGCCCGAACAACCTGCAGAGCGTGCTCGACCAGCTGCAGGGCAAGGAAGCGCAGGGCGAGAAGATCGTGACGACGTTGCAGCCAGCGGCGCAGCGCGCCGCCCGCGCGGCGCTGGGCGAACACCGCGGCGCGGTCGTGGCGCTCGAACCGCGCACCGGCGCGGTCACGGCGATGGTCTCGACGCCCTCCTATGACCCGAACGCGCTGCGCTCGCCGGCCTACCGCGCCCACCTGGAAGCCGACGGCCACTCCGAGGACAACCGCGTGACCCAGTTCGGCTACGCGCCGGGCTCGACGTTCAAGCTCGTGACGGCCACGGCCGCGATCGACACGGGCGCCTACACGCCCGAATCGCTCGTCAGCGGCCCGAGCCCGCTGACGGTCTCGGGCGTGGCGCTGCACAACGACAACAACGCGAGCTACGGCCCGGTGACGCTGAGGTACGCGCTCGCCCACTCGATCAACACGGTCTACGCGCAGGTGGCCGAGCACGTCGGCAAGGCGACGCTCGGCCGCTACATGGAACGCTTCGGCTTCGACCGCAAGCCCCAGCTGGACTTCCCGGCGGAAGAGATGACGGCCAGCGGCGAGCACGAAGGCGAAACGCTGCTGGCGCCGACGAGCCCACGGGTGGACCTCGGGCGCCTGGGCATCGGGCAGGACAAACTCGAGGTGACGCCGCTTCAGATGGCCGAGGTGGCGGCGACGATCGCCAACCACGGGACGCTGATGGCGCCGCACCTGACGCAGCGGATCGTGGACGCCGAAGGCGCGACCGTGCAGACGGTCTCCCCGCGCGTGCAGTCGAGCGTGATGAAGCCCTCGACGGCGGGCGCGGTGCGCACGATGATGGAAGCGGTCGTCCAGGAAGGCACGGGCCAGGCGGCGCAGATCCCCGGCGTGCAGGTGGCCGGCAAGACGGGCACCGCCCAGACGCAGTTCGGCGATGCGATCAACAACGTGTGGTTCGTGGCGTTCGCGCCGGCGGCCGACCCGCGGGTGGCGGTCGCGGTGACGCTCGAAGCCGTGCCCGGCGAAGGCGCGACGTTCGCCGCCCCCGTCGCCCGGGCCGTGATCGAAAGCCTGCTCCGATGATCGAGCCCGAGACGCTGATCGACGGGCGCTACCGGGTGCTCTCGCGCCTGGGCTCGGGGGGCATGGCCGACGTGTACCTCGCCCAGGACATGCAGCTGGGCCGCCAGGTGGCCGTGAAGGTGCTGCACCGGCACTTCTCCGAAGACCAGGAGTTCGTCGAGCGCTTCCGCCGGGAGGCCTCGAGCGCGGCGGGGCTCTCGCACCCCAACATCGTCGCGATCTTCGACCGCGGCGAGTGGAACGGCACCTACTACATCGCGATGGAGTACGTGGCCGGGCGCTCGCTGAAGACGCTCGTGCGCGAACAGGGGCCGCTGGACCCGGCGCGCGCGATCGACATCGTCGTGCAGATCCTGCGCGCGGCGCGCTTCGCGCACAAGCGCGGCGTGATCCACCGCGACCTCAAGCCCCACAACGTGATCGTCGACGAGGAGGGCCGCGCGCGCGTCACCGACTTCGGGATCGCGCGGGCGGGCGCCTCGGACATGACGTTGACGGGCTCGATCATGGGCACCGCCCAATACCTTTCCCCCGAGCAGGCGCAGGGCCTGGTGGTGAGCGCCTCCTCGGACCTGTACTCGGTGGGGGTGATCCTGTACGAGCTGCTGACGGGCACGGTGCCGTTCGAGGGCGAGACCGCGGTGGCGATCGCGTTCAAGCAGGTCTCGGCCGAGCCCCAGCCGCCGAGCGCGCTGCGGCCGGGGCTGCCGGCGTCGCTCGACGCGGTCGTGCTGCGGGCGCTCGCCAAGGACCCTGCGCAGCGCTACGCGAACGCGGACGAGCTGATCGCGGCGCTGGAGGAGGAGCGGCGGCGGCTGCCGGCGCTCAGCGAGGCGACGGCGGCGACGGTGGTCGACGGGCAGGTCCGTCACGCCTACGGGCTGCCGCCGCGCGGCGGGGCCGGCTCGCTGCTGCTGGCCGAGACGGGCACGCCCTACGGACCAGCGCCCGGGCCGCCGCCCGAGGAGCGCGAGGACGAGGGTCGCTGGTGGCGGATCGCGCTGTGGGCGCTGGCCGCGCTGATCGCCGCGGGGGCGATCGCGGCGGTGCTGCTGGCGCACACGCCGGCCAGCCAGACGGTTACGGTCCCGTCGGTCACGGGGCTGAGCGAAGGGGCGGCGCTGGCGGAGCTGCGCGGGGTGGGGCTGAACGGCGCCAGCTCGCCGGCCTCCAGCCCGACGGTGGCGAGCGGCAAGGTGATCAGCCAGTCGCCGTCGGCGGGCAGCGCGGCGAAGAAGGGCGGACGCGTCGCGATCGTCGTCTCCAGCGGCCCCGGCAGCGCGCCGCTGATCGACGTGGCCGGCGAGGGCGTGCACGAAGCCGAAGCGAAGCTGCACGCCGCCCACTACAAGACCAAGACGCAGACCGAAGCGAGCAAGACGGTGGAAGCGGGCAAGGTGATCGGTACGCAGCCCTCGGCCGAAACCGAGGTGCAGGAAGGCCGTCTGGTGACGCTGCTGGTCTCCTCCGGCCCGGCGCCGGTGCGCGTGCCGGACGTGATGGGCGAGACGCTGGAAGCCGCGGAAGGCACGCTCAGCAACGCCGAACTCAAGCACGGCACGATCACCAGGCGCGCCTCGGCGAGCGCCACGCCGGGCACCGTGCTCTCGCAGACGCCGGCGCCGAACACGCAGGTGCGCGCCGGCGCCGAAGTCGCGCTCGTGATCGCCAAGGCCCCGAAGGAACTGGAAGTGCCCGAAGTCAGGGGGGAAGCCGAAGCCGAAGCGATCGCCTCGCTCAAGGGCGCCGGCTTCAAGGTCAAGAAGGAAAGCCGGCCGACCGGCGAACAGGCGCAGGTGGGGACGGTGCTCGAACAGACGCCGCTCGCCGGCTCGCACGAGCGCAAGGGCACGACGGTGACGATCGTCGTGGGCGCGGCCGCCTCGCCGACGACCTCGACGCCGACGACGACCACGCCGCCGACGACGACGAGCACCACCACCACGCCGCCGCCGGCGGGGGTGGTCGGCGAATGAGCATGGTCGGGCGGCTCACGCGCGCGGGCCAGGCGCAGCTGACGGTCGCCGTGCTGGCGGGCGGGCGCTCGGCCGAGCACGAGGTCTCGCTGTCCTCCGCGGCGGCCGTCAGGGACGGCCTGGGCGAGGCCGGCCACGAGGTCGTGTGGGTCGAGATCGGCCGCGACGGCGTGTGGCGCGCGCAGGGCGAGCAGTTGAGCGTCACGCCCGGCGGCGGCCTGCTCGGCGCCGACGTGGTCTTCCCGGCGCTGCACGGGACCTATGGGGAGGACGGGGCCGTGCAGGGGCTGCTGGAGCTGCTCGACGTTCCCTACGTGGGCTCGGGGGTGGCTGCGTCGGCGGTGTGCCTGGACAAGGTGCTGTTCAAGCGGCTGATGGCGGCGGTCGGGCTGCCGCAGGTCGCCTACGCCGGCGTGCGCGCCGAGCGCTTCGAGCGGGAGCGCGCGGAGGTGCTCGGGGAGCTCGAGCGGCTCGGGCTGCCGGTGTTCGTGAAGCCGGCCCACGAGGGCTCCTCGGTGGGGATCGTCAAGGTGGCGCGCGCCGACGCGCTCGAGGCGGCGCTGTGGCAGGCGTTCGCCCACGACCGACTCGCGATCGTCGAGGCGGCGGCCGCGGGCGTGGAGGTCGAGTGCGGGGTGCTGGGCGAGACCGCGCGCCCGCTGGCCTCAGAGCCGGGGGAGATCGTGTACCCGGGCGATTTCTACGACTACGGCGCGAAGTACTCGCCGGGGGGGATGGAGCTGCTGATCCCGGCGCGCATCGCGCCTGGCGCGCGAGGGCGCGTGATGGAGCTCGCGGCGCGGGCGTTCGCGCTCGCCGGCTGCGAGGGCCTCGCGCGGGTGGACTTCTTCGTCGAGGGCGAGCGGGTGCTGGTCAACGAGCTGAACACGATGCCGGGCTTCACGCCGACGAGCGTGTACGCGAAGCTGCTGGAGGCCTCGGGCGTGCCCTACCCGGAGCTGGTCGACCGGCTGTGCCGGCTGGCGCTCGCCCGCCACGCCCGCGAGCGTGCGCCCGCGACGGCGAGCGCGCCGCGCTGACGGGCCGCTACTTGAACAGCGTGAGCTCGTTGAGCGTGGCCGATTCCATGCCGGGCGGGAGCGTGGTCAGCCACACCAGGTAGTAGCGGTAGGGCTGGCCGTGCAGTGTCAGCGGGATGCGTTCGCCGCTGTGCACGTCTGCGCTCTCGCCGACGGGCCCGTGCCAGCCGCGCGCGCCCAGCGGTTCCGAGTCGCCGTAGGGGATGTTCAGCGCGATGCGCGTGGCGGCGTAGACCTGCACGGCGAAGCCGGGGGTCGAGGTCTGGATTTCGAGCGCCTTGGCGAGCACGCGGGGGGCGGCGTCGAGGTACACGCCGGTGCCGACGCCGCCTGACTTCTTGAGGTTGCGTTCGAAGTACTGCTCGGTGCTCCAGGTGGTGTCGGGGTCGCCGTCGACGAGGTTGCCGACCTGGTCGCGGTTTTCGGGGCCGGTGCCGAAGGGGTTGTAGCTGTTGGCGGCGGAGCTCGAGAGCTCGACCGCGGTCAGGCCGGGGTGCGCGTCGATGTCCGGCGAGAGGCCCGGGCCGCGGTGGGTGAAGACGCCGGCCGCGATCAGGACGCCGGCGAGGATCGCGACGAGCAGCGCCAGCGAGAGCGCCCAGCGGGCGGGGTGGCGCATGCGCCAGGGCAGCCTCCGGCGCGCGGGGCCGGGGAGCGTGCGCAGAACGCTTGTGACCTCGCCGGTGGCCTGGCCGGTGCGGGAGGCCTCGAGCGCGAGCACCTCCTCGAGCGCGGCGACCATCGCGGCGGCGTCACGGTAGCGGTGCGAGAGGTCCTTGGAGACGGCGCGGTCGACGACGGTGGCGGTGGCGGCGGAGATCTCGGGGCGCAGCTGCTGCACGTCGGGGATCTCCTCGCGCACGTGCTTCATGGCGACGGCGACGGGGGTGGAGGCGGTGAAGGGAACCTGCCCGGTGAGCATCTCGAACAGGACGACGCCGAGCGAGTACAGGTCGGACTGGCCGGTGACGGGCTGGCCGAGGGCCTGCTCGGGGGAGACGTAGTCGGTGGTGCCGAGCACGCGGCCCGCCATCGTCAGGCCTTCCTCGGTGAGCGTGCGGGCGATCCCGAAGTCGGTGATCTTGGCGGCGCCTTCGTCGGTGATCAGCACGTTGTGGGGCTTGACGTCGCGGTGCACGATGTGGTGTTCGTGGGCGGCGCCGAGGGCGCGCGCGATCTCGATCGCGTAGGCGAGCGCCTGGGGGATCTCCAGGCGGCCCTCGCGGCGGATCAGGTCCTTGAGCGTCTCGCCGGAGACGTACTCGAAGACGATGTACGGCGTGCCGGCGTCGTGGGCGCCGTGGTTCTCGCCGGAGGCGGGCTCCTCGCCGGCGTCGATCACGGTCACGACGTGAGGGTGGTTGAGCTGGGCGACCGAGCGGGCCTCGCGGCGGAAGCGCTCGAGCTGGTCGGAGTCGGCGGCGATCTCGCGGTGCATCAGCTTGATCGCGACGGGGCGCTCGAGCACGGTGTCGAAGGCCCGGTAGACGGTCGACATGCCGCCGCGCCCGATCTCCTCGTCGAGTCGGTAGCGCCCGCCGATGACGGTGCCGAGAACGGTCATGCGGCCTCTATTGTGCGCGGCGCCCGGCGGCGAGCACGGCGAGGGCGAGCAAGCAGCGGTAGAGCGCGAGCGCGACCAGCGAGCGGCGCGCGCGCGCGCGGCGGTCGAGCAGCCTGACGCTCGCGAGCGTCGAGAGGAAGGCGCCGGCGCCGCCGGCGGCGAGCGCCAGGCGCTCGCGCCGGGCGTGCCCGCGTCGCCCCAGCCGCGCGCCGCGCAGCGCGCAGGCGCCGAACATGACGGGCAGGCCGGCGTGCCAGGAGAGCGCGTCGGCGGCTTCGCGGTCGAAGCCGCGGGCGCGGGCCGCGGCCAGCGTGGCGCCGTTGCGGGAGACGCCGGGGATCAGCGCGAGCGCCTGCGCGAGCCCGAGGGCGAGCCCGTCGCGCGCGCGCACGTCCGCGAGCGCCCGGCCCGCGCCGGCGCTCCCGCTGGCGCGGCGCTCGGCCAGCGCGAGCGCGAGCGCGCCGGCCGCCAGGCCGCAGGCGATCGAGCGCGGCCCGCCGAGCAGGCGCGCGATCGGGCGCTCGAGCAGGTAGCCGGCGAGCGCCGGGGGCACCAGCGCGACCGCGATCGCGCCCGTGCTGCGGGGGCCGAGGGGGGCGGTGTCCGCTAGCAGCTCGCGGCCCATGCCGAGCGCCAGCGCGAGCCCGGCGCCGGCGTGCAGCGCGACCTCGAAGTCCTTGCGCAGCTCGCCGTCGGCGCGCGCGTAGGGCCAGGCGGCGAACCAGGCGAGCAGCTCGGTGTGCGCCGAGGAGGACACGGGCAGCAGCTCGGTCGGGCCCTGCAGGGCGCCGAGGAGCAGCGCGTGGGGGAGTGGCAGGGCTCGCGCGGCGCCGTGGCGTGCGGGGCCGCCCATCGCCAGCCTCAGCCGACGGCGTCTGTGGCCGGGTTGCGCCGCGCGCGCCGCCACAGCAGGTAGGCGACGCCCACGACGGCCAGGGCGACGATCGCGTAGTCGACGTACTCGAAGCCCTTGCGCACGCTCGTCCAGTCGCTGCCGAGCGCTTCCCCGGCGAGCGCCAGCCCGATCGTCCAGGGGATCGAGCCGATCAGCGAGAACACGGTGAAGCGCACGATCGGCATCTTGGAGAGCCCGGCGGGCAGCGACACGAACGCGCGCACCACCGGGATCACACGTCCGAACAGCACGGCCGCCTCGCCGTAGCGCTGGAACCAGCGGTCCGCGCGGTCGATCTGGGCCGGCCCCATGTGCACCTTGGCGCCGTGGCGTTCGAGCAGCTCCAGGCGCCCGCCGCGGCCGACCGCGTAGGTGGCCCACGAGCCGACCATCGTGCCGAGCAGCCCGGCGAGCACCACGCCGAGCAGCGTCAGGTGGTGGTGGGAGTGGGCGGCGGCCTTGTCGGCGACGACGAAGCCGGCGAACAGCATCACGACCTCCGAGGGGATCGGGATGCAGGCGCTCGAGATCGCCATCAGCGCGAAGATGCCGGGCAGGCCGGCGTCGCGCACGAAGTGCGAGGTTTCGTTGACGAGCGTTTCGGAGATCGAGGCGAGGACGAGCACCGGCCGGCCAACGATACCGTCCAGCCCGTGCGCGTCTGGATAGACCTGACCAACAGCCCGCATGTGCTGGTGATGCGGCCGGTGATCGAGCGCCTGCGCGCCGACGGCCACGAGGTGCGCGTGACCGCGCGCGACTTCGCGCAGACGCTCGAGCTGTGCGAGCGCCTGGGCGTGGAGCACACGGCGATCGGGGCGCACCGCGGGGGGCGCCTGGCGGCCAAGGCGGTGGGCCTGGCCTCGCGCTCGGCGGCGCTCGTGCGCTGGGCGCGCCGCGAGGGCGGCGGGCGCTTCGATCTCGCCATGGGCCACGGCTCCAACGACGTGACGGTCGCGGCGGCGCTCCTGCGGGTGCCGAGCGCGACGATGTTCGACTACGAGTGGGCGACCGTGCAGCACAACGTCAACTGCCGGCTGGCGCGCGCGGTGGTGGTGCCCGAGGCGATCCCGGCGCAGCGGCTGTACCGCTATGGCGCGCGGGGCAAGGTGCGCGCCTACGAGGGCCTCAAGGAGGAGTACTACCTGGCGGACTTCGAGCCCGACGGCGCCGTGCTGGGCGAGCTGGGGCTCGCGCGCGAGCGGCCGATCGTGGTGGTGCGCACGCCGCCGGAGGTCTCGCTGTACCACCGCTTCGAGAGCGACCTGTTCGCGGCGGTGCTCGAGCGGCTGCGGGCGGCGGCGGCCGAGCAGGGCGTGCAGCCCGTGCTGCTGCCGCGCGTGGCCTCCCAGCGCGCGCAGCTCGCGGCGGTGCCGGGGTTCGTGGTGCCCGAGCGCGCGATCGACGCGCAATCGCTGATCGCGCTCGCGGACCTCGTGATCTCGGCGGGGGGCACGATGAACCGCGAGGCGGTGGCGCTCGGCACGCCCGTCTACAGCACCTTCGCGGGGCGCCTCGGCGCCGTCGACGAGCGCCTGATCGCCGAAGGGCGCCTGCGCCACCTGCGCAGCGCGGACGAGCTCGGGCTGGACGCGCTCGCGCTCGCGCGGCCGCCGGCCAGCGCGCCGGATGCGCCGGCCGGCGGCGCCGCGGGCGGCGAGCGGCCCCGCGAGCGCGTGCGCCGCGACCCGGGCGTGCTCGTGCGACTGCTGCTTTCGCCGCTGCGGCGCTAGCCGGCAGGGCGCCGGGGGGTCCCTGCCTCGGCATACAATCTTCACAATGCGCCGACGTATCCGCTCGGCGGCCCTGCCCCTGCACCGCCACTCGCTGACGCAGCTCGCTGTGGACGGGGCTCTGGTCGCGTTCGCGTACTACCTCGCCTTCCAGCTCCGCTTCACGACCCGGCTGCAACCGAAGTACTCGGACCTGCGCGCGGACACGATCTGGTGGGTGCTGGTGGGGAGCCTGCCCGTGCTCGTGCTCTCGCGCGTCTACCAGCGCCGCTGGCGCTACGCGGGCCAGCGCGACTACGAGGCGGTGGTGCTGGCGGTCGTGCTGATCGTGCTGCTGACGGTCGCGGGCATCGAGGTGGCGCGCCCGGTGCACCACTACATCGTCTCCGGTCACGACGCCGACCGCGCGGCGGCGGTCGCGGTGGTGCTGCCGAACACGGTGATCGTGCTGTTCGGGCTGCTCGCGCTCGTGTTCCTGGTGGGCGTGCGGGCGCTCGCGCGCACCGTCTACGAGCGCCGTCCGCTGGCGGCCTTCCGCAGCCCGCGCCGCGGCCAGCGCACGGCGCTGATCGCCGGGGCCGGCGAGGGCGGGCGGCAGGTGGCGCGCGAGATCATGCGCAACCGCGAGCTGGGTCTCGCGCCGGTCGGCTTCCTCGACGACGACCCGGCCAAGCGGCGGCTGCGCGTCGAAGGGCTGCGGGTGCGCGGCAACACGCAGGAGGAACTGCCGCGCATCCTCGACGAGGCCGAGCCCGACGAAGTGATCATCGCGATCCCCTCGGCGCCGGGCTCGACGCGCGCGCGGATCGTGCGCGAGTGCCGCGCACGGGGGATCCAGGTGCGCACGCTGCCGACCGTGTTCGAGCTGCTGCAGGCCGGCGGGACGCTCGCCCGGCAGGTGCGCGAGGTGCGCGTCGAGGACGTGCTCGGGCGCGAGCCGGTGCACATGGAGCTCGAGCAGGCGGGGGCGTACCTGGCGGGCGCGACCGTGCTGGTGACCGGCGCGGGCGGCTCGATCGGCTCGGAGCTGTGCCGGCAGATCGCGCGCGCGGAGCCGCACCGGATCGTGCTGCTCGACCACGCCGAGGACAACCTCTTCTCGATCCAGCGCGAGCTGCTGGAGGAGCGCCACGTGCCCCAGTCGATGCTGACGGCGGTGCTGGCGGACTGCAAGGAGGGCGAGCGCATGCGCGAGGTGCTCGCCGAGCACCGCCCGACGGTCGTGTTCCACGCGGCGGCCTACAAGCACGTGGGCCTGATGGAGGAGAACCCGGTGGAGGCGGTGCGCAACAACGCGATCGGCACGCGCGTGGTGGCGCAGGTTGCCGGCGAGCACGGGGCGGAGCGCTTCGTGCTCGTCTCGACCGACAAGGCGGTCGCGCCGGCGACCGTGATGGGGGCCTCCAAGGCGCTGGCGGAGCTCGCGCTGGAGGAGGCCGCGGCGCGCTTCCCGGCGACGCGCTACGCGGCGGTGCGCTTCGGCAACGTGCTCGGCTCCTCGGGCAGCGTCGTGCCGATCTTCCGGCGCCAGATCGAGCGGGGCGGTCCGGTGACGGTCACCGACGAGCGCATGACCCGCTATTTCATGACGATCCCCGAGGCGGTGCAGCTGATCCTCCGTTCGGCCGCGCTGGCGCGCGCGGCCGAGGCGATGCCCGGCGCGGGCGCCGAGCGCATCACGCGCTCCGCGCCGGCCGCGGCGGGCGAGCGCTCCGCCGCATGCGCCGAGGTGTTCGTGCTCGACATGGGCGAGCCCGTGCGGATCATCGAGCTGGCGCGCGCGATGATCGACCTCTCGGGCCTCGACCCCGAGCGCGACATCGACATCGAGATCGTAGGGCGCCGGCCCGGCGAGAAGCTCCACGAGGAGCTGTTCAACAGCTGGGAGCGGCGCCGGGCGACGGCCGCCGAGAAGATCCACGTGGCCGAGCGCGACCCGCTGCCGGCGGGCGCGGTCGAGGCGATGTTCGCGGAGATCGGGCTGCTGGTGCTCGAAGGCGACGCGGCGGGGCTCGCGGCGAAGGTCTCGGAGTTGATCGCGGCGCGCAGGGATCTGGCGCCGCGGGAGCCGAAGGGCTCGCCGGCGGCGAGCCTCGAGGCGCCTGCGCCCCTCGTACACTCCCCGAATCCATGAGCATGCTGCCGCTCGCGCTCTCGCTCTCGAGCACGTTCACGAAGATCGGCGCGATCGCGGCGTTCGCGGCGCTCGCGGGCATCGCGCTGATCTCGCTGCTGGTCTTCTCCCAGGCGCGTGAGCTCAAGCGCCTGCGCGAGTGGGCGGGCCGTGCCCCCGAGCGGGCGGCCGAGCTCGAGCAGCGCGTGACGGCGGCGGCGGCGGCGCGCGCGCAGCAGTCGGCCGCCGCGCAGGCGGCCCGCGCGGTGCCGCCGCAGGCGCCGATCCAGGCGCGCGCGGTCGGCGCGACGCCGGTGGCGGCGGCAGCCGCCGCGACGGCCACGGCGGTGCCCGTCGGCGCGGCCGCGCAGCCGGGGCCGTCGCCCGCGCCGGGCGCGCCCGCCACCCCAGCTGCCACTCCGGCCGTGCCCGCCGGCGCGCCGGTCGCCAGCCCGCCTGTGGGTCCGCAGACGACGCCGGCAGCGGCGCCGGTCCTCGCCGCGCAGGCGCCGGGCGCGAGCGTCGCGGCGGGGCCGCGCGCTCCCAGCCCGCCGGCGCCGGCCACGGCGGCCGCGGCCGCGACAGCGCCCGCCGGGCCGCCGCGCGCGCCGAGCCCGCCGGCTTCCGCGCCGCCCCGGCCGGCCGAGCAGCCGACGCCGACGCCGGCGCCGGCGGCGGCAGCGCCCGCCGTGCCCGCGCCCGCGAGCGCCGCACCGGCGGCCGTGGCCACGGCACCGGCGGCCGCGGAGCGCGCGGCGGTGAGCAAACCGCGGCTCCCGCCGGCGCCCGGGATGCCCGCCACGGCGGCCGGGGCGCTGCGTCCGCCGCCGGTGGCGGAGCGCTCGGTGTACGCCGCCAAGCGCTCCCCCAGGCGGATCGCGCTGATCGTCGGCGGGGTGGTCGTGCTGGCGGCCGCGGCGGCGCTCGCGGCGAGCTCGCTCGGGGGCTCCACGGCCAAGCACCCCGACACGGCGAGCACGCCCACCAAACACCACGCCGGCGCTCCGAAGCGCTCGCGCTCGCGCCACCACAGCTCTCACACGGCGCCCAAGCCGACGTTCAACCCGGCCGAAACGTCGGTCACGGTGCTGAACGCGACCGAAGCCGAAGGGCTCGCGCACAGGACGGCCACGGCGCTGCAACAGGGCGGCTACTCGCTGGCGGTGGCCCAGAGCGGCACGCCGCCCGGCTCGGGCCAGGTCAGCGTGGTCGAGTACGCGAGCGGCCACCAGGCCGAAGCCGAAGGCGTCGCGCAGTCGCTGGGGATCAGCCACGTGCTGCCGATCGAAGCGGGCGTGAGCGCGCTCGGGGCTGGCGCGAACGTGGTCGTGATCGTCGGCCAGGACAGGGTCTCGAAGAGCCCATAGCCGGCTTCCTCGACATCCCGGAGCGTTCGGCCAAGCCGCGCGAGCACGGCATCACACACGTGATCGACCGCGGACTGTCGCTCGCCGAGGTGGACGGCCTGCTCGAAGTCGCGGGCGACGCGGTGGACATCGTCAAGCTCGGCTGGGGCACGGCGCTGGTCAGCGCCAACCTGAAGCCGAAGCTCGCGCGCTACGCCGCGCACGGCATCCCGGTCGTGCTCGGCGGCACGCTCACCGAGATCGCGATCCGCCAGGGCCGGGTCGACGGGCTCATCGCGTGGCTGCGCGAGCTCGGGCTGCGCCACATCGAGATCTCCGACGGCACGATCACGATCGACGCCGACGTCAAGCGCGAGCTGATCGAAAGCCTCTCGCGCGAGTTCACGGTGTTCGCGGAGGTGGGCAGCAAGGACACCGACTTCATCATGGCGCCGTACGTGTGGGTCGAGCAGATCGAACGCGACCTGCGGGCGGGCGCCTGGAAGGTGATCGCCGAGGCGCGCGAGTCGGGCACGGCGGGCATCTACCGGGCCAACGGCGAAGTGCGCACCGGGCTGATCGACGAGATCGTGCACTCGGTGGACCGCGACCGGCTGATCTTCGACGCGCCGCTGCACAAGCAGCAGGTGTGGCTGCTGACGCGGTTCGGCACCGAGTGCAACCTCGGCAACATCGCGCCGGCCGACGTGCTCTCGCTGGAGACGCTGCGGCTGGGGCTGCGCTCGGACACGGTCGAGCGGTTCGCGCTGGGCGGCGGAGATTGAGCGGCGTCGCGGCCGGGGCGGGCGCGGGGCCCCCCGCGTCGCCTCCGAGCGCGCCCGCCGAGGAGCGCGCCGGAGAGTCCGGGCCGGGCGCCGACCCGCTCGCGCGGGCCGTGTTCGCGCTTGTGGTGCTCGCCTGCTTCGCGGCCTTCCTGATCACGCAGCGGCTCAAGCACACGCCCACGGCCGTGCAGGAATTCAAGCTGACGCCGTTCTTCTCGCCCTATCCGAGCGGGCACGTCAAAAGCGCGGCGATCTCGTTCAAGCTGGCGCGAGCGGAAGCGGTGACGGTGACGGTGATCGACGCGGCCGGCGACACGGTGGCGACGCTCGTGCGCGGCCAGCCGGTGGCGCGCTACAAAACGTTCTCGCTGGTGTGGAACGGGCGCCGGGGCGTGGCGCGCCGGCACCTGCTGACCCACACCCCCCACGGACTGCCGATCGTCGTGCCGGTCAACGAAGGCGCGCGCGCGGCGCCCGGCGAATACCGCGTGCGCATCGCGCTCAGCCACCACAGCCCCGTCTACTCGACCGACAGCCTCACGCTGGTGCGCCCGTGAGCGCCGCGCCGCTGGCCACGCGGCTGCCGAGCGCGGGCACGCTCGCCGCGCTGCTCGCCGGCGCGCTCGTGGCGATCGCGCTGCTCGTGCCGCTGCTGCGCCGCCACGCCGACGCGTTCCCGCTGTTGGCGGTGCTCGCGCTGCCCTTTCGGGTGCCGATCGCGACCGACGGGCGCACGGTCAACCTGCTCGTGCCGCTGTATCTGGTGGTGGGCGCGGGCACGCTCGTGCACCTGCTGCCGCGCTGGCTGGAGCGCTGGCGCGCCCGTGCCCGCGCCAGGACGACGGCCGCGCCGGCCGGCACGGGCGAGGAGCCGACGGGCCTCACGCGTGACGCGCCGGTGAGCCTCACGCGCCCGTCCTCGTGGCTGTCGCCGCGCGGGCTGGAGCTGATCCTGCTCGCGGTCGTCGGCGCGTACGTGTTGCAGGCGAGCTACTCGGGCGACCGCGTCAAGGCGCTCGAGAACATCGCCTTCTTCTACGCGCCGTTCGGGCTGCTGTTCCTGATCCTGCGCGACGTGCGCTGGACGCGCGCGCTGATCGCGCGCTGCCTGGCGGTGACGGTGGCGCTGGCGGTGCTGTTCGCCGGGGTCGGCTTCGTCGAGTACTACCGCAAGTCGCTGTTCCTGAACCCGAAGGTGGTCGCGGCCGACCAGTACGCGAACTACTTCCGCGTCAACTCGGTGTTCTTCGACCCGAGCATCTACGGGCGCTTCCTGGCGCTCGTGACGATCGCGGTGATGGCGGCGCTGCTGAGCGCCGGACGGGGGCGGCGCGAGCTGCTGGGGGGCGCGGCGGTGCTCGCGTGGCTGCTCGCGGGAATCGTGACGAGCTTCTCGCAGTCGAGCATCGCCGCGCTGCTGCTCGGCCTGGCGATCCTGGGGGCGTGGTGCTGGGGGGTGCGCCCGGCCGTCTGCCTGTCCGCCGGCCTGGTCGTGGTCGCGCTCGCGTTTGTGCTGCTGGCGCCGGCGGGGCTGCACTTCGGCCTGAAGGGCGAGAAGGGCTCGGCGGCGAACGCGACGAGCGGGCGCACGACGCTCGTCGAGGGCGGCCTGGAACTGTTCGCGAAACGCCCGCTCGAGGGCTACGGCTCGGGGTCCTTCGAAACCGAGTACAAGCGCCACGGCGTCACCGACGCGGCCAACGCGACCTCGGCGTCGCACACGATCCCGGTGACGGTGGCCGCCGAGCAGGGCCTCGTCGGGCTGGCGCTGTACGCGGCGCTGCTGGTGAGCGCCTTCGCGGTGCTGTTCGGCGGCGCCGGGCGCTCGCCGGCGCGGATCGCGATCGCGGCGTGCTTCGCGGCGCTGGTGCTGCACACGTGGACGTACGCGGACTTCCTGGAAGACCCGTTCACGTGGACGCTGCTCGCGGTCGGGGTGGCGCTGGCCCGCGCCGGCCGCGCCGACGAGCTCGCCTCGCGGCCCGCGCCGGCGCCGCTCGCCAGTAGCTTCTGAGCGTGCTCGGCTACCTCAAGCGCCTGGTGACGACGGGCGCTGCCTACCAGTTCGGGGACATCCTCGCCAAGGGCCTCGCGCTGCTGACCGTGCCGCTGTACACGCGCCATCTGGACACGCGCGCCTACGGCGTCGCGGAAACGCTGCTCACGGCGGTGATCCTCGCGAGCATCCTGCTGCGCGCGGGCGTCGGCGAAGCGTTCATCCGCTTCTACTTCGACGACGCCGACGAGGAGCGCCGCGCGCGGATCGCGCGCACGGCGACGGCCACGGTCGCCTGGACGACGAGCCTCGCGGCGATCCTCGCGCTCGTGTTCGCGGGCCCGCTGTCGCGGCTGGTGATCACCTTCGAAGACCCGCTGCTGTTCGACTGCGCGGTGCTGGGGCTGTGGGCGTTCACGAACCTCGAGATGGCCTACGCGCAGCTGCGGGTCGACGAACGCGCCCGCGCCTACATCTACGCGTCGGGCGCGAACGTGCTGATGACGGTGCTGTTCACGACGCTGCTCGTGGTGTTCGCCGGCCAGGGCGCGCGCGGCCTGCTGCTCGGCAACTTCGGCGCCTCGGCGGTCGTCGTGCTGGGGCTGTGGTGGGTGCTGCGCGGGCGCTTCTCGCTGCGCGTGCGGCCGGCGGACCTCGGCGCGATGCTGCGCTTCGGGCTGCCGACGGTGCCGGCCGACGCGAGCGTGTACGCGCTGCAGGTGGCCGACCGCTTCTACCTGTACCGGGTCTTCTCGCAGCCCGCGGCCGGCGACTACGCGATCGCGATCAAACTCGCGACGGTCGTGTTCGTGGCGGTGCGCGGCTTCCAGTACGCGTGGCCGCCGCTGGCCTACTCGGTCGAGGACGACGAGCAGGCGGCGCGGCTGTACTCGGTGGTGATGACCTACTACGCGCTGGCCACCGGGGTGGTCGTGTGCGCGGTCGCGCTGCTCGGGCGCTGGATCGTGCGGCTGCTCGCGGCGCCCGAATACTTCGACGCCTACAGGGCGCTGCCGTGGCTGGCGCTCGGCTGGGCGCTGTACGGCCTGTACTTGGTCTTCGTGGCGATCGCCGGGCGCGCGCGGGTGATGTCGCGCAACTACGCGGCCGGGCTGGCGGGCCTCGCGGTCAACGTCGCGCTGCTGGTCGCGCTCGTGCCCCGCGGCGGCGCGGGCCTGGGGATCGCCGGCGCGGGGCTGGCGCTGTGCGGCGCCTACGTGGCGATGCTGGTGGTCATGTACGCGCTCACGCGCACGCTGTTCAAGGTCGGCTTCGAATGGCGGCGGCTGGCGCAGCTGGCGGCGATCCTGGGCGGCGTCGCGGTCTCCGGCGAGCTGCTGCTGGCCAGCCACGGGCTGGTCGGGCTGGTGCTGCGCATGGCCTGGCTGGCGCTCGTGCCGGCGGCGCTGTGGCTGACGCGCTTCTTCCACGCGCACGAGCTGGCGCAGGCGCGCGCGCTGGTGGCCGACGCGCGCAGGCGGGTCGCGGGCTTCCGGGCGCGCCGCGGGGAGCTCGAGGCCTACGCCGAGGATCCGCTGCGGGACATCTGAGCGGGGTCGGGCGGGTGCCCGGAGGCGAGGCCGCGCGCGGGCGGCCTTGCCCGACCACCCGGTCGAGGTGTCTAGAAAAACGATTCTTGGCTCAAGAATGCGACTTTCGTGTCCGATGGGCGCTCTGTCGTGCCCGATTCGAGCACAGCCAAGCGCCCGTACCGGGCGGGAGCCAAGGAGCGCCGGCGGCGCGCCGAGGCGCTGCGCCGCCACCAGGCGGACGCGCAGGTCAAGCGCATGGCGGCTACGGGCGAGGTCGCGTACCTGCGCGAGCAGCTTGGGCTGGCGGCACGGGTGACGGCGCTGCTGGCCGGCAGCAGGGAGGTCGAGGAGCTCGCGCAGCTGGTCGTGGACGAGCTGCACGAGACGTTCGCCTTCTACCTGGCGGCGATCCAGCGCCTGGACGAGGACGGCGTGCTGCGCTTGGTGGCCGGCCGCGGGCCGCTGGCCGAGGTGATGACCGAGTTCCTGCTGACCGAGCAGCCCGTCTCGCAGGGCGTCAACGGCCGGGTGGCTCGCACCGGGCGCACGGCGCTGGTCGCGGACACGCGCGCGGAGCGCGACTACATCGCCCGCGACCCTGAGACCGACCCGCGCGCCGAGCTCTCGGTGCCGGTGTTCGTCGACGGCGCCGTGTGGGGCGTGCTGAACATCGAGGCGACGGACGCGGGCGCGCTCGCCGAGGCCGATGCGATCCTGGTCGAGGCGATCGCGGCCAGCTTCGGCGAGGCGGTGCACCGCGCGCGCCTGATCGCCGACCTGGAAGGCGCGTTCACGACCGCGCTGGCGGTGCTGACGAGCACGGTCGAGGCCAAGGACGACTACACGGCCTGCCACGGCGAGGACGTGGCGGTGCTCGCCGAGCGGATCGCGCTGCGCATGGGCCTGGGCTCGGCGGGCGCGCGCGACGTGCGCTACGCGGCGATGCTGCACGACATCGGCAAGGTCGCGGTGCCGAGCGAGATCCTCTTGAAGCCGGGCCCGCTGACAGACGAGGAGTGGGTCGTGATGCGCAGCCACGCGGCCGTCGGCGGCGACCTGGTGGCGCGCATCGACGCGTTCGCGCACCTGGCGCCGGCGGTGCGCGCGAGCCACGAGCGCTGGGACGGCGCCGGCTACCCCGACGGCCTCGGCGGCGAGCAGATCCCGCTCGCCGCGCGGATCATCGCCGCCTGCGACACCTACGACGCGATCGTCACAGACCGTCCCTACCGGCCGGCGCGCTCGCCCGAGGAGGCCTGCGCGGAGCTGCGGCGGGTCGCCGCGAGCCAGCTCGACCCGACGGTCGTCGCGGTCGTGGTGGCCGAGCTCGCGGGCGCTCAGCCGGCCGCGTCGGAGCCCGCCGCGGCCTGATCGGCGGCAGTCGAATCGCCGTGCGCGCGGTTGTAGGCGCTGGCCGCCTCGCGCAGGCCCTCGTCGCGCCAGGGCAGCAGTGAGGCGCGGGCGTGCAGCCAGTAGCGGCGCGGGTCGTGGCCGGGCAGCGCGAGCGCGGCCAGCGCGCGCAGGGCGTAGCTCCAGGCGCTGAGCGCGCGCACCGCGAGCGCGGCGGCGGGCGAGTGGTGCTTGCGCATGTAGCGCTCGCGGCCGCGGGCGAGTTCGACGATGCGCCGCTCGGGCAGCGCTCCGGTCGAGAGCTGCTCGTGGTGCACGGCGCGCGCCGCCGGCACGAACACGCTGCTCCAGCCGGCGTCGCGCAGGCGCCTGGCGAAGTCGACCTCGTCTGAGTAGACGAAGAAGGCGGGGTCCAGGTAGTCGACCTGCGCGGCCGCCTCGCGGCGCACGAGCAGCGCCGAGGACTGGCACCAGTCGACCTCGCGGGCGCCCTCGCCGCCGCCGCCCTGCACGACCAGCAGGCGGTGCAGGAACAGGGCCGCGGCGAGCGCCGTCCAGACGCTGGGAAAGCGCCAGGCGCATGGCTGGGGGCGCCCGTCGGGGCGCAGCAGCTGCGCGCCGGCGCAGGCGGCGCGCGGGCGCTCCTGCAGTGCGCGCCACAGCGCGAGCGTCGCGCCCGGGCACAGCTCCGAGTCCTCGTTGAGCAGCAGCGCGTAGCGCCCGCGGGCGCTACGCAGCAGCTCGGAGTCGTTGCTCGCCTTGCCGCGGCGCTCGGGCAGCGCGATCACCTGGTCGACTGCCGCGTGCGCGCGCGCGGCCTCGGCGGAGCCGTCGTCGGAGCGGTTGTCGAGCACGAGCGTCTCGGTGGCGAAGGGCAGGGCGGCGCGCTCGCGGGCGATCGCGTCGAGCCCGCGCAGCAGCAGCTCTCGCTGGGAGGTGTTGACGACGCAGTAGCTCAGCTCGATCGGGGGCAAGCGCCGCGTACGCTCGCACGCGCGCCCGCGGGCTGTCAATCGGACACGCCCGCGGTGGCGCTTCGGCGGGCCCCGGCGCCGGTCGGCAGAGGCGAACCCCGCGAACGGCCGGGCGGATGCATACGCTCTAGCGATGCAGGCGATGCGGAAGCTGCGCGAGCGGGTGGCCGAGCTCGCGGACCTCGACTCGATCCAGATGCTCGCCGGCTGGGACCAGCTCGTGATGATGCCGCCCGAGGCCGCGCACGCGCGCGGGCAGCAGCTCGGCGTGCTGGCGCGGCTGGTCCACGAGCGCGCCACCGGCGAGGAGATCGGCGCGTGGCTGGCGGAGATCGACGCGGGCGCCGGCGAGGCGAGGGCGCTGTCGGAGGTCGATCGGGACATCGTGCGGCTGGCCAGGCGCGACTGGGAGCGGGCCAGGCGCGTGCCCGACGAGCTCGCGGCCGAGCTCGCGCAGGCCAGCGTGGCAGGCCAGGAGAGCTGGCGGGTGGCGCGGGAGAACGACGACTTCGCCGCGTTCGCGCCGGCGCTCACGCGCAACGTCGAGCTCGCGCGCGCCTACGGGCAGCACGTGGCACAGGGGCAGGAAAGCCCCTACGAGGCGCTGCTCGGCGACTACGACTACGGGCTGCGCACGGCCGAGCTGCGGCGCGTCTTCGGCGCGCTCGGCGAGGCGCTGCCGGCGCTGGCCGAGGCCGCCCGGACGCACTCGCCGCGACGCACGCTGAAGGTGCCGGTGGACGCCCAGAAGCTCGCCGTCGAGGGCACGCTCGCGCGCCTCGGCGTGGACCGCGCGAGCTGGCGGGTGGACGTCTCGGCGCACCCCTTCAGCACGGCGATCGGCCGCGGCGACTCGCGCGTCACGACCCGCTACAACGACGGCCAGGTCGAGTCGCTGCTGAGCTCGCTGCACGAGTACGGCCACGCGCTCTACGAGCGCCAGATCGACCCGGAGCTCGACCGCACGAACCTCGGGCGCGGCACCTCGATGTCGATCCACGAGTCCCAGAGCAAGCTGTGGGAGAACCACGTCGCGCGCCACCCGGCGTTCGCGACGGTGCTCGCGGCGGAGCTGACGAAGGCGGGCTTCTCGGTGGAGCCGGCGGAGCTGCACGCGGCGCTCGTCGGCGTGGAGCCGACGCCGGTGCGCGTCTCGGCCGACCCGGTCACCTACCCGCTGCACATCGTCGCGCGCTTCGAGCTCGAGCTGGCGCTGATCGAAGGCGACCTCGCGGTCGCCGACCTGCCGGACGCGTGGCGTGAGGCGATGCGGCGGCTGCTCGGGATAGAGGTGCCCTCGGACGCGCTGGGCTGCCTGCAGGACGTGCACTGGGGCGAGGGCTGCTTCGGCTACTTCCCGAGCTACGCCCTCGGCTGCCTGATCGCGGCGCAGCTGTGGGAGGCGCTCGAGGCCGAGCTCGGGCCGCGCGAGCAGGATCTGCGCGCCGGCGAGGTCTCGGCGATCCAGCGCTGGCTCGGCGAGCGCGTGCACCGGTACGGCCGGCGCATGGACACGCTCGCGCTGGTCGAGCACGCCAGCGGGCGGCCGCTGGAGATCGAGCCGTTCCTGCGGTATGTGAGCCCGCTGGCGGGACGCTGAGCGGTCTACGATGCGCTCGTGGCCTTGACGGCGGCCCGGCATGGTCCGCGTGCGCGCTCGCTGCGCGTCCACGTCGTCGACCCATCCGCGTACACGCCGCCGTATGACCACGCGCTGTGCGCGGCGCTGGCCGCGGCCGGCGCGGCGGTCGAGCTGCACACGAGCCGCTTCGCGCATGGCCCGGTCGCGCCCGCGGACGGCTATGTCCGGCGTGAGGACTTCTACGGGGTCGCGGCGCGCGTGCCCCACGCGCGGGCGCGGCGCGCGCTGAAGCTCGCCGAGCACGTGCCCGACATGCTGCGCTACCGGCGCACGGCCGCAGGCGCGGACGTGGTGCACTTCCAGTGGCTGACGGTCCAGCATCTCGACGGGCTGCTGCTGCCCGAGGGACGGCCGCTGGTGCTGACGGCGCACGACGTGCTGCCGCGCGAGCCGCGGCCGGGACAGCGCGCGGCCCAGCGGCGCCTGTACGGGCGCTTCGACGCGGTCGTCGTGCACTCCGAGCACGGGCGCGCGCGGCTCGTCGGCGAGCTGGGGGTCGACGCGGAGCGCGTGCATGTGATCCCGCATGGCGTGTTCGCGCACCTGGCCGAGGCCGCGCCCACACAGGCCGCGGCCGAAGCCGCCGCCGAGGCCCCGCCGTTCACGACGACCGCGCCGGTGGTCCTGTGCTTCGGGCTGATGCGCCCGTACAAGGGCATCGACCTGCTGCTCGAGGCGTGGCGCGGGATCGAGGGCGCGGAGCTGTGGGTGGTGGGCGCGCCGCGCATGGACATCTCCGAGCTGCAGGCCGGCGCGCCGGCGGGGGTGCGCTTCGTGCCGCGCTTCGTCAGCGACCGCGAGCTCGCGGCGTTCTTCGGCCGCGCCGACCTGGTGGTGCTGCCCTACCGCGAGATCGACCAGTCGGGCGTGCTGTTCACGGCGCTGGCGTTCGGCAAGGCGCTGCTGCTGAGCGACGTGGGCGGCTTTCCGGAGATCGCCGCGGCGGGTGCCGCGCGTGTGTTCTCGGCGGGGGACGCGACGGCGCTTCGGGCAGCTTTGCGGGAGCTGCTCGACGACGATCAGGCGCGGGCCGCGCTGGCGCGACGTGCCGGGGAGCTTGCGGGCGGCGAGTACGCGTGGAGCGCGGTCGCGCAGCGGACGATCGCGCTGTATGAGCAGCTGCTGGCAGGGTGAGCGTCGCCGGCGGGAGCGTGCGAGCCCCCGCCCCGATCGAGTCTCCGGCTCAGCTCTCCCAGAAGTCGTGCAGCAGCTCGCCGTCCTTGTCGAAGTGGGGGCCGAAGACGAGCACCGACATTCCATTCGGGCCGGCCTCGAAGCCGCGCGCGACCGGGGGCGCCACGCGGATCGCGTCGAGCTCGCCGACGTCGATCGTGTCGTCGTCGAGGCGCATGCGCCCGCCGCCGGCGAGGATCACGTAGACCTCCTCGGCCTGGTTGTGGCGGTGGCCGAAGGGAAGGCGCTTGGAGGGCTTCAGCACGTGATAGGCGACGCCGGTCGCCTGGGCGCCCAGCTCTTCGCGGGCGAAGTGGGCCTCGCCGAACTCGGCGAAACCGCCGCCGGGGGCGCTGTCCTTGGTGTCGCGCAGGTTCTTGATCGTGTAAGTCATGGGTTGGAGGCTAGCGCCGTCGCCAAGGCCGGTCGCGCGCGCCTGTTGCTCCGGGTCTGCGCGGCGTTTCTGCCGGTCGAGCCGACGTTTCGGATAAGTTCCGGCTATGGCAACTGGGGTGGCCGAAGGCGGCGTTGCGTCCGGAACGGCGGATTGGCCCCACGCCCGCCTCATCCCTACATACGGCATCCGAAGCCAGGAGGAGCAGGAGAAGCGCGCGACTGCCTGCCTGCTGGCGGTCATGCATGGTGTACCCGAGTTCGGGCATGCGCTTCTCGCGGAGTTGGGTGCTCCTCGATCTCCGAGCGTGGATACCTCCGCGGAGGTTCGCTTCAAGAACGCCGAGGGCAAGACGGACATCCCGGACGGGGCGATCGTGTGCGTGCGGGGAAGCAAACGCTGGACTTGTCTGGTTGAGGCCAAGACTGGCTCGGCGGTTCTGAAGGATGAGCAGGTTGGGCGGTATCTGGATATCGCCCGGGATCAGGGTTTCGATGGCGTCCTGACGATCTCGAACCAGATCACGCATGGCGTCTTGGAGTCGCCGGTGTGCGTGGATGGTCGCAAGCTACGTAGAACGAAGCTCTGGCATTTGTCTTGGTGGCGTATCTTGACGGAGGCGGTTGTCCAAAGTCGACATCGAGGCGTTTCGGACCCCGACCAAGCCTGGGTGCTACGTGAGCTGATCCACTATCTGAGCAGTGAAGGCTCTGGGGTGTCTGGCTTTGAGGACATGGGCGAGCATTGGGTGTCGGTCCGCAGCGCTGCGCGCGACGGAACGCTCCGACAGGGCGATCCGACGATTCGGCAGGTGGCCGAGCACTGGGAGCAGTTCACCGAGTATCTAGGTCTGAGCTTTTCGCAGGAACTCGGGCGCAACGTCGTGGCGCCTCGCTCGCGCAAGCAGACCACCAGCGGTCGTGTCGATGAGGTCGAGAAGCGGCTCGCTACGGGTGGGGTTCTTGAGGCGACGCTCCGCGTCCCCGACGCAATTGGCGACCTTCAGATATATGCGGACCTGAAAGCACGCCAGACGTCTCTGAGCGTGAGCGTTGGCGCGCCTACTGAAGGGCGCGCCAAATCCAGGATCAGCTGGCTGCTGCGTCAGCTGACTGATTCATGGCCCGACCTGCGCGTCGAAGTCTGGTATCCGCATGGGCGGGAGAGCGTGGCTGCGACGCTACAGCAGGCTCGTGAGCAGCCGGACGTCCTGTTCTTTCCTGGTGATCCCAAGCGGGAGCCTCGGTCATTTACGTTGACGCTCAGTCGGCCTATGGGGCAGAAGCGAGGTCGCACCGAGGGGTCATTCGTCCGCGAGACACGCGCCCAAGCTGTGACCTTCTACCGCGACCTCGTGCAGAACCTCAAGGCGTGGCAGGCGTCGCCACCCAAAATCCGCACCGAGCCTGACCAACCCGCGAGCGCTTCAGTGTCAGCGCCAGATGCCCTGCCGTTGCTGCCCAAAGACGTTCTGCAGCTGGGAACGAGCAACGACGACATGTCCGATTTCGACGGGGGCGCCGCTTCCCTGCGGCCCCAGAATGAGCCTGCGGCACGTGGGGGTCCGGACGAACGGGGCGGCAGCTCGGTGGGACCCGTCCGCGGCGTGACCGGAGAGCGACCCGATGCGCCGTAGACTCGCGCGCAAATGGCCCGAAAGCACGACATCAAGCAGTTCCTGCAGGCGTGTAAGGAGGTCGGCCTAACGCCCGCGGAGCGCTTTGAAGCGAGCGACGCGCTACACGCCGAGAAGGCGACGAGTGCAGGCCGAGAGGACATGAGCTATGGAGAACTTGTGGCGTGGCTGCGAGAATGGAGGGACTCATGGCGACCGTAGAGTTGACAGCATCGCCAATGACCGTTCTGGGTTCGATGCGCGGGTCGATTGTCGCTGCCCGTATCGCATATCCAGACGTCCTACACGTCGAAGTAAAGGACGCACGTGGGCTGCTCTGGCGGCTAGCCACCCAGGACGCCGAGTTCTCGCCGGCCGACCCTGAGCAGCTGATCGGACTGTCGATCGACGATGCCAGTATCGACGAGAAGTCAGGCGAGTTGCGCTGCCATCTTTCGGACGGCTCGCTCCTCGACGTCAAGCCCGCCGGAGCCGAAGCCGAAGACGATCCGCCGTACTGGGAACTGATCAGCCCTGCTGGTCTGGTCCTTGAGTTCGGACCGGGGGTTCGCTGGCAGATCAGCGGCGTTGACGCTCCGTCACCATCGCGTCGCGTCGCTTAGACCCGCTAGCGGTCCCAGCCGGTGACCGGCCCCACGGCCCCCAACCGCGTCCGCGAGAATGCACCGGTGCTCGTACTCGCCATCGTCTTCTGGCTGTGCGCCGCCCTGATCGTGTGGACGCAGGTCGGCTACGCGGCGGCGCTCGCGCTGCTCGCACGGGCGCTGCCGTCCCCCCATGGCGAGCGCGGAGCCCCGCAGCACCAGCCTGCACAGGATCTGCCGCCCCTCTCGCTGATCGTGGCGGCCCACGACGAGGAGACCGTGATCGCCGCGCGCGTGGCCAACGCCCTCGCGCTCGACTACCCGCGCGAGCTGCTGGAGGTGATCGTCTCCTGCGACGGCTGCACGGACGCGACGGCCGCCCGTGCGCGCGGGGCGGGCGCGGACCTCGTGCTGGAGCTGCCGCGGGGCGGCAAGATCCGCGCCCAGGACGCGGCGGTCGAGCGCTCGCGCGGGGAGCTCGTGGCCTTCTCGGACGCCAACGCGCTGTGGCACGCGGACGCCGCGCGCGAGCTCGTGCGCGCGTTCGCGGACCCGCGGGTGGGCTACGCGTGCGGGCAGGTGCGCTACACGAGCGCGCACCTGGCCGGCCAGGCGGACGCGGTGGCGGCCGGCGGCGGCGCCAACCAGGAGGGGGTGTACTGGCGCTACGAGCTGGCCGTGCGCGCGCTGGAGTCGCGGCTGTCGTCGGTGACGGCGGGCAACGGCGCGATCTACGCGACGCGCCGCGAGAGCTACGTCGTGGTCGACCCGATCATGGGCCACGACCTGTCGCTGCCGTTCAACATCGTCAAGCGGGGCCTGCGGGCGGTGTACGTGCCGAGCGCGATCTCGACCGAGAAGATGGTGCCGTCGATCGGCGGCGAGTTCGCGCGCAAGCGGCGCATGATGAGCCACACGTGGCCGATCGTGCTGCGCGGCGGCATGCTCTCGCCGCGAGGCTACACGCCCGGGTACGCGTTGATGATCCTCTCTCACCGGCTGCTGCGCTACGCGACGCCGGCGCTGCACGCGCTCGCGCTCGCGGCCAACGTCGCGCTCGTGCTGCTGGCGGGCGGCACGACGCAGGTGCTGTATGGCGTCACGCTCGCCCTCCAGCTTGCGCTGCTCGCCGGCGCTGCGCTCGCCGGTGCGTTGCCGCTGCGCCCCCTGCTGATCGCGCGCTACTACGTGCTGACGACCGCCTCGCTTGCCGGCGGCCTGTGGGACTGGCTCGCGCACGGCACCTCGGCATCGTGGGAGGCGGCGGAAGGCACGCGCTGACGGGCGAGCGGCGGCGTGCTGACCCGCGTCGCTAGATGGTTGATTCCACGGCGGGTTTCGTGGTACGGGCGGGTTTATAGGCAGCAGGGTCGAAGTCGGCGGTGCTCTGAACACACCGTCGACCAGGGGGGCCTCGATGGACGCCGACCTCGACCTGCTGCTCACTGCCGTTT
>DASZFZ010000037.1:0-54100 GCA_035939315.1 Solirubrobacteraceae bacterium | reverse complement strand
GTGACGTCCTGCTCCTCGATCTGGTCGCGGTATTCGGCGAACTTCTTGGGGTCGATTTCCGGTTCCTCGGGTTCGCGCATCTCCCCCGTCTCGGGGTCGATCGTGGTTTCCTCGTCGATCGTCTCGACGATCAGGTGCGCCTCCAGGCGCTCCGGGATTTTCAGTTCGATGACGCGGAAGTCGGCCGTCTCGCGGTCCATTTCCACGCGTGCGTACTTGGCCGAGCCGGGCTGCTTCTTATAGGCGGACAGCAGGGCGTCCTCCAGCGCGATCATGAGCTTCTCCGGCTCGATCCCCTTCTCGCGCGCGAGCGCGTGCATGGCCTCAAGGATTTCGCGTGACATGGGCGGCTGGACTCCTTACTCCCCGATCAGGTTCGAACGACGGATCTCCGAGTAGGGGATCGCGATGATGCCCCCCTCGGCTGCGAGCGTGACCTCCTGCTCGGAGGCCCCCACCAGCTCCCCCGTGAAGCTGGCGATCATCTTCGCGGGCGACCCCCCGGCGTCCTCCTTGACGGCGCCGGCTGCAGGGCTCTCGTGGCCGGCCGGCGCGGCGATCGGGCGCGGGTGGCGGGTGCGCACGCGCGCCCGCCGGCCGACGAAGCGGCGGAAGTGCGCCGGCTTGGTCAGCGGCCGCTCGCTCCCGGGCGAGGAGACCTCGAGCGAGTAGCGCTCGCGCATGTCGTTCAGCAGCGCCGTGACGCGCTCGCACATCGCGAGCGTGACCCCGTCGGGATGATCGATGAACACGCGCAGGCAGCGCCCGCCGGAAACCTCGGCGAGCAGCACGTCGATGTCTGGCTCGGTGTCGGCCAGACGCGCTTCTATCTCTGCCTGCACTGCGGTCAAACTCACTCCTTACGCAAAAAAAGCGGGCGAGCGCCCACTTTCGGTACTGCTGCCTGCGCCTGCGCGCCGGCACGAAAGCCTGTCGTCCGAGGATAGCAGTGGGCCTGGGGCGCGCACCGACCCGCGGCCCGGTCTAGGCGCGCTCCCCCTCGTCCGTCGGGGACGATGCGGCGTCGCGGCGGGCGCGGTCGCGGTAGAGCCGGTAGTCGGCGCGCTCGGGCGCCAGCGAGCAGGCGAGCGCCAGCGGGCCACGCGCCTCGCGGTGGCGGCCGAGCAGCTGCATCGAGCGTCCCAGGCAGAACTGCGCGTAGTGGTTGGTGGGCGTGCGCGAGGCGACGGCCTCGAACTCGGCGGCGGCGCCTTCGTAGCGCTGCGCGTGAAACAGGGCGCGCCCCAGCGCCTCGCGGATCGAGGCCTTCTCGGGCTCGAGGTCGCGGGCCTTGCTGAGCGGCACGATCGCGGCCTGGTGGTCGCCGTGGTGCAGCAGGTCGCAGCCGCGCTGGTAGAGGTCGTAGACGCTCTCCATCGGCCCAGCTTAACTGCTCCCGTCGGTCGCTTGGACGGTCTCGCGGCGCAGCCGCAGGACCTCGTCGAGGATCGCCTCGGCGACCTGGCGCTTGGCGGCGCGCGGCACGTGGCGCTCGTGCGCGGCGGCGACGATCGTGACCTCGTTGTGCGCCGAGTCGAAGCCGATGTCGGCGCGCGAGATGTCGTTGAGGACGATCGCGTCCAGGCGCTTGTCGGCGAGCTTGCCGCGGGCGTAGGCGAGCGCGCCCTCGCCGTGCTCGGCGGCGAAGCCGACGAGCGTCTGCCCGTCGCGCCGGCGCGCCGCCAGCGCGGCGAGGATGTCGGCGGTCGGCTCGAGCTCGAGCCGCAGGCGCTCGCGACCAGACTTCTTGAGCTTGCCCTCGGCCGGCTCGGCGGGCGTGAAGTCGGCGACGGCGGCGGCCATCAGCAGCACGTCGCAGCCGGGGAACTCCTCGGCGCAGGCCCGCTCTAGCTCGGCGGCGGTGGCGAGGTCGCGGCGGCGCACGCCGGGCGGCGTCGCCAGCGCCACGTTGGCGGCGAGCAGCGTGACCTCGGCGCCGCGCTCGCGGGCGGCGCCGGCGAGCGCGAAGCCCATGCGCCCGGAGGAGCTGTTGCCGATGTAGCGGACGCTGTCGATCGGCTCGCGCGTGCCGCCGGCGCTGACGAGCACGCGCAGCCCGCGCAGGTCCTGCCGGCGCGCGCCGGCCGCGATCGCGCGCTCGCAGGCCTCGAGCAGCAGCGCCGGCTCGGCCAGGCGCCCGACGCCGTGCTCGCCCCTGGAGGCGAGCCGGCCGACGCCGGGGTCGATCACCTCGACGCCGCGCTCGCGCAGCGTCGCGAGGTTGGCCTGCGTGGCGGCGTGCTCGTACATGCGGTTGTTCATCGCGGGCGCGAGCAGCAGCGGGCAGCCGGCGGCCAGCGCGCAGCTGGTCAGCAGGTTGTCGGCGAGCCCCGCCGCGAGCTTGGCGATCGTGTTGGCGGAGGCCGGCGCGATCAGGTACGCGTCCGCGCGCGCCACCAGCTCGAGGTGGCTGAGCGGCGCGTGCGCGGGCGGCTCATCGCCGGGGAACGCGCCGCGCGCCGGGTCCGGCTCGAACTCGCCGGTGAGCACGGGCGCGCCGGTGAGCGCCTCGAAGGAGGCCGCGCCGACGAAGCGCCGGCTGGTGGGCGTCTGCACGACGCGCACCGCGTGGCCGGCGCCGGTCGCCAGGCGCACGAGCTCGAGCGCCTTGTAGGCGGCGATGCCGCCGCTGACGCCGAGCAGGATGCGGGCCATGGCTGACGTTTTAGAGCGCGCGCGCCCCTCTTACAAGCCGCGCCGGGAGCATTGCGCGCGCCGGGCGGCCGCGCTGCGCGTCCCGGCCTGCGTTGCGCGCGCCGACCGGCGGGGCTAGGTTTGGCCGGTGCGGGCGAAGCTCTACTGGTTCGCGGCGTCGCATCCGGCGATGGCCGCGCGCAAGATGCTCGAGCTCAAGGGCGTCGAGTTCGACGTCGTGAGCGTGTTGCCGGGCATGCAGCGCCTGCACCTGCGGGCGGCCGGGTTCCGCGGCGGGACGGTGCCGGCGCTGAAGCTCGACGGCCGGCGCGTGCAGGGGTCGCGGGAGATCGCGCGGGCGCTCGACGCACGGACGCCCGAGCCAGCGCTGTTCCCCTCCGAGCCGGCCGCGCGCGCACGCGTGGAGGAGGCAGAGCTGTGGGGTGAGCGTGAGCTCCAGTCGGTCCCGCGCGTGCTGATCCGCTGGGGCCTCGTGCGCGACCTGAGCCTCCGCCGCTGGCTCGCCGAAGGCTCCGGCATGCCGCTGCCGGGTCTTGCCGGTCGCGCCAGCGCGCCCGTGGCCGCCTATTACGCGCGCGCGATCGGCGCGGACGAGAGCGCCGCCCGTCGCCTGCTCGCGGCGCTGCCGGCGATGCTGGCGCGGTGCGACGCGCTGCTCGAGCAGCGGACGCTCCGCGTGGACGCGCCGAACGCCGCGACGCTTCAGATCCTCAGCAGCGTGCGCGCGCTCGACGCGTTCGCCGACCTGCACGAGCACGTCGCCGCGCACCCCTCGGCGGCGGCGGCGCGCAGCCTGTTCCCCGACTTCCCCGGGCCGGTGCCCGCCTTCCTGCCGCGCGCGTGGCTGCGGGCGCTCGGGGAGGGCGCGGCGGGCTGAGAGCGGGCGAAGGGCGCCGAGGCGCGCGGAGCGGCGCCGCGGAGCGGCGAGGACGGCCGCCGGCGGCCGGCTACCGGTAGTGGTACTTCATCTTGCCCGCCGCTACCTCCTCCAAGGCGATCGTCAGATAGTTTTTGGAGGCGGTGTCGACCATCGGCGGGGGAAACTCGTCGAAGGTGCCCTCGCCGAGGTTGTGGTAGTAGCTGTTGATCTGGCGGGCGCGCTTGGCGGCGACGATCACGCCGGCGTAGTTGGAGTCGACCTGCTCGAGCAGGCGGTCGATGCGGGGGGAGATCACGGTTCTCGCTTGCCTTTCCTCGTGGACCTCGCAGTTTAGTGGGGACGCCGGACCGGGCCGGGTCGCGCGGGCGCCGGGTCAGTCCCCTCCGAGGCTCCCGCGCACGATCCGCTCGAGCTGGTCGAGCGCGTCGTCGAGGCGGTCGTTGACGACGACGTGGGCGAACTCGGGCTGCGCGGCGAGCTCCCGCTCGGCGACGCGCAGGCGGCGCTCGACCTCCTCGGAGTCGTCGGTGCCGCGGCCGACGAGGCGGGTGCGCAGGGCCGGCAGCGAGGGCGGCGCGATGAACACCTGCACGGCCTCGGGCATCGCCTGGCGCACCTGGCGGGCGCCCTGCACCTCGATCTCGAGCACGACCGGCACGCCGTCGGCGACGCGGCGGTCGAGCTCGGAGCGCAGCGTGCCGTAGCTGCGCCCGGCGTAGTCGGCGTGCTCGACGAAGTCGCCGGCGGCGACGCGCGCGTCGAACTGCTCGCGGCTGAGGAAGTGGTAGTCGACGCCGTCGCGCTCTCCCGGGCGGGGCGCGCGGGTGGTCGCCGAGACGGACAGCTCGAGCTGCGGCAGGCGCTCCATCAGCCCCCTGATCAAGGTCCCCTTGCCGACCCCCGAGGGGCCCGTTATGACGAACACGCGCGCCACCGCCGGCACCCTAATGTGGCGCGCGGCGGCTAATGGTGGAGCAGCTGGACCAGCTCCGAGCGCTGGCGCTCGGAGAGGCCGCCGATCGTCTTGGAGGGGGCGATGCGGCAGTGGGCGAGGATCTTGTTGACCTTGACGCGGCCGTACTTGGGGACGGCGAGCAGCATGTCGAAGACCTTGGCCGTCTCGATGTACTCGGGCGGGTCGAGCAGTAGCGTGTGGATCGAGCGCCGGCCGGCCTTCAGGTCGCGCTTGAGCTGGGCGCGCTGGGAGCGGATCTGGTTGGCGCGCGCGAGCGCGTCCATCCTCTGGTTGAGCGACCGCTCGGGAGCGGTGGAGATGTTGGAGGACGTCGTTCCGGCCGTCGGCGCCATGGGCGGCGAGTCTACACACCGGGGAGCGGCGTTCAAGGAAAAGTCCGCAATTCACCTAGACCTCACGTTGAGATCGAGACACGTAGAGGCTCCTGGATGGTGTCCATCGGAGTTTGCAGGGGTTTTTAACGGATCCTGTGGTTTTCGATTGACCGGGAGCGGTCGATTTCTTCCGCTCGTTGGGGGATTGCTGGCGAGCCAGCCAGGAGCGTTCGCTCAGGCGACGGGGTGGCCGTTCTGGAGCTCCTGGAGGCACAGCACCTCCGGCTCGCCGTCGCGGTGGGCGCGGGCGATCGCGCGGGCGGCCGAGATGCCGGCGGCGAGGGTGGTCAGGCAGGGGATGCCGTGGGCGACGGCGGCGCGGCGGATCTCGCGGCCGTCGGTGCGGGCGCCGACGCCGGTGGGCGTGTTGACGACCAGGTCGACGTCGCCGCGCTCGATCCAGTCGACGACGTGCGGGGAGCCCTCGCCGACCTTGTTCAGGCGCTCGACGGGGACGCCCATGCGGGCGATCGCCTCGGCGGTGCCGCGGGTGGCGAGGATGCGAAAGCCGGCCTCGTGCAGGGTGACGGCGACGGCGCCGGCGCCGTCCTTGTCGGCGTCGGTGACGGTGATGAAGGCGGTGCCATGGCGCGGCAGCGGCACGCCGGAGGCGGCCTGGGCCTTGGCGAAGGCGGTGGGGAAGTCGCGGGCGATGCCCATGACCTCGCCGGTGGAGCGCATCTCGGGGCCGAGCAGCGCGTCGGAGCCCTCGAAGCGGTCGAACGGCAGCACGGCCTCCTTGACCGAGATGTGCTCGCCGTAGCCGACGCCCTCGCGGCCGGCGGGCAGGCCGAGGTCGCAGATGCGCTCGCCGAGCATGATGCGGCAGGCGAGCTTGGCCAGCGGCACGCCGACGGCCTTGGACACGAACGGCACGGTGCGCGAGGCGCGCGGGTTGGCCTCGATCACGTACAGCTCGCCGGCGTGCACCGCGTACTGGACGTTGATCAGCCCGACGACGCCGATCGCGAGCGCCAGCTCGCGGGTGGCGGCGCGCACCTGCTCGAGCATCTCCTCGCCGAGCGAGTGCGGCGGCAGCACGCAGGCGGAGTCGCCGGAGTGCACGCCGGCCTCCTCGACGTGCTGCATGATCCCGCCGATCCACACGTCGTGGCCGTCGCACAGCGCGTCGACGTCGACCTCGGTGGCGTTCTCCAGGAAGCGGTCGAGATATATGGATGGAGGAGGGGTCGCGTCGTGCGCGCTCGCGGCGTCGTGGGCTCCGGCGCCGCTAAGGCCGGCGCCTGCGCCGCCGAGCTCGCGGCGCAGGTACTCGGCGAGGCCCTCGTGGTCGTAGACGATCTCCATGGCGCGCCCGCCGAGCACGTAGGAGGGGCGCACGATCAGCGGGAAGCCGACGCGGTCGGCGCACTTGAGGGCGTCGTGCAGCGAGCCGGCGGTGGCGTACGGCGGCGCCTTGTAGCCGAGCTCGGCGAGCAGCGCGCCGAAGCGCGCGCGGTCCTCGGCCAGGTCGATCGCGTCGACGCTCGTGCCGAGCAGCGGCACGCCGGCGGCGGCCAGGCCGGCGGCGAGCTTCAGCGGCGTCTGGCCGCCGAACTGCACGATCACCCCCGCGAGGCCGCCGGGTGCTTGCGCCTCCAGCTCGACGACCGCGAGCACGTCCGCGAGGGTCAGCGGCTCGAAGTACAGGCGGTCGGAGGTGTCGTAGTCGGTCGAGACGGTCTCGGGGTTGCAGTTGACCATCACCGCGTCGCGCCCGGAGGCGCGGACGGTCATCGCGGCGTGCACGCAGCAGTAGTCGAACTCGATGCCCTGGCCGATGCGGTTGGGGCCGGAGCCGAGGATCACGACGCCCTCGCGCTCTGAGTGGCGGACCTCGTGGCGCGCCCTGGACTCCCAGCCGGAGTAGTAGTAGGGGGTGCGCGCGGGGAACTCGGCGGCGCACGTGTCGACCGAGCGGAACGTGCGCTCGCCGGCGAACGGCGCGTCGGGGGCGAGCGCGAGCTCGCGCAGCTCGCGCAGGAACCACGGGTCGATGCGGGTGCGCTCGCGCACCGCCTCGACGTCCGCGCCGCGGGCGAACAGCTCGAGGATCGTCTCGAAGCGCTCGGCGGCGGGCGCGGCGAGCCGCTCCAGCAGCGTCTCGTCGGAGACCCCTTCGAGCGCCGGCGGCTTGTCGAGCTCGCGCGAGCGCAGCGCCTTGGCGAAGGCCTGCTGAAAGGTGCGCCCGATCGCCATCGCCTCGCCGACGGACTTCATGTGCGTGGAGAGCGTGCGGTCGCTGCCGGGGAACTTCTCGAAGGCGAAGCGCGGCCACTTGACGACGACGTAGTCGATCGTCGGCTCGAAGCAGGCGGGCGTGACGCCGGTGATGTCGTTGTCGATCTCGTCGAGGCGATAGCCGACGGCCAGCCGCGCGGCGATCTTGGCGATCGGGAAGCCGGTCGCCTTGGAGGCCAGCGCGCTGGAGCGCGACACGCGCGGGTTCATCTCGATCACGAGGATCTGCTCGGTGTCGGGGTTTACCGCGAACTGCACGTTGGAGCCGCCGGTCTCGACGCCGACGGCGCGGATCACCTCGATCGCCTGGTCGCGCAGCTGCTGGTAGAGGCGGTCGGTGAGCGTCTGCTGGGGGGCGACCGTGACGGAGTCGCCCGTGTGCACGCCCATCGGGTCGACGTTCTCGATCGAGCAGACGATCACGACGTTGTCGGCGCGGTCGCGCATCACCTCCAGCTCGAACTCGCCCCAGCCGATCACCGACTCGTCCAGCAGCACCTGGCCGATCGGCGAGGCCTCCAGGCCCTGCGCGACGATCCGCTCGAACTCCCGCTCGGTGTAGGCGATCCCGCCGCCGCGCCCGCCGAGCGTGTAGGCGGGACGCACGATGCACGGCAGGCCCACGTCTGGCAGCGCTTCGAGAGCTCGGTCAACGCCATACGGCACGTTTACCTCGCCCGTACCGGCTGGAGCCCCTGCGGCCACGGCTCCTTCGTCTTCGAACCAGGCGTTGACAATCGCGCTCTTGGGCATCTGAAGGCCGGCGCGCTCCATGGTCTCGCGGAACAGCTCGCGGTCCTCGGCGCAGGCGATCGCCTCGTAGTTGGCGCCGATCAGCTCGACGTCGAAGCTCGCGAGCGTGCCGTCGTCGTAGAGCGCCTTGGCGACGTTCAGCGCGGTCTGCCCGCCGAGCGTGCCGAGCAGCGCGTCGGGGCGCTCGCGCTCGATCACCTGGGCGACCGGCCCGGGCAGCAGCGGCTCGATGTAGGTCGCGTCGGCGAGCTCGGGGTCGGTCATGATCGTCGCCGGGTTGGAGTTGACGAGCACGACCTCGTAGCCCTCCTCGCGCAGCACCTTGCAGGCCTGCACGCCGGAGTAGTCGAACTCGGCGGCCTGCCCGATCACGATCGGCCCGGAGCCGAGGATCAGGATCTTGTGGAGGTCATCGCGCCGCGGCATCTACCCGGCCTCCGGCGCGGGCCGCGCGCGATCCCGCCCAGGACCCCCTCGAGGGGTCCCCTTAATTCTCTCCAGGAAGCGATCGAACAGGTACAGGCTGTCGTGCGGGCCGGGCCCCGCCTCGGGGTGGTACTGGACGGTGCCGCCGGGCACGTCGAGCAGCTCCAGGCCCTCGACGGTGCGGTCGTACAGGTTGACGTGCGAGAGCTGCGCGGCGCCGAAGTCGGTCTCCCAGCGGACGGGCTCGTCGCTGTCGATCGTGCGCGCGCCGCCGGGGCCGAGCGCGGCGAAGCCGTGGTTCTGGGAGGTGATCTCCACGCGCCCGGTGTGCAGGTCGCGGACCGGGTGGTTGGCGCCGTGGTGGCCGAAGGGCAGCTTGAAGGTCTCCAGGCCGACCGCACGGCAGAGCAGCTGGTGGCCGAGGCAGATGCCCCACACGGGCTTGGCGCCGACGAGCGCGCGCACGGTCTGGACGATGTAGTCGAGCGCCCCCGGGTCCCCGGGGCCGTGTGAGAGGAAGATCGCGTCGGGGTCCTCCGCGAGCAGCTCCTCGGCGCCGGTGGTGCACGGGTGGAGCGTGACGCGGGCGCCACGCGCGACGAGCTCGCGCACCATGGAGGCCTTGATGCCGGAGTCGAGCACGGCGATCCGCGGCCCCTCGCCGTCGCCGTGATGGCTGACCGTCTCGGGGGTGACGACGCGCGCGAGGTCCTGGCCGGCCATCGGCGGCTCGGCCTCGATCAGCTCGCGCGCCTCGGACTCGGGGATGCTCGCGGGGAACACGCCCCCGCGCATCGCGCCCGCCTCGCGGATGTGCATCACCAGCGCGCGCGTGTCGACGCCGCTGATCGCCTGCACGCCGCAGTCGGCCAGCCAGTCAAGCCAGCCGCGCTCGGCGCTCGGCGCGTCTTCGCGGTTGCACGCCTCGCGCATGATCGCCGCGCGCGCCCACGCGCGCTCTGACTCCATCGCCTGCGCGCTCGCGCCGTAGTTGCCGATGTGCGGGTAGGTGTAGGCGATCAGCTGGCCCGCGAACGACGGGTCGGTCAGCGACTCCTGGTAGCCGGACATGCCGGTCGTGAACACGACCTCGCCGACCGCGTGGCCGTCGGCGCCGCACGCGATCCCGTCGAAGCGCGCGCCGTCCTCGAGCAGCACGTATGCGCTCGCGTCGCTCATCTGCCGCCCCCCGCCGCGACCGCGCCGACCACAGGATCACAGAACCACAGGATCACAGGATCAAACCCTGCACGGCCTTGAACTCGGGCGTGCCGGCGCGCCCCAGCAGCTCGAACAGCGCCGCCTCGACGGTAGTGACGACCGCGCCGGCGCGCTCCAGGCGCTCCAGCCCGCGCTCGTGGTCGAGCCGGTGGCGCGAGCCGACCGCGTCGGCCGGCACGTGCACTTCGAGCCCGTCGGCGAGCAGGTCGTGGACGGTCTGGCTGACGCACACGTGCGTCTCGATCCCGCACACGAGCGCCTGAGCGGCCGCGCCGCCCAGCTCGAAGCCCTCGGCGCGCGCGGCCGAGAACACGCTCTTCTCGATGCGCGGCTCGTCGGCGAGGCCGACCTCGGGGGCCGTGTGGCCGAGGCCCTTCGGGTACTGCTCGGAGACGAGCACGGGCAGGCCCAGGATGCGGGCCGCCCGCACGAGCTTGGCGGCGCCCGCGGCGACCCCCGCGAAGCTCTCGTACGGGCGAAAGCCCTCCTGGACGTCGATCACGATCAGCGCCGCGCGGTCGCGCTCGAGCAGGCTCATGGCGCGCCCCCCGGCGGCTCGGGCCGGCTCATGCGGACGCTCCGGCCGGCGCGCCCAAGGGGGCACCGTCCATGGCGGAGGACAGGCGGGCGAGCGCGCCGTCGCGGTGCACGACCGCGCCGGCGGCGAGCGTCATCAGCACGCGGCCCCGCAGCCGCCGGCCCGCGAAGCAGCAGTTGGCCGAGCGGCTGTGCCAGCCGTGCTCGCCGGCCACCCAGGCGGCGTCGAGGTCGACCAGCGCCAGGTTCGCCGCCAGCCCCGGTTCGACCCGGTGGACCGGCAGCTCGAAGGGCGCCGCGCCCGCCGTCATCCGCTCGACGAGCAGCTCGAGCGAGAGCACGCCGGGCAGCACGAGCCCGGTGTGGAGGGCCGCGAACGCGGTCTCCAGGCCCGTCGTGCCCATCGGCGCCTGCTCGAAGGGCACCTCCTTCTCCTCGCGCGCGTGCGGCGCGTGGTCGGTCGCGATGCAGTCGACCGTGCCCGCGCGCAGCCCCTCGATCAGCGCGAGGCGGTCGGCCTCGGCGCCGAGCGGCGGGTACATCTTCATGCTCGTGTCCAGCGCGCGCACGTCCTCGTCGGTCAGCAGCAGGTGGTGCGGGCAGACCTCGGCGCTGACCCGGTGGCCGCGCCGCTTGGCCTCCGCGACGGCTTCCACCGAGGCGGCGCACGAGAGGTGCTGGAAGTGCACGCGGCCGTCCTCGTAGCCGGCGAGCGCGGCGTCGCGCGCGACCATCGTCGACTCCGCCACGCTCGGGATCCCGCCGATGCCGAGCGCCGCGCTGACCGGCCCCTCGTGCATCGTCCCGCCGCGCGAGAGCGTCGGGTCCTCCTCGTGCAGCGACAGCACGCCGCCGCACAGGCGCTGGTACTGGAGCGCCTTGCGCAGCATGCCCGCGCTCGCCACCGGCCGGCCGTCGTCGGTGAAGCCGACCGCGCCCTCGGCGCGCAGCTCGGCCATCTCGCTGAGCTGCTCGCCCGCCAGCCCGCGCGTGATCGCGGGCATGAAGCCGACGGGCACGTGCGCGTCGCGGGCGGCCGCGTCGCGCAGCGAGCGCAGCAGCGGCGCCGAGTCGAGCACCGGCTCGGTGTTCGGCATCGCGAGCACCGCCGCGAAGCCGCCCGCGGCGGCCGCGCGGGTGCCGCTCGCGATGTCCTCCTTGTGCTCCTGGCCGGGCGTGCGCAGGTGCACGTGCGGGTCGAAGAAGGCCGGCAGCAACGTCAGGCGCCCGTCGCCCTCGACGCGCTCGAGGCCGCCTCCCGGCGTGCCGGCGCCGCCTCCCGTCGCGGGCGCCGCGTCGGCCGGCTCGATCGCGCCGGGCGCGGCCAGCTCGGCAATCCGCCCGGCGCGCACGAGCACGTCGTGGCGCGCGTCGATGCCGGCGCGCGGGTCGAGCACGCGCACGTCGCGCAGCAGCAGCTCCGCGGGCGCCTCGCGCTGCCCGCCCACCAGCGGCTCGCGGGCGCTCACGCCTGCGTGCTCCCCACGCTCACCCGCGGCGCCTGGCCGGCCGGTCGGTCGGCTGGCTGCGCGCCCGCGGCGAGCGCCTCGCCGCCCGCGACGGGCGCCTCGCCGGCGGCCAGTGGCGCTTCGCGCGCGGCGGGCGCCTCCCCGCCGACCTGTGGCGCCTCGCCCACGGCGGGCGCCGCCGGCCGGGGCTCGCGGGCGGTCGCCAGCAGCTCGTAGAGGACGGCCATGCGCACGACCACGCCGGCCTGCACCTGGGCGGTGATCAGCGCCTGCGGCGAGTCGACGACCTCGCCGGAGAGCTCGATGCCGCGGTTGACCGGCCCGGGGTGCATCAGCAGCTGGTGGGCGCGCAGGCGCCCGGCGTTGACCTGGTACCAGCTGGCGTACTCGCGCAGCGAGGGGATCCAGGTCTCCTGCATGCGCTCGCGCTGCATGCGCAGCGCGTAGACGATGTCGGCGCCGTCCAGCTCGTCGAGCGTGTAGCGCACCTCGCAGCCGAGCTGCTCGATGCCGCGCGGGATCAGCGTGGGCGGCCCGGCGATCGTCACCTTCGCGCCCATCCGCTGGAAGGCCAGCACGTTCGAGCGGGCGACGCGCGAGTGGGCGACGTCGCCGACGATCCAGATCGAGGCGCCGTCGATCGCGCCGAGGCGCTGGCGCAGCGTGTAGACGTCGAGCAGCGCCTGCGTCGGGTGCTCGTGCTTGCCGTCGCCGGCGTTGACGATCGCCGCGTCGCACCACCTGCTGACGAGCTCCGAGGCGCCCGCCCAGGGCGTGCGCAGCACGATCGCGTCCGGCCGGTGCGCGCTGAGCGTGAGCACCGTGTCCTTCAGCGACTCGCCCTTCTCGACGCTCGAGCCGCTGGCGGTGAAGTTGACGACGTCGGCCGACAGGCGCTTGGCGGCCAGCTCGAATGAGCTGCGCGTGCGCGTCGAGGCCTCGTAGAACAGGTTCAGCACCATCCGCCCGCGCAGCGCCGGCACCTTCTTGATGTCGCGGTCGCCCACCTCGGTGAAGCGCTCGGCCTGGGCGACGATCCGTTCTATATCCGCGCGCGTGAGGGCCTCGATCGAGATCAGGTGGTTCACGCGCCGGCCTCCACGATCGCGGGCTGGCTGATCGAGACCTCGTCGACGCCGTCCAGCTCGCGTAGGCGCACGTGCACGTGCTCGGCGCGCGAGGTCGGCAGGTTCTTGCCGACGTAGTCGGGGCGGATCGGCAGCTCACGGTGCCCGCGGTCGACGAGCACGGCCAGCTGCACGCGCTGGGGCCGCCCGTAGGAGAACAGCACCTCGATCGCCGCTCTGACCGTGCGCCCCGTGTAGAGCACGTCGTCGACGATCACGATCGTTCGCCCGGCCAGGTCGAAGTCGACGTGCGAGGCGTGCAGCACCGGCGCGTCGGGGCGCGTGCCGAGGTCGTCGCGGTAGAAGCCGATGTCGAGGTCGCCGAGCGCGAGCTCGCGGCCGATCAGCTGCTCGAGCAGCGCGTGCAGCCGCCGCGCCAGGAAGGCGCCGCGGCGGTGGATGCCGACGAGCGCCGGCGCCGTCTCGCCGCCGGGGTTGCGCTCGAGGATCTCGTGGGCGATGCGGGTCAGCGCCCGTGCCACGTCGTCCTCGTGGAGGACCACCTTCTCGTCTGCTGCCATCGATTCCTTCCTGGCCTCGCGGGACCGGGTTAAAGGAGCGCCGTCGAATCTATCAGGGCGCCGGGACGGGCTCCGGCTCGGGCGTCTGGGCCTCCGCCTCGCGCGTCTGCGCCTCCGCCTCGGGGCTCGCGGCCTGGGCGCGCTCGCGGGCGAGGCGCTCGGACCAGCGCACGAGCGTGGCGCCGCCGCGCTCGGGGAAGGGCACCTCGATCGTGTCGAAGTCGCGCGCGGACTCGGTGGCGGCGAAGACCGCGCGGGCCTCCTCGCGCAGCTCCCCGCCGGCGTAGCGGCTCGAGACGTGCGTGAGCGCGAGCAGCCTGACCTCGGCGTCGCACGCGAGCTCGGCCGCCTGGCGGGCGGTGCTGTGCAGGGTCTGGCGCGCGCGCTCGGCCTCCTCGTCCAGGAAGGTGGCCTCGTGCACGAGCACGTCGGCCTGGTGCGCGGCGATCGCGAGCGCCTCGCACGGGGCGGTGTCGCCGGAGAGCACGACCTTGCGGCCCTCGCGCGTCGGCCCCATGACCTGCTCGGGCTTCACGCCGCCGACGGCTTCGCCGCGCTGCAAGCGCCCGAAGTCCGGGCCCGGCGTGACGCCGAGCCGCTGCGCGAGCTCGGGGTCGAGGTGCCCCGGGCGGGGCTGCTCGACGAGCGCGTAGCCGTAGGCGAACGCGCCTTTGTGGCGCACGGGCACCGCCGCGATCAGATAGCCGTCGCGCTCGACCGTCTCGGCCGGCTCCAGCTCGACGATGCTCAGGCGATAGGGCAGGCGCCCGTAGACGACGCGCATGCTCGCCATCAGCTCGCTCAGACCGGGCGGCCCGTAGACGACCAGCGGCTCGCTGCGCTCGCGCAGGCCGAAGGACTTGAGCATGCCGGGCAGGCCGAGCCAGTGGTCGGCGTGGAAGTGCGTGACGAACACGCAGTCGAGGTCGAGCAGGCCGACCGAGCGCAGCAGCTGGCGCTGCGTGCCTTCGCCGCAGTCGAACAGCAGCCGGTCGCCGCCGCGGCGCACGAGCACCGCCGGCAGGCCGCGCCGGGCGCTCGGCACCGAGCCGGCCGTGCCGAGGAAGAACACCGACAGATCCATGGCCGCTACGGTAGCGCCGGCGGGCGCGGCAGCGCACGCGCGCTGGCCACGCGCGCACGCGGGCTGGCTCGCTTAGGGTCTATGCTCAGGCGGTGTCCGGCGGCGGCGCGACCCGCGCCCCGGCCGGCATCCAGCAGCCAGGCGCCCGTAGCTCAGAGGATAGAGCGCTCGCCTCCGGAGCGAGAGGTCGTAGGTTCGACTCCTACCGGGCGCGCTTCAGTTTTCCGGTAACGCGCCAGGGCTGCCGCCGTGGCTTGCCGCCTGTTCGCCGCCTTTCAGGGTTTGCCTGACCAGCTGAACCCGAGCGTTACGGCGCGCAACCTCCCGCCGCGAATCGCACGCAACCGAGACGAGCAGGCCGCGCGAGGCGCTGCTGACCGGTCCCGCCTTGAACAGCCGATCGCAGGCCAGGGAGCTGCCGAGGATGGAACAGCGCGCCCGCGAACTTGGGTGACGACTGGCTTGGGTCAGAGGAGGCGTCGCGCTTGCGCCGGTTGCTCTGGAACGATCCTGACGCACCCGAAGCGAGGCCGCTCCCGGAGCAGGTCGAGGCCGGCGACGCCTTCGCGCTGATCGCGCCACCGCCGGCCCACGTCGTCTACCTCAGCGACTTCGTTCGATCCCGTCGCCGGCATGGCTAGCAGGAGCGGCCTCGGCCAGCTCATCGCAGCATTGCCGTCGCCCGAGCGTCGCTGACTGGCCCCGTTCCCACCGCACCGACGAGGCGCGCAGCCGGGCCAGACGTCGGGCTGCGGCGGACGTCAAGCAGCGGCGCTCTGAGGCGCCGAGGGCGACGGCAGCGCTTCGAGAAGCGTCCGGGGCAGACGGGTGCTCGCCTCCCAGACCTCGATCGCGACGAGTCTGTGGCTTGTGCGGTCGTACTCGCGTAGACCACCGGGCACCCGCTCGCTCACAACATCGTCGGACTCCCCGGTGGGAACCACGCAACGTCAGCGTCGGAGTCGTAGTACGCGAACATAACCCAGCTGAGACTAGCGCTCCAACGAGCGCCCTATGGGGTATCCGAGCGCCAAGCGGACACACTCGGATCGTCGAGTCGTCGTTGCCAACGGGGTGATCGTAGATGGCTTCGACCCGCACGCCGTGCGGGGTCATGCCCTGGACCAGCCAGTCCGCCTCCCCCTCGTTGACCTTCCGTTCGTCATGGCTGGCACGGATCGCCTCCTCGAGGTCGGACCGCTCAAGCCGTCGCTGCGCGAGACGGAGGATCGCATGCTCGGTCCAGACGAAGCTCTCTATCGACACGCCGCGGCGCCAAGCCGCGAAAGCGCCACTGCCGCCACCCAGCTCGGCGCCTGCGTTCCGTCCTTCAGCTTCTGCCACTCAGGCGGCAGGGGCGTCATCGGATACATCTCGTCCCGGACCGCATCCAGGACATTCGGATCGATCGGACGCTGCCCATCAGCCGTCTCGGCCTCGAGGCGCCCCTCGCGTATCCAGCGTCGGACCGTCCCAGGGCCGCGACCCACCCGCTGCGCTGCCTCATCGACCGTAAGCATGGCCCGATGGTACGCACGAGACCCGACGAAACGCTCGGTCGGGAGCCGCCGCCGCGACGATCCGAGGCTCCCTCACGGCACCGCCAGAACGAAGTCCTGGCGCACCGAGTAACCGGCGGGGATCGACACCGACTGCGTGATGGTCGGATGGGCGCCGTTGGTCGTGGCGTCCAGGAAGGTCCCCCTGATCGTGTAGGGCCCGGCGGGGAGCGGGATCCGCACGAACGCGCCTTCGCCCGACGTCTGCGTCGCGAGCACGGCGCCGGTCGCGGGGTCGAGCACTTCGACGGTGCCGGCCCCCGGCGGCGGCGCGGGGCGGTGGCAGCCGGGGGTCGAGAACCTGGCGAGCGGCCCTCCGGCGAGGTAGAAGCCGCTGATCAGCCCGGTGGGTCCCGCCTTCAGCACCGGCTCTTGGAGCCCCGGTCCGCTGGCCGCCGAGCCGAAGCACATCGGGTTCAGCCACACGGTCACGCGCGCGGCGCGCGAGCCCGATGCAGGCGACTGACGCAGCACGGTCTGCACGCTCGCGAGCTTCAGCGGGGCGCCCCTCATGCGCAGGGCGCAGCCGGCGCGCGCGGCGCGTGTGCGCGCCTCGGCGACCGTGAGCCCGGCGAGTCGCGGCGCGCGGCACCCGCCGTGCTGGCGCCCGCCGGCACGGGCGCCCGCGGGCGTGCCCGTCGCGGCCGCGCAGACCAACGCCGCCGCCGTCACGGCGGCCGCCTGCACGGCCAGCGAGACCGCGGCGCGAGAGCGCATGGTCGGGATCGTAGGCCAATCCGGCTGGCGCCTGTGAGCCGGCGCATGCGCAGAGCCACCCCTGCGGCCCCCGGCGGGTGGGATGCGGCCAACCACTGGTAGAGGACGGTAGTTTGTCCGGGTGGTGCGAGCGCTCGCCCGCGCCACCCTCTGCCGATGACCCTCGCCCGCACGCCCTCTGACGAACGCTCGCTCGCGAGCGGAGCCGACGACCGCCTACAGCTGCGCGCGCCGCAGGATCTCCGAGGGCCGGACCCCGAGCCCCTTGGCGATCGTCACAAGCGTGTCGACCGTGACGTTGAACTCGCCGCGCTCGATCGCGCCGTAGTAGGAGCGGTCGATTCCGGCCTTCAGCGCAAACTCTTCCTGAGTGCATCCCTGGGCCTTGCGGAGGGCGCGAATCGCCGCTCCGATCGCGCGGTTCGGCGGTGACTTCTTTGTCGGCATCTATTGGAGTTTGTCCGATTGACGAGACTAGTTCCACCAAGTAAAGTTCCACTGCGTATAATTCTCCGACCCTCTACCCCGACGGCGTTCTCCCGTGCCAAATAGACAACAGGAGGCCATGCCGAGCTCATCCAATCAAACCTATGAGCACCCCGAGCGGCTGGTCGCCATCGAACTCCTCGGTCGGCCCCGCGGGCGCGACCGCGATCGCATGTACCGAACGCTGCGCCAGCTCAGCCGCGAGACGATCGACCAGGCGATCGCGAACCTCGAGCAGGCCGGCGTCGTGGTGATCGCCGGACGCACCGTCAAGGCCTCGAGCGCGCTCGCCCGCCTGGAGCGCCTGAACCTGATCGGGATCTAGGCGCGGTGCGTCAGGTCACCCAGGCCGAGCGCGAGGCGATGCAGCGGCTGGCCGCGGCCGAGCTGGCCGCGGCCGAAGCCCGCGAACACCTGCTCGCCGTGATCAGGCGCGAAGCGGCGCGGGAAAACTCGGAAGCCGAGCTTCGAGCCGGCTGGTCGCGAACCGACAGAGACGCCGCCGCCGGCGGCGGCCCGCGGCGCTAGAGGCCGCCCGCCGCCTACAGGATCGGCGCACCGGAGCCCCGGCCCGGCCCACCGCCGCCGCTCGGGGGTGGACCGGGCAGGAGCCGCCGAGCGACTATTTCTTGGCTTTCTTTTCCTTCGGGATGTATTTGGCGACGAACCGCTCCGCGCTTTCCTCGAGCGAGCCCGTCATGATCGCCGTGTTTTCGCCGGCCTTCGACGGGATTCCGACGTCGGTGTCGACGATCTCGTCGACGATCGGCGAGAGCGAGCCGCCGCACCCCTGCGCCCCGGGCACCGCGAAGTCGTTGTCGACGAGCGTGACCTTTTCGGCGAACGTGATTTTCCTTTTGGCGATCGCGACGGGGACCGAGTGACCGCCATGGATCGATTCGGCTGGCGCCGGCGGGCTGGTTTTGCCGGTCGTCAGATGCAGCACGATCGGTTCTTCGTCGGAGCCCACGTAGCATTCGCTGCCGAGCACCGGGTTTTCGAGCTTCACCTTCAACGGCAGCGTCACCGCCGTGCCGGTGTCGAACAGGAAGTCGTTCTTGCTGATCGTCACCGAGCTCGCCGGGGCGGCCAGTTCCGCGGTCGCCGTGACTTCGCCGCCCAGTTCTGCGATGCCCACGAGCCCGCCGGGCACCGTGAGCGGCGTCTTGGAGAGCGCTTCCGCGCCGACCGGCGCGATCAGCGGCTGGGTGCTGAACGATTCGCTGGCAAGGCCGCCCTGAAGGGTCACGGTCTTGTCGATCGGCACCGTCTTGTGGCCGATCACGAATTCGCCGCCGGTCGTGTTCGCGACCACGCACACGCCGGCGCTCGCGATCGGGCAGTGATCGAACGGCGCAAATTCTTCCTTGAGACTGCTCGCGAGCGCGGGCGTCGCGCCAAGCGCGATCGTTGCGACGGCGACCAGCGCCGCGGCCGATATGCGCCCGCGAGCGCCCCTCGCGCCGCCCGGCATCCTCTGCAACATCGTCTGTCCCCTTTCCCACTCGATGATCGCGCCGCCCACGCTTCTCGGCAGTCCCCCGCCACTGGCGCCGCTGCTGTCAGCAAAAGACAATACCCACCGAGACAGTCCAGTAAACACTTGTCAACCACGAGGTTCCGGCGCCGGTGCGAGCTGTGCGAAGCCTGTCGGCTGCTAGCACGAAACGCTCGGCCGATGCTGGTAATGATCTGGGGGTGAAGCCCGAGACCGACGGCCCGCCGGCCGAGCGATTCAGCCGCGGCGAACGCGCTGGCTCCTTCGGCCGCGTCGCCGGCGAGTACGAGCGCGGGCGCCCCGGCTATCCGCGCGCCGCGATCGACTGGCTGCTCGGCGAGCGCCCGCTCGAGGTGCTCGACGTCGGCGCCGGCACCGGCAAGCTGACCGCCGCGCTGGCCGGCGCCGGACACCGTGTGATCGCCGTCGAGCCGCTGCCCGAGATGCGCGCGATCCTCGCAGCCGGACTGCCGGAGGTCCGCACGCTCGCGGGCTCCGCCGAGGCGCTGCCGCTGCCCGACGCCTGCGTGGACGCCGTCGCCGTCGGCTCGGCCTTTCACTGGTTCGACCGCGCGCGAGCGCTGGGCGAGATCAAACGTGTGCTGCGCGGCCCCGGCGTGCTCGGCCTGCTCGGCAACAGCTTCGACACGTCCTCGCCGTGGGCCGCGCGCGTGCGCGAGATCCTCGGCCCGCCCGCCCTGCAGCGTCCCGGCCACTGGCCCTCGGTCGAGCAGCTCGAAGACGACTTCGCGGTCGTCGAGGATCGCGAGTTCCCGCACGTGCAGGTGCTCGACCGCGCGAGCCTGCGCGACCTGGCCGTGTCGCGCTCGAGCCTCGCCGTCCTCTCCGAGGCCGAGCGCGAGCGCGTGCTCGAGACGCTCGACCGCCTGTGGCTCGAGCAGCCCGAGCTCGCGGGCGCCGCCAGCGCGCCGATGCCGTGGCTAGCGCGCGTGCGCCGCTGCCAGGCGCCGCTATGAACGACCCTGCGTGCGCACACCGCGGGCCGGAGCCTTACCCTGAATGGACGTGACCCGCCTGATCGACGTCCTCTCCCCCGGCTTCATCCCGAGCCCCGCGGACAACGGCTTCAACATCGGCCCGCTGTTCGTGCACGCCTACGGCCTCGCGTACGTGTTCGCGGTGATCGCCGCCGTCACGCTGACCGTGCGCCGCTGGGAGGCCCTCGGCGGCAACCGCCAGCTCGTCTACGACGTGGCGCTGTGGGGCTTTCCCGCCGGCGTGATCGGCGGGCGCCTGTACTTCCTGGCCACGAGCTGGAACGAAGTGCCGCCCCACTGGTGGGGCCCGTTCGCCGTGTGGAAGGGCGGCCTGGGCATCTGGGGCGGGATCGCGCTGGGCACGCTCGTCGGCATCTGGGTGCTGCGCCGGCGCGGCGCCAACGTCGTGATGTTCATGGACGCCGCCGCCCCCGGCCTGCTGGTCGCGCAGGCGATCGGCCGGATCGGCAACTACTTCAACCAGGAGCTCTTCGGCCTGCCGAGCAAGCTGCCGTGGGCGCTCGAAATCGCGGTCGCCCACCGGCCCGCCGGCTACACGCAGTACGCGACCTTCCAGCCGACCTTCCTGTACGAGCTGATCTGGAACCTGCTGCTCGCCGGCGCGCTCGTGTGGCTCGGGCGCCGGCGCGAGATCAAGCCGCCGGGGCTGTTCGCGCTGTACGTCGCCGGCTACTCGTTCGCGCGCATGGGCGAGGAGCTGCTGCGGGTCGACCCGGCGCACCACGTCCTGGGGCTGCGCCTGAACTTCTATGTCGCGACGCTGCTGTGCCTGGCGGGCCTGGCCTGGTTCCGCCGGATCCAGCGCGCCCCCTCGAGGGCCCGCAAGCCCGTCGAAGCCTCGCCCCCCGGGCCAGCGCCGCGGGGCCGCCCGTCCGCGGCCGCCGCCGGCGAGGTCTCGCGCGCCGGACCGTAGTCGGCCGCGCCGGACCGTCGTCGCCCGCGCCGGACGTGAACGGGACGGGCCATCGGTAGGCTGAGCCGCCATGACGGGCGGGCTCGTGATGGCGGACCTGAGCACGGTCGCCTCGCTGGCGACCGCCGGCGGGACGCTGATCCTCGCGATCGCCACGTTCTCGGCGACGCGCTCGGCCAACCGCGCGGCGCGCGTGTCCGAGCAGGCGCTGCAGGTCGGCCTGCGCCCGGTGCTGTTCAACGCGCGCCCCCAGGACCCGCCGCAGAAGGTCGGCTTCGCCGACGACCACTGGCTGCACCTGCGCGACGGGCTGGCGGCCGCGCAGGAGTCAGACGGCAAGCTGTACCTGGCGATCCCGCTGCGCAACGTCGCCACGGGGCTCGCGGTGCTGCACGGCTGGTACGTGTGGCCCAACCGAGCCGCCGGCGCGCCCGCGCCGCGCCCGGGCGAGGAGTTCCGCCGGCTGCAGCGCGACCTGTACGTGCCGGCGGGCGACGTGAGCTTCTGGCAGGCGGCGGTGCGCGAGCGCGAGGACCCGCTGTACGAGCCGCTGCGCGAGGCGATCCGCGAGCACTCGCCGATCTCCGTCGACATCCTCTACGGCGACCACGAGGGCGGCCAGCGCACGATCACGCGCATCTTCCTCGCGCCGCGCGCCGCGCCCGACGAGCGGGAGCCGTGGCTGCGGGTCTGCTCGACGTCGCGCCACTGGAATCTGGATCGCGCCGACCCGCGCTGAGCGCTGCGCCGGGGACCTCCGTCGCCGACCCCCGGCGGCGCTCCTGCCTAGCCCCCTATTCTTCGTGGCCGGTGAATTCGATGACCTGCTGGAAGGTCGAGCGGTTGGTCCAGCTCATCTTGTAGTCGAAGATCGGCAGCGGCGGAAATTCGATGTGCACTTCGGGCGCCCGCCAGGCCGCCGGGTTGGAGCCCTGGCTGGACTCCAGCGCTTCGGCGGACGTCTGGATCGCCGCCCACAGCGACGCGGCGCACGCTTCGACGTTGCCGGCGCCGCAGTAGCGGCGGCTGTAGGGCTGGGCCACCGGCAGGCCGAGCTCGCTGCGCAGGTCCTTGTAGACGTAGCTGTACCAGCCGCTGCCGAACGAGGAGCCGCCCGAGTTGCGCGGGTTGTCGGGCGCCGCGATCGACTCGAATTCGCCGAGCAGTTCGCCGAGCACGGGCCTCAGCACCGCTTCGGCGATCGGCGTCCACGCAGCTTCCATGACGGCCGCGCCCGGGCTCTTGGGCTGGTTCTTGCCGTACAGGCTGGCGCCTTCTTCGACCCACGTGTCCACCAGTCCGGCCGCTTCTTCGGCGAGCTTGCTGGGGGCGTGGCCGTGCGCGAGCATCTGCTCGATCGTCGGCCACACCTTGACCGCGCGCAGGTCCTGGGTGGCGGCGCGGTTCATGACGCTCACGTCCTTGGCCTCGGTCATGTTCTTGGTGAAGCCCGTGTAGAGCTGCACGCGCTGCACGGGCCCCTCGGCGTAGTCGTCCGAGGCCGCGCCCCATTCGGGCGCAGGCTTGTTGTTCCAGTTGGTGAAGACTTCCCTGGACGGGTCGGCTTCGTGGGGGTGCTGTTCCTGCGAGAGGAAGCCCTGCCAGTTGTATTCGCCGTTGCCGAGCGTCGGCAGGCTCGGGTCGGTGCCCGGCGCGAGCACGGGCAGGCGCCCGGCCGAGAAGTAGGCGATGTTGCTCGAGTCGACGTAGGCCATGTTGAAGGTCGTCTCGAGCTTGTTCGCCGCTTCGTAGAACTGGCCGGGCGAGTGCACGTCGCCGGAGTCGAGCTTCGAGAAGGCGAGCTCGCCGGCCGGCTCGCGCCCGCGGGTCGAGCGGTCGGTGGCGACCGCGTAGGGCTGGCCTTTGACCATCACCGTGCCGCCCACCGGCCCGTACTTGCTTTCTTTGACGATCACTTCGTGTTCGGGTTCGCCCCCGCCCGCCCCGAGCGTGCCGGCGTCCAGGCTCGTCATCGCGATGCACTTGCCTTCGTATTCGTAGTCTTCGGATTCGCGCGTGACCGTGCCGCCTTCGGGGTTGCACAGCTTCAGCAGGAACTGCTGGACGTTCTCGCTGTCGGCGCTCGTCAGGCTCCAGGCGTAGTCGCTGCTGCGCCCGATGAACACGTACGGCGAGATCGGCGCGATGATCCCCTCGGCTTCGACGCCGGGGCCGTGCAGCTGGGCCTGCATCACGATCTCCGGGTAGAAGTAGCCGAGCTGCGGCCCCATCACCGCGATCGGGTGGCCGGCCTTCGCGCCCGCCGCCCCCACGAGCAGGAAGTTGGAGGCTTTGCGCCGCGATGCCTTCGTGGCGGCCAGCGACTTCACGGCCGAGTTGCTGAGCGTTTCCGGTTCGACGACCAGCGCGCCGGGCGTCGGCCCGCTCGGCACGCCGTCATACGGGAACGCCTTGCTGGCGGTCGTCGCCGCTTCCGGGTCGTTGACCTCGCGCAGGTCGCGGAAGATCGCGAGCCCTTCCTGTTCGCCGTACTTCTTCTCCAGGCGCGCCAGGAAGTTGGAGTTGGCGACTTCCTCGCCGCCGCCGTTGCCGAAGATCGAGCCGATGAACGCGAAGCCGGCGATCGCGTCGGCGAGCGTGACCGTCGGCAGGCGGTCCGCTTCGGGCAGCGTGCGCTCGAACGCGTTGACGCCTTCGGCCCAGTCTTCGAGGTCGTGGATCGTCTGCAGGCCTTCGGGGCCGGCTTCTTCGAGCACCGTCTTCTGCTGTTCGACGAATTTGATCGCCTGGGCGCTCGGCTTGAAGCTGCGGCCGGTGAGCAGCAGTTCGAAGGCGTTGACGCCGGGGATGCTGAGCGCCGCGGCGAACGCCGGCCCGAGGCCCAGCCGCAGCAGCAGCCCGCGGTCCTGCGCGGCGACGTAGCCCGAGCCGTACATCACGGCTTCGCGGGTGGCGCCGAAGACGTGCGGGATGTCGTGCTTGTCGCGCCAGATTTCCAGGCCCGGCTCTTCGGTGAACTCGAGCGTGTCGCCTTCGGCGTGCGGTTCCTGGAGCTTCTCGGGGATGTAGTTGCGTTCCAGCTCGGCCTTCGTGACAGAGCCTTTGAAGTGGGTCAGGTTGTTGTAGAGCTTGCCCTGGTCGGTCGAGAATTCGTTGGCCGGCAGGTTGCCTTCCTCGCCCGGCGCGAGGATCTGGAAGGCGCCGCCGGAGAGGTCGTTGACGCTCGCCGCCGCCGGCGCGGCCGCCACCAGCGCCAGCAGCAGGCTGCTCGCCGCGCCCGCCAGCGCGATCCGCGACCGGCGCGCGCTCGCCCTGCCCGTACCCGTCCCTCGCCGAGCACTCCCTGGCCTGTCCATTCCCGCCTCCTAGCCGCCCGGCGCCATCCGGAGCCGCCGGGCCATCGCTCAATCCCTCGGGAACGATCCTACCACCGACTGTCAACCCTGGCTGGCCGGCCAGCCCGCCAGGCGTGGCCCGCCCGCCGGCCGCGGCGGGCCATGTGCGGGCCGCGCGAGCGCGGCGGCCTCAGACGAGGATGAAGCGCAGCACCACGCGGCCGAGGACGATCACATCGCCGCCCTGCAGGTCCGCCTGCTGCACGCGGCGGCCGTTGACGAACGTGCCGTTGGCGCTGCGGTCGTCGAGGATGCGCGCGCCCGCGGGGCGCGGCACGAGGATCGCGTGCCGGCGCGAGACGGAGCTGTCGTCGAGCCGCAGGTCGGCCGCGAGGCCGCGGCCGACGTGCAGCGGGCTCTCGCCCAGCGGCAGCAGCAGCGTCTGATCGGGACCCTGGATCTCCAGATAGCGCCCCGGCTGCGCCGGCTCGCTCGCCAGCGCCTGGTGGCGCGCGCGCTCGTCCAGGCAGGCGATCGGGTCGAAGCGCTCGGTGACGCCCTCGGCGACGGGGTGCAGGACGGTGGGGGCCTCGATGCTCATGTACGTAGCTAACTACCCCCGATTCAGCCCAATCTCAAGCTTCTTGAAGAAATGCAGAAAGAAGCGTCCTAAAGGACCTCGAAGAAAGAGGCGCGGCGGGCGCGGCGGCGGGATCGGCCGGCCGCCGCGGCCGCTACCAGGCCTCGGGGGCGCCGGCGCCGAGCGCCCCCGCTCGCGCGCCCGCCGCGCGGGCGCGCCGGCGGCGCACGGCCAGCGTGAAGGCCAGCCCGCCGAGCGCGATCGCGACGCCCAGGAGGATCAGGGCGAGCGGCGCCTTGGAGCTCTCGGGCGTCCAGAACAGCTGCCCGTCGATCGTCGCGCGGGTGGCGCCGACGGTGATCGGCACCTTCCAGGCGAAGATCAGCGTGCGCTTGCTCTTTTCCTTGACCGACGCGGGCGGTATCGGCGACATCCAGTGGATGCGGTGGTCGTGCCATTCGAACTCGCCGGTGCGGTCGATCACTTCCCACCGCGGCGGGGCGCCCGAGCGGGCGAACGCCGGCACCGTGACGTTCGCGTAGAAGTTCGTGTTCAGGTAGGTCGCGGGCGCGTGCACGTTCTGCTCGGCGGTGCCGTTGGCGAGCACCCGCGCGTACGGTTCGCCTTCGTAGCCGTAGACCGTGACCGTCTTGCCGGTGTGGTTGCGCAGCAGCAGCCGGTCGGCGAACTCGAGCACTTCGACGCTCAGCCCGGGGATCGCCGGTTCGATGGCGGTGATGTTCGAGCGGTAGTCGTAGCTCGAGCCCTGGTCGTCGATCGGGCTGCCGGTCTCGCGCTCGCCGACCTTCGGCACGTACGCGGCGCCCATCGCCCGCGCGCCGCCCGCCTGCGCGAGCGCGCCCATCAGGGCGCAGCACAGGGCGATCGTCAGGCGTCGGCGGGACACGACGAAAAACCGTAGACGATCACGTGCCGACATCCGACAGCAGCCACAGCCCGAGGCTCGTGAAGGCGACCATCACGGCGAGCATCCAGTACTGGCTGCGGACCGCCTGGGCGGGCTTGCGGTAGAGCACCAGCGCACGGTCGTGGGCGAGCGCGAGGCCCGCCATGTGCCCGCCCACCAGCGCGGCGACCTGCACGTACCAGATCGCCACGTAGGAGATCACGTGGTAGTCGATCTGGAAGCCGCTCGTGCCGAACAGGTCGGCGCCGTTGCCGAGCGGGTCCGAGGCGAGGTAGACCATCGCCTGGCTCTGCCACAGCAGCAGCGAGAAGTAGTGGGCGAGCACGTAGGCGAACGCGATCGGCACGAGCGTGTGCACGAACGCGCGCGTGAGCGCGTCGGTGTCGTAGCGGCCGCTGACCCGCCTGACGCCGAGGATCCCCAGCCGGTAGATCGCGCCGACCGCGAGGATGCAGAGCGCCATCCCGGCCGAGTAGGCGAGCTCCTGGGCGGGCGTGGAGCCGAAGCCGAGCCCTTCCAGCAGGCTCTGAAGGCGCGGCTCGTCTACGCGCCAGACGCCGCCGTTGCTGAAGCCGTCGAAGGTGGTCGTGCCGATCTGCGCGCAGATCAGCGCCACGGTGCCGGCGCGCAGCCGCAGCTCGGTGACGCCGCTGAGCGGCCTGCGCAGGTACACCGCGCCGCCCGCGCCGCCGGCGCCGCCGTCGGGGGCGGTGGTGAGCGCGGAGAGCTTGGAGAGCAGGTTGAAGTACACGCCGAAGCCGTCCGCCTGGCTGCTCCACTCCTCCACGCCGAACAGCGCCATGCCGAGGAGCATCGCCAGGAAGTAGCCGAGCGACAGCGCCGCGAGCGTCGCCGGGCGGTCTTTCTCGACGTAGATCAGCTCGAGCCACGCGAACCCGACGACGCCTGCGGTCGCGGGCCACACGCCGAGCCAGTCCGGGTAGCGCAGCGGCGGGCGCTGCCTGCGCCCGCCGCGCGCGAGGCCCAGCAGCGCGCCGAGCGCCCGCGCGCACGCCCGCCACGGGCTGAGCGCGCCGAAGACGTCGCCGAACAGCACGCTCGCGACCGGCGTGCCGACCCAGAAGATCACGTAGATGAAGGTCACCGAGAAGTTCGCCTGCGTGACCTGCGCGCCCGCGAAGCCGCTGTAGAGCACGAGCGCGAACAGCGCGAGCCCGACCGCGCCCGCCAGCGGTCGGAGCCCGCGCGGCAGCGCGAACAGCCGGCGCCGGCGCTGCTCCTGCAGCTGCGGGCGCGTCCACATCGTCGCGAGCGCCACGAACGAGATCACCAGCACGATCGCGGCGGTCCAGCTGAACAGCCACACGGGGATCGGCAGGTCGGCCCTGCCGACGATCCCGTGCGCCTGCGCGCTGGCCGGCAGCGCGAGCGCCGCCGCCCCGAGGCCGCCGAGCAGCGGCGCGAGCATGCGGCGGGGCGGGACTCTCATGCGCGCCCGAGTCTATGGGCCGCCGCGCACGCGACCCGCCGGTGGCCGTCCGGCGCCGCTGCTCGCCGGCGCGCGCGACCCGCGCCACGAGGCCGGCACGCCGCCGGACGCCGGGCGCTCGCGTAGGCTGCACGGGCATGACGAGCACGCTTGTAGCGGCGCGCCTGCGCCGGGCATGCCTGTTGTGCGCGCCGGCCGCGATCGCCGTGGCGCTGCTTACGCTGGGCGGAAGCGCCCGCGGGACGCTGTGGGCGAGCGCCGCCGTGCAGCTCGCGATCGGCGATATCGCCGCGCTGCTCGTCGCGCTGGGCCTGAGCGGAGCGCTGCCCACGGGGCTTCGCCGTGCCGTGCGTGTGCCCGCGCCGTTGCGCCGGCTCGGCGACCCGCCGGCGGCGCTCGCGCTGTGGGCGCTGGATCTGTGCGTGTGGCATCTCGAGGTCTTCTCCTCCGCCGCCCAGCGCCACGTGGGTGTGCAGGCGCTCGAGTACCTGTGCCTGCTGGCCTTCGCGGTCAACATGTGGACGTGCCTGCTCGGGGCGCGCCAGCCGCCGGCGTGGTTCGGCCATCGAGCGCGCCTGGCCTACATACTGGCCGGTCGTCTCGCGCTGGCTGGCTTCGGCAACCTGCTGCTGTGGTCGAGCGGCGTGCTCTATGCGGGCTACTCCGCCACGGCTTCTCACCGTCACCTCAGCCCGCTGGGCGACCAGGCGCTCGCGGGCGCGATCGTGGTCGCCGAGTCCGCGGCGGTGGCGCTGTGCCTGCTGGGCTGGCTGTATGCGCGCGTCAGGCGCGAGACCCACGAACGTCGCCGGCTGCTCGACTTCGCGCACGCGCGCGGCCTGCGGCTGGCGCCGGAGCGCGTCGAGCGCGCCGCGGCCGACGGCAGCGCGCTGGAGCTGTGCAGGCGCCTGGAAGCGCTGCTCGAGTCGCCGGCGCGCGCTCAGCCGCCGGCGACGGCGGGCAGGATCGTGAGCTCGGCGCCGTCGGCCACGGGCGTTGCCAGGCCGTCCAGGAAGCGGATGTCCTCCCCCGCCAGGTAGACGTTGACGAAGCGCCGCAGCGAGCCGTCGTCGTCGGCGATGCGCGCGCGCAGCTCCCCGTGACGCTCGAACAGGCCGTTCAGCACCTCCTGCACGGTGGCGCCCTCGACCTGCGTCTCGGACTCGCCGCCCGCCGCCGCCCGCAGCTGCGTCGGGATCTTCACGAGCACGCTCATCGAACGCTGAGCGTCGAGTCCGCGACCTCCGCCTCGAAGGAGGCGAGGCTCGGCTCGATCGTCGCGGCCTCGAACGTCCCGCGCACGGCGTCGAGCGTCTTCAGGCCCTCGCCGGTGATCACGAGCACGACGCGCTCGTCCGGGTCGATCTCGCCGCGCTCGGCGAGCTTGGCGAGCACGGCCGTGGTGACGCCGCCGGCGGTCTCGGTGAACACGCCCGTCGTCTCCGCCAGCAGCCTGATGCCGGCGCGGATCTCCTCGTCGCTGACCGCGTCGACCGAGCCGCCGCTGGAGCGCGCGAGCTCGAGCGCGTACGGGCCGTCGGCCGGGTTGCCGATCGCCAGCGACTTGGCGATCGTGTCCGGCTTGACCGGCCTGCACACCTCGTGGCCCGCCGCGTACGCGCTCGCGACCGGCGAGCAGCCCTCGGCCTGGGCGCCGTTCATGCGCGGCTGCGGGCGGTCGGGGCTGTCGATCAGGCCCAGCTCGGTCCATTCCCTGAAGCCGGCGGCGATTTTCGTGAACAGCGAGCCGGAGGCGATCGGCACGATGCAGCGGTCGGGCAGCTCCCAGCCGAGCTGCTCGGCGATCTCGAACGCGAGCGTCTTCGAGCCCTCGGCGTAGTAGGGGCGCAGGTTGATGTTCACGAACGCCCAGTCGCGCTCGGCGCACAGCTCGGTGCACAGGCGGTTGACGTCGTCGTAGTTGCCCTTGACGCCCACCAGCCGCGTGCCGTAGACGCCGGTCGCGAGCACCTTCTGCTCCTCGAGGTCGGCCGGGATGAAGACGTATGACTCCAGGCCGAGCGCCGCGCCGTGGGCGGCGACCGAGTTGGCGAGGTTGCCGGTCGAGGCGCACGCGATCGTCTCGAAGCCGAGCTCGCGCGCGCGGGTGACCGCGACCGACACGACCCGGTCCTTGAACGAGTGCGTCGGGTTGGCGGCGTCGTTCTTGACCCACACCTCGCGCAGGCCCAGCCGCGCCGCCAGCCGGTCGGCGCGGATCAGCGGCGTGCAGCCCGCGGGCAGGCCGACGCGCGAGGCCAGGCGGCCCGACGGCCCGGGAGGGCCGCCCGCCAGAGGAAGGAAGTCGGCGTAGCGCCAGATGTTCTGCGGGCCGCCCTGGATGCGCCGGCGCAGCTCGCCCACGTCGCGGCTGCTCGCGCTGTGGTCGTAGGCGACCTCGAGCGGGCCGAAGCAGCGCTCGCACACGTACAGCGCCTCCAGCGGATACTCGGCCTTGCACTCCTTGCACTGCAGGTGACTGACAGCCATTGTTCTGGGCCCCTTTCAGTTGTCTTCGCCGTGTCACCGGTGTGGCGAAGAGCAAGAAGCCCGCCACACATCTCTCTGGAATTGGCACCTTCCCGCTGTGACGTGACGGTGGTTGCCGGGGTTTCGTAGGGCCAGTCCCTCCACCCCTCTGGATGTGTCCAGCTATGTCTGAGCCGAAAGTCTAGCAACCATCTCGACGGACCGGCGCGCGCGCCGGAGCCCTCGCGCAGAGCCGTGGACGGAAGTTGGCCCCGCCGGCGCGGCCGGCGGTAACGCCCGCGCCCCGCCGGTGTAGCCGTTGCGGTGAGCCGCACCACCAGCGAACCCGATCTGCTCGCCGGCGCGAGCGACGCGCCCTTCCGCTTCGCCTCGCCGCAGCAGCGCCGGCGGATGCTGATCATCGTCAACCCGTATGCGACGACCGTCTCCGACCGGCTGCGCAACCTCGTCGTGTACGCCCTGCAGGGCCGCTTCGAGGTCGACGCGGTCGACACCGAGGCGCGCGGGCACGCCACCGAGCTGTGCCGCGAGGCCGCCCACGAGGGCTACGACGTGGTCGTCGCCTTCGGCGGCGACGGCACCGTCAACGAAGCCGCCAACGGCCTGCTCGGCTCCGCCACGCCGCTGTGCTGCCTGCCCGGCGGCTCGGCCAACGTGTTCGCCAAGATGCTCGGGATCCCCGGGGACGTGGTCGACGCGACCGAGCACCTGCTGGCGATGGCCGACGACTGGCGCCCGCGCCAGGTCGACCTCGGGGTCGTCAACGGCCGTTGCTTCACGTTCTCCTCGGGGCTCGGCCTGGACGCGAGCGTGGTCGAGCGCGTCGACGCCAACCCGCGCATGAAGGCCCGCTTCGGCCCCTACTTCTTCGCCTGGGTCGCCGTCAGGACGGTGCTGCGCCGCTACCTGCTTTCGCCGCCGCGGCTGGAGGTCGAAGCCGGCGAGCCGGCCCGCGCGGGCGAGCCCGGCCGCACGGGCGCGCTCCGCGGGGTCACGGCGATCGTCCAGAACGGCTCGCCGTTCACATACTTCAAGGACCGCCCGATCGAGATCGCCGACGGCGCCGCACTCGACTCCGGCGCGCTCGCCGGCGGGGTGCTGCACCGCGCCACGCCGCTCGCGCTGCCCGCGATCGCGCTGCGCGCGCTCTCGCGGCGGGCACGCGTCAGCGGCAACCGCCAGGTGACCGGCATCGCCCCGACGGGCGGGCTCGTGGTGCGCAGCGCCGACGGGCGCCCGCTGCCGCTGCAGGTCGACGGCGACTACCTGGGCGAGGTCAGCGAGGCTCGCTACTCGATCCTGCCGGGCGCGCTGAACGTGGTCTGCTAGCGCCCGTCTACGCCGCCGCGCCGGGCGTCACCCGGTAGGCGTCGAACACCGAGTCGACGTTGCGCAGCCGCGTCACGGCGCTCTTGAGCGAGTGCGTGTCGGCAACCTCGACGACGAAGCGGTTCTTGACCATCGGCCCCATCGACAGGCAGCGCGCTTCGAGGATGTTGGCGCCCGACTCCGAGAAGGCGCGCGAGAGGTCGGCCAGCAGGTGGTGGCGGTCCCACGCGTCGATCTGGATCTCCACGACGAAGCCGGTCGACTGGTCGCCTTCCCAGGAGACGTTGGCGAAGCGCTCCGGGCTCTTGCGCAGCGCCGTCGCGTTGGGGCAGTCCTCGCGGTGGATCGTGATGCCGCGTCCCAGCGAGATGTAGCCGAGGATCTCGTCGCCGGGCACCGGCCGGCAGCACTTGGCCAGCCGCAGCATCACGTCCTCGACGCCTTCGACCCTGATGCCGTACTGGCCCGAGGACTTGGTGGGCCTGCGCCGGGCGCGCCCGACCCGCAGCAGCTCGGCGGCGGCGCCTTCCTCGCCGTCGGCGGCCTCGCCCTGCTTCAGGCGCTGCATGACCTTGCCGACGATCAGCTTCGGCGAGATCTTGGCGGCGCCGAGGGCGATGTAGAAGTCGTCGGCCTTGCGGAAGCCGACCTCGCGGATCACGTCGGCGAGCAGCGCCGAACCGGTGATCTTCTGGGCGGGCAGCCCCTGTTTGCGCAGGTGCTCCTGGAGCAGCTCGCGCCCGGAGTGCTCGGTGTCCTGGCGCGTCTCGGCCTTGAACCAGGCCTTGATCTTGTTGCGCGCGCGGGTAGTCTTGACCGTCGCCAGCCAGTCGCGCGAAGGACCCCGCTCGCGCTTGGCGGTGAGGATCTCGACGATGTCGCCCGAGCGCAGCTCGTAGTGCAGCGGCACGATTTTGCCGTTGACGCGCGCGCCCACGCAGCGGTGGCCGATCTCGGTGTGCACCTCGTAGGCGAAGTCCAGCGGCGTCGCGCCGGAGGCCAGCGACTTGACTTCGCCCTTGGGCGTGAAGACGTAGACCTCCTCCTCGAACAGGTCGGTGCGCAGCGTCTGCATGAACTCCTGCGGGTCGGAGAGATCCTTCTGCCAGTCGAGCATCGAGCGCAGCCACTTGAGCTTGGCGTCCTCGTCGACGACCTCGCCGTCGGGCTGCTTGTAGACCCAGTGCGCGGCCACGCCGAACTCGGCCATCTCGTGCATCTGCAGGGTGCGGATCTGGATCTCCAGCGGGCGCCCCTCGGGCCCGATCACGGTCGTGTGCAGCGATTGGTACATGTTGAACTTGGGCATCGCGATGAAGTCCTTGAAACGGCCCGGCAGCGGCTTCCACAGCGAGTGGATCACGCCGACCGCGCCGTAGCAGTCCTTCACCGAGTCGACGATCACGCGCATCGCCGTGAGGTCGTAGATCTCGTTGAACTCGCGGCCCTTCTTGGTCATCTTCGAGTAGATCGAGTAGAAGTGCTTGGCGCGCCCGGCGATCTGCGCCTCGATGCCGACGTCCGCGAGCTCCCCGTGCAGGTACTCGCCGGCCTCCGAGACGTAGCGCTCGCGCTCGTCGCGCTGCTGGGCGACGAGGCCCTTGATCTCCTGGTACTTGCGCGGGTGCAGCGTCGCGAACGCGAGGTCCTCGAGCTCCCACTTGATCGCGTGGATGCCGAGCCGGTGGGCGAGCGGCGCGTAGATCTCGAGCGTCTCGCGGGCCTTCTCCATCTGCTTCTGCTTGGGCATCGCCTCGATCGTGCGCATGTTGTGCAGCCGGTCGGCGAGCTTGATCAGGATGACCCGCACGTCGGTGGCCATCGCGACCATCATCTTGCGGTAGTTGTTGGCCTGCGCCTCGTCGCGCGACTGGAAGGTGATGCCGGTCAGCTTGGTGACGCCGTCGACGACGCCCGCGATGTCCTTGCCGAAGCGCTCGCGCACCTCCTCGATCGAGGCGGAGGTGTCCTCGACGGTGTCGTGCAGCAGCGCCGCGCACAGTGTCTCTGTGTCAAGGCGCATCGACGCGCAGATCCGCGCGACGCCCACGGGGTGTGTGATGAAGTCCTCGCCCGACTTGCGGCGCTGGTCGGCGTGGTGCTCGCAGGCGAACACGAACGCGTCCTCGACGCGCGCGCGGTCGACCGACTGGACGTCGGGCAGCACCGCCGAGTCGGCGGCGTGCTCGGAGACGATCGCGAACAGGTCGTTCAGCAGGCGCCGCTCGGACGTGCTGAGCGCCGGCGCGGGCCTGGCCGGCGCCACCCGCTCGCCGGCGGCGGCGGCCACGGGCACGCTCGCGTCCCGCTGCTCGACCGTCCCGGCCGGGGCCTGCTTGGGGTCTTCGGCGATCGCCATGCTCTAAGGGTAGGGGACGCTCGGGCCGGATTGAAGAAGCCCGCCTAGGGACTGGCGAACAGCACCAGCTCCGCGGGGTCCTCGCGCGCGCCCGGGCCCGCCTGAAGGCCGCCCGCGACGCCCGCCGGCGGCCGCCCGTCGGGCTCGCCCGCCGGGCTCCGGCCGCGCATGTCCAGCGCGCGCACGGGCTCCCCCTCCGGGGACGATGCGGCCTGCACGCGGCGAAGCACCAGGCGCGGCTCGCTCACGCCGTTCCACTCGTTGACCTCGAGCGTGAAGGTCGCCCGCAGCCGCCCGTCCTGCTCGTGGCCGGCGGGCAGCGGCAGCCGCCCGCCCGTCCCGAACGCGACGGCGCGCGCGCGCGCGCCCTGGGACTCGACCGTGAAGCGCACGTGACGCCCTTCGCCCATCGGCCGCACGTCGGCGAAGCTAGCCTCGGCCAGCATCAGCGAGACCGGCGGGTTGCCGCGCCCGAAGGGCGCCATCGCCTGCAGCTCCTCGGCCAGCTCCATGCCCAGCTCGCCTCCTCCGACGACGGCGTCGACGTGCTCGACGGCGACGAGGTCCTCGGGCGTCAGCACGCGCTCGGCGTGCGCGCACAGCGCCGCGGTGAAGTCGCTTATGCGTCCCCGCTCGATCTCCAGGCCGGCGGCGGCGCGGTGGCCGCCGTAGCGCAGCAGGTGCTGCTCGCAGGCGCTCAGGCCGGCGAGCAGGTCGAAGGACTCGATGCTGCGTCCCGAGGCCCGGCCGGCGTCGCCCTCGAGCGCGATCAGCACCACCGGGCGCCCGCTGTGCTCGACCAGGCGCGAGGCCACGATCCCGATCACGCCGGGATGCCAGCCGTCCTGCGCGAGCACGTATGCGGGCCTGCCCGGAAGCTCGGCCATCTGCGCTTCGGCCTGGTAGCGGATCTGGTGCTCGATCTGGCGACGCTCGCGGTTGGCGCTGTCGAGCTCGGCTGCGATCTGAGCGGCGCGGGCGGGGTCGCCGGTGAGCACCAGCTCGAGGCCGGCGTCCGCGCGATACAGGCGCCCCGCGGCGTTCAGCCGCGGCGCGAGCCCGAACGCCACGGAGCGCTCGGCGATCTTCGCGGGGTCGACGCCCGCGACGCGCATCAGCGCGCGCAGGCCGGGCTTGGAGGTGGACGCGAGCGCGCGCAGGCCGCGACGCACGAGCGCGCGGTTCTCGCCGAGCAGCGGCACCAGGTCGGCGATCGTCGCGAGCGCCACCAGGTCGAGGTCCTCGCGCAGCGCGTCGGCGACGCTCGCGCCGCGGGCGCGCTCGGCCGCCGCGGTGCCCGCCCGGCCTGCCGCGGCCGCCCCGGCGAGCGCCTGGGCGAGCTTGTGCGCGACGGCGGTCGCGCACAGCTCGGGGCACGGGTAGCCGCAAAGCCGCGGGTGCACGATCGGCGCGCGCGGCAGCGAGCCGTCCGCGCGCGGCGTGTGGTGGTCGCTGACGACGACCTCCATGCCGAGCGCGTGGGCGCTCTCGACCTCCTCGACGGCCGTGATCGCGCAGTCGGCCGTCAGCAGCAGCCGCGTGCCGCACTGGGCCAGGCGCCTGACGGTGGCGAGGTTCAGGCCGTAGCCGTCGCTCGCGCGGTCGGGCAGGTAGAAGTCGACGTTCGCGCCCAGGCGCCGCAGCGTGCGCAGCAGCACAGCCGTCGAGCAGATCCCGTCGACGTCGTAGTCGCCGTGGACGGTGATGCGCGTGCCCTGCTCGACGTGGCGCAGGATCGCGTCGACCGCCTCGCCGATGCCCGCGAACGCCTCGGGCGGGTGCTCCTCCTCGGCCGCCAGGAACGCCCGGGCGGTAGCCGGCTCGCCCATCCCGCGACGCACGAGCGCCTGCGCGAGCGCGTCGCTCACGCCGAGCTCGCGGCGCAGCCGCTCGCGCGCGGGCGCGGGGCAGTCGGCTAGCTCGAAGCGGCAGGGACGCACGCGCCGAGACTACGGCGCGCGCGGGACGGAACGAGTCCTCCGCGCCTGCCGGCGCATGCACGCCGGGAGCGCGCCGGCCCGGCCCGAGACGAGTCGCCGGCCGCCCGCGGAGCACTCCTTCCGCGGGCGGCTCGGCGCCTCTCCTGCTGGTCTTCTACGTGTCTTTTTCCGCGAAGATCTTCAGCGTGGTGCTTTCGCTTTCGACCGACTTCTGCGGCGTCGGACCGGGGTTGCCGCTGATTTTGCTGCCGGTGATCGTGAATTCGCCGGGCAGGTCGCCTTCGGCTTTGTCCGAGCGCCCGAGCACCGCCCATTCGCTCATGAACTTGATCGTGTCGTGGCTCGCGCTGCCCGAGATCGCGGCCGCCTGGCCGCTGAACTGGACGAGCTGGATGCCCACGCCGCTGTGGGTGAGGGTGCAGTGTTCGACGGTCGCGCCGCCCTCGCTGATCTCGACGGCCGAGTAGCGGTCGAATTCGGCTTTGTCTTTGGACGCCCTCGGCACGCCCGCGGTGTCGAAGGCTTCGATGCCGACGTCGTTTTCGTCGCTGGTCGTGCCCGTGACGCTCGAGCCGGCGCCGGCGTCGTAGAAGTAGACGCCGTCCGACGCATACTGGGTCAGCGCGTCGGGCCCGCAGGCGGGCACGTCTCCGCACTCGTTGTCGCTGACCGTGGAGTCCAGGATCGTGCCCTTGGCGCCTTCCTGGATGCCGATGCCGTTCTGGGCGATCGCGGGCTCGATCCCGCCGCCGGTGACGATCACGTGGCTGGCTTTCAGATCGACTTCTTCGCCGGCGGCCGTGATCCCGTTCTTCTGGTAGCCGCCGACCGCGTCGCTGGTGAGCGTCGCCGTCGCGGCGCCGAGCGCTTTCGAGCCGGGAATGCCGACGATCACGCCGAGCCCGTACTGGCAGCCGTTGATTTCTTTGGGCGCCGCCCCGATCACGGTCGAGCCGCTGAGCGTGAAGTTGGCCGAGCCGGCGACGAACACGCCGGCGAGACCGTAGGCGCAGGATTCCCCTGCTTCGATCGGGTTGCCCGGCCAGATCGCTTCCAGGCGCATGCTCTCGATCTTGACTTTCCCGCCGCAGACCGACACGAGGTCCTGGTCGGGCAGGTTGTGGTCGAGCGCTTCGTTGGCCGCGTCGCACGGCGTGGTCGCGTTCCGCGGGCTGGCGGGCAGCTTCAGTGTCACGCCGCCGTAGCCGGTGATCGTCACGCCGCGCTGGATCTGGAGCTGTTCTTCGTAAGTGCCGGCGCACACGTGGATCGCCGTGCCGGGCCCGGAGATGGCGGCCTGGATGCTGTCGTAGCCCGGGTGGGCGCAGCTGTTGAAGGGCGCGCTCGGGGCGACCGGGGCCACCCACAGGGTGCTCGCGTCGGCGCCGGTCGCGCCGGCGAGCGCCGCGACCGCCATCCCGGCGCAGATCAACGCGCTCCGTAGTGCTCGTTTCGACAAGGTTCCCTCCTCAGTGCTCGTTTGAGGCCGGGACCCTATGGGATGCGAGATCCCGCTGTCGCGCCGTCAGTACGATTTTCATACTCGGGCATTTGGACATACGGAATCAGCACTCGCGCCCGCACGGCGGCCGTCCGCGGCCCGGACCCGGATGCCGGGCGCGACCGCCGCCGGGCGCGACCGCCGCGGCCTTCAGCCGAGCTCGAGGGCCGCGTCCGCGCGTTCGCGGCGCATGCCCTCGGCGTAGATCACGGCCATCCCGATCAGCGAGCCGGGGATCGCGTACAGCACGACGCCGATATCCGTCGCCTTCTGGCCGGGGACGCGCAGCGCCGAGACTTTGATCGCGAAGATCGCGAAGCCGAACACGATCGAGCCGGCGAGCGAGCCGAGCAGCGCGCCGACGATCCCGCCCCAGAAGCGGTCGGGCAGCCAGATCGTGAAGTGCCAGATCGCCAGCCCCATGATCACCCAGGCGAGCAGGCCCATCAGCGCCTCCCGTGGCGTTTGTTGCGCGCCCGGCGGTTCTTGGCGCGTGGCTTGGCGGTTTCCTTGAGCACGAGGTCCTCGGGCGTCAGGTCGGCCGCGGGGTCGCGCTCGGGGGCGGCCTGCGCGGGGGGCGTCGCGGGCGGGGCCTCGGCGACGCCGGCGACGCGCCCGCGCGGCGGACGGGCGGGCGCGCGCGTGGAGCCGCCGTTCTCCTCGGAGCCGACGTCGAGGTCGGCGACCAGCTCCTGGAACTCGTCGCGCGAGATCTGCTGGCCGGGCTGCTCGGGGGCGATCAGGCTGCCGCGGCGCGTGCGCCGGCGCCGTGCCTGGTCGGGCTCGACGTCCTCGAGCTCGCCCGTCGCCGTGGTCGCGAAGGCCGGCACGACGCCGACTTCGCGCTCGATGCGCTGGCGGCGCGCGCGGAAGCCCGGCTCGCGTTCCTTCCAGTGCATCAGCACGGGCGAGGCGATGAAGATCGAGGAGTAGGCGCCAGAGGCGATCCCGACGATCAGCGCGAAGGCGAAGTCCTTGAGCGTGCGCCCTCCGAATATGAACAGCGAGATCACCGGCAGCAGCGTGCAGAAGCTCGTCGCCAGCGAGCGCGTCAGCACCTCGGACATGGAGCGGTTGAGGATCTGCGAGAAGGCGGCGCGCGGCATGCGCGGCACGTTCTCGCGCACGCGGTCGAACACGATGATCGTGTCGTACAGCGAGTACCCCAGGATCGTCAGCAGAGCGGCGACCGTCGCCGTCGTGACTTCCCTCCCCGTGAGCGCGTAGACGCCGGATGTGATCAGCAGGTCGTGCATCAGCGCGATCAGCACGGGAACCGCGTACTTCCACTCGAAGCGCAGCGCGATGTAGGCGGAGATCACGAGCAGCGACGCGATGATCGCGATCACCGCGCTGTTGGCGACCGTTTTGCCGAACGTCGGCCCGATCGAGGTCGAGGAGAAGTCCTTGATCCCCGGCTGGCCGCCGTGTTCGAACTTCGTGGAGAGCTTGCTTTCGACCTTCTTGACGTTTTCGGGGCTGAGCGTCTTGGTCGAGATCTCGAAGCCGTGACCGCCGACGCTCGCGTTGTTGAATTTCTGCACCTGGGCGTTCGCGTAGTGGGCTTCGGCGAGCACGCTCGCGACTTCGGCCGTCGAGACCCCGGACTTGGTGATCGCCGTTTCGATGCGCGTGCCGCCCTTGAAGTCGATGCCGAAGTGCAGCCCGTTGCCGCCGATCGCCAGAGCGCCGATCAGCAGGATCGTGCCCGACAGCGAGAAGAACCACCTGGAGGCGCCCATGAAGTCGTAGCGCCAGCCGCCGCCGCGGCGTTTCGCGCGCAGCATCGAGGGGTGCGAGACCAGGCGGCTGTGGCTCATCGCGCCGAGCACCGCCTGCGTCGCCAGCACGGCGGTGAACAGCGACACGAACGTGCCGATCCCGAGCATGAAGGCGAAGCCCTTGACTTCGGCGGTCGCCAGCGCGAACAGGATGAAGGCGGTCATGATCGTCACGACGTTGGCGTCGACGATCGCGGCGAAGCCGTGTTTGTAGCCGGTGGCGATCCCCGAGATCACCGACCTGCCGCCGCGGATCTCCTCCTTGACTCGCTCGAAGATCACGATGTTCGCGTCCGCGCAGACGCCGATCGTGAGGATCAGGCCCGCGATGCCGGGCAGCGTGAGCGTGACCGGGATCAGCTTGATCAGCCCGTAGAAGTAGACGCCGTAGACCGTGAGGCCGCCGATCGCGATCAGACCGAGCAGCCGGTAGAACAGCAGCAGGAAGGCGCACACGACGAGCAGGCCGATCAATCCCGCTTCGACGCTCTGGTTGAGCGCCTGTTTGCCGAGCGTCGCCGAGACGGTCGATTTCGAGATCAGCACCAGTTTCACGGGCAGCGCGCCGGACTGGAGCTCGTTGGCGAGGTTCTGGGCGGTGGTGATCGTGAAGCCGCCCGAGATCTCGGAGCCGTTGGACGCGTCGATCCCTTCGGGGTACTGCGTGAAGTCGATCGAGGGCACGGTGATCAGCTGGTCGTCGAGCACGACCGCGAAGTGCTGGAGCGCCGCTTCCTTGGAGACCCCGGGCAGGCGCGCTTCCTGGCCGCGCTCGGCGATCACCTTGGTGATGTGTTCGAAGACCTTCTTGCCGTGGGAGGTGAAGCCGAAGGTCACGTCCGGCGCGCCGTTGCCGCCGCCGCCTTCGTTGAAGCTCTGCGTCGGGCTGGTGATGTCCTTGCCTTCGAGCACCGGGTCGTCGTTGAGGACGTACCAGCTGTTGGGCGTCGGGTTGGTGACCTTGCTTTCCCGGCTTTCCTCGGCGTGGGCCTCGACGATCACGGTGCCCGGGTTGACGTGGATCGCCTTCGTGCCCTTGGTCGAGCGGTGCAGGTCGGTGTAGAGGTTGTGCTCGGTTTCTTCGGGCCCGCGCAGGACCTTTTCGTGCGCCGGTTCGACCAGGTACCAGGAGCCGTAGATGCAGCCTTCCTTCTGCGCCGCGGTGCAGCCGGGCGAGTAGGAGGCCAGATCGCTGTTCTTGGGCGGCAGGATCGGCTTGCGTTTGGCGGCGCGCAGGATCGCCTGGTACTCGAGCAGCCCGGAGGTCGCGCCGCCGGGCCCCTGTGAGGTCGTGTCGCCCGTGACGGTGCCTTCTTTGGGGGCCGGTTCGCCGGTCGCCCCGATCACGTTGGGCTCCCAGTCGTAGAAGTAGAGCTGGGCGGTCTTGCCGACCTCTTCCTGGGCGCGCGTGTAGTTGGTGACGTCGGGCAGCGAGACGACGATCTGGTCGCCGCCGGAGCTCTGGATTTCCGGCTGGGCGACGCCGAGCTGATCGACGCGCTTGCGCATGATGTCGATCGCGCGTTCGAGCGTTTCGGGCGTGACCTTCGACTGGGCGGTCGGTTTGGCCTGGTAGGTGAGCTGCACGCCGCCCTTCAGTTCCAGGCCCAGGAGCGTCTTCTTGGTGCCGATCATCAGGGCCGAGACGGCGATCAGGCCGGCGACCACGAGCAGGATCAGGGCGTTGCGGCGGCGGTCGGTCATCTTCGTTGCAGAGTACTTGCTACTTCTCGGGGGTCAAGACCAGCAGCAGCCCGCCGTCGTCGTCGTAGGCGGGGAACATGTCCGCCTTCGCGGCGGCGGCGACGTCGCGTTCGCCGGCGACCTGGACGGGCACTTCCAGCGCGCGCACGCCCCACTCCAGCACGGTGGCGACCGGGTCGTCGCCGTTGGCGAAGCTCAGGCCGAGCACCTGCTCGACGCGCTGGCCGATCACCTCTTCCTCCTCCAGGCCCGTGAAGGCGAAGGAGTTCTTGCCGCAGCCGATCACCCGGCCCTCGCCGTCGCACACGAAGAACGCCGCGTCGGGCGCCGGGTAGTAGTCGTCCAGCAGTTCGAAGAGGAACGCGAAGCCGCACTTCTCGCAGCCCTTGCGCTGGCGCGTGAAGCCGAGGTTGCGGTCGAGCTCGCTGGTGCGATGGCCGCAGTTGGGGCAGATGAACGGATGAGCCATGGCGTCTCCCACAGAGTACGCGAGCGCGCCTGCGAAGGCGCAGCCCGTGGCGCTCTCAGAACAGCGAGGCGTCGGCCGGCGCGGGCGGCGGCTCCAGACCCAGGTGCGCGTAGGCGGCGGGCGTGGCGGCCCGCCCGCGGGGCGTGCGCTTGATCAGCCCCTCCTGCAGCAGGTAGGGCTCGTACACGTCCTCGATCGTGTCCTGCTCCTCGCCCACCGCCACCGCGAGCGTGGACAGCCCGACGGGGCCGCCGGCGAATTTCGCGCAGATCGCGGTTAGGATCTCGCGGTCCAGGCGGTCGAGCCCGCGCTCGTCCACTTCGAGCAGCTCGAGCGCGCCGTGGGCGGCGGCGGCGCTGAGCACGCCCGCCATCCGCACCTGGGCGAAGTCGCGCACCCGCTTGAGCAGCCTGTTGGCCACGCGCGGGGTGCCGCGGCTGCGCGCCGCGATCGCGAGCGCCCCGTCGAGCTCGAGCTCGATCTCGAGGATCGCTGCCGAGCGCCGGACGATCGTCGCGAGCTCCTCGACGGCGTAGGACTCCAGGCGCGCCTGGATGCCGAAGCGGTCGCGCAGCGGCGTCGTCAACAGGCCCGTGCGCGTGGTCGCGCCCACGAGCGTGAACGGCGGCAGGTCGAGCGTGACCACGCGCGCGCCGGCCCCCTGGCCGACGGTGATCGGCAGCCTCCTGTCCTCCATAGCCGGGTAGAAGGTCTCCTCTAGCGTCCGCGGCAACCGGTGGATCTCGTCCACGAAGAACACGCTGCGCGGCTCGAGCGCCGTCAGAAACGCGGCGATGTCTCCCTTGCGCTCGAGCGCCGGGCCGGCGGTCTGGACGAAGGGGACGTCGAGCTCGGCCGCGACGATCTGGGCGAGCGAGGTCTTGCCGAGGCCCGGCGGGCCGGCCAGCAGCAGGTGGTCGAGGGCGTCCCCGCGCGCGCTCGCGGCCTCGATCGCCACCGCGAGCTGCTCGCGCAGGCGCTCCTGGCCGACGAACTCCTCCAGGCGCCGCGGCCGCAGCGAGCGGTCGAGCTCGTCCTCGGCGAGCAGGTAGGGCGTCTGGATGCGGGTGGCCGTGTCGCTCATCGGACGGCGCGCGCCAGGCGCAGCGCGCCGGCGATCAGCTCCTCCGCGGTCTCGCCCTCGGCGCCGGCGAGCAGCTGCTGGGCCTCGGCGGGCGCATAGCCGAGCTCGAGCAGCCCCTCGCGGGCGAGCATGCGGGCGTCCCCGCCGGCGCCGGCCCGCCGCGCGAGGATCGGGGTGCGCGCGGCCGGCCCGGCCGCGGCTTCGCCGGCGGCGGCGTAGGGCTCGAGCGCGTCGACCTTCTCGCGCAGCTCGACGATGATCCGCTCGGCGGTGCGCTTGCCGATGCCCGGCACCGCCTGGAAGCGCGCGGCGTCGCCGGCGGCCAGCGCGGCCAGCAGCTCCGCCGGCGCCCCGCCGGAGAGCACCGCGAGCGCCACCTTGGGGCCGACCGCCTGGACGGAGAGCAGCATCAGGAACAGTTCGCGCTCGGCCTCCGAGCAGAAGCCGTAGAGCGCGAGCGCGTCCTCGCGCACGATCAGATGCGTGTGCAGCGTCACCTGCTCGCCGACGCCGGGCACGTGCGCGAGCGTGTGCGCCGAGACGGCGGCCCGGTAGCCGACGCTCGCGCAGAGGATCACGACGTGGTCGGCGCGGCGCACCGCCACCTCGCCGCTGAGCAGCGCGATCACGGCCGGGCCCCCGCGCCCGCCAGCTCGGCGCGGGCGAGCGCCCCGGCGAACGGTGCGCGGTTGGCGTGGCAGACGGCGACCGCCAGCGCGTCGGCGGCATGGTCGGGGCGGGGCAGCTCGGGCAGGCCGAGCAGCGCCTGGACCATGCGCGCCACCTGGTCCTTGTCGGCCCTGCCGCTGCCGCACACGGCGGCCTTGACCTGCTGGGGCGTGTAGCCGGAGCAGGGCACGCCGTGCTGGCCGGCGGCCAGCAGCACGACCCCGCGCGCCTGGCCGACGGCGAAGGCGGTGCGCACGTTCTGGCCGAAGTAGAGCTCCTCGAGCGCCATCGCGTCGGGCTCATGCGTTTGCAGCAGCGCCTCGACGGCGCCGTGGACGTCCGCCAGGCGGCGCTCCAGAGGCAGCCCGGGGGAGGTCTCGATCACGCCGCCGTCGAGCGCCAGCAGCCGGCCGCCGCGGCGCGCGACGACGCCGTAGCCGGTGCTGGCCAGACCGGGGTCGATGCCGAGCAGGATCACAGTCGGGGGATTCTGCGCCCGAGGCCGGACGCCTGCCCACCCGGCCCCCCGGCCGGCAGGCGCCCGCCCGGGGGCGTACCCTGCGAGTCGATGGCGGCGCCCCAGCCGGACCGGCCCGAGCGCTCGGAATCGTCCGGGCCGATCGACTTTGCCGCCGAGGGCCTGCTGGCCGGCCTCGAGGGTCCGGCGCGGGCCGAGCGGCTGGCGCTGCTCGAACAGCTCGCGAACGAAGGCACGCCGCTCAGCGAGCTGCGCCGCACGACCGCCTCGGGCACGATCATCTTCCTGGCGGCCGACCGTGTGATCGTGGGACCGGAGCGCTACACGGCGCGGGAAGTCGCGGAGCTCAGCGGCATCGAGCCGGAGTTCCTGGAGGCGGCCAGGCGGGCGATGGGCCTGCCCGTCCCCGCCCCCGACGACGCCGTCTACACCGCCTCTGAGATCGAGTCGGCCAAGAGGTCCATGCTGGCGCGCGCGGCGGGCATCTCCGACGAGGAGATCCTCGAGCTGCTGAGGGTGCTGGGCCGCGGTCTCGCGCAGGCGGCGGAGAGCATGCGCATGCTGCCCCTCAAGCTCGTGCTGGAACCGGGGATGAGCGAACGCGACCTGGCGGGGCGCTACGCGCAGGCGGCGGCGGCGCTGTACCCGATGGTCGACCCGCTCGTCAGCAACGTGCTCGCGCTGCATCTGCGCCAGACGGCCGAGAGCGAGGTGATCAGCGAGCTGGAGCGCCAGCGCGGGCGGCTGCCGGGCTCGCGCGAGGTCGCGATCTGCTTCGCCGACCTGGTGGGCTTCACGCGCCTGGGCGAGGAAGTCGCGCCGGACGAGCTCGGCCGGCTGGCGGTGCGCCTGGAAGCGCTCGCGGTGGAGGCCGCGGAGCCGCCGGTGAAACTGGTCAAGACGATCGGCGACGCGGCGATGCTCGCCTCGCCCGAGCCCGAGCCGCTGCTGCGGGCCACCTTCAACCTGCTGGACGCCGCCGACGCGGAGGGCGAGGACTTCCCGCAGCTGCGCGCCGGGGCGGCGCTCGGGATGGCGCTGCCGCGGGCCGGCGACTGGTTCGGCCAGCCGGTGAACCGCGCGAGCCGCCTGACCGCGATCGCGCGGCCCGGCAGCCTGCTGACCGACCGCGACGTGCGCGAAGCGGTCGAGGACGGCTACCGCTGGTCCTATGCCGGCGAGCGGCGCCTGAAGGGCATCCGCGAGCCCGTGCCGCTGTACCGCGCGCGGCGCCACTCGGCCGCCTGAGCGCGCGGGCTGCGCGCTACTCGGCCGTGAGCCGGAACGCGAGCTCGTCCACGTAGCACCAGCTCCAGTCCTCGCCCGGCTCGGCGGAGCGGATGATCGGGTGCCCGGTGGCGTTGTGGTGGGCGGTGGCGTGGCGCCCGGGCGAGTCGTCGCAGCAGTTGATGTGCCCGCACTCCTGGCACATGCGCAGGTGCACCCAGGTCCCGCCTGTCTTCAGACACTCCTCGCAGCCCGCGATGTGCTCGGGCAGGTCGAAGAACTTCACCGTGTCGAGGTGCTGACAGCCCGCCATCGTGAGCTGGATATTGGCGCATCCGCGCGCGCTTCGCGCTGCGGCCACAGCCGCCATGGCGCGGGGCCGTCGTCCCACAGGTCCTCGAGGGCCACGGCGTCCTTGTACGTGTCCATGCAGCGCCAGAAGCCGGCGTGGCGGAAGGCGCGCAGCTGGCCGGCGGCGGCGAGCCTCTCGAGCGGCTCGCGCTCGAGCACGCTGCCCGGCTCGAGATAGTCGAACACGCCGTGGCCGAGGCAGAAGAAGCCGCCGTTGATCCAGTGCTCGGAGGTGGGCTTCTCGCGAAAGCCGCTGACGCGGCCGTCGGGCTCGAGCTCGGTGACGCCGAACTGGAGCTGGGGGCGCACGACGGTCATGCTCGCGAGCGCGCCGTGGCCGCGGTGGAAGTCGAGCAGCGCGCCCAGGTCGATGTCGGCCAGGCCGTCGGCGTAGGTCGCGCAGAAGCTGCCGGCGGGCTCCCCGCCGACCTCCCGCGCCGTCTCGCGCAGCTCGTGCTCGAGCAGCTTGATGCGCCCGCCCGTGGGCGTGTCCACGCCCGTGTCCAGGCAGCGCACGCCGACGCCCGCCGGCCACTCCTGCTCGGCTGCGAAGCGCTCGATCAGCTCGCCGCGGTAGCCGGTGGCGAGCAGGAAGCGGCGGAAGCCCTGGCAGGCGTAGAGCTGGATGACGTGCCAGAGGATCGGCATGCCGCCGATCTCGACGAGCGGCTTGGGGATCGCGCGGGTGTGCTCCTGCAGGCGTGTGCCGCGGCCGCCGCAGAGGATCACGACTGGCGGCTGTGATTCACAGCGACTGTGAATCACAGTCCCACCCCGCCATCAGGCCTCTCAGCCGGCGACACGCTCGAGCACGTCGGCGGAGATGTCGAAGTTGGCGTGCACGGCGCTGACGTCGTCGAGCTCTTCGAGCGAGTCGATCAGGCGCATGAGCTTGCCGGCGGCGGCCTCGTCGACGGGCACGATGCTCGAGGGGCGGTAGACGAGCTCGGCGTTCTCGATCGCGACGCCGGCCGTTTCCAGCGCGCCGCGCACGGCGGCGAAGTCGGCCGGCTCGGTGATCACCTCGAAGACGTCCTCGTCGGTGACGATGTCCTCGGCGCCGGCTTCGACGGCGACCAGCAGGTCGTCTTCGGAGTAGCGCTGGCCGTCGATCACGATCGTGCCCTTCTTGTCGAACAGGTAGGCGACCGAGCCGGGCTCGCCGAGGTTGCCGCCGTTCTTGGAGAAGGCGTGGCGCACGTCGGCGCCGCTGCGGTTGCGGTTGTCGGTGAGCGCCTCGACGAGCACGGCCACGCCGCCGGGGCCGTAGCCCTCGTAGAGGACGCTCTCGATCGCGTCGGCCTCGCCGCCCTCGCCGGTGCCCTTGGCGATCGCGCGCTCGATGTTGTCCTTGGGCATCGAGGCTTCCTTGGCCTTGCGGATCGCGAGGTCGAGCGCGGGGTTGCCGGCGGGGTCGCCGCCGCCGTCGCGCGCGGCCACCGTGATCGCGCGCGTGAGCTTGGAGAACTGAGCGCCGCGGCGCGAGTCGACGATCGCCTTCTTGTGCTTGATGCTGGCCCACTTGGAATGCCCCGACATGGCGAGGAAGGATACTTCGCGGGGCAGCCGCCCCGCAGCTGACGGGGAGGCGCGCGCTCAGGCGTCCGCGACCGATAAGGCGCTGGCTAGCGCTTGTCGAGGCCACCGCCGATGCGGAGCCGGTGGTGCAGGAGATGCTTGGCCGCGATCTGCTCAATGCGTCGCTCTGCCCGGAGAAGCGCTAGTGCCAGTAGATGCTCGGGACCATCGCGTAGATCGCTGTGCACGAATATCGCGTGAACATGGTGTTGCGCGAGTAGGTCGTGAATCGACGGGTCCTTCCTGCCTCGGTCGTTCGTGACGAGAACTGCACCCTTCGCCTTGCACCAGGAGCAGTTGTCGTGGTCGCCGCTGCCCTTAGGCGGGGCTTCGGGTTGCCCCACGGCCTTTGCTTGAAGCGCCAATGTGGCCAAGGCGCTTGCTACTTGAGGGGGAAGGCCCTCATCGAGGAGCAGTGGGAGCAACCGAACTCCGTCTAGTTGAATGTGGCGATGCGTTCCTCGAAGGCGAGGGCTTTGTCGATGTGCTCGGCGGACAGATCAAAGCGACGCATGGCTCGTGCTATGCCCAGCTGTTTGACGACCCCGAAGACGGCATCGGTGGGAATACGAGTTCCTTCGACCACGGGCGCGCCGAACTGCACGCGGGGGTCTATGAGAACACCTGGCATCGGTGTCCAGTAGACCGCGCTCCCCTCGTCGTAAAACACACTCGCCAGACCTTCGGCAACGGCTTCACGGATCGCGGCCTGCCCCCGGCGACTCGCTACCTCGACCACGCCACCTTCGATGTCGTCTTCGCAGAACACCTCGACACCATCGGTCTTGATGTCCTCGCGGGCGAACGGCCTATCGGTCGCCCAGCGCTCCCTCAAGTACTGCTCGGCCGTTCGTATCTTGCGCGGCTTCACGCCTCGCAGGCGAAGCTGCCGGACGACGAACAGGCTGACGAGATCGCTGAAGCTGTAGTCGGCGCGCCACCGGCTGTGCTCGACAGGGTTGAGCACCTGCTTGAGCCAGCGACCGGCTTGCTTGCCATCCTCCGGGGTCCCGTACAGCGAGAGGAACGACCGCAGGTCGGATAGTCCGTAGATCCCCATCCCGAGATCGCCTCGGGTAGATGTCAGTTGTGGATCGGTGATCGCGCCCATCCGGCCAAACAGTCGCAGAATCCGTGATGAATTTCGACTTTTGGCACCGAAATCCCCTGCAAAAGCTCTAATTTTCCGGTCCTCGTCTCGCTCTCGGCGTAGCTACCCGGCTCGCCAAGGCGCCGATACGGGTTCCGTCCGAAGCCTTGAGCATCACCGAAGCCAGGAACATCCTCACAAGCTTCCTTCGACCTGAACAAGGCCTGCGGGACATCCTCTCGGCGATCTACCGTGCACATCGGCCCGGCTAGGATGCCAGCCGCATGAGCGCCTTCGACCCGGGCATCTTCAAGGCCTACGACATCCGCGGCATCTACGGCGAGCAGCTCGACGGGGACCTGGCCGAGCGGATCGGGCGGGCGTTCGCGCGGGTGCTGGGCGGCCTTGCGGGCAAGCCGGTCGGGGAGCTGCGGGTGGGGCTCGGGCGGGACATGCGCCTGACCGCGCCGGAGCTCGCGGAGCGCTACCGCGAGGGCATGCTGGGGGCCGGCGCGAGCGTGATCGACGCGGGCCAGGTGGGCACGGAGATGTTGTACTTCCTGGTCGGCTCGCGCGAGCTCGACGGCGGGCTGATGTGCACGGCCTCGCACAACCCGAAGGCGTACACGGGCGCGAAGCTGGTGCGCGAGGGCGCGCTGGCGCTGTCGGGGGACACGGGCATCCAGGACATCCGCCGCCAGGTCGAAGCGGAGCTGGCGCGGGGCGAGCCGGCGCGCGGCAGCGGCGTGCAGGGCGGCCGCGGCGGCCTCGAGCAGGTCGACCTGTACGCGGAGTTCCAGGAGCGGGCGCTCGGGTTCGTCGACGCCGAGGCGATCCGCGCGGCCGTGCGCGAGCGGCCGCTGAAGGTGGTGCTCGACGGCGGCAACGGGATGGCGGGGCCGATGGTCGGCCCGCTGCTGGAGGGGCTGGGGCTCGAGCTGGTCGAGACCTACTGGACGCCGGACGGCAGCTTCCCCGACCACGAGCCCAACCCGCTGCTGGAGGAGAACCGGCGCTTGATCGTCGAGCAGGTGCGCTCCCAGGGGGCCGACCTGGGGATCGCGTGGGACGGCGACGCGGACCGCTGCTTCTTCATCGACGACACGGGCGCGTTCGTCGACGGGGACTTCCTGACGGCGCTGCTGGCCAAGTCGCTGCTGGAAAAAAGCCCGGGCGAGGCGATCCTCTACGACGTGCGGGCCTCGTGGGCGGTGCCGGACACGGTGCGGGCGGCGGGCGGCACGGCGTATGAGAACCGCGTGGGCCACGCGTTCTTCAAGACGCGCATGCGCAAGGAGGGCTCGCTGTTCGGCGGCGAGGTCTCGGGGCACTACTACTTCCGCGACTTCTACTGCGCGGACTCGGGGACGCTGCCGGCGCTGTTGGTGCTGGAGCTGCTGTGCCGCGAGGGGGTGCGGATGTCGGAGCTGCTCGCGCCCTACCACGCGAAGTACTTCATCTCGGGCGAGGTCAACTCCGAAGTCGCGGACGCCGAGGCCAAGATGCAGGAGATCGCCGCCCGTTACGCGGACGCGCGCCAGGGAACGCTGGACGGGATCTCGATCGACTACGAGGACTGGCACTTCAACGTGCGCTCCTCGAACACCGAGCCGCTGCTGCGGCTGTGCCTGGAGTCGCTGGTCTCGCGCGAGGACATGGAGCGGCGCCGCGACGAGGTGCTGGCGCTGATCCGCTCGTGAGTACGTCAAGCTGATGAGCGCACGGGACGCGCGGGAGCTCGCGGAGCGCCAGGAGCGCGAGGCGCTGGAGCGGGCCGCCCAGGAGGGCATCCACCGGCTGGCGATCCCGACGCCGTTCATGGTGGGGCGGGTCAACGCGTACCTGATCGAGGACGAGCCGCTGACGCTGGTGGACTCGGGGCCGAACTCGGCGAAGGCGCTGGACGAGCTGGAGCAGGCGCTGGCGGCGCACGGGCGCCGGGTGGAGGACATCGAGCTGCTGGTGATCACCCACCAGCACATCGACCACTTCGGGCTGGCGGCGATCCTGGCGCGGCGCTCGGGCGCGGAGGTGGCGGCGCTCGACCGGGTCGCGCCGTTCCTGGCGGGCTACGGCCAGCAGGCGGAGCTGGACGACCTGTTCGCCGAGCGGCTGATGCTGCGACACGGCATCCCGCCGGAAGTGGTGACGGTGCTGCGGGCGGTGTCGGCGGGCTTCAGGGCGTGGGGCCAGGCGGTCGAGGTGACGCGCCCGCTGGCCGACGGCGAGGAGCTGGAGCTGCGCGAGCGGACGCTGCGGGTGCTGCACCGGCCCGGCCACAGCCCCTCGGACACGGTCTTCTGGGACGAGCGGCGCTCGATCCTGCTGGCGGCGGATCACCTGATCGCGCACATCTCCTCCAACCCTCTGCTCGCGCGGCCGTTGGCCCCCGGCCACGCCGGCGGTGCCCGGGCGGGCGGCGGGGACGTCCAGCCGGAGCCGCGTCCGCGGGCGCTGCTGACCTACATCGACTCGCTGGAGAAGACGCGGGCGATGGAGCTCTCGCTGGTGCTCTCCGGGCACGGACGGCCGATCGTCGACCACGTGGCGCTGATCGACGAGCGCTTTCGCATGCACCGCCGCCGCGCAGAGAAGATCGCGGGGCTGATCGCGGACGAGCCGCGCACGGCGCACGAGATCGCGCAGGAGCTGTGGGGCAACGTGGCGGTCACGCAGGCGTTCCTGACGCTTTCGGAGGTGCTGGGCCACGTCGACCTGCTGCTGCGCGACGGGCGCGCGATCGAGGAGGAAGAGGATGGCGTGGTGCGCTTCAGGGCGCAGAGCTAGGGCGGCCTGGCGGGCGGCGCTCGGGGCGTAGCGCCGCGGCTTCGACCCTCAGCGCGCTGCAGGTCGAGGCGTCGCGGATCGTGGGCGCCGCCCCTGCAGGCTGCCGGGCGGAGCCAGCCAGACGCTCTCGAAGCGCAGGCTGGTGTGCTTGGCGAGCAGGTCGTAGTCGGCGTCGTAGTGCAGAACGCCGGCTTCGGCGCGATCGGCGCAGGCGGCGATCATCACGTCGATGGGCGGGAGCCGGTGATGGCCGACCTCGGCGAGCTCCTGCTGTGTGTCCAGAGCCAGACGGTCGGTATCGGCGTCGAGCACGACGCGCGGGAAGCGTTCGAGGCGACCCATCATCTGCTTGCGGTCCGCGGCGGACCGGGCGGAATATCCGGCCTCGAGCAGGAACGGCAGGCACACGCCGATCTGGCGCGCTTCGAGCTGTTCGCGGATCTCCCGTGCCCTTTGCCGGGAGATCCGGCCTTGGAGGATGCGCGACCAGGCGGAGTTGTCGAGCAGCAGCACGCTACTCGTCGTAGTTGGCGATCAGGCCGAGGTGCTTGACTTCGTTGGCGGCAGCCACGTCGATCTTCGGGCCCGTGCCGTCTCGAATCCACTGCGCGACTTCCTCGAGCGCCTGGCGCTGTTCCTCGTCCTCGTCGGGCAACCAACGCGCCTTCGCGCGCGCCCCGAGGATCACGAGCTCTGCGAAGTCGATCGGCTGCTCGCCGAGTTTCGCGCGCAGCTCGTCGAGCGCCTCCTGCACGGGGGGCGTCTCGGTGATCGTGTGGCGGGGCCTGGTGGTTGGCATCCGCACGCAGTGTAACACGGTGCTGCACCGCGCTGGGAGGGCTCGCGGCGCCCTCCGGCCTTCGCCCTATGCGAGCGCCTGCACGTGCGAGACGATGCGCCCGTCCACGAGCTCGTGCGCGGCGTAGCCGCGCAGCGGGCCGCCGGTGTCGAAGGCGAGCTCGGCGTCGGCGCGTAGGTCGAGCGCGAGCGTCGAGTTGACGGCCGGGCAGACGAGCAGCGCGCGGCCGGCGTAGGCGGTCGTCATGGTCGTGTGCACGTGCCCGCAGGTGACGGCGCCCACCTGCGGGTGCTCGCCTAGCAGGGACGCCAGCGCCTCGCGATCGGGGGCCGCGAGCGCGATCGCGTCCATGCGCCCGACGCCGGTGAGCACGGGCGGGTGATGCAGCGCCAGCAGCGTGGGCGTGGCGCGATCCTCGCCGAGCGTCCGCTCGAGCCACGCCAGCCTGGCCTGGCCGAGCGCGCCGGCCTCGTGGCCCGGCTCGGTGCTATCCAGGCCCACCAGCCGGATCGCGCCGCAGCGGCTGGCGAAGCACACGGGAGCGCCGGGCTCGGCGTGCGGCGAGCCGAAGGCGCCGCGCAGCAGCGCGCGGTCGTCGTGGTTGCCGGGCAGCGCGTGAACCGGGAGCCCTGTCTCCCCGACCAGCGAACGTACCCGCGCGTAGGCGGCCGGCGAGGGCTCGTCGACGAGGTCGCCGCTGAGCAGCAGCGCGTCGGGCCTGGGCAGCAGCGCGCCCACGCCGCGCAGCGCCGCGCGCAGCCGCTGCGCGGGCCCGGCGTCGTCCTCGCGCACGTGGATGTCGCTCAGCTGCACAATCAAGGTTCGATCTCCCCGACGTGCCGTATGTTCTCCAGATCCGCCGGCTCGGCGCTCGGCGCGGTGGCGAACCAGGCGTCGAGGATCTCGTCGAGCAGCGCCTCGGAGGTCGCGCGCAGGCTGAGCGCGAGCACGTTCGCGTCGTTCCAGCGGCGCGCGCCGGCGGCGGTGGCGGGGTCGGTGCAGAGGGCGGCACGCACGCCGCCCACCTTGTTGGCGGCGATCGAGGCGCCGGTGCCCGTCCAGCAGCACACGACGCCCTGCTCGGCGCGACCCTCGGCGACGTCGCGGGCGACCGCCGCGGACGCCCACGCCCAGTCCGTGCGCTCGCCCGCCGCGAGGGCGCCGTGGGCGATCGGCTCGTGGCCGCGCCGCTCCAGCTGCGCGGCCAGCGCGGCCGCAACACCGGTCAGCTCGTCGGCTGCGATCGAGATGCGCACGCGCCCAGTATCGCCGCGTCCGGGCCTTCGGCGCGACTCACGGGGCGCTCCGGGTCGCCGCGTGCGGTGCCCGTGCCCCGCCGGCCTCGCGCACGCGCTCGAGGAACAGCCGGTGCAGGCGCGGATCGTCGGTCAGCTCGCTGTGGAAGGCGACGGCCAGCATCCGCCCCTGGCTCGCGGCCACCGGGTGGCCGTCGACCTCGCCGAGGACCCGCACGGCGGGGCCGTGCTCGGCGATCCAGGGGGCGCGGATGAAGACGCCGCGCAGCGGCGGCCCGTCGATGCCGGCGAGCTCCACGTCGGCCTCGAAGCTCTTGATCTGGCGTCCGAACGCGTTGCGCTCGGCGCGCATGTCCATCAGCGCGAGGTGGTCGCGGTCGAGCATGATCAGCCCGGCGCACGAGCCGAGGATCGGGACGCCGGCGCGGGCGAGCGCGCGCAGGGGCTCGGCCAGGCCCTCGCGCGCGATGCCGAGCGTCATCGTCGTGGACTCGCCGCCGGGCATCACGAGGCCGTCGAGGCCGTCGAGGTCGGCGGGCACGCGCACCTGGCGGGTGTCGGCGCCGAAGCCGCGCAGCATCCGCTCGTGCGCCTCGAAGTCGCCCTGGAGGGCGAGCACGCCGACCAGCGGCGCTACCAACCGCGCTGGGCGAGCAGCTGCTCGTGCTCGAGCTTGGAGCTCTCGAGGCTGACCATGGGAACGCCGAGGCCCCGCGAGGCCTGGGCGACGCGCTCGGCGTCCTGCCAGTGGGTCGTGGCCTCGACGATCGCCCGCGCCCTCGCGGGCGGGTCCTCGGACTTGAAGATGCCCGAGCCGACGAACACGCCTTCGGCGCCGAGCGCCATCATCAGCGCCGCGTCGGCGGGCGTGGCGATGCCGCCGGCGCAGAACAGCACGACCGGCAGGCGCCCGTCGCGGGCGACCTCGCGGACGATGTCCAGGGGCGCCGCGAGCTCCTTGGCGGCGCTCGCGAGCTCGTCGCCGCCGAGCATCGTCAGCCGCCGGATCTCGCCGGCGATCACGCGCATGTGGCGCACGGCCTCGACGATGTCGCCGGTGCCGGCCTCGCCCTTGGAGCGGATCATCGCGGCGCCCTCGCCGATCCTGCGCAGCGCCTCGCCGAGGTTGGTGGCGCCGCACACGAACGGCACCTTGAAGTCCCACTTGTCGATGTGGTTGGCCTCGTCCGCGGGCGTGAGCACCTCGGACTCGTCGACGTAGTCGACCTCCAGCGCCTCCAGCACGCGAGCCTCCATGAAGTGGCCGATGCGCGCCTTGGCCATCACCGGGATGCTCACGGCCTGCTGGATGCCGGCGATCATCTCGGGGTCCGACATGCGCGCGACGCCGCCGTCGCGGCGGATGTCGGCGGGCACGCGCTCAAGCGCCATCACGGCGGCCGCGCCGGCGTCCTCGGCGACCTTCGCCTGCTCGGGCGTGACCACGTCCATGATCACCCCGCCCTTGAGCATCTCGGCCAGCCCGGCCTTGACCCTGAATGTCGCCTCGTCGCGCATCGCCTTTATTTTGACAGCCGCGCCCGCGGGCGGCGGGGCGGCCTACGCGAGCGGCCTGACGAGCACGGTGCGCGAGGGTCGCCCGCGTTCACGCGCGGCGCACGGCCGACACGTTCAGGCGCACGTAGTCCAGCGGCGCGCGCACGCGCGCGAGGACCGCGGCGGCGAACGGCTGGCGGCGCTCCTCGGGCAGCTCCGCGAGGTGCGCGGGCAGGATCGAGGTGCGCACGAAAGTCCCGAGGTCCTCAGGGTCGGCGGGCCGCTCCGCGAGCCAGCAGCTCCCTACCTCGAAGCCAGCGGCGCGCAGCCGGCGCCCGGCCTCGCCCGGCCCCGAGAAGGTCCACGGCATGAAGCCCTCGAGCTCTGGGAAGCCCTCGCGGACGACCGCGTCGATCACCGCACGCACGCGTGCGATGTTGCCCTCTCCCCCACACTGGACCTCCAGCCGTCCGCCTGGCCGCAGCGCCCGCGCGAGCACCGGCCACAGCCGCTCGTGGTCGCGCACCCAGTGCAGCGTGGCGGTCGAGACGATCGCATCGACCGGCTCCTCCAGCTCCAGGTCGAGGACGTCCGTGCACCACACGCGCGCCCCCTCCCCCAGCCGCGCTCGCGCCAGCTCGACCATCTCCGCCGAGGCGTCGATCGCGAGCACCTCCCCGTCCGGCACGAGCGAGACCAGCGTCTCGGTCACCCGCCCGGTCCCGCAGCCGACGTCGAGCACACGCGCGTCCGGCGCGATCCCCGACAGGCGGCCAACGACGTCCGCCGCCCACCCCTGCTGCACCGCGCTCGTGCGGTCGTAGCTCTGCGCGTCCCACGAGGTCGCCATCCCGCGTCCAGGCTAGTGGAGTGTCAGGCAACGTTTGCCGTGTTGATGAGGCGTTTTAGGCGGGGGTTGTCTGTGTTGCGGTTGCGCCAGTGGATGTATCGGCGGATGAGGCGGGCTTGGGTGGCGTGGTCGGGGTGGTCGGTGCCGGCGA
>DASZFZ010000036.1:0-10410 GCA_035939315.1 Solirubrobacteraceae bacterium | reverse complement strand
CCAAGCGCCCACGGTCTGATGTGGTCGTATTCCTGGTCGTCGATCTCGACCGCCTCCGCGCAGATCTGACAGATTCCGGCATCTCGCTCGCGTATCTCTTGCTTTTCCTGCTCTGAAAAGAGCCGCCGCCGATCCAGCTTGGGCAGGTCCAGTCGAGCACCTAGTTCTTGGTCTACCCACGCGAAGTGCTCTGCGATCGAGCCCGCCTCAAGAGGTCGGCCACGTGGCTCGTCATCGGTAGGGAGTTTCCAATACGTCTCTCCGATGCTCAGAATGAACTGGCCCACCGGCACGTTAGCTCGGTTGAGACAAAAAAGGCAGAGGAAAAGCGAAAAGAGCCGAATCTTTCGCACCTTAATTTGGCGTCCGTTGCTCTGCCTTGGTCGCATCCCAAACACCCTGGTGCACTGCTCCAGTACGTGCTCAAACTCGTCCGCGTCCCCTCCGTTCGGATCGAAGCCTGTGTACTCGTGATAAAGATCATCGATCTGTGGCGAACGCGGCCCCACAATCGTCCAAGTGGCTCGAAGTCGCATGTAGATGCACAGAAGTTGCGCACAGGTTTGTCGATCGGCGTGGTAGTTGTCATTGCCATCGCCGTCGTCCGCGCCACCTCCACGTTGATCGACCGCACTAAACACTGGAAAGCGAGGTCGCCGCTGTCTCTCGCGCCCACCCTTCCCGGCCAGCGTAATGACGTACTCGCTGATGGCTCCCGGAAGCGCATCGCGAACCTGCTGACGGGTCAGCGCGGTGCCAGCTTGCAGCCTGATGAAGAGATCCCTGACCTCCTCGTCAGTAGCGTGCTTGTCTACCACGACGACCGCTAGCTCAACGTTTTGCAACCGCTCTTTTAGTTCAGAACCCAGCTCGGAGAAGGTCTTGCCTGCCCATGGGCAAGGAGCTTCCCGGATGCTACGAGGGAGAGCAACGCGTCGATCACTCGGATCCAGTAGCGCGAAGTCGTTGTCCAAATAGCGGGCCATGGCGTCGATGCGCTGTTGTCCGTCGATCACCTCGAAGTTCTCCGTGGTTCCGCCGAGGCCCTCGGTGACCTTCTTTCGGGCATAGAACCGAGGAAGTGGATAGCTCCGCAGGAGAGAGTCAATCAGGAGCTGGCGCTGGCGCTCTGACCACGACGGTCCCCGCTGGTACTCCTGGTTGACCCATAGCTGCCGATCACTCCACGCCTGAACGGCCTGGTCCAGCTTCCAGATTTCGGATTGGTAGATCATCGTTACCTCATGCTCGCCAAATACATATCCCACACGGTACCGATCGGCGGCTCGCGTCGATCGGAGGTTCCTACCAGGCGTGCGCTCAGTGGAATACCGAGAAAATGTAGGATAGGCCCCCTGCCTCGGCTCCAGCGCGGACGTTACCCGACTAAGCCAGCGATGCTTTGCGCGAGCGCTTCGTCGCCTACTGCCCGATGCCGAGCGACTTGCTGCCGGCGGCCCTCTACGCGCGCCTTGCTCCTGCGCATCACCCGGAGGTCGAGCGTCCGCGAGACGGCCGCATCCGACCGCTCACGAACACCTTGCCCACTGCCGTCTCCACCTACGCAATCACGCTCGCGCCCTCTCTCGGCATCGAAGCCGGCCTCGTCGATGAGACAACGGGGACGACTTTCCCAGCTTCGCGTGGCATCACTGGAGCCTCTTTAGTGCCGCCTCTTGCGCTGCCTGTCCAGCGGTCGCGACGGCCCGGTCAACGCGTGCCGCGAGGCGCTTAGGGTCCGGGTGCTCGACACCCGACTCGTCCGCGAGCAGCGTCGCCGTCTCCGCAGCGAAGGCCGCAAGTAGCGCGAGCGACTGTCGGCTGGCAACGGTCCGGCCCGGCCCCCATTGAATCTCGGCGGCGAGGTCATCATCAACGGTCGTCAACGAACGCATGATGCCGCCGGGGTCCGCGTGGGAGTCCTGCGAGAGCGCCCTGTAGAGCGAACGCGCCCGATCGTTCTCGACACCGATCCAGCTCGCCCGCACAGCGGCGCCGATCTCGCCTTTCAGCTTACCTTCCAGCCAGAGCCGACCAGTCGCGTGAGTCAGGTCCAGGCGTACCTGCCACAGCCTCGCACGAGACTCGATGACGAGACGGTCAAGCGCGCGGGCCTCCACCTCCCACCCGACCGCATGAACCGCCATACCTGCCCGGCTCGCGCGTAGCTGGCGCACCGCCAGCATCACGATCGCACGCTGCCGGTCATGTCCCTGCTGACTCGCCCAACCAGACGCCCCGGCCCTGTGGATCACAACGGCGAGGCTCTGCGTCGCCCATTCGGCCGCCTCGAACTCCGGGAGCCGTGGGAACGCGGCTCGCAACCGCGCTTCGTCGTCCCTGAGCATCCCAGTGACTTCCTCCACGCCACCACGACTATCAGAATCGCGCTGTCAATCGCCCTCGGCACTTCAGGCCGGTACGGCGCCGTCAGCACAGGCAAAGCCCACACAGCTCGATCGTCGTCCGCCGATTATTAGCGACCGCCTCGACGTTCACGCGCCAAGACGACGCCCTCGCCCCGCACCTTGCGGTGTGAGGCAGACGGCAAGCAAAGACGCCGAGCGAAGCCGGCCCGGATGGCGCTCGAGAGCACACAGAATTGCGGTATACGGCGCCCGATCGCCCAACGGCGGGTTGGGTCTGCGAGTGCGAGTGGGTCATGCCTAAGCCGGTGACGCCTTGCAACCTCCGCTCGCTACCACCGCACGCTCACCGTCCGAGCGACTTCGGGACGATCGTGGCGCCTTCGTCGGCTCAGTGGGCGGTGGTGCCGTCAGGAGTGCGTGGCGCTTGGGCGCGCTTCTGCTGCGGTCGCTCGACGTCGCCCGCGATCAGGCGGACAGGACGCCCGCACCGGCTACGTGTCGTGTGAAGCCGGCCGCCGATTTGGGCCGGGAAGGATAGCCTTCGCGCGATGAGCACGACTTGGATTCCCATTCCGGGCCCCGCCCAGACCGGCGGCGGCGAGTTCACGGACATCCGCTACGAGAAGTCCGCCGGGGTGGGTGGGGTCCCATCCGGCATCGCCAAGATCACGATCGCGCGGCCCGAGGTGCGCAACGCGTTTCGCCCGCGCACCGTGATCGAGATCTCCCAGGCGCTCGAGGACGCGCGCGAGGACCCGCAGGTCGGCGTGATCGTGCTGACCGGCGAGGGCCCCGACGCCTTCTGCTCGGGCGGCGACCAGCGCGTGCGCGGCGACTCCGGCTACCTGGACGCCGACGAGGCCGGCGATCCGGACCCCACCCGCCCGGGCCGCTTCCACGTGACCGACCTGCACGTGCAGATGCGCCGGCTGCCCAAGCCGATCGTGGCGATGGTCGCCGGCTACGCGATCGGCGGCGGGCACGTGCTGCACCTCGTGTGCGACCTCACGATCGCGGCCGACAACGCGCGCTTCGGCCAGGTCGGCCCGCGCGTGGGCTCCTTCGACGGCGGCTTCGGCGCGGGCCTCTTGGCGAACCTGGTCGGGCCGAAGAAGGCCAAGGAGATCTGGTTCCTATGCCGCCAGTACTCCGCCCAGGAAGCGCTCGAGATGGGGCTCGTGAACACGGTCGTGCCGCTCGCGCGCCTGGAGGAGGAGACGGTGGCGTGGTGCAAGGAGATGCTCGCGCTCTCGCCGTTCGCGCTGCGGCTGCTGAAGGCGAGCTTCAACGCGGCCGAGGACGGGCTGACGGGGATCCAACAGCTGGCGCACGACGCGAACCTGCTGTTCTACGGCAGCGAGGAGGCACAGGAGGGTCGTGACGCTTACCGAGAGAAGCGCAAACCGGACTTCGCGCGTTTCCCGAAGCGGGCCTGAGCGGGGAAGCCAGCCGGATGGGCGCCCCCGCGTGAGCGCGATGCGCATCTGGGTGATGGCCGCGCGCGTGCGCACGCTGCCGGCGGCGGTCGCGCCGGTGCTCGTCGGCACCTCGCTGGCGCTCGGCGCGGGCACCTTCCACCCGCTCGCGTTCCTCGCCGCGCTGCTCGGCGCGATCTTCATCCAGGTCGGCACGAACCTCTCGAACGACTACTCGGACGCGCGCCGCGGCGCCGACACCGAGGACCGGCTCGGCCCCGTGCGGGTCACGGCCGGGGGCCTCGTGCCGCCCCGCCAGGTGCTGATCGCGACGTATGTGACGTTCGGGTTGGCGGTGGCGTGCGGGGCGTATCTGGTCGCGGTCGCCGGGCCGGAGCTGCTCGCGGTCGGCGCCGCCTCGATCCTCGCCGGCGTCCTCTACACGGGCGGCCCGCGCCCCTACGGGTACGAGGGGCTGGGCGAGGTGTTCGTGTTCCTGTTCTTCGGCGTCGTGGCCGTCGCCGGCTCCTACTTCGTGCAGATCCAGCACCTGCCGTGGCAGGCGTTCGTGTGCGCGATCCCGGTGGGCCTGCTGGCGAGCGCGATCCTGGTCGTCAACAACGTGCGCGACCTCGACACCGACCGGCGGGCCGGCAAGCGCACGCTGGCCGTGCGCCTCGGCCGCGGGCGCACGCGCACGCTGTACTGCGCGATGCTCGCGGTCGCGTTCGTGACGGCGCCGCTGCCGTGGGCGTTCGGGTCGATGCACGCGTGGCTGCTGCTGCCGTGGGCGGTCGCGCCGCTCGCGGTCAGGCTCGCGCGCGTGGTGCGCACGCGCGCCGACGGTCCCGCGCTCAACGGCGCCCTCGCGGGCACCGGCATGCTCCAGCTCGTCTTCTGCCTGCTGTTCGCCGCCGGCATCCTCGCTAGCGGCGGCGTCGGCGGATGAAGCTCGAAGTCGAGCGCCGCACGCTGAAGCTCACGCGAGCGCTCAAGACCTCCTACGGCGCGGTCTGCGAGCGCGAGCTGCTGCTCGTGCGCCTGAGCGGCCCCGACGGACCCCACGGGTGGGGCGAAGCGGCGCCGCTGGAGCCCTACGACGGCGTCAGCGTCGAGCGCGCCGAGCGGGCCCTGCGGAGCTACGCGCCGGTGTTGGCGCAGGCGCAGGGCCTGAACGGCGCGCAGCTGCTCGACGCCTGCCGGCGGGTCGACGAGCTGCCCTGCGCGCTCGCCGCGATCGACCTCGCGCTGTGGGACCGGGCCGGCCGGCGCGCCGAAAGGCCGGTGGCGGCGCTGCTGACCGACGTGCCCGCCGAGCGGGTCGCGGTGAACGCGACGCTCTCCGCCGCCGACCGGCTCGGCGCCGTCCGGCAGGCCACGGCGGCCGCCCAGGCCGGCTTTCGCTGCCTGAAGCTGAAGGTCGGCGTCGGCGACGACGCGGGCCGGGTGGCGGCGGTGCGCGCGGCGGTCGGCCCGCACGTGGACCTGCGGCTGGACGCGAACGGCGCCTGGGACGTCGAGCAGGCGGTGGCGGCGATCGAGCGGCTCTCCCCCGCCGGCCTGGAGCTCGTCGAGGAGCCCACGCACGGGCTGGCGCGCGTGCGCGAGGTGCGCGAGCGCGTCGCGGTCAGGGTCTCGATCGACGAGACGGCGGCCGAGCACGGGGCGCTCACGGCCGGCGTCGCGGACGCGGTCTGCCTGAAGATCGCCCGCTGCGGCGGCATCGCCGGCCTGCTCGCCGCCGCGACGCTCGTGCGCGCCACGGGCGCCGAGGTGTATCTGGCCTCGACGCTCGACGGCCCGCTGGGCGTGGCGGCGGCGCTGCACGCGGCCGCCGCGCTCGCCTCGCGCGGCCCCCTCCCCTGCTGCGGCCTCGCCACGCTCGGGATGTTCGCGGGCGAGCGCAACCAGCTGCCCGTGCGCGCCGGGCAGATCGCGCTGCCGCAGCGGCCCGGCCTGGGCGTCGAGCCGTTCTAGCCCGCCGCCCTCTCCAGGGCGTTCGCCAGCGCGCGCGGGCTCTCGAGCGCCAGCCCGTGTCCGCCCTCCAGCACCACGAGCTCGCCGTCGCCGAGCAGCCCCAGCATCCGCCGGGCGAGGGCGCGGTACTTGTGGTCGCGCTCCCCGACGATCACGCTCACGGGCATCGCCAGCTCCCCCAGGCGCCCCCACAGCGGCCGCATCGCGCCGGCGCCGAGGCCGCGCAGCGCGGCGGCGAGCGCGTCGGGGCGGTTGCGGCGCTGGTCGGCGCGCGCCAGCGCGGCCGCCGCGGCCGGCTCGCCCGCGAACAGCGGCTGGCCGCGCCAGCGCTCGATGAACCGCTCGAACGGGCCGGTTTCCAGCTCGCGCGCGAGCGCCTCGTCGGAGGCGCGCCTGGCGGCACGCTCGGCCGGGTCCTCAATGCCGGGCGAGCAGGACACGAGCACGAGCCGCGCGACGCGCTCGGGGGCGGCCAGCGCGACGTGCAGCGCGACGCGCCCGCCGAGCGAGTAGCCGCACAGCGCGAAGCGCTCGGGGCTGCGCTCCAGCACGTGCGCGACACAGCGCTCGAAGCCGAGCGGCCGGGGCGCGTCGGCGGCCCGGCCGTGGCCGGGCAGGTCGAGCGCGAGCACCGGGTTGTAGCGTTCGCCCCCGAGCGCCGCCACGACGCCGTCCCAGGCGCGGTGGGTGCCGCTGAAACCGTGCAGCAGGACGAGGCTCTCTGGCATCCCGTGATCGTATGAACCCGACCCAGGACATGTATGCGCTGCTGCGCGCGTTCGTCGACGAGCTCGCCCGCTGCGGGATGCGGGCGGCGTGCACCTCGCCGGGCTCGCGCAACGCGCCGCTGGTGCTGTCGCTGGCCGGCGAGCCGCGCCTGCGCTGCTACTCGCACGTCGACGAGCGCGCCGCCGGCTTCTTCGCGCTCGGCCTCGCCAAGGCGTCGGGGCTGCCCGTGGCCGTCACCGGCACCTCGGGCACGGCCGTCGCGGAGCTGCTGCCGGCGGCGATCGAGGCGCGCGAGGCGCGCGTGCCGCTGCTGCTGCTGAGCGCCGACCGCCCGGCGGAGCTGCGCGAGAACGGCGCGGGCCAGGCGATCGACCAGCTGAAGCTGTACGGCGGCGCCGCCAAGTGGTTCTTCGAGGTCTCGGTGCACGAGGCCGGCGAGGCGCAGCTGCGGTGGATGCGCACGCTGGCCTGTCGCGCCTACTGGACGGCGCTCGAGGGCAGGCCGGGGGCCGTGCACCTGAACTTCCCGCTGCGCGAGCCGCTCGTCGAAGAGACCCTCGAGCTGCCCGAGGATCAGACCGGCCGGTCCCTGGGCGCGCCGTACGTGCGCCGGATCGCGGCTGCGAGCGCGCCCGAGGCCGAACCGGCCGGGTCGGGGATCGAGCTGCTCGGGGAGCTCGTCGCGGGCGCCGAGCGCGGCGTGGTCGTGGCCGGCCGCGAGGAGCGCGGGCGCGGCGCGGGCTGGGCGGCGGCCGCGTTCGCGGCCAGCGCCGGCTGGCCGCTGCTCGCCGACCCCCTGTCGGGCGCGCGCCGGGGCGCGGCGGCGATCGCCCACTACGACGCGCTGCTGCGCGACGCGCGCTTCGCCGCCGCGATGCAGCCCGAGCTCGTCGTGCGGGTCGGCGACCTGCCGGTGTCCAAGCCGTTGCGCTCGTGGCTCGGGGGCCTCGCCGGCGTGCCCCAGGTGGCGCTCGACCCCGAGGGCGCCTGGCAGGACCCCGCCGCGGTGCTCTCGCACTCGCTCGCGCTCGATCCGGCGAGCGCGCTGTCGACCGCGGCGCGGCGGCTGGCCGACGCACGCCCGGCGAGCGCCGAGGCGGACGACTGGCTCGCGAGCTGGCGCGCCGCCGACGAGCGGGCGGCCGGCGCGATCGGCGGGGTGCTCGCCGGGCACGAGCTCTCCGAGCCGCGCGTCGCGGCCGAGCTGGGCGCGCTGCTGGCGCCCGAGACGACGCTGTTCGTGGCCTCCTCGATGCCGGTGCGCGACATCGAGACGTTCTGGCCGGTGCGCGAGGACCCGCCACGGGTGCTCTGCAACCGCGGCGCCAACGGGATCGACGGGACCGTCTCCGCGGCCTTCGGGGTGGCCGCCCACGCCGACGGTCCGGTCGTGCTGCTGATCGGCGACGTCGCGCTCGCGCACGACCTCGGCGGCCTCCTGGCCGCCAAGCGCCTGGGGCTGAAGCTCACGGTCGTGCTGCTCGACAACGGCGGCGGCGGCATCTTCGACTTCCTGGCGCTGGCGGGCGCGAGCATGGCGCGCGCCGCCGAGCCCGGCGGTCCGGACATCGGCGGGGCGGGGCGGACGCCCGACGTTGGCGAGCAGGACGTCTACAGCCGCCACATCGCCACTCCCACCGGGCTGGACTTCGGGCGCGCGGCCGCCCTGTACGACTTCGAGCACGAGCCCGTGCAGACGGTGCAGGAGCTGCGACTCGCACTCGAGCGGGCGCTCGCCCCCGAGGCCCCCGCGGCGCTCGTGCACGTGAGGACGAGTCGCGCGGAGAACGTGGCGTTGCACCGGCGGGTATGGGAGGCGGTCGCTCGGCGCGGTTAGCGCGACGTCGCGACGATCAGAGACATGTCTTGCGGCAACTGCGTAGATGCCGTTACAACCCGCCGACCAATTTCGATGATGGGACAGCAAGCCAAACGGTCGCCCAGGCTCGGGCGCCGATGCGCCAGGGGGGCGAGAGCGCTGGTGTACGCCGGGTGCACGCTGCTGCTCGCGCCCGTGCCGGCGCTGGCCCATCCGAACGACGCGAGGGCCACCCGCGCGTACCTGCGCGCCAGGGAGACATATGTGAGCGACGAGGCCGCCGGCCTCGACGCGAGCATCGGCGCGATCGACGCCGACGAGCAGGAGCTCGCCGGCGCATGTCCCTTCGCGCTCACCTACGCGCCGCGCGACGCCGCGTTCGAAGAACTCGGCGATGAGGCGCGCACGACGCTGCTCGACGCCGGCGCAGCGATCACACATGGCGCGCGGCTGGCTTTTGCGCGCGCGCTCGACCGGATCAGATGGGGCGACCCGAGGCTCACGCGACTCGCGCGCCGGCTGGCCGCCGAAGAACTCACCCCCGCGACGATCGTCCCTTCGGACGTGTGCGCCGACATCCGCGCGTGGGAGGCGAGCGCATACACGACGCTGCCGCAGAGCACGAGTGAGTTCCTCGCGCGCTCCGGTAGAGGTGAACCCGGCTCACTTGCATCCCTTCTGCTGCTGTTCGAAGAACCTCCCGACGTGAAGATCGCGCGCCTGCTCAGACGGCTCGAGAGCCCTCGCGAGATCCGGATGGCGCTGCGCATCGAACGCCAAGAACAAGAAACGTCGATCGAGCTGGGCACGGCGAGCAGAACCGCCGCGGCGAGACTGGCGGCGGCGTTGGGGATCACGGCGCTGTGAGCCACGGGCCCCGTCAGCTGGGCGCGGCGGCGCTCGCCTGCGCGGCGCTGGCGCTGGGCGCGCCCGGCGGCGCTTGGGCGCAACCGGCGGGCCTGGCCTTCGGCGCCTGCTCGCCAAAGCAGGTGGTCAGCCGCGTGAGCGGCTTGCAGTGCGCGACCCTCGACGTGCCCTTCGACCGCGCCGACCCGGCCGCCGGCGAGGTCGGGCTCGCGGTCCAGCGCGTGCCCGCGAGCGCGCCGCGCACGGGCGTGCTCGTGCTGCTCGCGGGCGGCCCGGGCGAGCCGGCGCTGCCGGCGTTCGAGCAGGCGATCGCTCCGCTCGCGCGCGACGCCGCGCTGCGCGGCTTCGAACTGGTGGCGTTCGACCAGCGCGGGACCGGCCAGTCGCAGGCGCTGCAATGTCCGCCCGTGGGCGAATCGCCGCCCGGCGTCTCGCCGGGGGGCCGCAACGGCGCGCTGTCGACGTTCGTCCATGACTGCGGCGCGGCCCTCGGCCCGACGCGCGCCTACTACACGAGCCAGGAATCTGTCGAAGACCTGAACGCCCTGCGCGAAGCGCTCGGCGGCACGCCGCTGTCGCTGTTCGCCGTCTCCTACGGCACCCGCGTCGCGGGCATGTACGCCCGCGAGCACCCGCAGGGGGTCGCGCGGATGGTGCTCGACTCGCTCGTGCCGACCACCGGGCCGAGCGCCCTCGGGCTCGAACGCCTGCACGCTCTGCGCCGGGTGCTCGACGAAGGGCTCTGCGGCGCCGGCGCCTGCCGCGAGTTCACCGACAACCTCTACGCCGACCTCGTTCGCGTCGTGCGCGAGCTCCACCGCCGCCCGTTGCGCGCCAGGATCTACGACGAACGCGGGCGCCTGCGCCCGGCCAGCCTCACCGAAGGGGAGCTCCTGCCGATGCTCACCGCGCTCGACCTCGCCCCGTTGACTCGTGTGCTCGCGCCGGCCGCGATCGCGGCCGCCGCCCACGGCGAGGACGCGCCGCTCGTGCGGCTCGCCGGCAGCGTGCCCCCCGGAGCGATCGGCCGCGCCCTGGGGCCCGCGGAAGGCCCACCGCTGCCTTCTCCGTGGCCGGGATCGCTCCTCACCGACACGGCGGCCGAATCGCAAGCGCATCCGTCGCTGGCCGAGATCTCGACCTCTGGCGTGTTGAACGCCGCCACCTCGTGCATCGAGGACGAACTGCCGTGGTCGCCCGCCTCCGCCCCCGGGGAACGCGCCGGGATCCTGCA
>DASZFZ010000035.1:0-1739 GCA_035939315.1 Solirubrobacteraceae bacterium | reverse complement strand
CTCGCAGCCGCGCCGCGGGCTCCTCCTCCTCTGCCTCGGCGGGATCCGGCTCGCCGGCGGCCGGTCCGAGCTCCTCCGCCTCGACGCGGTCGTCCCGGAGCTCGAGGTCGGCCTGCGGGAGCGCGGTAGCCAGGTGCCGCGCCAGCTCGCGCGCGCGAGCGCGGCCACCCGCCTGTCCCGTGCCGGGCGCCGACAGCTCTCCGGCCATCGCGACAAGGCGTCGCATGCTCTCGCGGCGCTCCTCGATCTCGTCGGGGGCCAGCAGGGAGGCCGAGCGACCAGCGGCCCCGAGGCGCTCGATCAACCGCGCGAGGAACTCTTCCGGGGGAAGTGTCTCCAGCGCGACGCTCGCCTCGCGGTGCAGCTCGACGAAGCGCTGTATCCGCTCGCGCGCCTCGGGCGGCACCTGCGGCGACTCGGTCGCCGCGGCGAGGCCGACCACCAGGTCGAGCTTGCGCCGTCTGGCGACCTGGATCACGCGCGCGAGGTCCACCTGGCGCAGCCCGATCGGCGGCCGCGCGAGTGCGCGCACGACAGCGGCGGCGTCCTGGGGGTCGACCAGAAGGCGCAACCAGGCCAGCACGTCCCGGACCTCGGGGCGCTTCATCAGCGCGATTCGAGGCCCGCCCGCCCCGCCGCCGGCCGGATCGCGGGTCGGGGCATCGGCGATCCTCGGGGCAGGCACGTTCCAAGGATACGCCGCGCAGGCGTCCCCGCCGGCTCGAGCCTGCCGGCCGGCGCCCCCCGCGCGGAGCGCGACAGCGCCGCGGCTACGCTCTGTGGATGGACGCGATCGATTGGTCAGCCGCGCAACGGATCGGCGAGCTCGTCGCCCACACGGGCGGGGCCGGGACACTCGACGCGGGCGTGCGAGCCGAGGCGGTCGAGCCGCGCGCACACGAGTTCGCCAGCCGTGTCTCGGCGTACAGCGGGTTGCCGCTGAACGGCGAGCTGCCGGCCCTGGAGCTGGTTGACCGCCCGTCGTGGATCGCGGCCAACCTCCAGACCATGCGCCCGATGCTCGCTCCGGTCAGCGAGCGGCTGGGCGATCGCGGCGGGCCGCTGTCCGGACCGCTGCGCTCGGTCTCGGGCCTCGTTCTCGGCGCCCAGGTCGGCGCGCTGACCGGGATGCTCTCCCAGCGCGTGCTCGGCCAGTACGACGTGGCACTGCTCGACCCGGGCGTGCCGCCGCGCCTGCTTCTGCTCGCGCCCAACCTCGGCCAGGCAGCGAGCAACCTCGAGCTGGACGGCGAGGAGCTGCTGCTGTGGGTGACGATCCACGAGATCACGCACGCCGTCCAGTTCACCGGCGCGCCGTGGCTGCGGGCGCACGTCGGCGGCATGCTCAGCGAGCTGCTGGCGGGGCTGCAGGTGGCGCTCGGCGGCGATGGTGGCTCGGACACCGAGCAGACCGCGGGAAACGGGTCGGGCCCCGGCCCCGGATGGCTGCCGCGACTCCCCGACCCGAACGAGCTGCGGGACATGCTCGACCGCGCCCGCCGCGGCGAGCTGCTGCGGCTCACGCTCGGCGAGGACCGGTGGCGCCTGGTCGAGCGGATGCAGGCGACGATGTCGCTGATCGAGGGGCACGCGGAGCACGTGATGGACGCCGTCGGCGCCGAGGTCCTGCCCACCTTGCCGCGGTTGCGCGCCGCGATGACGCGGCGCCGCACCCAGCGCGGCCTGCCGTGGCGCGTGCTCGAGAAGCTGCTCGGCCTCGAGCTCAAGATGCGCCAGTA
>DASZFZ010000034.1:0-12278 GCA_035939315.1 Solirubrobacteraceae bacterium | reverse complement strand
CCGGCGGTCGGCGAGAACCTCTCCGACCACGCCGCCGCCTACGCCGTGTGGACGACGCCCGAGGAGCAGAGCCTGCTGCTCTCGCTCGAGCCGGCGGCGCTGGAGGAGTACCAGGCCACCCAGACCGGCCCGTTCGCCTCGAACTTCGCCGAGGCCGGCGGCTTCGCGCGCGTCGGCGCCGACGCGCCCGCGCCCGACATCCAGTTCCACTTCGTGCCCTTGCAGATCGTCGACGAGGGCATGAGCGACCCCGAGGCCCACGGCGTGTGGGTCTCGCCGTGCCTGCTCACCCCCCACAGCCGCGGCAACGTGCGCCTGGCCAGCAAGGATCCGAGCGCCAAGCCGATCGTCCACCACGCCTTCTACTCGGCCGGCGACGACATGCAGCGGATGATCGCCGGCATGCGCCTGACGCTCGAGATCTGCGGCCAGCCCGCGCTCGCCCCCTACTGCGCCGCCCCGTACAACCGCCCGGCCGGAGACGCCGACGAGCAGCTGCGCGAGCACATCGAACGCACGACCTTCTCGATCTATCACCCCGTCGGCACCTGCGCGATGGGCACCGGCGCGGGCGCCGTCGTCGACCCCGAGCTGCGCGTCAACGGCCTCGAGGGCCTGCGCGTCGTCGACGCCTCGGTGATGCCCGTGGTCCCCCGCGGCAACACCAACGCCCCGACGATCGCGGTCGCCGAGCGCGCCGCCGACCTGATCCGCCACGGCCGCGCGCTGGCCGCATCGTCCCCGCAGGGGGAGTCCGCCGCCGAGCTGGCCGCCGCCTGACCCCGCCGCCATGACGCCGATCGTCAAGACCAGCCCCCGCGCGATCCACCACCTCAGCTGCGGCACCATGTGCCCGCACGGGATCGCCAGGCTCACCAGCATCGACGGCAGGCCGGGCTACGACCACGTCGTCTGCCACTGCCTGCTGATCGAGGGCGCCGACGGGCTCGTGCTCGTCGACACCGGCTTCGGCACCGGCGACGTGCGCCGCCCGCGCCAGCTCGGGCTCGCGTTCGGCGCGATGCTGCGCCCGCGCCCGAGCGCCGCCGAGACCGCCGTCTCGCAGGTGCGCGAGCTCGGCCTGGACCCCGCCGACGTGCGCCACGTCATCACCACCCACCTCGACCTCGACCACGCCGGCGGCCTGCCCGACTTCCCCGAGGCCGAGGTGCACCTGCTCGGCCGCGAGCTCGAGGCCGCCATGAACCCCGGCTGGCGCGAGCGGCCGCGCTACGTCGCCGCGCACTGGTCCCACGGCCCCCGCTGGGTCACCCACGAGGGCACCGGCGAGCCGTGGTTCGGCTTCGACGGCGTGCGCGTCCTGCCCGGCAGCGACGCCGAGATCCTGCTGATCCCGCTGATCGGCCACAGCCGCGGCCACACCGGCGTCGCGATCCGCCGCGGCGAGGGCTGGCTGCTCCACTGCGGCGACTCCTTCTTCCACCACGGCGAGATCGCCACGCCGCCGAAGTACCCGCGCCTGATCGGAGCGTTCGCCGCCTTCGACGAGGTCGACGCGGGTGCGCGGCGCGGCAACGTGCAGCGGCTGCGCGAGCTGGCCGCCACGCATGGTGGCGAGATCGAGCTGATCTGCTCGCACGACCCGCAGTACCTCGAGGCGGCGCGGGCGCGGGCGGCCGCGGACGCGACGGCGCAGGCTCCGTCCGCCGGATAGCCCGCAGCCTCTCGCGTTCCCCTCGCGCTGCGTGCGGGGTGCGAGGTGAGTGACGCGGGGCGGCGATCAGGACAGCGCCAGAGCGCCCGGGCTGCGCTCCATGCTGCCATCGACGTGCGCGACGATCAGTCTCGTCACGAGCTTGGTGTCGTCCCACATCGGCACGTGTCCACAGTCGGGGAGCGCGACCGTCTTGACGCCCGGTATCTCGCGGCGGTAGCGAGGCGCGTGGCGGGGGCCCGGCAGCACGCGGTCGAACCGCGGGGTGGCCAACAGCACCGGGCAGGCGATCCGCTCGAGATCCTCGATCGTGAGCCCGGACTCGTCGGCGAGCAGCGCTCGGATCGCTCGCTGGCTGATCGAACAGTGCAGCGCCGCCCGCGATATCTCGGCGGCGTCCGCCGGAGACACGAGCTCCCCGTGGCGCATGATTTCCCTGAACGCCAAGCGGCGGGTCCCGGGACGCCTCATGATCCGCTCGCTCCACGCGTGGGTCCGCTGCAGCATCTTGATCTGCCTGGCGAAGAACCTCCCGATCCGTGGGCCCTCGCCGTCGCCCCGGCTCCAGCCGCCGGCGGGCGCCAGTGCGACAACCGATCGCGCTCGGCCGCGCTTGGCCAGCTCGAGCGCGATGCCGCCGCCCATCGAGTTGCCGACGAAGTGCGCCGTGCCGATGCCCTGCGCGTCCAGCAGCCTCTCGACCGCATCGGTCGAGCGCTCGAAGGTGATCGGCTGATCGTCCGGGAAGTCGGGGCCGCCACAGTGGCCGGGCAGCGTCGGCGCGATCGCCTCGTAGCGGGCGACCAGGTCGGCCAGCACCGGTTGCCAGATGCCCCACGCCGAGGTGAAGCCGTGCAAGAGCACGACTGGCTCTCCAGATCCAGCTCTGTACAACGCTGGTGAGACCTCCGACACGCCAGCGAGTCTAACGCGGCCGACCGATCGCGTCAGCTACTCGGGCGGTGCAGGCTCGCGCGCCTGGCGCACGAGCTTGCGCATGCCCCTGATCCAGCGTTCCGGGTCGGTGCCCTTGCGCGCCATGAACGTCGCCACGTTCTCGTGCGGCAGGATCAGGAAGCGCTCCTCGCGCATGCCCGCGACGACCGCCTCGGCCACGTCCTCCGGTTCGATCAGCCCGCCCGCCGACAGCGCGGCGGCGGCGGCCGCCTCCTGCATGCCGCGTTCGAGCATCGGCGTGCGCACGCCCTGCGGGCAGACGCACGACACGCGCACGCCCCGCTCGGCGTATTCGATCGACAGCCACTCCGCGAGCGCCACCGCGGCGTGCTTGGTGACGCTGTAGACCAGCGAGGAGACCTGCGTCAGCAGCCCCGCCGCGGAGGCCGTGTTGATCAGGTAGCCCTCGCCGCGCTCGAGCATCGCCGGCAAGAGCGCCCGCGAGGCCCACACGTGCGCCATCACGTTCACGCGCCAGGCTTCGTCCCAGGACTCGTCGGGCACCTCCGGGCCGCCGCCCATGCCGCCGACGCCCGCGTTGGAGACGAACACGTCGATCGGCCCGTTGGCCTCGCTCGCCCGCTCGATCAGCCCCTGCACGTCCTGCTCGCTGCCCGCGTCGAAGCCCACCGCCAGGCCGCCGAGCTGCTGCGCGACCGCCTGCGCGCCCGCCTCGTCGCGATCGGCCACCACCACCGCGCGGGCGCCCTCGGCGGCGAAGCGCCGCGCGAGCGCCTGGCCGATGCCGCCGGCGGCCCCCGTGACCACGATGTGCCTGTCGGCAACGTCCATAAGGCGTACCCTATGTCAATCATGACTCTGGAGGGCAGCGCCACGGAGGGCGCTACGGACGGGGCGGTCGCGCCTGCCTGGGGCGAGCTCCGCTACAGCGCCGAGCTCGCGAGCCTGCTCGCCGACCCGCTCGTGCGCGCCCCCGAGCGCCGCGACGACGCGGCCCCCGTGCTGCTGATCCCCGGGTTCATGGCCGGCGACACCTCGCTGCTGGTGCTGCGCGCCTGGCTGGGCCGGCGCGGGCATCCCGTGGCGAGCAGCGGCATCCGCGTCAACGTCGACTGCTCGGGCAGGGCCGTCGATCGCCTGGAGGCACGCCTGGAGGAGCTCGTCGAGGAGCACGGGCGCCCCGTGGCGCTCGTCGGCCAGAGCCGCGGCGGCGCCCTCGCCCGTGCGCTGGCCGTACGCCGCCCCGAGCTCGTGTGCGCGCTGGCGATGCTCGGCACGCCCCTTCAGGATGCGCTCGCGGTCTCCGCGCCTGTGCTGCGCACCGTGCGCTGGATCGCCTGGCTCGGCGACCTCGGCGTGCCCGGCGTGTTCTCGACCCGCTGCCGCGAGGGCGCCTGCTGCGAGCAGTTCCACGGCGAGCTCACCGCGCCGCTGGCCGAGCACGTCCGCGCGCTGGCCGTCTACTCGCGCAGCGACGCGATCGTCGACTGGCGCACCTGCATCGACCCTTACGCCCGCTGCGTCGAGGTCAGCTCGAGCCACTGCGGCATGTCGGTGCACCCGGCCGTCTACCGCGAGCTCGAGACGCTGCTCGACGAGCCCGCGCAGGAACGCCTGGCCGCCTAGCATCAGCGCGCGATGCCCCACGCCCAGGAGATGCTGAGGGTCGCGCGCGAGCACGCCGGCGAGCTCGCCGCGCCCCGCCTGAGCCCGCGCCCGCGGCGCAAGGTGGCGGTGCTCGCCTGCATGGACACCCGCATCGACCTGTTCCCGATGCTCGGCCTGCGCCGCGGCGACGCGCACATCATCCGCAACGCCGGCGGCCTGGTCACCGACGACGCGCTGCGCTCGCTGGCCGCCTCCCAGCGGCTGCTCGGCACCGAGGAGATCGTCGTCGTGATGCACGACGGCTGCGGCCTTTGCGGCGCGAGCGACGAGCAGTTCGCGCGGACGCTCGCCGCCGAGGGCGTGCACCCGAGCTGGCGCCTCGGCGCCTTCGCCGACGTCGAGCAGGCGCTGCGCGACGGCCTGGAGCGGCTGCGCCACAGCCCCGAGCTGCCCGCCCGCGAGCACATCAGCGGCTTCGTCTTCGATCCCGAGACGGGGGCGCTGCGCGGGGTTGACCTGTAGGCTGGCGAGCCGATGCGAGCCGTCACCTTCCAGGCCCCCGGCGTCGTCAGCGTCGAGGAGCGCCCCGAGCCCGAGCTGATCGACGCCGAAGACGCGATCGTGCGCGTCGACGCCTCGGGCGTGTGCGGCTCGGACCTGCACATCTTCCACGGGCGCGTGCAGATCGAACCCGGCTTCACGATCGGCCACGAGTACGTCGGCACGGTGCTCGCCGCCGGCGACGGCGTGACCCGCGTGGCCGTCGGCGACCGCGTGCTCGGCTGCTTCATGACCGCCTGCGGCACCTGCTGGTTCTGCCGCCGCGGCGACTATCACCGCTGTGCCAACTCGCGCACCTTCGGCCACGGCGCCACGCTGGGCGCCCTGCAGGGCACCCAGGCGGACATGACGCTCGTGCCGCACGCCAACCTCGTGCTGCGCCGCGTGCCCGAGGGGATGAGCAACGAGGTCGCGCTGTTCGCCGGCGACGTGATGGGCACCGGCTTCCACGCGGCCGTCGAAAGCGGCCTGCGGCCCGGCGACGTCGCCGCGGTGCTCGGCCTCGGCCCCGTCGGCCTGTGCGCCGTACAGGCCGCCCGCGCCGTCGGCGCGGCGCGCGTGTTCGCCATCGACAGCGTCCCCGAGCGCCTGGCCGTGGCCGAGTCGATGGGCGGCGTGCCCGTGCGCCTGACCGAGCAGGACGTCAAAGCGCTCGTGCGCGAGGCCACCGAAGGGCGCGGCGTGGACGTCTGCATCGACGCCGTCGGCGACCCCAAGGCGCTCGACATGGCGATCCGCCTCACGCGCGCCTGCGGCTCGGTGCAGTGCATCGGCGTCTACGCCGAGCGCGCCGAGGTGCACATGGGCCTTTTGTGGCTGAAGACGCTGACGCTGCGCGGCGGCCAGGCGAACGTGATCGGCCACGTCGACCGCGTGCTCGCGCTGATGTCCGCCGGCGTGCTCGACCCGAGCGCGCTGGTCACCCACCACATGAAGCTCGACCAGGCGCCCGAGGCCTACGCGGTGTTCGACCGCCGCGAAGCCCTGAAGGTCGTGCTCGAGCCCTAGCGGCGCCGCGGGCGCGCCGCGCCGGGCGCCCCGATCGGGCGAGCGCCGGCCACGCCCCACCCCGCGCCGAGCGTGCGTAGAATAGGACGCCGTCGTACACACGCGCCCGTAGCTCAGTGGTCAACGGTTCTCTTCGGGGAGCCAAAGAGCAGCGGTCTTTCAAGCCGCAGGCCGAGGGTTCGATTCCCTCCGGGCGCACTCTCCGAGATTGGCGACGAGCGAGGGCGCCAGCCGCGTCGGAAACGCGCGCGGCTCGCAACTGCGGCAGCCCGAGCCGGCATGCAGGGCCCACTCGGCCCACTCGGCCGTCTCACCCGCCCGATCGACCGCTGGGCGCGTTCGCGCCGCGCGGTTCGACACTTCCCTCATCGGTCCAAATGTCAACCAAAAACTCAAGTTGACATCCTGCGTAAAACCTGATTTATATGTCGCCCACGGGAGCAGCTCCCGCCGGTCGATGGAAGGGATTGCGAAGATGCAGTGGAGGTCAAGCACGAGGCGAGACCGTGTGCCATGGGGATTGAGCCGCCCGCAGAGCGCGCCGTGCCGGACGAGTGTGTTCGGCTGTGGCGAATCTGGTTGCGCCGGCGCACAAACGGGGAGTCAAGGAGGACGGGCATGAGACCGCTGGTCTGTCACGAACACCGCATGCAGCGCGCGCTGCACGGCCGCTGGCCGTACAGACGCTCGCACTGCCGCCACGATCTGCACTGGCTCGTGCGCGTGCGCTCGCAGGGCTGCTGGTGCGCGAGCGCGCGCCAGCACTCGATGCTCGGGCTGCGCGCGTGCAGCCGCCGCCCGCAGGGGGGCTAGGAGGGAGAGGGGACCTGTCCCAGCTACCGGCCCGCGACGGGGGACGGGCCGGTAGGGACAGGGACCCGCCTGTCGGCGCGCTGCGCGTGCGCGGCGATCGCCTCGATCAGCTGCGGCCAGGCCGCGCGCGGCAGGTCGTGGCCCATGCCCTCGACGTTCATCAGGCGCGCGCCCTTGATCGCGCGCGCCGTGGCCCGGCCGCCCGAGGGCGCGATCAGCGGGTCGGCGGCGCCGTGGATCACGAGCGTCGGCGCGGTGACGTGCCGCAGTTCGGCCGTGCGGTTGCCGGCCGCGATGATCGCCGCCAGCTGGCGGCCCGCGCCCTGGGGGTCGTGGTCGCGGTCGTAGCTGAGCCCCGCCAGCGCGCGCAGGTCCTCGTCGTCACGCGGAAGGCCGCGCGAGCCGATCGCGCCGAACACGCGCTCCATGTGGGCGATGAAGGCCTCGCGCCCGCGCGGCGCGCGACGCAGGAAGATCGAGTAGACGCGCAGCGAGGGCTGCCCGCTGCGCATGCTGCCTGTGTTCGACATGATCGAGGTCAGCGAGCGCACCAGCTGCGGGTAGCGCGCGGCCAGCGTCTGGGCGATCATGCCGCCCATCGAGGCGCCGATCACGTGCGCCGGCGCGAGCTCCAGCTCCGTCAGCAGGCCGGCCGTGTCGTCGGCCATGTCGAGCAGCGTGTAGCGCGCCGCGCGGCGCGAGCGCGCGAGCAGCTGCGCGACCGTCGGCGGGCGTCCCTGCAGGTGCGTCGAGCGTCCGACGTCGCGGTTGTCGAAGCGCACGACGTGCAGGCCGCGCGCCGCCAGCTGCTCGCAGAAGTCGACGTGCCAGGCGACCATCTGCGTGCCCAGGCCCATGACCAGCAGCGCGGTCGGATCGGCCGGGTCGCCAAAGGTCTCGTAGCACAGGGCGATTCCCCGGCCGACATCGCAGAACTGCTCGGGCACGATCCACGGACTCTACCGTTTCACAGGAGCCGTTTGCGACGGCTAGTAGGATCGGGTGCGATGGCGGTTTCAGCGATATCGGCTGACGGTGCCGCCGCCGGCCGGGGCGCGGCGGACACGATCGCGAGCGCGCAGGTGCGCCGCCTCTCGATCGACACGATCCGCGCGCTGTCGATGGACGCGGTGCAGAAGGCAAACGCCGGGCACCCGGGCACCGCGATGGCGCTCGCGCCGCTCGCATACACGATCTTCCAGCGCTTCCTGCGTGCCAACCCGGCCGACACCGAGTGGCCCGAGCGCGATCGCTTCGTGCTCAGCTCGGGCCACGCGTGCGTGTTGCAGTACTCGCTGCTGCACCTGTGCGGCTATGACCTGAAGCTGGAGGAGCTCAAGCAGTTCCGCCAGTGGGGCTCGCGCACGCCCGGCCACCCCGAGCGCGGGCACACGCCCGGGATCGAGATCACGACCGGGCCGCTCGGCCAGGGCTTCGCCAACGCCGTCGGCATGGCGATCGCCGAGCGCTTCCTGGGCGACCGCTACAACCGTCCCGGCCGCGAGGTCGTGGATCACCGCGTGTACGTGATCTGCGGCGACGGCGACATGATGGAGGGCATCAGCCAGGAAGCCGCCTCGATCGCCGGCCACTTCGCGCTCGGGAAGCTGGTCGTCTGCTACGACGACAACCACATCACGATCGACGGCAGCACCGCGATCTCCTTCGACGGCGAGAACCATCCCGCCCGTCTGGCCGCCGACGGCTGGCACGTGCAGCGGGTCGAGGACTCCGAGGACCTCGACGCGATCGAGGCGGCGCTGACGGCGGCGCGCGAGGAAACCGAGCGTCCGTCGTTCATCGCGATCCGCTCGCACATCGCCTACCCGGCGCCGCACGCGGTCGACACCGCCAAGGCCCACGGCGCGCCGCTCGGCGAGGACGAGGTGCGCGCCGCCAAGCAGGCGATGGGCTTCGACCCCGACCGCCACTTCTGGGTCGACGAGCGCGTCTACGAGCACATGTCGCTGCGCGAGCACGGCGCCGCCGTGCAGCGCGAGTGGCAGCAGCGCTTCGACGCCTGGCGCGAGGACCTGCCGGAGCTGGCCGAGGACTGGGAGTGCGCGTGGGCCGGTCGCCTGAGCGAGGGCTGGCGAGAGGCGCTGCCCGCGTTCGCGGCCGGCGAGCAGATCGCGACGCGCTCGGCGGGCCAGAAGGCGATGGCGGCGTTCGCCGAGTTCGCGCCGACGATGATCGGCGGGGCCGCCGACCTTGTCGAGTCGACCAAGACGCTGTTCGACGGCGGCGGCGAGTTCTCCAAGGTGCACGCCGGGCGCAACGTCCCGTTCGGCATCCGCGAGCACGCGATGGGCGCGATCGTCAACGGCGCGGCCGCGCACGGCGGGATCGTCAAACCCTACGGCTCCACCTTCCTGACGTTCTCCGACTACATGCGCGGGTCCGTGCGCCTGTCGGCGCTGATGGGCCTGCCCGTGGTGTGGGTGTGGACGCACGACTCGATTGGCCTCGGCGAGGACGGCCCCACCCACCAGCCGGTCGAGCACTACGCGGCGCTGCGCGCGATCCCCGAGCTGTGGGTGATCCGCCCGGCCGACGCCAACGAGACCTCGGTGGCCTGGAGGGTCGCGCTCGAGCGCGAGGACGGGCCGGTCGCGCTGCTGCTCTCGCGCCAGAACATCCCCGTGCTCGACCGTGCCGAGGTGGCGGGCGCGGAGGGCCTGGAGCAGGGCGGCTACGTGCTGTGGGACTCGGCCGCCGACGGCCCGCCGGAGATCGTGCTGATCTCGACCGGCGCCGAGGTCCCCACGACGCTCGATGCCGCCCGCCAGCTCGCCGGCGAGGGCAGGCGCGTGCGGGTCGTCTCGATGCCCTGCATGGAGCTGTTCGAAGCCCAGACGCCCGCGTACCGTGACCAGGTGCTGCCGCCGGCCGTTCGCAAGCGCCTGGCGGTCGAGCCCGGCGCCACGATGAGCTGGTGGAAGTGGGTCGGGATCGACGGCGAGGTGCTCGGCCTCGACCGCTTCGGCGCGTCCGCCCCCGGAACGACGGTGCTCGAGAAGCTGGGCTTCAGCGCCGAGAACATCCTCGCCCGAGCCAGAGCGCTGCTCGAGCGCAACGACTAAGACAGGAGACGCGACACATGTCCTCCGACGCCACCCCGCCCCTTCAGCGACTGTCGGCCTTCGGACAGAGCGTGTGGGTCGACTTCCTCTCGCGCGAGTCGATCCACGGCGGGCACCTGCGGCAGCTGATCGACGAGTTCTCGGTCGTCGGCGCGACCTCCAACCCCACGATCTTCCAGAAGGCGATGAGCGAGGGCAGCGCCTACGACGAGCAGCTGCACGAGCTGGCCGCCAAGGGCGCGGACCTCGACGCGAGCTTCTGGGCGCTCGCACAGCGCGACATCGAGGACGCGTGCGACCTGTTCGCGCCGGTGTGGGAGCGAAGCGGCGGGCGCGACGGCTACGTCTCGCTGGAGGTAGACCCGCGGCTGGCCTACGAGACGCTGCGGACCTACCGCGAGGCGATGCGCCTGCACGACGAGGTCGACCGCCCCAACCTGATGGTCAAGATCCCCGCGACCAAGCCGGGGCTCGCGGCGATCGAGGACGTGATCGCCAAGGGCCGCTCGATCAACGTCACGCTGATCTTCTCGCTGCGCCGCTACGCCGAGGTCGCCGAGTCCTACGTCCGCGGCCTGGAGCGGCTGGTCGCCGAGGGAGGCGACCCCACCAAGGTCGCCTCGGTCGCGAGCTTCTTCGTCTCGCGCATCGACACCGAGGCCGACAAACGGCTCGAAGCGGTCGGCGCGCCCGCGCGGCTGCAGGGCAAGCTGGCGATCGCCAACGCCAGGCTCGCGTACCGCCACTACCTGCAGGTCTTCAGCGGGCCGCGCTGGGAGTACCTGGTCGGCAAGGGCGCCAAGCCGCAGCGCGTGCTGTGGGCGTCGACGTCCACCAAGAACCCGGCCTACGCCGACGTCCTGTACGTAGAGGAGCTGATCGGCCCGGACACCGTCGACACGATGCCCGAGGAGACGATCGAGGCATATCAGGACCACGGCGAGCCGCGACCGCGGCTGCAGAGCGGCATCGAGGACGCCGAGCGGCTGCTGGCAGAGCTCTCACGGGTGGGCGTCGACTACGACGACCTCACCGACACGCTCGAGCGCGAGGGCGTCCAGAAATTCTCGGACTCCTTCGCGCAGCTGCTCGAGGCGCTGCGCGGCAAGCGCGACTCGCTCGCGCCGGCCTAGCCGCCGGCACCGGTCTGCGTGCCCGGGCCGCCGGCGCGCGGCGCGCCCGCGGCGGGTGGCGCTCCGGCGGCAGGGCCCGTGGGGGCGCTGGGCTCCGGGTTCGCGACGTAGGGCACCGGCACGAGCACGCGGATCGCGAGTGGGCCCGAGGGGAACGCCTCGGCGTGCACGGCGAACACGCGGAAGCTCTTGCCTTCCAGACGGTAGGGGCCGCTCGCCGGCACGGCGCTGAGCGTCGGCCCGGCGGCCAGCGGGCCGACGCTGTCCTTGACGAGCAGCGGGTGGGCGCTCCGCGGATGCATGTAGATCAGCACCTCCAGACCCGCTAGCCGGCGCGCGAGCCGCAGGTAGCCTTCGTCGTCCTGGATCGAGAGCGACAGCTCGCCGATCTGGCGCCCGTGCAGGCGCAGCGGCGCGCTGACGGGGCCGAGCACCCAGGGGCCGCCTACGTCCTGCAGCAGCTGGCCGTGGGTGGTGACGCGGATCCGCACGATGTGCTGGGTGAGCAGCGCGTCGATCGCGAGCCGGGTGGCTTCCGGTTCGCGTTTGGCGACGGCTTCCAGCAGCGGCTCGTTGCGCTGCACCCGCCGGATCTGCGCCTGCGCGCTCAACCCGATCTCGCCTTCGTAGATCAGCTTGGCGACGCGTTCGAGCGTGTTCACGACGGTGTCTTCGGGCGTACGCCCGCACAGCGTGGCGATCGCCGTGGTCGGGATCAGCAGGTACACGCGCAGCGCGCCCGCCGGATAGGCGACGGCCGGAAAGGAGGTGTAGCCGTAGGCGACGCCGGCGCGGGTGAGCGAGCCTTCGTCGGCCAGCGTGCCCGCGAGCGTCGGCGAGCCGCCGACGCTGCGGCCGTTCGCGCGCAGCGAGACGATCCCCTCGGTGATGCCGCCCGCCTCGACCAGGAAGCCTTCGTCGGCCCACACGCTGGCCACGTAGGTGGCGATCGGCAGCCCGTTCGCGCCCGTCAGCGTGCCGCGTATCGGGGCGAGCGCCGGGCCGCCCGTGCGCACGAGCGTCTTGGCGCCGGCGAGCACCGTGATGTTCGTCACGTGCCCGGTCGACAGCAGCGCCCGCGCCGCCGTGCGCGCCGCCGCGGGGTCGCCGCTTTCGACGGCTTCGCGCAGCGCGGTGGAGTGGGTGATCAGGTAGGCGGCGCTGGCCGTGCGTTCGCTGAAGACGCCCTCGTGGTAGATGCGCTGGGCGATCCCGGAGAGGGTCTGCAACACCGCCGTGGAGCAGGCGGCTGGCGCGCTCACCGGAGGCAACACGCCAACCGAGCTGACCTGCGCCGCCGGCCTGTCGTCGAGGTCCGCGCCGCAGCCCGCGAGCGCCGCCGCCACGCAGGCGAGCGCGAGCATGCCGGGGGCGCGGCGGCCGCGCCCGCGCGTGCGGGCGCGCGAGCGCGCCAGCAGGCGGCGCACGGCAGCGAGGATCTCCACCGGCATCACGATCGTGGCGAATCCTAATCGCCCG
>DASZFZ010000033.1:0-55063 GCA_035939315.1 Solirubrobacteraceae bacterium | reverse complement strand
GCGGCCCGAGCACGCGCGCTAGGCTCGCAGCCCTCTCCCCCACACGTATCCCGAGCCCCACAGCAGCGCCCACATAGCCGCCCGCCGACGCCGCGCCCAGTCCTGAGCTCGACCGACGCGCGCGCGCCAGCTTTCCCGCCGTCCCGCTCACGCTCCCTCGCCGACGAGAACCCCTTAAGGGTTCTCGGCCCGCCTCGACGCCCGCCGCTTTCCTGCGCGACGCTCGAGGCTCGTCGTAGCCGGCTCCCACATGCCCCGATGCTCGCGCCGCTCGACCGGCCGGCGGCGCGCATCCCCGACCGCCAGGAGACCGCGATGACGAGCACGACCCTCCCACCGTCGACCACCGCCGCGTCCGCGCGCCGAGGCGCCGCGGGCGCCGGCGTGGCCGCGGCGAGCGCCCGGCGCAGCCCCCGACGCGCTGGCCGTGGTGCTCCCGACAGGCGCGTGCTGGCGCGCTACGTGGACCGTCGCGGGGACCTGCGCGAGCTCGTCACCGGCGCGGGCGCCGCCGGCAGCACGCTCGTGATCGACCGCCGCGCGGGCGGCCGGGAGGACCAGCGGCTGATCGCCCACCTGGCCGCGGACGAGCCCGCGACGAACGCGCGGCTGGTGTGCGCCGCCTACCTGCGGGACCTCAGCGGCCGCGAGGCCCGCTGCCGGCCGGTGACGGCCGCCGACCGCACGGCCCCGCCGCTCGCGCCGCGCGCGCCGGCGGTGGCGGCGCTCGCGACCGAGCTCGCCGACCGCGACCGTCGCAGCTACTCGCTCGAGCGCCTGCAAACAGGGATGAGGATCCCGGAGCTCCGCTGGTGCCGGCGCCCGGCCGAGGGGGGCGCGCCGGCCGGGCCGGCCGCGCCGCCGGAGACGGTCAGCGTGCGCGAGGCGGTCGGGTGCCTCGAGAGCTACGAGCCCGTGTGCAGGCTCACGCAGCAGGCGCTCGACCTCGAGCGCGGAGCGCCGGAGGTCTCGAGCACGGTCGTGCGCGCGGAGCTCGCGCGCGTGCAGGCGAGTCGGATCGTGCTCAATCGGGGCCTGCGCGAAGCGGTGCTCGCCGCCGTCGCCCGCGAGCAGCTGAGCATGAGCGAGATCGCGCTTCGCTGCGGGCGCGTGAAGCACGACCGCAGGGGCAACGTGGCGGGCGAGACGAGCTGGCTCGCGCGCCGTCTGGGCCTGGCCCCCGAGGGCGGGCAGGGCGCGCCGACGCCGTGGATCCACAGCGAGGTGCTCGCGCTGATCGCGCGCGAGGGCCTGGGAGTGAGCCCGCGCGAGGTCGAGCTCTGATGCCAGGGCAGGCCGCCGGGCCGATCCTGCTCGTCGAGTCCGAGCGGCGGCTCGCCGAGGCGCTGTGCGATCAGCTCGTGGCCGACGGCTTCGCGGTGGAGCTCGCGCGCAGCGCCGAGCACGCGCGCATCCTCGCGCGTGGCCGCGCCCCGCGGCTGGCCGTGATCGGCAGCCTCGAGGCTCCGTGCACTGCGCTCGAGCTCCTGCGCGAGATCCGCGAGGCGCCCGGCTCGCGCGGCGTCTGGGAGCGCACGCTGCCGGCGATCGTCGTCGGCTCCGGGCCGGGCAAGCTCGAGCTGCTGCGCGCGTTCGAGGCGGGCGCCGACGACTACCTGGGCCGTCCCGCCGCCTACCTCGAGCTGCGCGCGCGCCTGCGCGCCGTGCTGCGCCGCACGGACGCGGCCGGGGCGAGCGCGCGCACGATCGAGATCGGGCCGCTGTGGATCGACACCGCGGCGCACGCCGCGCGCATGGGCGGCCGCGAGCTCGAGCTGCGTCGCATGGAGTTCGAGCTGCTCGTGCACCTCGCGCGCGAGCCCGAGCGCGTGTTCGCGCGGGCCGAGCTGCTGCAGAGCGTCTGGCGCTATCGCTCCGGCGGGACCACGCGGACCGTCGACAGCCACGCCAGCAGGCTGCGCCACAAGCTCGCGCGCGAGGACGCGCGGCGCTGGGTGATCAGCGTGTGGGGCGTCGGCTACAGGCTGATCTGAGCTTCGGGGCTCGACCGGAGCCCCATCGGCAGCACCAGCGGCGGCGGGTCGACAGGGCCCGCCGTCTCCTCTTCAACCACCACGACCGGCGAGGCCGGTCCGAGGGCCCGCCCCCTCGGGCGGGCCAGAAGGGAGTGGGACATGCCCACGATCGCAGCAACCGAAGCTCCCCTGGACCCGGCGGGAGCCGTGAGCCACGCGCTGGCGTGGCTGTGGAGCGGCGCGCTGCACCTCGCGCTCGCCGCCGCGATCGCGGCCGTGGCCGCGAGGACGATGCGCAGCAGGCAGTTGCATTGGAGCTGGACGGCGCTCTTCGGCGCGGGCGTGCTGCTGCTCCGCGGCGCGCTCGGCGGGTGGGCGCCAACGCTGGCGTTGAGCGCGCTGCTGGCCGGCGTCCGCGGCCGACGCTGGCACCGCGAAGACGTGCAGGGCGGCGGCGACCTTGCGCGGCTGGCGGCGCTGCGCACGCGCCCGCCGGAGATCGCGGGCAGGATCGGCGCGAGCCTGGCGGCGCGCGCCGGCGAGCGGCTGGCGCTCGCCGCGCCACGGCCCGAGCGGCTGCGGCTGGGCACCGACGAGCGCGGCCGCGGCGTCTGGATCCCGTTCCCGTCCGGCGGCGGGACGCACACGCTGGTCGTCGGCGCGACCGGCTCGGGCAAGACCGTCACCCAGACGTGGATCCTCGCGAGCGCGATCCAACGGGGTATGGGCGCGATCGTGCTCGACCCCAAGGGCGACGCGGGCCTGCGCGAGGGAATCCGCGGCGCAGCGCTCGACGCGGGCCGCCAGTTCCTCGAGTGGACCCCGCAGGGCCCGCTCGTCTACAACCCGTTCGCGCGCGGCGGCGCCAGCGAGATCGCCGACAAGGCGCTCGCCGGCGAGCGCTTCACCGAGCCTCACTACCTGCGCCAGGCGCAGCGCTATCTGGGGCACGCCGTGCGCGCGCTGCACGCGGCGGGGCTCGAGGCGAGCCTCGCGCGGCTGGTGGAGCAGCTCGACCCGGCGGGCCTGGAGCGCCTCGCGCGCGCCCTGCCGGAGCCCCACGCGGCTCGCGTCTTTGCGTATCTCGACGCGCTCTCCGCGCGCCAGCGCAGCGACCTGGCGGGGGTGCGCGATCGCCTCGCGATCCTCGCCGAGTCCGACGTGGGCCGTTGGCTCGACCCGTGCACGCCGCGGGCCGAGCGCTTCGACCTGCTGGCGGCGGCGCGCTCGCGGGCGGTCGTGTACTTCGCGCTGCAGGCGGACACGCGGCCGCTGCTGGGCGAGATGCTGGGCGCGGCGATCGTGCAGGACCTGCAGACGGTCGTCGCCAGCCTGCAGGGGCGCGCGGTGCCGACGCTCGTGGCGATCGACGAGTTCTCGGCGATCGCGCCGGAGCAGGTCGTGAGGCTGTTCGCGCGCGCCCGCTCGGCCGGCTTCGGCCTGCTGCTCGGCACGCAGGAGCTCTCCGACCTGCGCCCCGCGGGCCGCGAGCGTCTGCTCGAGCAGGTGCTCGGCAACCTGTCCGTGCTGATCGCCCACCGCCAGGTGGTGCCCGCGTCGGCCGAGCTGATCTCGGACGTCGCCGGGCGCAGGGGCGCATGGCGGGTGAGCTCCCACAGCAGCGGCACGAGCACGCGGGTGCGCGGCCAGGAGCCGGTGCTCGAGCCCGAGTGCGTGATGCGCCTGGAGCGCGGCTGGAGCGCCGTGCTGGTGCTCGGCCGGGCCGCCGGCGCGCGCGTGACCCGCATGTTCGCGCCAGGTCGCGACCGGGCCGCGGGCGGGCGGCTCGCCGCGAGGCTCCGCGCGCTCGCGCGGCAGGCGCGGTGGGCGCGGGCGACCGGACGCGGGAGGCGAGCATGAGCCGCGTGCGCGAACCACAGCCCCGGCAGCTCGCGCTGGCGCGCTGGGCGGGCGGGCTCGGGGCGGTCACCGCGCACGCGCTGGCCGAGCGCGAGGGCATCGGCCTGCGCTGCGCCCACGCGCGGCTGGCGGCCGCCGAGCGCGCGGGCCTGATGCGCGGCGAGCTGGTGCTCGCGGGCGCGCCAAGGCTGTATACGGCCACGAGCGCCGGCCTGCGCGCGTGCGGGCTGCGCGGCATCGAGCCGGGGCGGGTGAGCGCGGCGGGCGCGAGGCACGCGATCGTGTGCGCGTTCGTGGCCGCGTGGCTCGAGCACGCCTATCCGGGGCACCGCGTGCTCGGCGAGCGCGAGCTGCGCCGCGACGAGCGCGACGCGGGCAGGGCGCTCGCGAGCGCGCGCGTCGGCGGGGCCGGCGGGGACGCGGCGCCGCTGCATCGCCCCGACCTCGTGCTGGCGCCCGCGAACGGCGAGGGCCTGCCGGTGGCGGTGGAGGTCGAGCTGACGGTCAAGGCGCCCCAGCGGCTGCTGGAGATATGCCGCGGCTGGGCGCGCTGCGGGTGCGTCGCCGGCACCGTGTATCTCGCCGGCGCTGACGTGCTGCGCCCGCTGGAGCGGGCGATCGCGCGAGCGCACGCCGGCGAGCGCGTCGCGCTGGTGGCGCTCGCGACGCTGGACGAGCGTTTCGTCCCAGGCGCCGCGTAGCGTGGCTGCGGGGGGTCAACCACGAAGCCACTGGAGACCCATCATGTTCAACATCAACCGCGTCGTGATCGTCGGGCGCCTCACGCGTGACCCGGAGCTGCGCGCGCTGCCCTCGGGCACGAGCGTGTGCAGCCTGCGCGTCGCGTGCAACTCCCACCGCAAGGACGCGGACGGCGATCCCGTCGAGCGGCCGAACTACTTCGACGTCAGCGTCTACGGCCCGGCCGGCGAGAACGTCGGCCGCTACGTCTCGCGCGGCAGCCGGGTCGGCGTCGACGGGCGCCTGGAGTGGCGCGAGTGGGAGACCGCCGGGCAGGAGCGCCGCCAGGCGGTCAGCATCGTCGCCGACACGGTGCAGTTCCTCGACCCGGCCGGCGAGCGCGGCCGGGTCGAGGCCGGCGACGAGCGCCCGCCGGGCTCGGACGAGGACCGGGACGGGCTGCTCGACGTCGGCCTCGGCACGCCCGAGGAGGAGCTCGTCTTCTAGCCGCGCCGGAGCGCCCCCGAGGTCCGAGGATCCGGGGGCGCTCTTTGCGTTTAATGACAGACGTGCCGGGCTGCGGGACGCCGAGCGGGGCGGTGTGCGTAAACTGGCGCGCCGCGGCGCGGGCGAGCGCCCCCGGGACAACGACGACAGCAGGGAGAGATTCCTCCGATGCCAGTCAACACCAAAGCGATCGGAAAGACCTACGAGCCGGTCGTGTACGCGGTCGGGCGCGAGAAGATCAGGGAGTACGCGCGCGCGGTCGGCGAGACCAACCCGCTGCACCTCGACGTCGAGGCGGCGCGGGCGGCCGGCTACGCCGACCTGGTGGCGCCGCCGATGTTCGCTGTCGTGTACGGCGCGCCGGCGGTCGGACCGTCGATCTTCGACCCGGAGATCGAGCTGAACTTCGCGATGATGGTCCACGGCGGCCAGGAGTTCACGTGGGGTCCCGTGGTGGTCGCGGGCGACGAGGTCACGACCACGGCGAGCGTCAAGGACATCTCCGAACAGGACGGCCGCGGCTACTACGTGTTCGAGTCGGTGTCCACCAACCAGCGCGGCGAGGAGGTCTGCCGCGGGATCTGGACGAACATCGTGCGAGGAGTGTGATGGAGATGGCACAGCTGAGCGTCGGCGAGTCGATCCCCGAGCTGCGGGTGACCCCGGACAAGTACCTGACGGTCCGCTATGCGGGCGCCTCGGGCGACTTCAACCCGATCCACATCGACGAGGAGTTCGCCAAGGCGGTGGGGCTGCCCGGGAGGATCCTGCACGGGCTGTGGACGATGGCGCAGGTCGCGCGGGCGCAGACCGAGGCTGCCGGCGGCCCGGAGCACCTCAAGCGGCTGTCCGTGCAGTTCCGCGGGATGGGCGTGCCCGAGCAGGAGGTGCTCGTGAGCGGCACCGTCACCGAGCTCGACGGCAGCCGGGCGCTCGTGGAGACCGTCGCCGAGCAGGCTGGCAAGCAGATCATCCGCAACGCCCAGGCGGAGCTCGAGCTCTAGCAAGGCCCAGCTTCGGCGCCAGCACGGCGCCTACAATCACGAGCATGCTCAGCCCACGCCAGGAGCGCATCCTGTGCAAGGTCGTCGACGACTACCTGCGCACCGGCCAGCCGGTGGCCTCGCGCGTGATCGCGGCCGACCCGCAGCTCGACTGCGGTCCCTCGACGGTGCGCAACGAGCTCGCGCAGCTGGAGGAGCACGGGCTGCTGGCGCACCCGCACGTGTCGGCGGGGCGCGTGCCGACGGACGCGGGCCAGCGCTACCTCGTCGACCGGCTGCTGAGCTCGGACCCGCCGCGGCCGGCGCGCAGGCCGCTCGAGCTGTCGCTGATCCGCCGCGAGATCGAGGAGGCGATGCGGACGACCACGGAGACGCTCTCGCAGATGACCAACCTGCTCGCGGTCGTCTCGGCGCCGTCGATGAACGCGGCGAGCATCCGCCACGTCGAGGTGCTCGCGCTGCAGCCGCGGGTGGTGCTGGTCGTGATCATCACCTCGGCCGGCAGCGTCTCCAAGACGTTCGTCACGTTCGAGAGCGCCGTCGACCCGGGCCTCGTGGCGTGGGCGGGCGAGTACCTCAGCGAGCGCCTCGTCGGTCTCGGCCTGGGCGCGCGCATGCTCCAGCAGCGCCTGAGCGACCCCAGCCTCTCGCCGCTGGAGAGCTCCTTCCTGGCGCGCTTCGCGCCGGCTTTCGGCGAGCTCGCCGAGGGCGAGGACTCGCTGTTCGTGGAGGGCACCGCGCGCCTGTTCGAGACCGCCCAGATCGAGGACGCGACGCGCGTCAACGAGCTGATAGAGCTGCTCGAGCGGCGCGTGGCGCTGCTCAGCGTGCTGCGCGCCGCGCTCGCCGAGCCCGGCGTGTACGTGCGCATCGGCCACGAGAACGAGCTGCCCGCGATGCACTCGCTGGGCCTCGTGGCAACCGGCTACGGGATGGCCAGACGCAGGCTCGGCACGGTCTCGCTGATCGGGCCGGTGCGCATGGACTACGCGGTCGCGATCGCCACCGTGCGCGAGGCCGCCCAGCAGCTCTCGCGCTTCGTCGAAGACGCCTACGCCGAGAGCTAGAACGACGCGTATGCCCCGCGACCCCTACGAGGTGCTTGGCGTCGAGCGCGACGCCTCCTCGCAGCAGATCAAGAAGGCCTTCAGGCAGCTCGCGCGCGAGCTGCATCCCGACGTCAACGCGCACGACCCGGACGCGGAGGAGAAGTTCAAGGAGGCCGCCGAGGCCTACGAGATCCTCTCCGACGACGAGCGGCGCGCAACCTATGACCGCTACGGCCACGAGGGCCTGCGCTCGGGCGGCTACGCCCCGAACTTCGAGGGCTTCGGCTCGATCGGCGACCTCTTCAACGCGTTCTTCGGGGGCGCGGCGGCGGGCGCTCGCCCCGGCCCCCAGCAGGGCGGCGACGCCGCGGTGGCGATCGAGCTCGACCTGCGCGAAGCCGCGGAGGGGGCGACCGTGCAGGTCAGCTTCGAGGCGATCGAGCGCTGTGAGCACTGCCACGGCAACGGCGCCGAGCCGGGCACGCCGATCGAGACCTGCGAGCGCTGCGGCGGGGCCGGGCAGTTGCAGTCGGTCACGCGCACGCTGCTCGGGCAGATGGTCCGCACGAGCGCCTGCGACGTGTGCCACGGCGACGGGCGCGTGCCCAAGCAGCCATGTCGCGAGTGCCGCGGACGCGGCCGGGTGGCGAGGAGGCGCACGGTCGACGTCGAGGTTCCAGCGGGCATCGCCGACCGGCAGCGCATCCGCCTGGCCGGGCGCGGTCACGCCGGCGAGGCGGGCGCGCCCGCGGGCGACCTGTACGTGGTCGTGCAGGTGCGCGCCGACGAGCGCTTCGTGCGCGAAGGCGACGACCTGATCACCGCGCTGGACGTGGCGGCCCCGCGCGCCGCGCTCGGCGGCACGCTGGAGGTCCCGACGCTCGAAGGCCACGCCTCGATCGAGCTGCCGCCCGGCACCCAGCCCGGCGACGTGCTGACGCTGCGCGGGGCGGGCATGCCGGCGCTCAGACGCCCGCGCCGCGGCGACCTGCGCGTGGTCGTGAACGTGGTCGTGCCGCGCCGGCTCAGCGACGAGCAACGCGAGCTTATGGAGCGGCTCCAGCAGAGCCTGAGCGAGGAGAACCTGCGCTCGCAGGAGTCCATGTTCGCGAAGCTCAGGCGCGCGCTCGGCAGCCAGGCGGCGTGATCAGGCTCGCGGTCCGCGTCCGCGAGGCGCAGGCGGAGCTGGTGCTGGCCGAGCTGCTGGAGCTCGCGCCGAGCGGCGTCGAGGAGGTCGCCGGCGAGGCCGGCACGCCGACCGCCGGGACGGTCGAGTACGCCGTCTACGGAGCCCCGGGAGAGCTGCCCGCGATCGGCCAGCTGCAGGCCGCCGTCGGCGGGGCGCTCGTGGAGGTCAGCACCAGCGAGGTCCCCGACGACTGGCACGAGCGCTGGCGCGAGTTCCACCGGCCGGTGCTCGTGGCTGCGCCCGCCGGGCGCCCGGCCGGGCCGGCCGTGCCCTCGCTGCGGGTGCGCCCGCCCTGGGAGCCCGCCGAGGCGACGCTCGGCGACGGCTGGCGGGAGATCGTGATCGACCCGGGGATGGCCTTCGGCACCGGCGGCCACGCCACCACGCGGCTGTGCCTGGAGCTGCTGCTGGAGCTGGCCGGCGCCGACGCCGCCCGCGGCCCCGTGCTCGACGTCGGCACCGGCTCGGGCGTGCTCGCGATCGCCGCCCGCATGCTGGGGTTCCAGCCGGTGCTGGCGCTGGACAACGAGCCCGAGAGCGTCGCGGCGGCGGCCGAGAACGCCCGCGTCAACGGCGTGGCGATCGAGGTCCGGCGCTTGGACCTGCGCCACGACGAGCTGCCGCCGCCGGGCGCGGTGATGCTCGCGAACCTGCTGCGTCCGCTGCTGATCGAGCTCGCGCGACGCATCGAGCGGGCGCCCGCGCACCTGCTCGCCGGCGGCCTGCTGAGCGACCAGGCCGACGAGGTGGCGGACGTCTTCGCGCGCCGCCTGGGCCTGCGCGAGCACGCGCGCCGAGAGCGGGGCGAGTGGGCGGCGCTGTGGCTGACGGGCGCGTGAGCGCGCCGGCGGCCGCGCGCAGCGGCTATCCGGCGGGCGGCGGCTCGGTGACGGCACGCACGAGCGAGCGATACAGCAGGTCGATCGCGGGGCGCACCCCGTCCTCGCTGCCGAGCAGCGTCCGCGCCGCCTCCAGCGCCGTGCCGATCGTCTCGAGCGCGTCGCCGACGCCGTCGGGCCGCGGGTCCCGGCAGGCGGCGATCGCCATCTCGAGCATGCCGCGCGCCTGCTCGATCGCGCCGGAGAAGAGCCCGGGCCCGACCAGGCTCGCGTAGCCGTAGACGCGCGCCAGGCGACCGGACAGCTCGATCGAGTCGCCGCGTCGCGGCGGGGTGGTCGCCGGCAGGCCCTCGCCGTCGATCAGCGAGGCCATAGTGGCGCCCAGCAGGCCGCGCGTGGCCGCCTCGTCCAGGCCGGCGTGCCGGGCCACCCGCAGCGCCATGTAAAGCGTCGTCGCCGGCATCCCGTAGGGCGGGTCCGAGGCGAACACGATGCGCTCGGCGGGCGCTCGCGCGAACAGCTCGATCACGTCGATCGGGAAGAAGCAGGAGATGTCATACAGCACGCCCGGGTGGTCGGCCAGGCGCGTGGTGAGGATGCCCTGGTCGCAGATCGCGCCGTGCGCGAGGATCAGCACGGCGCCCGGGTGGCGCAGCGCGAGGTCGGCGAGCCCGTCCGCCAGCGGCGGCAGGCCGCGCCCGGTGTGGATCAGGATCGGGACCTTCGCCTGTTCGGCCAGCGCGAAGACCGCGTCCATGTCGCCGCCGTCGAACACGAAGTCCTGGGCGCGCGGATGCAGCTTGATCCCGCGCGCGCCGGCGGACAGGCAGCGTTCGGCCTCCTCCAGCGGCGCTTCGGCCGGGTCCAGCCGGCAGAACGGCACGAGCCGGCCGGCGCTGTCGCCGGCCCATTCGAGCACGCGGTCGTTGGGCACGCTGTAGCGGGGCCGGCGCTCGGGGTCGTGCAGCGGGAACACGCAGGCGCGGCGCGCCTCGGCGCGGTCGAGCTGGGCGAGCAGCTGCTCGAGCGTCAGCGAGCGACCGTCCTCGTCGAGGCCGAGATGGGTGTGGGCGTCGATCACTTCCGCGTGCGCCGGGCGCAGGCGCGCGACCTCCGCCTCGAAGGGCGCGAGCGCGCGCTCGTACAGCGAGTGGTCCATGCGCTGCACACTATTGGCTCGGCCCCGCGAGGATCGTCACCGGCCCCTCCGCGCCGGCCGCTCGGGCCAATCCCGGGATCTCCGCGAGCGTCGCGCTCGCCTCGCCCGCCTGCGGGTCGCCGTGGGCGGTCGCGACGCGCACGTGCGGCGGCAGCCGCGGCGGCAGGTACGCGCTCAGCAGCCCCTCGTGGACGTCGCGCTCGGCGACGAACGCGACCCGCTCGCGCGCCGGATAGCGCCAGTCGGCCGGATACTCGCCGGCGTAGGCCTGGCAGGCGCGCAGCTCCCGGTCGGCCGCACGCGCGCACTCGCGCGCGCGTGCCCGGTCGCGGCACAGGAACACGACCAGCGCCAGCGCCTCGCGGCCGCCGTAGCGGCGGACGTGGGCCGACCAGCCCGCGAGGAAGTGGTCATAGCGCTCCAGCTTGCGCCTGCCCCCGCCGCCCTGCCGGTCCTCGCGCTCGATCAGCAGGTCGAGCGAAGGCTCGTGCCGCGCGCCCGCCCCGACCTCGACGATCGCGTCCGGGCGCAGCGTCTCGAAGCGCTCGACCTCTTGGCGCGAGCCGTCGGGCGCCTCCCGCGTGAAGTCGTGGGGGCTGCGTCCGCCCGGCAGGCGCAGGTCCTGTGGCGAGAGCGCCATCCGCTCGCCGGCGCGCGTGCGCGACGGCGGCGAGATCGCCGCCTCCGGCTCGCCGCGCAGCCTGACGCGCTCGTGCCCCAACAGCGCGGACAGCGCGAGGCACCAGCCGACCACGTGCACGTGCTGGCGCGCCTGGCGCAGATCGTCCTGGGCGCGCGCGGAGGGCTCCACGCGGCCCGCGGGGGCCGACGACGTACGCTCGACCCCCAGCAGCTTGTGCCCCTCGGGCGTGAGCGAGTAGCACATCGGCACGCCGCCGCCGTCGCGCCGGTGGAACTGCAGCCGCTGCACGAGGCCCGCGTCCGACAGGCGCTTGAGGCGTCGCTGCGTCGTCGTCACCGCTCGCGCGCCGTTGAAGCGGCGGTGCAGCTGGCTCGTGAGCACGTGCTGGGCGGTCGCGATCAGCCCGAGCAGCTCCAGGTCCAGCGGCTCCGGCTCCAGGCTGCGGACGCTCCGTGCCGGGGTGACCCGGCGGACGCTGTGCGCGGCGTCCAGGTCGAGCAGCTCGCGGTAGCTCTCGGCGAGGGCCCGCGGGAGCGCCGTGAGCTCGGCGGCGAGACGCTCGCGGGCGCCGGGCGGAGCGCTGTCGTGCCGGGCCGCGCCCGCGCGGCTGACGCCCGCGCCTACGCCGCCCGCGCTCGCGCCTACGCCGCCCGCGCTCGCGTCGCCCTCGCCCCCCGCGCCGTTTCGGGAATCGAGCCGATCCGTCCTCGGCTCGTCCCAGTGGGGCTGGCGCAGGTCCGTGCGATGGCGCGCGCCGCGCTCGCGCTGGCGGGCGGCGTGCCGGGCCAGACGCTCGCGGTCGATCTGCAACGGGAGCGTCTGCGCGACGAACGCCGGCTGTCGACCGGCGGGCGTGACCCAGCTGGCGATCGCGTGGTGCTTGGGGAGGTGCAGGCGGACGTCGGGCCGGCCGAGGCTCGAGAGGCGCTCCATGTCGGGGCGCACGCTGTCGGAGTACTCGGCCATCGTCAGCCGCGCCGCGGCGCGCGCGTCCGGCACCGAGGCCGTGGCGAAGTAGACGCGGTGGGCGAACAGCGCGTCGAGCTGCTCGCGCACCTCGCGCTCGACCCACTGCGCGTCGGTCTGCCAGCAGGCGACGGTCTCGAGGCCGGCCGAGCGCTTCAGCGCCATCGTCTCGGCGAAACCGCGGTTGATCACGAGCGGCGCCTCGTCGACCTTCAACGCTACGGCCACCCGATCCTCGGGCGCGACGAGGTCCTGCTGGCGGGCCAGCGCCGCGTCGAGCATGCCGATCAGCAGCTGCATCAGCACGGCGGTGTTGCCGGCCCCCATCGCGCCCAGCGCTCCCTTGACCACCAGCACCTCGGCGCCCGCGATCACGCTGTCGAAGTCGACGCGCAGCGAGTCGTTGAGCAGCACGCGCTTGATCGAGGGCGAGTTGAGCAGCCGCGCGAGCTTGTTCACGGGCGCGTCGAGCTTGGCGGTGGTGGTGCTGCGCGAGTCGGCGAGCTGCGCGGAGAGCTCGGCGGTGAAGAACTGGGAGATCTCCTTGAACTCCGGCAGCGCGCGCACGCGCGCGCCGACGCGGCTGCGGTACGCGTACCCCTCCTCGCCGACGGACAGCAGGCGCGCCGCGTCCCACAGGGTGCACGCGCGGTCGTAGGCGAGCACCGCGATGATCGCGTTGCGCAGATAGCGGTCCGACGAGGCCCGGATGTCAGAATCGCTGAAGAGCCCCTTGAGCGCCGCGACGACGTAGTCGGCGATCACGTCGGCGGGGGCGTCCACGGCCAGCGGGTTGAAGCCGCAGGTCGGATGGGAGAGGTCCAGCAGCGTGCAGGCGCGCGCCAGCGGGACCATGCTGAGCGCGGCGTCGGCGGCGTCGCCCTTGGGGTCGAGCACGATCACCGCGCAGCGCTCGCGCTCGAGATCCTCGGCCACGCTGGCCACCAGGAAGCTCGACTTGCCCTGCTCGACGGTCCCGGGGACGGCGACGTTCTGGCGGCGCAGCTGCTCGTGGATCGAGACGGGCCCGAACGCGTCGCGCAGGACGCCGTGGCCGCGCGGCGGCCGCAGGATCGCCGGCGAGGCGGGCGCGCGCGGAACGCCGCCGCGGGCGAACGGCGCGCCGAGGTAGTCGGGCGAGGGGATCTGCCAGAGGGCGGCCAGCTCGCCCGCCGAGTAGACGCCGCGCCGGAACGGGGGCAGCGGGTTGCACTCGCCGCGCTGCACGCGCCTCGTGTAGAGCCCGAGCAGCCCGTGGCGCACCGGCGCGCCGCGCTCCACCAGCCCGTTCTCCGCGCGCTCGGCGCGCAGCTCGGAGGCGATCTGCTCGCACGCCCGCCGGGTGGCGGCGAGGACCCGCAGGTCGGCGAAGAACAGCGGCCTGTGCTGGAGCTCGAGCGCGCCCCGCAGCTCGGAGTCGTCGAGCTGCGAGCGGCCCGCGAGGCCGAGCGCCCGGCGGCGCTCGCGCGCAAGGCGCGCCTCGCGGCGCCGGTAGCGGTGGCGGGCGTAGGACTCGAACAGGGCCGGCGCGGGCGCCGCCGCGAGCTGCACGAGGGCCGGCTCGCCGCAGGCCGCCATCACCGTGAGCAGCCTGTCCACGGCGGCGCCCGGACGACGCTCGAAGTCCGCGAGCGCCTTGGCGCGGTCGACGAACTCGGCGTGCTTCTTCAGGCGCAGGAGCACCGGCGGCGCTTGGAGGGCCTGTGCGATCGCCCGCACGGCGCAGTTCGGATAGGCGCCGCGCAGCGCCGCCTCCACCCCGCCGTGGTGGCCGTGCGGGCAGCTGACGGCGAGCCACGCGCCGGTCTCCGGCGCGCCCGAGTGGTGCACCTCCAGCGACACCGAGGGCTGCCCGGCGAGCAGGCGCCGCCACCAGCGCACGAGCAGGCGCTTGTGCATCGCCGCGAACATCGTCTCGAGCGCCTGGATGTCGGCCTGATCGCCGCGATAGGGCTCGACGCGCAGGCGCACGTAGCGACGCAGGCGGCGGGCGCGCCAGCGCCACGCGGCGAGCGCCGACGCGCCCGCGCCGAACAGCCCGGCGAACGGAAGCGCGCGGCCGCCCAGCAGCGCCCGGCTGACGCGCCAGCCCAGCCCCAGCCCACGCGCGAGCCCTTCGGCGAACGCGCCGGGAAGGGCGTGCAGGTCGAGTCCGCCGGAGTGTCCGCGCAGCACCCGGCCGGGACCCCCGTGCAGCAGCCAGGCCGCGAGCGCGAACCCGGCGGCCAGGGCAAGCAGGCCCAGCAGTCGCCAGAGCAGATAGCGCAGCACGACACCCTGCTCCGACGGGCGCGGGCGGTCGTGACGCGCGCGGGCGCGTCAGCCGAGGGGCCGGTGTGTGCTCAGCGGGGCCGGGTGGCGCGCTCGACCTGCGAACCGCGAGGCGTCAGATGCCAGGCGTTCGCGGCGCCCTTCTCCTGCCCCTCGCCCACGTTCTCGACCAGCTTCAGACGAGCCAGGCGGTTGAGCAGCTTGGAGATCTGGCCCTGATCGACGATCCCTGAGCCTTCCGCGATCTCCCTGTTGCTCGCCCCCGGGTGCTCCGCGATCACCATCAGCACCCGCACCGTCCGGTAGGTGAGGCGCATGTTGAGACCTTCGAGCGGATCCTTGTGGCGCAGCTGCGGGCGCACGCGCCCGTCCGCCGGCAGCTCGACCGGGGGCCGCGCCAGTTCCCGGCCCGCGGCCCGCGCGCCCAGGTAGGGGAGCACGATCATGCTCATCAGCGAGCCGAGCAGCTCGGTGAGCGGCTCGCCGCCGTTTTCGAGCACGCGCGTGTGCAGCACGGCGAAGATCGCGCCGACGACGCCTTCGGCGGTGACCTCGGGGGGTTCGCGGGTGGCGTTGGTGGCCTCGCGTCCGCGATCGATCACGGCGGCGAGCTCGTCGAGCACCACCGCACGGCGATCGAGGACGCGTTCGCCCGCCCCGAGCGCCTCGACGATGCAGAGCTTCGCGAGCCCGGGCTCTTCGTCCATGAAGATCAGCAGGCGCGCGAGCGCGGCGCGGACTCCCTCGCGCCAGCTCGACTCGCCCGTATATGCCTCTTCGGCGATCGCGCGCGCCTGCGCGAGCGCCTGCTCGAAGGCGGCCAGGAAGCAGTCCTCGCGATCGGTGAAGACGTCGTAGAAGGTCTTGCGCGACACGCGCGCGCGACTGATCACCTGCGCGACCGTCATGCGCGCGTAGCCGACATCCTCGACCGCCTCGACGGCCGCCGCGAGCATCCGACTGCGCTGGATCTGGGTGACCTGCCCGCGCGGCAAGCCCCCCGGCCCGGGGCGCAAGCGCGGCGCCGCACGATTCTTGTACACAACTGTCATATCAACCCCGCTTGTCGTCTCTTCGCCAGTTTTTCGTGACCACTCGGGACGGATTACGCCGGGGCGCCCGACAGAACCCCGTCTGCGAGCGGGCAGATCGCCCCCCGCAGGCAACCCAAGGGTGCCGGGTCTAGACGCTTAAGTCGAGGCGCGTCTCTGACTTTTTCCCGCTGATCGGAACATCGCCCTCCAGACAGGAAGTTGGGGTTGACCGCTCGCCAACCCCACCCCGGCGGCGCGCGCCCCGTCCCGAAGTCCATTATCCAGAAGACTGGGCGTGAGGACAGGCAACACGGCATCACGCCGTGGCGCCCCTCCGGGCGCTCTGATAGCCTCGTAGCCGCTGTTTTTCGCGCCGCTATCGTCCAGGGGACTAGGACGCCGCCCTCTCATGGCGGAAACCCGGGTTCGAATCCCGGTAGCGGTATGCCTAGCTACGCGGATGTGGCGGAATTGGTAGACGCGCACGGTTCAGGTCCGTGTCGGGGCAACCCGGTGGAGGTTCGAGTCCTCTCATCCGCATTGCCGCGAAGCCTCGGCCATCGGCTTGGTGACTCCCGCGGGAGCACCCCGAGCGCCCGCGGCCTCGCAGCCGATTGTCGGTTGTAATAACCGGGGCCCGTCCGGACATATACGGTTGTGAGCATCGACGATGAGGCATCGTTCGAGGCCGGCTTTCGGAGGTTCTCCGGGCACGTGCACGCGTACGCGCTGCGGCGCACCGATCGCGAGGCCGCCCAGGAAGTAACCGCCGAGACCTTCCTGATCGCCTGGCGCCGTCGCGCCCAGGCGCCGAGCGAGCCCCTGCCGTGGCTGTACGGCATCGCGCGAGGCGTGCTCGCCAACGAGCGCAGGGCGTCGATGCGCCGCGGAGCGCTGCTCGGGCGTCTCGCCGAGCACTCGCGGGGGCCCGCGGAAGCGGCCGAGGGCCGCGAGGTTCTGCGCGCGCTCGCGCTGCTGCCCGCGCGCGACAGCGAGCTGTTGCTGCTGGTCGCGTGGGAGGGGCTCTCGACCAAGGAGGCGGCCGCCGTGCTCGGTTGCTCCGCGGCCACGCTCGCCGTGCGTCTGCACCGGGCTCGCCGCCGTCTCGCCCGCGCCCTCGCCGAGATCGCCGAGCGCCCGGAGGCGCAGGCCCAACCCCGCCAGGTATCGGAGGTCTCAGCATGAGCTTTCCCACGGATCCGCTGGAGCAGTTGCGCCGCGCCAACCCGGTGCCCTCCCCCACCCCCACGGACTGGCCGACCGTGCTCGAGCGCATCCGCCGGGAGCGCGCGGGCGGCCCTGCCGACTCCCGCCGCCCGCCGCACCCGGCGCGGGCGCACGGGCGCGCCTCCTGGCCGCACCGGGCGACGCTGGCCGGGCTCGCGACCGCCTGCGTCTGCGCGCTGGCGCTCGCCGCGGCCGCGCTCGTGCTGCTCGCGAACCGCAACGGGCACGAGCAAGGGCGGTCGCGCCTGTACCTCGCCACCGCCCCGACGGCGGCGAGGCACGAGCCGCACAGGCCGAGCCGCCGCGCGGGAGCTCAGGGCGGGATCCCAGCCGTGCTCGCGCCGGATGCCCACGGTCGTGCCTTGCGGGCGTCCACCTGCGCGGTTCGCAGCCCCGCGTGTGCCCACGGCTGCACGATCCCCGTCGTCTCTCGCGCGCTCGCGCCGCTCGCGCCGGCGAAGCAGGCCGGCGGGTGCGCGACCAAGGCGACGGGCCCGTGCGCGGAGATGATCCGCGGCGCGGGGCCCGGCAAGCTACGGCTGCGCGACCTCGATCTGGAGCTGATCCGGTTGCGTCGCGCGGCGAGCCGCGGGCGAGCCGCCCGGACTGGCATCTGCCCGCCAGCCCGCCCGTCGGGTGCGCGCGCTCCCGGAGGGAGCGGGCGCGCACCGCGTCGGCACGGGCGATAGCTCTGTCAGCGGCCCCCGGCGCGCCGCTGGCGGCGCTGCATGAGGAAGATCGACATGCCGCCTGCGATCAGCACCAGGCCCAGCCCGATCTCCCAGCGCAGGTCGAAGCCGGTGAACGGCAGCGTCGTCGCTTTTTCGCTGCTGGGAGCGGTGCTGCTCGTCGGCGTCGTGGTCGTGCTCGGCGCCGTTTCTTTGGCCGGCGTCGTTTTTTCCGATTCTTTGCTCGGGGAGACGCCCGAGCTCGGCGTGGTGGTGGGTTTGGGCGGTTCCTGGTTGTAGCCCGTCGTGGTGCCCGCTGCCAGGGCAGCCGCCGGCACGAGCGCCAGCGCCAGAATGGCGATCAGGAGCACCGCGAGCCGGCGCGCGCGCCCGGAGGTTCCCTTCCTGATCGAAGCTGAGTGTCCTGCCCTTGGCCTACTCGAGGCCATGACGTCGGTCCGAGTCATGCCAACCTCCGATTGATCGTCTTGACGGAATGAATATGGCGCTGCTGACAGAGCCATCGCCTGTGCTGTTCTGTCGCTCGTGTACAAAGCGTTGTTCTTGTGCTTTCGCCGTCTGTCGGCGCTCGCCTGCCCGCCGCTGCGAAAGGTCTATCAGCTATCGCGGTCGTCGTACCGGCTGCCACAGCGTCTTTCCGTTTTGGCGTCCCGCCAAACCTGCCCGTCAGACGCGCACGCGCCCCTCGAGCTCGTCCTGCGCCAGGCGCGCGCGCAGCACCTTCTTGTCGAACTTGCCGACGCTCGTCTTGGGGATCTCGGCGACGAACGCGAACTCGTCCGGCAGCCACCACTTGGCGACCCTGTCGCGCAGGTGCTCGATCAGCTGGCCGGCGTCGACCTGCGACTGCTCGCGCAGCACCACGCAGCACAGCGGCCGCTCGGCCCAGCGCTCGTCGGGCTTGGCGATCACGGCGGCCTCGACGACGTCGGGGTGGGACATCAGCTCGTTCTCGAGCTCGACCGAGGAGATCCACTCGCCGCCCGACTTGATCACGTCCTTGGAGCGGTCGGTGATCTGCACGTTGCCGCGCTCGTCGACCGAGGCGATGTCGCCGGTGCGCAGCCAGCCGGTGGCGAACTTCTCGTCTTCGGAGCTGTCGGCGAAGTAGCGCGAGGCGACCCACGGTCCGCGCACTTCGATCTCGCCGGTCGAGCGCCCGTCCCACGAGACCTCGCCGCCGTCGTCGCCGGCGAGCCGCAGCTCGACCCACGGCAACGGCCGGCCCTGCATCGCGCGCTCGTCCCAGTAGGCGTCGTCGTGCTCGCGCGCCTCGCCGTCGGGCGTTCGCTCGCGGGGGCGCGAGTAGGTCGCGACGGGGCTCGTCTCGGTCATCCCCCATGCCTGGAAGATGCGCACCGCGTGGCGCTCCTCGAAGTCCTTCATCAGCTGACGCGGCACCGCCGAGCCGCCGCAGGCGGCGTTCGTCAGCGAGGACAGGTCGAGCTCGGGGTGCTGCTCGGCGTAGGCCAGGAGGCCCTGGAAGATCGTCGGCACGCAGCCCATCAGCGTCGGGCGCTCGCGCGCGATCAGCCCGGCGAGCGGCTCGGGCTGGAGGTGACGGTCGGGCATGATCAAATCGGCGCCCGCGAGCGCCGCGCCGTAGGGCAGGCCCCAGGCGTTGACGTGGAACATCGGCACGACCGCGAGGATGCGGTCGGCCCGCGAGAGCCCGGTGCCGTCCTTGGTGAGCGTCACGGTCGAGTGCAGGCTGATCGAGCGGTGCGAGTAGAGCACGCCCTTGGGGTGGCCGGTCGTGCCGCTCGTGTAGCACAGCGAGGCGGCCTGGCGCTCCTCGACCTCGGGGTAGTCGAACGGCTCGGGGCTGGCGTCGGCCAGCAGCTGCTCGTAGCTGAGCGCGCCCGGCAGCTGCTCGCCGTCCGCTTGCGCGCTCTCGCCGGCGCCCATCACGACGTAGTGCTCGACCGTCTTGAAGCTGGGCGCGAGCTTGGCCAGCATCGGCACGAGCGAGTCGTCGACGAAGATCACCCGGTCTTCGGCGTGGTTGACGATGTAGGTGAGCTGCTCCTCGAACAGGCGGATGTTGAGCGTGTGCAGGACCGCGCCTGTGCACGGCACGGCGAAGTACAGCTCGAGGTGGCGCTGGTTGTTCCAGGCGAACGTGCCGACGCGCTCGCCCCGGCTCACGCCGAGCGCCCGCAGCGCGTGCGCCAGCCTGTCGATGCGCGCCGAGACCTCCGCGTGGCTCGCGCGCGTGACGCTCGTGCCGTCGGCCCCGAGGCTCACGACCTCGGCGCCGTGGTTGCAGCTGCCCAGCCGCCGCCTGAGGTGGTTCAGGGTCAGCGGAAAATCGTCCTGCATGAGCCCCTCCAGCATCTCCTTCATCCCCTTCGAGCCTCCTCCCGTGGCGCCAGTCTTCGCATCGCATCGTAGATGCCGCGCGTGCGCTGTGCGACATCTTCCCAGTCGAACAGCAGCACATGCTCGGAGGCCTCGGCGACCAGCCGGTCGCGCAGCGGCGCGTCGACGAGCAGCCGCTCGATCATCACGCCGAGGTGCTCGGGATCGCCCCCGTTGAAGCGCAGGCCGACGCGATCGCCGGTCGGCACCACCTCGCGCAGGCCGCCGGTGTCGGCCACGATGCAGGGGCAGCCCGAGGCCATCGCCTCGAGCGCCACCAGGCCGAAGGGCTCGTAGATCGACGGCACCACACACAGGTCGGCGATGCGGTAGAGGCTGTGCAGCACGTCATCGCCGATCCAGCCCAGGAAGGTGCCCTGCTCGGAGAGCCCCAGGCGCTCGGCCTGCGCCTTCAGCTCCTCCTCGTGGGTGCCGCTGCCGGCGACCAGGAAGCGCACGCCCGGCACTCGCTCGATCACGCCGGGGAGCGCGTCGAGCGCGTGCTGGAAGCCCTTCTCGTAGACGAGCCGCCCGACGAGCAGCACGAGCCGCTCGTGCGGCTCGGCGAACCTGGCGCGCAGCTGCTCGAGGTCGCCGCTCGGCCGCAGTTCGCTCGGGTCGACGCCGTTGGGGATCACCGCGACGCGCCGCTCGTCGATGTCGTAGATGTCGGCGACGTGCCCGCGCATGTAGTAGGAGCAGACGATCACGCGCTCGGCGCGCCGCGCCATCCAGCGCTCGACCGCGTGGATGTGCGACTGGGGCGACTCGTGCACCCAGCCCTGGTGGCGACCGTGCTCGGTCGCGTGGATGGTCGTCACGTAGGGCACCCCGAGGCGGTCGGCGAGCTCCGCCGAGGCCTGCGCCACGAGCCAGTCGTGGCCGTGCACGAGATCGAAGCTGCGCTCCCCCGCGAGCGCCTCGCCGGCGGCGAGCATGTCGCTGTTCATCTGCTCGACCCAGGCGACGAAGCGGTCGAGGTCGCGCGGCCAGCCGGGCTCGCGCACACGATGGACGACGACGCCCTCGCCGATGCGCTCCCTCTGCGTCTCCTCGCCGCGGCCGCGGGTGAGCACGTCCACGCTCGCGCCCTGACGCACGAGCGCCTCGGAGAGCTTGCGCACATGCCGGGCCAGACCGCCCTCGATCACCGGCGGGTACTCCCAGGAGAGTATGAGCACGCGGCTGCTGATGGTCGAGACCCTATCCGCCCACGCCGAACATCCGTCGCCGGGGATGTCAGCCGCGCGAGCCCGCTACGGCGGGTCCTCCTCCGGCGCGGGCCCGCCGAGGTCGATCTGGAGCTGGCGCGGGGAGGGCCGCAGCGGCTCGGCGGTCTGCCGCGGGCGGCCCTGCTTGGACCAGTGGCCGATCACCTCGCGGCTGCGCGCGCTGTAGTGGTTGACGCGTCGGTCCAGCGGCTGCAGCGCCAGGCCGCCCGGCGCCGTGCCCGTGACGAGCGCGTGAAAGCGCCGGCCGCGCAGGTCGACCTCGACGATGTCGCCCGTCTGGATGCCCTCGAGTCGCACGGCCCGGAACTCCAGCACGACCGGCGGCCCGATGCGGGCGCGCGGCCATCTAGGCTTCGCGCCGTGCGCTGGCTCGTCGACGGGATGAACGTGATCGGCACCAGGCCGGACGCCTGGTGGAAGGACCGCCACGCGGCGATGGTCAGGCTGGTGGGCGTGCTCGAGCACTGGGCCGCGAGCAGCGGCGCCGACGTGACGGTCGTGTTCGAGCAGCCGCCCACGCCGCCGATCCGCTCGAGCGTGATCGTGGTCACGCACGCGCCGCGGCCCCGGCGCGACTCGGCCGACGACGAGATCGTGCGGCTGCTGCGCGAGGAGGCGAACCCGGGCGTCGTGCGCGTCGTCACATCGGACCTGTGGCTGTCCGACAGAGTGCACGCGATCGGCGCCTCGGTCGAGCCCTCCGCGCCGTTTCGGGCGCTGATCGAAGACTCGTGATGCTGCCGAGCACCCGCTACACGCAGAGCGGGAACGCCAGCATCGCCTACCAGGTCGCCGGCGAGGGCCCGCTGGACCTGCTGTTCGTGACCGGCTGGGTGACCCAGCTGGAGCAGCTGTGGGAGTGGCCGTCCAACCGCCGCCTGCTCGAACGGCTCACCGAGTTCTCGCGGCTGATCATGTTCGACAGCCGCGGCACGGGTCTGTCCGAGCGCGGCGTGCTCGAGGACTACACGCTCGAGCAGGAGGCGCGCGACGCGATCGCCGTGCTGGACGCCGCCGGCAGCGAACGGGCGGCGCTGTTCACCTACGCCCAGGGAGGCCTCGTGGGGGCGCTGCTCGCGGCCGAGCACGCCGAGCGCATCGGCGCGCTGATCATGTACGCCTCGCTCGCGCGCACCGCCTGGGCTCCCGACTACGAGTGGGCGCTGACGATTCCCGAACGCGAAGCGATCAGCGAGCGGATCGTCTCGACGTGGGGCGAGGTCGACCCCTCCTGGCTCGCGCAGTGGGCGCCCTCGTGCGCCGACGATCCCGCGCTGGCGGCCTGGTTCGCGCGCCTGCAGCGGCTCGCCGCGAGCCCCGGCGAGGCGCGCGTGATCTCGGGCGCGATGGTCGACCTCGACGTGCGCGAGGCGCTCGCGCGGATCCACGTCCCGACGCTCGTCATGCACCGTCCCGAAGAGCGCGTGTGGGACGTGCGCCACTCGCACTACCTGGCGAGCAACATCGAGGGGGCGCGCTACGTGGAGCTCGGCGGGATCGACTCGCTGCCGTTCGTCGGGGACACCGACGCGATCGTCGAGGAGGTCGAGGAGTTCCTGACCGGCGTGCGCTTCGGCGGCCAGCGCACGCGCGAGCTGATGACGGTGCTGTTCACCGACATCGTCGACTCGACCGCCCACGCGGCGCGTCTCGGCGACGGGCGCTGGCGCGATCTGCTGGCGGGCCACGACGCGCGCATGCGCACGGAGCTGGCACGCTACGCCGGCCGCGAGGTCAAGACCGTCGGCGACGGCTTCCTGGCGACCTTCGCGGGGCCGCCCTCGGGCGCCCTTCGCTGCGCTCTCGCGCTCTCGCGCGCCGCGCGCGAGCTCGGCGTGGAGGTGCGGATCGGCATGCACACCGGCGAGTGCGAGCTGATCGGAGAGGACGTCGGCGGCATGGCGGTGCACATCGCCGCGCGCGTCAGCGCCCTGGCCGGCGCCGGCGAGGTGCTCGTCTCGGGCACCGTGTTCGGGACCGTCGTCGGCGGCCCCTTCACCTTCGAAGACCGCGGCTTTCACGAGCTCAAGGGCGTGCCCGGGAGCTGGCCGCTGTTCGCGCTGATGCCCTAGCGAGCAGGAGAAAGTGCTCGTGACGCGCCGAAGCGGGGACCACAGCGCGCCACGAGCCGACGGAGTGCCAGCCTTGGCCCCATCGCTACCCAAGACGTCGCGTGCGCGGATACCTTCCCGGCGCGCTCGAGATCTCCGCACCAGTGTTCGAGCGGCGGTTGCAGTGATCCGCCCACGCCCAAGGCCCGTATAGGGATCTCGACGGGGGAAACCGTCGCGAGGAATCCCGGCCAGTGGAGACGATGGTGAGCGAGCGGGAGGTGGAGCACGTGGCCACACGCAGCAGCGCGGATGCAGGCAGCCGTGCCGAGCAGGCAGTCCTGGCCCAGGTCGAGGACCTGCCTTCGGCGATCGCGCTGATGCGCGAACGCGGCCTGCGCGTCTCGGCCGCGCGGCGGCTGGTGATCGAGGCGCTGCTGGCCGCCGACGGTCCGATGTCGGCCGAGCAGATCGCACAGGGGATCGGCGGTCGTGTGCCCCCCTCGGACATCGCCTCGGTCTACCGCAACCTGCAGGCGCTGGAGGACGCGGGGCTGGTCCGTCACGTCCACCTCGGACACGGCCCGGGGCTGCACGCGCTCGCCGTCGCCGGTGAGCGCGAGTACCTGACCTGCGAGCGCTGCGCCGACTACCGCGCGGTGCGCCCGCGCGAGCTCGACGCGGTGCGCGAGCTGATCGAGCGCGAGTACGGCTACCGGGCGAGGTTCACGCACTTCCCGATCGTCGGCCTGTGCCCGGGCTGCGCCGCGGAACTCGACGGCCAGGCGCGGCCGGCCGGCGCCGCACGATGAACGGCTCTCGCGGCCGCTCGGCGAAGCGATCCTCCGTGGCGCAGCCGACCGCGGGCCCCGGGCTGCGCGGCTGCCTGCGAAGCGTGACGGGCGCGCTGACGCCGCGCGAGCGCCGCCGCACCGGCCTGATGCTCGCGAGCATCGTCCTGCTTCACGTGGTCGGCTTCGGCATCTTCGTCGCGCTCGTGCTGCCCTCCCACTACAAGGGGCTGGGCATCGGCGTGGCGGGCCTCGCCTACTCGCTCGGCCTGCGCCACGCCTTCGACGCCGACCACATCTCGGCGATCGACAACACCACGCGCAAGCTGCTGAGCGAGGGCAAGCGCCCGCTCAGCATCGGCTACTGGTTCTCGCTCGGCCACTCCTCGATCGTGTGCGCGATCGGCGTCGGCGTGGTCGTGGCGGAGAAGGCGGTCTACGGAGCGGTCGCGAACGGCCACTCCTCCCTGGAGCGCTTCGGCGGCTTCTTCGGCACGGCCGTGTCGGCGAGCTTCCTGTACCTGATCGCGGCGCTCAACGTCGTGATCCTCGTCGGGATCGTGCGCGTGTTTCGCGCGATGCGCCAGGGCGACTACGACGAGCAGGAGCTCGAGCGCCAGCTCAACAGCCGCGGTTTCATGTACCGCCTGTTCGGCCGCTGGATGAAGACGATCGACAGCGAGTGGAAGATGTTCCCGGTGGGCGTGCTGTTCGGCATGGGCTTCGACACCGCGACCGAGGTAACGCTGCTGGCGACCACCGCGCTGCTGGCCTCCCAGCACCTGCCCTTCTACGCGATCATGTGCCTGCCGATCCTGTTCACCTCGGGCATGGCGCTGATGGACACGATCGACGGCATCTTCATGAACTTCGCCTACTCGTGGGCGTTCTTCAACCCCGTGCGAAAGGTGTACTACAACCTCGCGATCACGGGCCTTTCGGTGGCGATCTGCCTCGTGATCGGGACGATCGAGGTGCTCGGCCTGCTCTCGACGGAGCTGGGCGGCCTGCACAGCGCGCTGCTGGCGTCGCTCGCGAACGTCGACATCAACAAGGCCGGCTTCGTGATCGTCGGCATGTTCGTCGTGTGCTGGGCCGGCGCGCTCGCCTTCTGGCGGCTGGGCCGGGTCGAAGAGCGCTGGGGCGCCCGCCTGCAGCCCGTCGACGCGGTCGCCGACGCGGCCGACGCCGCCGGCTAGGTCGCACTGGTGTGCGCGATATCGTTTGACGGGCGTGCAGGACGCATCCGGTCCGCGGACAGGGCTCCAAGCCCACCTGGCAGCGTTGTGATCGAGGCCCGGTGACGGACGTGTATCTCCGGCCCCGGCGTGCGGACCCGTCGGGTGACCGTGAGAGGAGTTCACATGTCCAAGTCACTCCCGCCCCGCCCCGATCTGCGGTGGCTTCGCGATGAGGCCAAGGCTCGCCGCCGCAACGGCGAGTTCTCGTCGCTGGCGCTGGCCCATCTGGCGATCGCGCGCGAATATGGATTTGCGTCCTGGCCGCGCCTGAAGGCCCATGTCGATGCGCTCACGCTGGGCGCGGTCGAGCGCGCCGCGATCCTGATCGCCAGTGCCTGCTCGGACAACCCGCGGCGTGCTGCAACGGTCCTCGAGCTCGACCCAGCAATCGCGCGTCACGACCTTGCGAGCGCGTGTGTGGCGGGCGAGGCCGCCGAGGTTGCCAGACGGCTGAGGGAGCATCCCGAAGCAGCCCACGAGCCCACCGGACCGAACGGCTGGCAGCCGCTGTTGTACGCGTGCTTCTCACGGCTCTTGCGAACCGATCCGGCGCGCGCGGCGGGGATCCGCTCGGTCGTGGCTGCGCTGCTGGCCGCGGGCACTGATCCGAACGCGTCGTTCATGCACGGGGACTGGCTGCAGGCGCCGATCTACGGTGCTGCGGGGATCGCCGGCGACGCCGAGCTTACGCAACTGCTGCTCACGGCTGGCGCGGATCCGAACGATGCCGGCCCGAACCACTCGGTCGGTGAGGCGCTCTACCACGCCTGCGAGCACCGCGACCCCACCTGCGCGCGACTGCTGATCGAGGCCGGAACCGACCCAGACGTGGTCGTCTACTGCCTTGGACGGGCGCTGAACTTCGACAACCATCCGATGATCGCGATGTTCTGCTCACACGGCGTGCGGCCGTGGGCCGCGCATCTACACCAGGCGCTCTGGCGCCGACGGTCGGTCCAGACGATCATGGTGCTGCTCGACGCTGGCGCGCCGCTCGAAGAGCCCGACGAGCACGGGCTAACGCCGCTGCAGATCGCACTGTGCTGGGGCGACGGGCCGGTTCCCGCGCTGCTGCGCGACCGCGGCGCCAGCGATGTCGACGAGGCGCCAGACCGCAACGCTGCCGCACCCGAGCTACTCGACGAGATGATGATCCTCGCCGTCCAACGCGGCGACCTCGCTGCGGTCCGCGAACTGCTCGCCGCGGGCGCCCGTGTTGACGGCCACCCCGACAGCGAGGAGAACCCACTGGGGCAGGCATGCTGGCGCGGGCAGGTCCCGATCGCCAGAGAGTTGCTCAGCCACGGCGCCGCCACCGACTTCCGCGACGGCGGATGCGCGATCGGTGCCGCGCTGCACGGCTCGCGCCACTGCCAGGACCCCGAGGGCGGACCGACAATGGCGACAGTGACCGAGATCGACCCCGAGCCGTACGCCGAGATCCTGCGGATGCTGCTCACGACCGGCGCCCGAGTACCGGACCGGGTTGGTGGCGAACACGGTCCGCGCGCGGCGATGCTGCTCGGCGAGCTCGGCATGAGCCCGGAGGAGCTCACGCGAGCGGCGGCCGGGAGAACACCCCGACCGCCGCTCGGCGCCGCATGAGCGAAGCTGCCGTTCAGAGGCGAGAGGTCAGCGTGACCAGTCGAGCTCTGAGACGGCGCCGCCGGTGACGGTGACCTCGCGCGCTCGTGCGAGGCCGTTCACCCACAGCGTGTAGCTTCCCTCGCGGACTTTGTCGAACACCGCGGTGAACGCGGGACGTCCGTCGATCTCGCGCTCGAGCACGTCCTTGTGGGAGCGCTCGTGGTCCTGGCCGGTGGCGCTGATCTCCACCTCGACGCCGTGCATGTCGGCGTCGGTGTGGACGATCAGCGCCCCCATCTCCTCTCCGATGTCCAGGATCACCTGCTCGGGGTGGCGGCGGGCCGAGTAGTTCTCGCCCGTCGCCACCGCGGTGTGACTGTGACCGTCGTGATGGTCGTGGCCGTGATCGTGGTCGTGCATCTCGGAGCCCTGCCGCTCAGCTGGTTTCCGAGGGAGAGTCGAAGCCGCTGTGCGGGATGCCGACGTACGGGAACGTGTCCTGTGCGCGGATCGGCAGCGGGTCGAGGCCCTGTTCGAGCAGGTTCGCCGCCCCGTCGGCGGTGAATTTCGGTTCCACCAGCGGCAGCGTCGCGCCGGCGACCGCGCGCAGCGAGATCGCGCCGGCGTCGTCGGTCACGCGCCGGCCGTTGGGATAGCCGGCGAGGTCGCCACCGAGGATCCCGAACCTGTTGGGTTCCTTGGCGGGCGGGATCGCGACGTTGAGCCGCATCATGTCCGCGAACACGCCGCTGTTGCTGGCGTTCTGGAAGCCCGGGATGACGCCGGCGGGAATGCCGGTGCCGAGGATCGCGACGAGGTCCGCGCGAGCACCCTTGAAGGCTGCCAGGTTCGGGAACACGCCGGGGTAGAGGACCGGCAGGAGCTCGGCCAGTTCGGGGTGTTCGAAGAACTGCTTGAACTGTTCTTCTTCACTCGGGGTCGTGCCGTTCCACTCGTCCTTGCGAGCCATCGGGATCAGCACCTCGTTGACCAGCGGGTTGGCCAGCCGCGAGACCTGCACGAACGGGCCGGACTCCAGGTGTTCGTCGCCCTCTCCGGCGATGCGAATACGGCGACGGCTGGCCGAGCCCCAGATGCCGAGCACCGACTTGGGGCTCATCACTTCGGTCGGCTTGGCGCCGTGAGCGGTCAGGCTCTTGATCGGCACCTGGATCGCGATCGCGTGCACGTTCAGCGTCGAGAGCGAGTCCGTGCCCTTGGTCGCCGCTTCGGGGAAGATGTGCAGGTTCTGGAACGGACGCAGGTCGCCGAGGTCGAAGATCGAGCCGATGTCGACGAAGAACGGGTCGTTGCGCTGCCCGGCGAACACCGTCACTTCGCCGCTCAGCGAGTGCACCGCTTCGTTCGCGAGCGCTTCGTAGTTGGGCGTCGAGCGGGGCCCGATGTTCGACGGGGGACAGGCGAGCCCTTCGCCCAGCAGCACCGTGCCCTTCTTGTCCGTGCGCAGGATCTTGTAGAACTGGCGTTTGCTCCAGTTGGGGTCGGTCAGCGATTTGATCGGCCCGGTGTTGTAGAGGAACGTGGTCTTGTTTTCGATCCTCGATTCGAAGGTGAACTGGTACTCGATGTCGGCCACGCCGTCACCGTTGTTGTCGATGTGAATCGTGTAGGCGACGTCGTTGCCGAACTCGTAGAAGGTCGGCCCGCCGGCCGGCGCCTCCGCCGGCAGGTAGTTGGTGATGATCGTGACCGTGTCCGGCTTGTCGGGGCTCACGAACGCGTACGTGTCCGTGTTGTCGGCGACCGGATCCTTGCTGATCTCCGGCGCCTCGCGGTGGGATGACATGTGTGTTCTGCCTTTCCTTGTCTAGAGGTCGTTTCAGCGAGCCGCGTCGAGCATCCGCTTGACGAGCGCGTGGTCTGTGTAGGTGGTCTCCTGCTGGCCCGAGAGCACGGTCACCTGACCGCGCTCGGCGTCGCGCACGTAGGCCGTGACCGGTTCGCGCGGGGCGCTGCCGGTGCGCGCGGTGACGACCGGCTTGGCCTCGGGGGCGACGCCGGAGGAGGGGTGCTCGAGCGCGACCGCGGCGACCGCGGGGGTGGCCATGATCACGGCCGCGCCGGCGGCGGCGCCGGCGGTGCCTTCGAGGAACGCGCGGCGGCTCGTGCCCTCCTCGAGCGCCGCCGCGCCGGCGACGCCGCCGATCGCGGCGATGCGGCCGGCCGGCTTGACCTTGCTCTTCAAGAATGAACGGCGGTTGGACTTATCCATCTCAGGCGCTCCTGTCACTTTGATGTGTGAATGCAGCAAACTCGTGCGAATGTAACAGTGAGCGAGCGCGATTTCGCCTGTATTTGCGCGACTTTCTCGCAGTTACGAGAGTGATGCGCGGTGCACCCCGGATGCATTAAGCTGTAGGCATGAGCGAGCGCGCCGTCAAACCCGCGAGGCGCACCCGCCGCAGTGGGTACTTCGCGGAGGGCTCGATGCTGCGTCGCGTCTACCGCGAGCGCGTGGTCGTGCTGTCGGGTCCGCGCGCGCTGCTGATGCAGGCGGCGCATCCGCTCGCGGTCCACGGGCTGCTGGCCCACTCGAGCGCCCTCGACGAGCCCTACGAGCGTCTCGCGCGCACCGCCGAGACGATGGACACGATCGTGTTCGGCTCGCGCGCGCAGGCCGACCGCGTGACGCGGCGGGTGCGCGCGATGCACGGCCGCGTCCGCGGGCGCCTGAGCGAGCCGGTCGGCGTCTACCCGGCGGGGACCCCCTACCGAGCCGACGAACCGCAGCTGCTGCTGTGGGTGCTGTTCACGCTGGTCGACTCGGCGCTGGTCGTGTACGGCAGGTACGTGCGCTCGCTCGCGCGCGATGAGCGGGCGGCGTTCTGGGAGGACTACAAGGTGATCGGGCGGCTGTTCGGGCTGGCCGACGAGGACATGCCGGACACGCTCGCGGAGCTCGACGCGTACCGCGCGCGCATGCTCGAGGGCGAGGAGCTGCTGGTCACCGACTGGGCGCGCCGGCGCGCACGCAAGATCGTGCTCGCGCCGCCGGTGCCGCTGCTGGCGCGGCCGCTGCTGGAGACCGTCAACTTCGTCACGATCGCGCTGCTGCCCGACCGCATCAGGGAGCAGTACGGGTTCTCGCCGCTGCCGCCGGCGTTGATGCGCAAGGCGCTCGTGGCGGGCGGCGCCGACTACCTCAAGCGCGCGGTGATCCCGTTCCTGCCCGGCCGCGTGCGGCTGGTGCCGAGCGCCCGGGCGGCGTAGCGAGCGGCGCCCGCCGAGGAACGCCCGGGAGCCCCGAGCCGGCATGCCCACCAGCCAAGCCCTCCGCTACGTCGACCCGCGCGCGCCGCGCGGCGCCGTCTACAGGGTGTACGTGGGCCTGGCCAGCTCGCGCCTTGCCACGTGGCTGTCCAAGCGGTGGATCTGGAGCGCGGTCGTGTGGAGGATCGACCCGACGCTGATGCGCCTGACGCGGGGCCGGCTCGGGACGGGGCTGCTGCTGCCGACGGCGCTGCTGCAGACGCGCGGCGCGCGCACGGGCCTGGTGCGCCGCAACGCCGTGATCTACTTCCACGACGGCCCGCGGGTCACGATCGTGGCCTCGCAGGCGGGGCGCCCGGGAAACCCCGCGTGGTTTCACAACGCGCGCGCGAACCCCGACGTGCTGCTCGCGGGCCTGCCCTTCCGCGCCGAGCTGGTCGAGGACGAGTCAGAGCGCGAGCGGCTGTGGGGGCTCGCGGACCGCGTGTTCCCCGCCTTCGCCTCCTACCGCGAGAGCGCGGCGCGCGCGGGCCGCTCGATCCCGATCCTCCAACTCGTGCCGTCCGGGTTCTGAGCGCGGCCGCGGGCCGCCGCCGCCAGCCGGCCCGCCTCGCTCGCGGCTTCTTCCTAGCATGCTGAACGTGGCTGAGCAGGTGCCGGCGGTGTCCGACGTGCTCGACGCGATCGAGCGCCGCAACTGGGCGCGTGTGGGACGCCTGCTGCATCCCGAGGTCCACTGGACGACGGCGGTCGAGGAGCAGTTGCACGGCGTGGGCGAGGTGATCGCGCGACTCTCGGGCGACCCTCCGCCGGCCCCTCCCTCCTATCACGAGCTGCGCGAGGGGCTGATGGTCCGCTGGATCGACTGTCCCGGCTGACCGCGGCCACGGCGCTGCGCGTGGCCTCTTGGGGCTGGCCGCCGGCACGTGCGCTGGCACGGCGGCAGCGACCCGCCGGACGCGGAGACGCCGGCTCGCGGGGCGCCCGCACACGGCGGCTGGCCGCGCAGGCGCAAGGCGGGTCGGCAAAGCCGCGCGAGAGAGGGACGTGCCCTACGATCTGGGCGTGAGCGCGCCCGACGCCGAGCAGCCCTGGATCGTCGTGGACGCGTGGCATGTGGCCGACGGCGACCAGGACGAGTTCGTCGACGCGCTCGTGGCGCTCTTCTCCCGTCTGCGCCAGCTCGACGGCTTCATCGAAGGAGAGATCCTCCGCGGCGTCGATCCCAGGCGCTTCGTGACCTACGCGCGCATGCGCTCGGCCGGCGAGCGCGACGCGGCGTTCCTCGACAGCGAGGTGCAGCGGACGATGCGCGCGATCAGGGGGATCGCCCGGCCGGACCCCGGCGCCTACAAGGTGTTCCGCACGTTCACCGCCGAGCAGCACTCCGCCTGAGCTCCACGCGGGGCCGGTTGCCGGCCTACACTCCCCCGATCTCGGGCCGAAAGCGCAACGCGACGGAGCGGAAGCTGGGCCTCGCCGACCTGACCGCCTCGACGGTCGCCAACATCGGGCCGGGGATCGACTTCTACTTCGCGTTCGGCGTGATCGCCGTCACGGCCGGCGTGGCGGCGCCGCTGACGATCGTCGCCGCCGGCCTCGCCATCTTCTTCCTGGCGTTCGTCGCGGCCGAGTTCACGAAGCTGGAGCCCTCGGCGGGCAGCTTCATCACCTACGTCGAGACCTCGCTCGGCCCGAGGGCTGGCGTCGTCACGGCGCTGTTGATCGCCGTGGGCTTCACCGTGGCGATCGCGGGCGTGTTCACGATGGCCGGCGGGATGATCTCGCTCACGCTCCAGCACTACACCTCCTGGGACGTCTCGTGGCTGCCGATCTCCCTGGCGATGACCGGCGGGGCGGTCTGGCTGACGCTGCGCGGCGCCGCGCTGTCCACCGCGGCCGTCGGCCTCGCGATGGTCGTGCAGGTGGCGATCATGCTCGCCGTCTGCGCGGTCGTGCTCGTCGACCGGCGCGACCACCTCTCGGGCGCGCCGTTCTCGTGGTCCCACCTCGACCACGGCCTCGCCGGGCTCTCCGCGGGGTTCCCGCTCGCGCTTTACATGCTCATCGGCTGGGAAAACGCGCCAGCGCTTGCCGAGGAGACGCGCGAGCCGCGGCGTACGGTGCCGCGAGCGCTCTACTCCGCGCTCATCTTCACCACCGGCCTGTTCGTGCTGTTCGCCTACACGACGATCACCGGCTTTCACTACGACACCTCGTCGATCGGTCGCGCCTCCGTTCCCTTCCTTAGCCTGGCCGACCGCTATCTCGGCGGCGCGGCGATCCTCGCGTGGCTGGCCGGCATCGCCTCGGTGCTCTCCACGCTGGTCGCCGCCGTGAACTCGCAGGCGAGGATGATCTTCGACGGCGGCCGCTCGGGGCTGCTGCCGAGGCGCCTGGGCAGGTCCCGGCCGCCCGGCGAGACGCCGGTCAACGCGCTCCTGGCGATGACGGCCTTCGGCCTCGGGATCGTGGTCGTGTGGTGGCTGTGTCACGTCACGGGGCTCGTCGGCGGCTCGACGGACCCGGTCGACCTGTATGCCGAGTGCTCGACCCTGGGCACGATCCTCGTGCTGTTCGTCTACGTCCTCACTGCGCTGTCGCTGCCCGTGTTCATGTGGCGCCGTCACCGCGACTCGTTCTCGGTGCTCCGCTACGTGGCGATGCCCGCGCTCGGCGCGCTGGCGCTCGCGATCCCCTTCGTGGAGCTGTTCCAGCCCGGCCAGCCGGCGCCTTACAGCGCGTTCCCCTATCTCTCCTTGGCGATCCTCGTCGTCGCCGTGCCGATCGCGGCCTACGCCGTCCGGCGAAACCCGAGCGCCGGCGCAAGCGAGGGGCAAAATCCCGACAAACGGAGGTAAGCATGAGCACCGTCGACCAGGAGATCGTCTTGGCACATTTCATCGTCTCAGACGACGTCGAGCGCTCCCGGCGCTTCTACACGGACGTGCTCGGCGGCAGGACCGTCGTCTCGGGCGAAGGGGACGACGAGGTGACCTACGTGGCGCTCGCCAACAGCTGGATCATCATCAACGTCGGAGGAGGCCCGACCGACGACAAGCCGACGGTCACGCTCGAGACGCAGCCCGACCCGGATCGGGTGAGCAGCTTCCTGAACATCCGCGTTGCGGACATCCACACCGTGTACGCCGAGTGGAGCGCGCGCGGCGCCCAGTTCCTGACGCCGCCCAAGCAGCACGCGACCGAGCTGCGCTGCTACATCCGCGACCCCGACGGCTACCTGATCGAGGTTGGCCAGACGACCCTCGCCAGGGGCTGGCGGCCGCCGTCCGAGTAGGCGGCGCCGGCCGGGCTTGGCGCCGCGGCTGTGGCTGCGCCCGCGGCCGCGAGCGTCGGGCGCCTCGCCACGCTCGCGGTCTGGTTCCATGCGTGTGTGGACAGAGCGGCGGTACTCGCGGCCTTCGACGAGCAGGTCAGGCGGCATCCCGTGCCTGTCGCGCCGGGCGAACGCGTCGAGCGCGAGGATCGCGTGGTTCGCTTGATCTCCGCGGGCGACGGCTTCAGCGGGGTGACGTGGAGCGATCTCGACGATGCCAGCGCGGACCGGGTGATCGCGGCGCAGGTCGAGCGGTTCGCGGAAGTGGGGGGTCCGTGGGAGTGGAAGCACTACTCGTGGGACCGCCCCGCCGATCTTGCCGACCGACTGCGGGCCGCGATGCTCACGCCGGAGCCGCCCGAGGCGTTGCTCGTGGGCGAGATCGGCGATCTCCCCCACGCCTCGCCGCCCCCGCCCGGCGTTGCGGTCGTCCCGGTTGTCGACGAGCGTGGCGCCTCTGCGTTCGTGTCGGTGCACGACGAGGTGTTCGGCGGAGACAGCGCGTGGATAGGCCAGATGCTGCTCGCCGACCTGGCCCGCCGCGGCGGCATGACGGCGGCGCTGCTCGCCGTAGCCGAGGAGACCCCGGTCGCCGCCCTGCGCCTGGAACTCGCGCCCGAGACCGACTTCGCCGTCCTCTACAGCGCCTGCACGCTGCCCGACTTTCGCGGCTGTGGCGTGTTCCGCTCGCTGCTGGCACGGTGCGTCTCGCTGGCGGCCGAACGAGGCTTCCGCTACCTGCAGACGGACGCGTTGCCCGACAGCCAGCCGATCCTCGAGCGGCTCGGCTGCGTCGAGCTCGGCACTACGACACCGTTTGTCCATGGGTAGGCCGGCGGGACGCGATCAGGAGCCGCGCTGGATACGGATTGCAAGCTGCGTGCGGGCGCGCGAGACTTGCTCGACCGGCACGGGCACGAGCGCTACTACGAGAAGGGTGCCTCTTCAAGCGCCGAGACCAGCTCGGCGACCTGCATGTAGTCGCCGCTCGCGATCACGTCGATCGGCTTGCGCTCCTGCAGCGCGGGCACCGGCTTTCGCAGCCATACGGCGATGTAGGACGGCTCCATAACCCGGGCGAGGCGCTCTACCAGCGCCGAAAGCTCGATCAGCCGCTCCGCCCGCTCGCCCGTGGGAGAGCGGGTATGCGCCAGCCACGCCCGCGCGGTGCTGCGAGCGGCCCCTGTCGCCCGCGCGATGTCCGCATCCGACAGCCTCGCGATCTCATGCAGATACACCGCCTCGCGGATCAACGGATACGGACTCGTAGTAGCCGACACAAGGCTACTGTAGCAGGATTGTAGCTAGTTTGTTGCTGCCCAGAGGGGTCTGTTCTTGGCGCCCTAACCGGACGCCTTTATCGCCGCTGTCACCCGGTGCTGGCGCTCCGTCGCTACGAGGGGTTTGCGAGCCGGTGGCACGTGTCGTTTGCGGGCGAGGATCGGCCCTTCGCGCAACGGCTGTACGACCACCTGGTCGAGTTGGGATACAGCATCTTCTACGACCACGCGGAGCAGCATCGGATTCTGGCCGAAGACCTGGAGGAGTTCCTCGGTCCGATCGACAAGTCCAATGCCATCTTCGTGATCGCCATCCTCGGACGGCAGTATGGCCAGCGGCGGTGGACGCGCTTTGAGTCGGATCAATTCGAGGCGCTATTCGGCGAGAACAGAGTGATACCGATCTGGGCCTCGGACGCAGTGCCGACCGCGTTCGACATGGCCGCTGGGGTCGGAGGGTCGGTGTTCGAGCCCAATGATGACATTGACCCTCAAGCGCGTGAAATCGCCGATCTCTGCGGACGCAAGCTAGAAGCTGGGCAGTGACGCCAGCGTAGTTCCCGTCAGTCTCGGCTATCCGCACGGATCGCCTTCTTGAACTTCGTGTAATCGGTCAAGTCATCTCGCGGCTCGTGCGCATACCGGCCTCATGCCAGGTTTCGTTCCTGTCCGGTCCGTGCGTACACCAGGCCTAACGCTTGTAAGCCACGCTCGGCCTCGATGAAGCGGATGGCGCACGATAGGGCGGCGGACTCGCGGCAGCCGACGACGACCGAAGGGAGAGCTACCATCACGAACGCCATGACGAAAGCACAGACCAACGGAAGGCCCCAACCGCTCAGCCCCGAGAGGCTGGCCGAGCTCAGGGTCCCGGCCGTCTACAGGACCCCTGAGGAGAAGCGGGCCGCCCTGAAGCGAGCCACCGAGGGTCTTCGGGTCAAGGTCCGCGTCACGCGCGATATGTACCGCCCTCGGTAGACCGCAATGAGTCCGACAGGCGGGCGTCCGACCGCCACGCGCGGTGTATTCGCGATCGAGGAACAGGCGCTCGTCCTTCCCGACCCGATCGCCTTGGACACCAGCTTCGTCGTCGAGGCCCTACTCTCCACGCAGCCGCTCCACGCCGTATGTGATGACTTCCTCACACGCATTGGCGACAGTGGCATCACCGTCGTCACCAGCGACATCCTTGCCGTCGAGCTTGCCGAGACGGCATTTGCGATCGCCTTGAAGGAACGCTGGGGCAGACACTGGCGCGGACACCGCACCGACGGACGCGCCCGCCGCCCCGCCACACATCTGCTGAACGACACGATCTCCCGCTACGAGACGCTGCTCTTGTCGATCGATCACTTCCCGGTGCCCCTCGCCGACACAGCAAGCGTCGCGAGAAACTTCATGACCAGCTATGGGATCGCGTCCTACGACGCGGTCCACGCGGCCAGCGCCATCGCCGCGGACGCCGAGGCGATCGTCACGCTCGATACCGGCTTTGCGCTCCTGCCCGCTTCAGTGCTCACTGTATATACCGACCGATCGCGTCTCGCGTCCTGCCGCAAGAAGCGACCGTACTGAGAGACGCGAGGCGAGTCTCGCCTCAAGCCGGCTCGACCGACGATTCTGTTACGTACGGCCCCGAGACGACCTTTCTATATCGGAAGGCCCATCAGAAATCGGGACGGCCGGATTCGAACCGGCGACCCCCTGCTCCCAGGGCAGGTGCGCTACCAGGCTGCGCCACGTCCCGACGTTCACCCCGCAGTGTAAACGGCCGAGCCCGAACGGCCCGAAGCCCAGGCGGACCGTCCCGCGCGCGCCCCCGCGCCGAACCTCTCCCCACCCCCCTGCTAGCCTCCGCCCCCGCGATGGCCGACGTCCAACCGCTGCGCGCGCTCCACTACGACCCGGCTGTCGTCGGCGGCCTCGACGGCGTCGTGGCGCCGCCCTACGACGTGATCGACGGCTCCCAGCGCCAGGCGCTGCTCGAGCGCTCGCCCTACAACGTCGTCGCCGTCGACCTGCCCCAGCCGGACCCGCGGGCGCCCGAGCGCGACCAGTACGAGGCGGCGGGCGAGCTGTTCGAGCGCTGGCAGCGCGACGGCGCGCTCGTGCGCGACGAGCAGCCCGCCGTGTGGGCGCACACCCAGGACTACACGGGCCCCGACGGCCGCGCGCGCACCCGCCGCGGCTTCTTCTGCCGCGTGCGCATCGAGGACTACGGCCCGGGGCGGGTGCGCCCGCACGAGCGCACGCACCCCGGCCCCAAGGAGGACCGGCTGCGCCTCACGCGCGCCACCCGCGCGAACGTCTCGCCGATCTTCTCGCTGTACTCGGACCCCACGCGGGCCGCCTGGCGGGCGCTCGCGCCGGCCACCGAGCAGCCGCCCTGGGGCGAGGTCACCGACGCCGACGGCACCGTCCATCGCCTCTGGCGCGTGAGCGACCCGGAGGCGATCGCCGCCGTGCGCCAGGCCACGCGCGAGGCCGAGCTGCTGATCGCCGACGGCCACCACCGCTACGAGACGATGCACGAGTACGCGCGCGAGCGCGACGCCGCCGGCGGGCAGGCGGCGGCGGGCGTCGAGGGCGCGGCGGCGGGCGAGCCCGGCTACCGATACATCCTCATGTGCCTGGTCGCGCTCGAGGACCCGGGCCTCACGGTCTTTCCCACCCACCGCCTGATCGACGGCCTGGACGACGCGCGCCGCGAGGCGCTCGCGCGGGCGCTCGAGCGCGACTTCGAGATCGAAGAGGTGCCGCTCGAGCGGATCGCCCCCGAGCCCGGCCGCGGGCCGCTCGAGCTCGGCTACTTCGAGGGCCGCGAGCGGCGCCCGCTGCGCCTGAAGCTCAAGAGCCAGGCGATCGCCGACGCCGCCCTGGCCGGCCACTCGCAGGCCTACCGCGAGCTGGACACCGGCGTGCTGGAGACGTTGTTGCTTAAGAACGCGCTCGGCTACAGCGACGAGGACATCGCCCACTTCAACGGCATGTTCTACGCGCGCGACACCGAGGAGGCGCTCGCGATGGTCCGCTCGGGCCGCTACGAAGCGGCCTTCCTGATGCGCCCGACGCCCGTCGAGCAGGTCCGCGACGTGGCCGCGGCCGGCGAGAACATGCCGCCCAAGTCGACCTACTTCTACCCCAAGCTGCTCACCGGCCTGCTGTTCAACCCGCTTGACCGGCCGGGGCGAGGGGTATCATGAAGACACACTCAAACGTTGTCGATTCGAGGGGATCGAGATGGCTCATACGCCAGGGCTGACAAGGATGAAAGCCTCCGTGCGGCGCGACGGCACGGGTTTCAAGCATTCGGTTCAGGTACGCGACCACCAGCTGACCATCGACGAGCCGCTGGACGCCGGCGGCGACGACAGCGCGCCGGACCCGCAGGAGCTGCTGGCCGTGAGCCTCGCCTCCTGCACGGCGATCACGATGGAGATGTACGCAGCCCGCAAGGGCTGGGACATCGGCCACGTCGAGGTCGACGTCGAGTACAGCCCCGCCGAGCGCGGCTGCCCGACCAAGTTCGAGCTCGTCATGCGCCTGCCGCAGGACCTCCCCGAGGATCAGGTCGAGCGCCTGCGCGTGATCGCCGCGAAGTGCCCCGTGCACCGGGTGCTCGACGGCGAGGTCATGTTCCAGGAGCGCATTGAGCGCGTCCACCTGGCCGCCTGAGCCAGGCTCGCCGGCCAGCCCAGATCGGCCCAGCTCCTCCACGCCCGCATCGCCCCCGCGACCAGCCACCGCGGGCGAGCCGATCCCCGCGGCCGTGCTCGTGCCGCTGTTCGTCGGCGGCGAGCGCGGCGAGCCCCACGTGGTGCTCACCAAGCGCCGCGCCGACCTGCGCAGCCACGCCGGCGAGATCTCCTTCCCCGGCGGCCGCCGCGACGCCGAGGACGCCGACCTCGAGACGACCGCGCTGCGCGAGGCCGAGGAGGAGATCGGCCTCGCCCGCTCCCACGTGGCACTGATCGTCACGCTGCCCGCGACCGCCACGTTCGCGACCAGCTACGTCATCCACCCGTTCGTCGCCCAGATCCCCGCCGGCCTGGCCTGGAGCCTCTCCGCCCGCGAGGTCGAGGCGGTGCTCGAGCTGCCGCTCGCGCGCGTGCGCGCCGGCCTCGAAAAGGTGCCGCTCGAACGCCGCGGCATCACCTTCCAGACCGACGCCTACGTGGTCGACGGGCACACCATCTGGGGCGCCACCGCGCGCATCCTCAGCCACCTGTTCGCGCGGCTCGAGCCGCCCGCGGACGGCGGCCGGCTGGCGCTGGCCGGCCCCGGGCGCCCCGAGCCCAGCCCGCCGGCTGGCCCCGACGCGCCCGACGCGCCCGACGCGCCCGCGCGGCCCTAGCCGACCGGCTCGGGCACGATGCGGATGTACGGCCGGGGCTCCTCCCAGCCGTCCGGGTAGAGCTCCTTGGCCTGGTCGTTGGAGACCGACCCGGCGATGATCACCTTCTCGCCCCGCTTCCAGTTGACCGGCGTCGCGACCTTGTGCTTGGCGGTCAGCTGCAGCGAGTCGATCACGCGCAGCACCTCGTCGAAGTTGCGCCCCGTCGTCATCGGGTAGACGAGGATCAGCTTGACCTTCTTGTCGGGGCCGATCACGAACACGTTGCGCACCGTCTGGTTGTCCGCCGGCGTGCGATCGGCCGGGTCGCCCGAGGTGCTCGCCGGGAGCATCCCGTAGAGCTTCGAGACGTTGAAGTCGCTGTCGCCGATGATCGGGTAGTTGGGCGCGGCGCCCTGGGTCTCCTCGATGTCCTTGGCCCACTGCTCGTGCTTGTCGAGCGGGTCGACCGACAGGCCGATGATCTTCACGCCGCGGCTGTCGAACTCGGGCTTGGCGTTGGCCATGTAGCCGAGCTCGGTCGTGCACACGGGCGTGAAGTCCTTGGGGTGCGAGAACAGCACCGCCCACGAGTCGCCGATCCAGTCGTGGAATTTGATCCTGCCCTCGGTCGTGTCGGCCTCGAAGTCGGGGGCCACGTCGCCAAGCTGTAGCGCCATCTGGTTGTGCTCCTTTGTCAGAGAGGTGTCAGCCGCGGTCGGGCTGCGTGAGGGCGAGCGTGAGAGCCGCCTCAGCACCGCGAAAAATCCTGATCGGCTTTACGGAGATTAGTTCCAGGATAGCGTGCCGGGGCGCAGCGCCCCGAGCTCGCCCGCGGGCACGCAGCGCGGCCACATGCCGCCCAGCATCACCGTCACCGAGCCGATCAGCGCCAGCCACGCGCCCTCGCGCAGCGACGCCGCGAGCATCCCCGCGGCGGTCACCGACGACGGCGGGTCGACCATGCGAAAGGCAGCGCAGGCGGCGCCCAGCGCGCCGAGCAGCACGACCGCTCCGCCGGCGCCGACGGGCACCGGTCCCCGCGCGCGCACCAGCGGCAGCAGCACGTCGAGCATCGCCAGCGCCGCCAGCGCGAGCAGCACGGCGGCGAGCCCGGGCGAGGCGTGAAGGCCCCCGACGGACCCCGCCGGCGCGGCGCCCGCCGGGCCGCCGGCGGCGAGCCCGTGCGCGGGCGCGCCCACCCGGTACCACGGCAGGAACACCGAGCCCGCCAGCACGATCGCGCCGACCGCCGACACGCACAACCCATATCGCGAGCGCTCCCCCGACATCTCGTGGATTTCATCGGCCGCCCCCGCCCCCAGCTTGATCTGAGTAGACGAACCTGCACACCCGGGCGGCGGCGCCGCGGCGCCGCCCGAACACGCTAGGCGCCGGCGAGCAGCGCGTCGATCGCGCCGCGCGCCTGCGCGATCCAGGCCTCGCGCGCGCCCGGGTCGGCCGTCAGGAAGGCCGCCGGGATCTGGTTGCGCTCGGTCTGCGCGCGCACGATCCGCTCGCCCTCGGCGAGCACGCCCGCGGGCGTGCTCGTGCCGCGCGCCTCGTAGACGATGCCGCGCACGGTCGTGTCGATCGCCTGTGTCAGGAACAGCTCCAGACGGGTGCCGTGCAGGGCGCGCAGCTCCTCCTCGGAGCCCGCACAGGAGCCGAGCAGCCAGCAGGCGACCGCGACCCGGTCGAGCGCCCCGCGCAGCGTCGCCAGCCGGTCGGGCGTGCCGACCCAGCACTCGGCGCCCGCGGCCTCGATCGCCGCGCGGCCCGCCTCGCTGCGCGTGGTGATGCGCAGCGCGTGCCCCTCATCGATCAAAGCCCGCGCGAGCCCCAGCCCGCGACAGCCGCCCGCGACGATCAGCACCCGTGCCACCGAGGCGGATCCTAGGCGTACGCGCAGCGCGATTTGCTCGACTAGCATCCGCAGCCGGCGATGAGCGAGCCCACCCCCACCGAAGCCGACCTCGTGACGATGGACAAGATCGTCGCGCTGTGCAAGCGCCGCGGCTTCGTGTTCCCCTCCTCGGAGATCTACGGCGGCGTCGGCTCGACCTACGACTACGGCCACTACGGCGTGCTGCTGAAGACCAACGTCAAGAACGAGTGGTGGCGGGCGATGCTCCAGGAGCGCGACGACATCGTCGCGATCGACTCCGCGATCCTCCAGCACCCGCGCGTGTGGGAGGCCTCCGGCCACCTCGCCGGCTTCACCGACCCGCTGGTCGACTGCCGCACCTGCAAGCAGCGCTTCCGCGCCGACCACCTGGCGGAGCTGCCGTGCGGGCGCAAACCCTCCAAGCACCCCGGCGAAGCCGACGAGTGCGACCTCACCGAGGCGCGCGACTTCAACCTGATGTTCGAGACGACGATCGGGCCGGTCAAGGAGTCGGGCGCGACCGCCTACCTGCGCCCCGAGACCGCCCAGGGCATCTTCATCAACTTCAAGAACGTGCTCCAGTTCTCGCGCAAGAAACCGCCGTTCGGCATCGCCCAGGTCGGCAAGTCCTTCCGCAACGAGATCACGCCAGGCAACTTCATCTTCCGCACGCGCGAGTTCGAGCAGATGGAGATGGAGTTCTTCGTCCCGCCCGCCGAGGCGCAGCGCTGGTTCGAGCACTGGCTCTCAGAGCGCGAGCGCTGGTACACCGACCTGGGCATCCGCCCCGACCACCTGCGCCTGCGCGCCCACGACCCCGACGAGCTCTCCCACTACTCGCGCGGCACCAGCGACGTCGAGTACCTCTTCCCCATCGGCTGGTCCGAGCTCGAGGGCATCGCCAACCGCGGCGACTTCGACCTCACCCAGCACGCGAAGTTCTCGGGCGAGAAGCTCGAGTACTTCGACCAGGCAAGCGGCGAGCGCTACGTGCCGCACGTGATCGAGCCCGCCGCCGGGGCCGACCGGGCGACGCTCGCCTTCCTCGTCGACTCCTACGACGAGGAACTGGTCGAGCGCGAGGGCGCGGGCGTCGGCGAGACGCGCACCGTGCTGAGGCTGCACCCGCGCCTGGCCCCGGTCAAGGCGGCGGTGCTGCCGCTCGTGTCCAAGGACGGCCAGCCCGAGCTCGCGCGCGAGGTCCAGGCGCTGCTGCGCGGCCGCGTGCAGTGCGAGTACGACGCCGGCGGCGCGATCGGCCGGCGCTACCGCCGCCAGGACGAGATCGGTACGCCGCTGTGCATTACGATCGACCATATGAGTCTCGAGGACCGGACTGTCACAGTGCGTGACCGAGACTCGCTGGCGCAGGAGCGCCTGCCGATCGAGGGGATCGCCGAGGAGATCGAGCGGCGCGTCCACGCGCCGTGGCAATCCCCCAAGCTGACCAACGAATAGGAGCACCGACAGCCATGGACTTCGACCTGACCGACGAGCAGCGCCTGATCAAGGAGACCGCGCGCGAGTTCGCCGACAAGGAGATCGTCGTGCAGTCGCGCGAAAACGCGCGCAACCACCACTTCGACCTGGAGATGGTGAAGAAGGTCGCCGACCAGGGCTATCTCGGCGCGATCGTCCCCGAGCAGTACGGCGGCGCGGGCCTCGACTATCTCTCCTACGGCCTCGTCGTCGAGGAGATCGGCCGCGCCGACTCCTCCATCCGCACAGTCATCTCGGTGCAGACCTCGCTGGTCTGCTCGGGCATCCTCAAGTACGGCACCGAGGAGCAGAAGCACACCTACCTGCCGAAGCTCTGCTCGGGCGAGTGGCTCGGCTGCTTCGGCCTCACCGAGCCCGACACGGGCTCGGACGCCGCCAACCAGAAGACGCGCGCGCGCAAGACCGACGGCGGCTGGGTGCTCAACGGCTCGAAGATGTGGATCTCGCTCGGCAACTACGCGAAGGTCGCGCTGATCTTCGCCCAGACCGACCCGGCGCTCGGCTACAAGGGCATCGCGTGCTTCATGGTCGACACCGACCACCCCGGCTACTCCGCCCAGACGATCGAGCACAAGATGGGCCTGCACGCCTCCGACACCGCCTCGATCTCGCTCGAAGACGTCGAGGTGAGCGACGAGCAGATGCTCGGCAACGTCGGCGACGGCTTCAAAATCGCGCTCTCCAACCTCGAGTCCGGGCGCTACTCGGTGGCCTGCGGCGCGGTCGGCATCTGCCAGGGCTGCGTCGACGAGTCCGTCAAGTACGCCAAGGAGCGCGAGCAGTTCGGCAAACCGATCGCGAGCTTCCAGCTGGTGCAGGCGATGATCGCCGAAATGGTCCTGAAAACGGACGCCTCGCGGATGCTCGCGTGGCGCGCCGGCTTCCTCAAGGACCAGGGCCGGCCGAACAGCCTGGAGACCTCGATCGCCAAGCTCCACGCCACCGAAGCCTCGCTCGAATGCGCGAACCTCGCGATCCAGGTGCACGGCGGCGCCGGCTATGTCGACGACCACCCCGTCGAGCGCTACTTCCGCGACGCGCGCGTCACCACGATCTACGAGGGCACCTCGCAGATCCAGCAGATGCTGATCGGCCGCGCGATGACCGGCGTGAACGCGCTGGTCGCGGCCTGATGGATGGTCGCGCGGCGGCCGTCGTCGGCGTGCTCGGCGCCGGCGTGATGGGCAACGGCATCGCACAGCTGGCGGCGCGCTCGGGCGCGCGCACGCTCCTCTACGACCCCTTCCCCGAGGCGCTCGCGAAGGGCGCCGAGAGCGCCCGCAAGGGCCTCGCCAAGGAAGCCGAGAAGGGCAAGCTGACCGACGATCAGGCCACGCGCGCGGCCGAGAGCCTCGTGCCGGTCGATGACATGGCCGCGCTGGCCGACTGCGAGCTGGTCATCGAGGCGGCGCCCGAGCGCCTGGAGCTCAAGCACGAGATGTACGGCAAGCTCTCGGAGATCGTCGGCGAGCGCTGCGTGCTCGCGACCAACACCTCCTCGCTGCTCGTCACGGCGATCGCGCGCGGCGCCACGCGCCCCGAGCGCGTCGTCGGCATGCACTTCTTCAACCCGGCGCCGTTGATGGCGCTGCTGGAGGTCGTCGCCGGCGTCGAGTCCTCCGCCGAGGCGCTCGCGCTCGCGACCGCGACCGGCGAGGCGATGGGCAAGACCGTGATCCTCGCCAAGGACGGCCCCGGCTTCATCGTCAACCGCTGCAACCGCCCGTTCGGCCTGGAGGCGCTGCGCCTGCTGCAAGAGCAGCTCGCCGACGTCGAGACGATCGACCGCATCTGCCGCCTGGAGGGCGGCTTTCGCATGGGGCCCTTCGAGCTGATGGACCTGGTGGGCGTCGAGACGGGCCTGGAGATCTCCAAGAGCTTCTACGAGCAGAGCTTCGGCGAGCCGCGCTGGCGGCCCTCGATGATCGCCGCGCGCCAGGTGGCGGCGGGGCTCTACGGGCGCAAGACCGGCCGCGGCTACTACGACTACTCGGCCGGCCGGCACCGCCCCGAGGACCCGCCCGCGCCCGACCCGGCCGCGCCCGGCCACGGCGAGGGCGTGGTCGTGATCTCCGGCGAGGGCAACGTCGCGCAGGAGCTGCGCGAGGCCGCCGAGCAGGCGGGCTATGAGGTGCGCTCCCCGCACGCGCCCACCGGCGGCGTGCTGCCGGCGCTGTTCGTCGACTGCGCCGGCACGCCCATATCGGCGGCCGGCGAGGCGCTGGCCGCCGGCGCCCAGCCCGAGCGCCGCGGCGCGCCGGCGCCCGCCCACGGCGGCGCCCAGGTGGTGCTGTGCGCGAGCGGCTCGCTGAGCGCGCTGGACCCCGACGGCAGCGCCGTCGGCTTTCACGTGCTGCCGCCTTTCGAGCGCGCCCAGCTGGTCGAGCTGACGCGCTCGGAGAGCTCCTCGCCGGTCGCCGCGGCCCGCGCCGAGCGCTTCTTCGCGGCGCTCGGCAAGCACGTCGAGTGGGTCGGCGACGCGCCCGGCCTGACGCTCGGGCGGATCGTCTGCCAGGTGATCAACGAGTCGGCCTTCGCGCTCGGCGAGGGCGTCGGCAGCGCCAGCGACATCGACACGGGAATGGTGCTCGGCCTCAGCCACCCGCGCGGGCCGCTGGAGTGGGCCGACGCGATCGGCCTCGAGCACGTGCTGGCGGTGCTGGGCGCGCTGTTCGAGGAGTACGGCGAGGAGCGCTACCGCCCGGCGACCGCGCTGCGGCGCCTGGTGCGCACGGGCAGGCTGGGGCGCTCCACCGGCTCGGGCTTCTTCGAGTACGACGAGTAGGCATCTCACGTTGCGCGGGCCGGCCGGCGTTGTAGGGGTGTGAGCGCCGAGACGCTGCCCCCCTTTCAGCGGTTCCTGGACGAGCACCGCGACGCGGTCTGGCGCTTCCTGGCCGCCGCCGTCGGGCCGAGCGAGGCCGACGACTGCTTCCAGGAGACCTTCGTCGCGGCGCTGCGCGCCTACCCGCGCCTGCGGCCCGACTCGAACCTGCGCGCCTGGGTGCTGAGGATCGCCCAGCGCAAGTCGATCGACGCGCACCGTGCGCGCACCCGCCGCGCGCTGCCCGTCGAGGACGTGGCCGCGATCGACGGGCGCCGCGGCGGGGCGCCGGCGACACCCGACGCCGACCTGTGGAGCGCCGTCGAGCGGCTTCCCGCGCGCCAGCGCTCGGCGGTCGTGCTGCGCTACGTCGCCGACCTGTCCCACCGCGAGATCGCCGCGGCGATCGGCTGCTCGGAGGAGGCGGCGCGGCGCTCGCTGCACGAGGGTCTGACGAAGCTGAGAAAGGTGGTGCCGACATGACGGGGGAGCGAAACGACCAGCTCGAGCGGGCGCTGCGACGCGGCAACGCGCGGCCGGGCGCCGAGGAGGCCGCGCGGGCGGCCGCGCGCCTGAGCGAGCGCCTGGCCGCGGAGGGGCTCGCGGACGTCGTCTACGCCCCCGTCGAGTCGCCGTTGGGGACGTTGCTGGCGGCGAGCACGCGCAAGGGCCTCGTGCGGCTCGCCTTCCCCGAGGAGGACGTCGACGCGGTCCTCGAAGCGCTCGCACGGCGCGTCTCGCCGCGCATCGTCGAGGCGCCGGCGCCGCTCGAGCGCGTGCGCCGCGAGCTCGAGGAGTACTTCGCCGGCAGCCGCCGCGCGTTCGAGCTGGCGCAGGACTGGCGGCTGATGGGCGCCTTCGCCCGGCGCGTGCTGGAGGCCACCTACGCGATCCCCTACGGCGAGGTCTCCAGCTACGGCGAGGTCGCGGGCGAGGCGGGCAGCGCGCGCGGCTCGCGCGCCGCCGGCAACGCCCTCGGCGCCAACCCGCTCCCGATCGTGGTCCCCTGCCACCGCGTGCTGCGCGCCGGCGGCGCGCTCGGCGGCTACGCCGGCGGCCCCGAGCGCAAGCGCTGGCTGCTCGAGCTGGAGGGCGCCGTCTAAGCCGACTCGGCCGCCGGGGCGTACTGCGACTCGGCGGGGTCGCCCATCGGCATGCCCTCGGGGACCGGCACACCGGGCGTGTCGCGCAGGTACCACTCGGCGTCGAGCGCCGCCTGGCAGCCCGAGCCGGCGGCCGTGATCGCCTGGCGGTAGGTGTGGTCGACGAGGTCGCCGGCGGCGAACACGCCCGGCAGCTTGGTGCGCGTCGACTTGCCCTCGGTGACCACGTAGCCGCTCTCGTCGACGTCGAGGAGGCCGCGCACGAGCGCCGACTGGGGCTCGTGGCCGATCGCCACGAAGGCGCCGGAGATCAGCAGCTCGCGCTCCTCGCCGGTCTGCACGTTGACGAGCGCCGCGTGCCCGAGCGCGCCGTTCTCGCCGGCGACGAGCTGCTTGACGGTGTAGGGCGTGAGCAGCTCGATGTTCTCCTGCGCGCGGGCGCGCTCGAGCATGATCTTGGAGGCGCGGAACTCCTCGCGGCGGTGCACGACGGTGACTTTCGCGGCGAACTTGGACAGGAAGATCGCCTCCTCCATCGCGGAGTCCCCGCCGCCGACGATGATCGTGGTGGCGTCGCGGAAGAAGGCCGCGTCGCAGGTCGCGCAGTAGCTGACGCCGCGCCCCGCCAGCTCCTCCTCGCCGGCCACGCCGAGCTTCTTGTGCTCGGCGCCCATCGCCAGCACGACCGTGCGGGCGCGGTGCTCGGTGTCTCCCACCCACACGCTGTGAATGCCGCCGGGCTCGCTCGCGAGCTGGACGCGGTCGGCCTGGTCGGTCACCAGGCGCGCGCCGAAGCGCTCGGCCTGGTCGCGGAAGCGCTGCATCATCTCGGGCCCCATGACGCCCTCGGGGAAGCCCGGGTAGTTCTCGACGTCGGTCGTCTGCTGGAGCAGGCCGCCCCAGGCGAAGCCCTCGATCACGAGCGGCTTCAGGTTCGCGCGGGCCGTGTACAGCGCGGCCGTGTAGCCGGCCGGCCCGCTGCCGACGATGATCACGTTCTCGACGTCGCTCATCTGCTCTCCTGATCTGCTCTCGCTCGCGCTCGCCGCGGGCGCCGCTGCCGCCGTCGCCGTCGCGTGCCTTCGAGCTGGCTCATAAGGGTCACTTCACTTTGTAAAGTATAGCTGTTTCAGGTGCTTTGCAGGGCGCTCGCGGTGGCGCTCGCGCTCGCGCGCTGCTCGCCGGCGCCGAGCTCGCCCCGCTCCTCGCGCCAGCGCGCCACGGTGCGGCGCAGCTGGAAGTATGCGACGAGACCGGGCAGCGTGGGCAGCCAGAAGGAGATCGCGCGGTAGGAGAGCACGGCCAGCACCGCCAGGTTGAAGTTCACGCCGAAGGCGGCGAGCGCGCCGATCATGCCGCCCTCGACGCCGCCGAGGCCGCCGGGGAGCGGCAGCAGGTTGCCGAGCATGCCCACGAAGTAGGCCATCCAGATCACGGTGAACGGCGGCGCGGCGCCGAACGCGTGGAACATGCCCCACAGCACGGCGATGTCGAAGCCCCACCAGGCCGGCGCGCCCAGCAGCCCCGGATCGCGCGTGCGCACGAGCTCGATCGCCGTCCGCACGCCACTGGCGGCGAGCGCGGGCACGGCGGCGGCGCGCGCGACCCAGTGCGACAGGCGCCCGGCGCCCGGCGCCCAGCCGCCGAGCCGGCGCTCGAGATCGCCCGGCAAGAGCGTCATCAGGCCCGCGAGCGCGAACATGATCGCCGCGACGATCGCCGGGACGATCGTGATCGCGAACGAGCCGCCGCCGGGGAACAGCCCGCTGCCCAGCCCGATCCCGTCGATCAGCAGCGAGCCCGCGTAGATCACGTACAGCAGCACCATGAAGGCGACCATGCGGCAGACGACCAGCCGCGGGCCCATGCCCGAGCGCCGCAGCGCCCAGGCCGTGAGCGCCACGCCGCCGGCGCCCGCGGCCGCGAACAGGCGCGTCGCGACGAGCCCGGCCATCGTCACCTCGTAGCTCTCGCGCCAGCCGATGCGCCCGCGCTGCTCGTCCGTGTCGGCGCCCTGCACGAACACGGCTCGAAACAGCACCACGTAGCCTGCGAACGACAGGGTCTCGAGCACGACGCCGATGGCGATCCACCACTTGTCGCCGCCCTCGAGGTGGTGCACGGTGCTGCCGACGCCGCTGAGCTTCGGCAGCACGAAGTACAGGAAGCCCACGACGACCAGCACGAACAGAGCGAAGACCACGACCTGGCGCCGGGTGAGCAGCACGCGCGGCATGTCCTCGCCCGCGCCCGGCCCCCTCGCGGGCGGCGTCGTCCTCGCGCGCGCCGGCGGGGCCGCCCGCTCGGCGCCCTCCTCCCGGACCCGCTCCCCGCCGCCCCGCATCCTCTGCCCGCTCACGCTCCCCCTTTCAGGCCGTCGCGTGGGCCAGCTCCTCCAGCGCGCCCACGAGCCGCCCGACGCGGGCGATCGCGGGCCCCGCGCGCGGGCCCAGGCGCCGCACGGCGAGCGTCAGCGCTGCCCCGGCGAGCAGGTCGACGACGTAGTGCTCCCCCAGGTACACGAGCGCCAGGCCGAGCGTCGCCGTGTAGCCGGCGCCGACCGCGCCGGCGACCGGCCCCATCTCGGCGAGCAGGAGCGTGGCCATCACTGATGTGGCGAAGTGCAGAGAGGGCATCGCTGCCAGTGGGTTGCCTCCGAAGACACTGTAGAGCGAGCCCCAGCCGTCTCTCCAGAAGCTCTCGCCGTACTCGACCATCAGGCGGCGCACCTCCGGCGCCCGGCCGTCGAGCTCGCCGGAGAGCTCGGCCGCGTACCACGGCGGCGCCGTCGGCAGCACCCAGTAGACGCTCGCGCCGAGGTCGAAGACGGCGTAGGTGAGCACCGCCGCGCGCGCGAAGCGCCCACGGTCGCGCACGAGCACGTAGGCGAGCGAGCCGTGGGGGAAGAAGAACCAGCTCCAGTGGGTCCACACGAGCACGCGGTCGAGCGCCCGCCACCGCACCGCCCCGGGGCGCCCGCGCGCGAGCCTGCGCTGCAGACGCACGGAGGGCAGCTCGCCGAGGCCGAGCGCGCGATCGGCGACGATCGGATAGCGGATGTGCACGTGCGCCGCCTGGGTGTCGGCGTCGTCGTGCGGGATCTTGTACTCGGCCAGGTACGCCCACATCTGCAGCGCGCACACGGCCACGTCGCGGGTGCGCGAGCGGCGCATCGCCACGCTCAACCCGAGCGGCGCGCCGAAGGCGACGGCCTGCATCGCAAGCGGCGGCGCGTTCACGCGCTTTCGCAACAGCGGCGCGGCGAGGCCCGCCGCCACCATCCCCCAGGCGGTCGCCCTGATCGTCCTCGACAGCCGCACTGGGCGCGCAGTATATGTGGCGCCCCGCGGGGCGCCCGGCCGTGATGGGCGCCGGAGGGCGCCGGCTACTCGGCCACGCGCGCGCCGACGGCGGCCTCGACCAGCGCGCCCACGACCGGGCTCGCGGGGTCGGCCTCGGGGTGCCACTGCACGCCCAGCACGAAGCGGGAATCGGATGGCCCGCCCCCCCACTCGATCGCCTCCGGCAGCCCGTCGAACACGGACACGCCGCTGACGACGAGGCCCTCGCCCAGCCGGTCGACGCCCTGGTGGTGGTGGGACTTGGTCGGGTGGTGCAGCTCGCCGGCCGCCCGCGCGGCGAGCGAGCCCTCGGTCAGCAGCACGTCGTGGTCGGCGCCGTCGAAGGACCCGACGACGCGGCGGTGCTCGTGGTGGCCGAAGCGCTCGGGCAGGTGCTGGAGCAGCGTGCCGCCGCAGGCGACGTTGATCAGCTGCATGCCGCGGCAGATGCCGAGCACGGGCATGTCGCCCTCGATCGCAGCGCGCGCCAGGGCGACCTCGAAGGCGTCGCGCTCGGGGACCGTGTCGACGGTCTGCGGGTGGGGCTCGTGCGCGTAGGTCGCGGGGTCGATGTCGGCGCCCCCGGCGAGGATCAGCCCGTCGAGGAGCGCGAGCGTCTCCTGCGGGTCCTCGACCGCCTGGGGGTCGGGCACCAGCAGCACCGCCAGGCCGCCGGCGCGCTGCACGGCCTCGACGTAGCTCATCGGCATCAGCGCCGCCTGCATGTCCCACACGCTCCAACGGGCGCGCTCGAGGGCCGCGCAGATGCCGATCACCGGTCGTGTCATGCCACAAACCATAGGATCAAAGCGAGCCGGAGTCCATGCGAGTCAGAGGAGGAGAGCGATGAGCGAGGCGAGCACGCAGCTCGAGACCGTACGCGTGCGCCGCGAGCAGGGGGCCGCCACGGTCGAACTCAACCGGCCCGAGACGCTGAACGCGTGGAACGCGCAGCTCGGCGCGGACCTGCTCGCGGCGCTGCGCGGCCTGGCCGAGGACGCCGCGGTGCGCGCCGTCGTGATCACGGGGGCCGGCCGCGGGTTCTCCTCGGGCGCGGACCTGCGCGACGCCGGCGAGCGCCCGCAGACGCCCGACGGGCGCCCCGACATCTACACGACGCTGACCGAGCGCTACCACCCGATCATGCAGACGATCCGCCGGATGCCCAAGCCGGTGCTCGCGTCGGTCAACGGCGCGGCCGTCGGCATCGGCTGCTCGCTGGCGCTGTGCTGCGACCTGATCATCGCGGCCGAGAGCGCGTACTTCCTGCTGGCCTTCGTCAACATCGGCCTCGCCCCCGACGGCGGCTCCTCGCTGTTCGTGCCGAGCCGGGTCGGCATGGCGCGCGCCAACGAGATGGCGATGCTGGGCGAGCGCGTGCCCGCCGCGCGCGCGCTCGAGTGGGGCCTGATCAACCGCGTGGTGCCAGACGGGTCGCTGGGCGCGGAGACCGCCGCGCTGGCCGCGCGCCTGGCCTCGGGGCCGACGCTCTCCTACGCCGCCGGCAAGCGCCAGGTCAACAGCTGGCTGTTCTCGCGCATGGACGAGCAGCTCGAGCTGGAGGCGCGAAACCAGCAGGAGATGTCCGAAAGCGAGGACTTCGTCGAGGGCGCGACGGCGTTCCTGCAAAAACGCCCGCCGGCCTTCAAGGGCCGCTGAGAGCGCTCGGAAACCGGCTCGGAGACACACTTGAACCCTTGTGACAATCGTTATCAAGCGCATTCCGCGCCAGCGTGAATAGAATCTCGCCCGCCTTGGGCCACCTGCTCCCCACACTGCTCGCGTTCTTCACGCCCGCCAAGGGCGCCTCGCCCAACGCGAAGGAGATCCACACGCTGTACGTGGTCACGCTCGTGATCGCGCTGATCATCTTCTTCGCCGTCGAGATCGCGCTCGGCTACGCGCTCGTCAAGTTCCGCAAGCGCAAGGGCGCGGTGCCCTCGCAGATCCACGGCAACACGCGCCTGGAGGTCGGCTGGACGGCCGCCGCGGCGGTGATCCTGCTGGGGCTCGCGATCCTCACCTTCGCGAAGCTCTCCTCGATCGAGAACCCGCCCGACTCGGGGCCGGGCGGCGCCTCGCTGGCCGACCTGGGCGAACAGAACAACCTGATCTACGCGAGCAACCAGAAGAAGCTGCCGCCGAACAAGAAAGTGCTCGAAATCAACGTGATCGGGCGCCAGTACATCTGGCAGTACATCTACCCGGGCGCCAACGAATCCGACGGCCTCGGCGCGCCCTACTCCTACGAGGAAATGGTCGTGCCGACGAAAACGACGGTCGAGCTGAACATCGTCTCCGAGGACGTCGTGCACTCCTGGTGGATCCCGGAACTCGGCGGCAAGTTCCAGGCGGTGCCCGGATACCACAACTACACCTGGTTCAAGGTCGAAAAGCCGGGCGTCTTCCAGGGCCAGTGCGCGTTCCTGTGCGGACGCGGCCACGCGCGCATGATCGCCACGGTCCGCGCCCTGGAACCGGCGCAGTGGGAAGAATGGCTGGCGCACCAGAAGCAGCAGATCGCCGAAGCCAACGAAGAAGCGGCCAAGGCGCGCAAGAAACTGAACGCCGAACAGGGCCCCGGCGCGGTCGAGAACCCTTAGGACACGGAGGACTGCAAGCGGACGATGGCCACCTACGCTGCCCCGATACCACAGGTCGCAGCCCACCGCGCCGAGCGCGAGGCGAGCGGCTGGACGAGCTGGATCACGACCACCGACCACAAGCGGATCGGGATCATGTACATGGTCCTGTGCTTCGTCTTCTTCTGCCTGGGCGGCACCGAGGCGCTGATGATCCGCCTGCAGCTGGGCGCGCCCAACAACACGCTGGTGACGCCGGAAGTCTACAACCAGCTGTTCACGATGCACGGCACGACGATGATCTTCCTGTTCGTCGTGCCGTTCATGGCGGGCCTTGCCAACTACTTCCTGCCGTTGATGATCGGCGCCCGCGACATGGCCTTCCCGCGCCTGAACGCGCTCTCCTTCTGGCTGCTGCTGGCGGGCGGGATCGTCTTCTACGCCTCGATCTTCTGGCACCCGCCGGAAGCCGGCTGGACGAGCTACCCGCCGCTCTCGGAATCGCTGTACTCGCCCTCGGGCGGCCAGGACGCGTGGATCTACCTGATCCACCTCACCGGCATCTCCTCGCTGATCGGCGCGATCAACTTCTACGCGACGATCGCGAACATGCGCGCCAAGGGCATGAGCTGGGGGCGCCTGCCGCTGTTCGTGTGGGCGATCCTGACCTACTCGGTGCTGCTGATCTTCGCGCTGCCGGTGATCGCGGCGGCGGTCACGATGCTGCTCACCGACCGCCACTTCGGCACCCACTTCTTCGACCCAACCGAGGGCGGCTCGCCGCTGTTGTGGCAGAACCTGTTCTGGTTCTTCGGGCACCCCGAGGTCTACATCATGGTGCTGCCCGGCTTCGGGCTGGTCTCCGAGATCCTGCCCGTGTTCGCGCGCAAGCCGATCTTCGGCTACAAGGCGATCGCGGCCTCCACCGTGGCGATCGCGTTCCTCGGCTTCCTCACGTGGGCGCACCACATGTTCACGACGCCGATCCCCGAGGCGATCCTCGTGTTCGTGATGCTGAGCTCGTTCCTGATCGCCGTGCCGACGGGCGTGAAGATGCTCAACTGGATCGCCACGCTGTGGCGCGGCACGATCGAATTCACGACGCCGCTCCTGTTCTGCGCGGGGTTCCTCGCGCTGTTCCTGATCGGCGGCATCTCCGGCGTGTTCCTCGCCGTCTTCCCCGTCGACTGGCAGCTCAACGAAACCTACTTCGTGGTCGCGCACATCCACTTCGTGCTGGTCGGCGGCGCGGTCTTCCCGATCTTCGCCGCGATCTACTACTGGTTCCCGAAGATGACCGGGCGGATGCTCGGCGAAGGGCTCGGCAAGCTGAGCTTCTGGCTGATGTTCTGGGGCGTGCTGATCACGTTCCTGATCCAGCACGTGATCGGCATGGACGGCATGCCCCGGCGCGTGTACGAGTACGACAACGTCGGCCACCTGGCGCTCTACAACCAGATCTCCACGGTCGGCTCGTTCATCCTCGCGGCCGGCGTGATCGTGACGATCCTCAACATCTGGCGCAGCCTCAAAGTCGGCGTGGTCGCCGGCCCCGACCCGTGGAAGGCGAACACGCTCGAGTGGTTCACGACCTCGCCGCCGCCGGTCAACAACTTCGACGTGGTCCCCGTGGTGCGCTCGGCCGAGCCGATGAAGGACATCCGCCACGAGGTGCACCGGCGGACGGGCACCGGCTCGGGGGCGACGGTCCCCACCGGAGCCACGCAGGTCGGGGTCTAGATGCTGCTCACGCGGCCCACGGGGGCGGCGTGAGCGTCGCTCCGCCCCGCGGCGGAGCGCGGGCGCTCGAGCGCCCCGCCGGCCTGGAGCTGGCCCGGGCGCGCCACTCCTCGCGCACGCTGACGCTGCTCGGCGACTACCTGGAGCTGACCAAGCCGAAGGTCCAGTCGCTGCTGCTGCTGACGACGATCGCGACGATGTACGTGGCGGGCGACCCCTCGCCGCTGCTGGTCGCGCTGACCTGCCTGGGCGGCTACCTGTCGGCCGGCGGCGCGGGCGCCGTCAACCACTGGTTCGACCGGGACATCGACGCGCAGATGAAGCGCACGGCCTCCCGCCCGATCCCCGCCGGACGGATCGCGCCCGGCGCCGCGCTGGCGTTCGGCTGCGCGCTCGCCGCGCTGTCGGTGCTCGAGCTGAGCCTGCTCGTCAACCCGCTGGCGGCGGCGCTGTCGTTCTCGGGCTTCCTCGGCTACGTGTTCGTCTACACCGTGTGGCTGAAGCGGCGCACGCCCCAGAACATCGTGATCGGCGGCGCCGCCGGCGCGGTGCCGCCGCTGGTCGGCTGGGCGGCGGTGACGGGCTCGGTCAGCGGCACCGCCGTGATGCTGTTCTTCATCGTCTTCTTCTGGACGCCCGCGCACTTCTGGGCGCTGTCGCTGCTGATGCAGGACGAGTACCGCAAGGTCGGCGTGCCGATGCTGCCGGTCGTCAGGGGCGAGGCCGAGACGCGCAGGCAGATCGTCCTGTACGCGGTGCTGCTGTACGCGGTCACGCAGCTGCCGTTCTGCGCGGGCGGCTTCGGCGTGCTCTACCTCCTCGCCTCGATGGCGCTCGGGCTGGGCTTCATCGCCGGCGCGGCGCGGCTGTATCGTCGCGCCGACCGCCGCTCGGCGCTGCGCCTGTACCTGTACTCGCTGGCCTACCTGGCGCTGCTGTTCAGCGCGATGGTCGCCGACCGGCACCTGTAGGCGGGCGGCGCGCCCTCACCCGCCCGCGCCGCGGCCCGCCCTCACCCCGCCCGGGCCACTGGCCGCCCTCACCCCGCCCGGGCCACTGGCCGCCCGGCGCGAGCGCCCTCGCGGACGCTCGACGGGAGCGCGCGACGGCCTGCCCAATGGATATGATCCAGCCCGCATGGACCGGCGTCTGGCAGTCAAGAACATCCGCACCGCGCTGATCGTCGGCGCGATCTGCATGTTCATGTTCGGCATCACCTTCGTGGTCGCTGAGGCGTTCCTCTCGTGAGCCCGCTCGAGCCCGAGGTCCCGCCCGCCGGCGAGGAGATCCACCTCCCCGGCCCCAGCATCCTGCCGGTGCTGACCGCGGTCGGCATCACGCTCGCGCTCGTGGGCGTCACGACCTTCATCGAGTTCACGGTCGTCGGCGTGATCCTCACGGTCGTCTGCATCGCGCTGTGGATCAAAGACACACGCCGCGAAATCGACGAACTGCCGCTCGAACACCACTAGGGCCGCCCGCCGGCTCCTCAAAGCCAGCGTCTGCCTACGCGCTAGCGCCGTGGCGGTGGCACGCCCGCACCCCGG
>DASZFZ010000032.1:0-16887 GCA_035939315.1 Solirubrobacteraceae bacterium | reverse complement strand
CGATCGTCTCGGCGCGCAGCGGCGAGACGTCCGCCTGCCAGGCGCCCTCGCGGGCGACCACGCGCCAGGCGCCGAAGTCCTCGGAGAGCGCGAAGCACGCGGCCCGGGGTCCGGCGCGCGCGAGCGCGCGCGCCGCGCCCGCCGGGTCGCCCGCCACGACCAGGTCGAGGTCGGCGGTCTCGCGTCCCATCAGCGCGTCGCGCACGGCGCCGCCGACGAGCCATGCGCGCGTGCCCGCGAGGGCCGCGCGCGCCACGTCAGCCGGCGTGCTCACGCGGGGCGCACGCCTTGCGCGGGAGCGCCAGCGGCGTGCCGTCGCGGTGGTAGACGCGCGGCACGCGCGGGGTCAGCGCGCAGGTGACCTCGTAGTTGATCGTGTCGAGACGCCGGGCGACCTCCTCGGCGGTGATCCGCTCGGCGCCCTGGATGCCGATCAGGATCGCGTCCTGGCCGCGCAGCCCGGGCGCCTGTGCGTCCGCGCCGAGGTCGACCGTGATGCTGTCCATCGAGACGACGCCCACCAGCGGGTGGCGCCGGCCGGCGACGAGCACGTCGGCGTTGTTGGAGAGCCCCCTGCGCCAGCCGTCGCCGTAGCCGACCGGCAGCACGCCGACGTAGGTGTCGGACTCGGCCACGAACTGGCGGCCGTAGCCGGCGCTCTCGCCGCGACGGCACAGCTTGACCTCGGCGACGTAGGAGCGCAGCTCCAGCGCCGGCTCCAGCGCGCGCGCGGCCGGGTCGCGCCCGAACGGGTCCATGCCGTAGATCGCGATGCCGCAGCGCACCATGTCGAACTGCGCCTCGGGCTCGCGCATCGTGGCGGCGCTGTTGGCGGCGTGCACGAGCACCTGTGGATGCGCGCGCGCCAGCTCGCGCGCCCAGCGGCCGAACGCCTCGAGCTGCTCGGCGAAGAAGCCGCCGTCGTTCAGGTCGTCGGCGGTGGCGAAGTGGGTCATCGCGCCGACGAGCTGCACGCCTTCGGCGCGCGCGGCCGCGTCGGCCACGCGCGAGGCCTCGGCGGGGTCGCGGGTGCCCAGGCGTCCCATGCCGGAGTCGAGCTTGACGTGCACGCGCCCGCCGCCGAGCGCGACGATCCGCTCGAGGAAGCCCTCGTTCCACACGACCACGTCCGCGTCGGCGGCGAGCGCCTGCGCGAGCCCCTCGGGGGTGAGCGCGCCCATCACCAGCAGCGGCACCTCGCGCAGGCCCGCCTCGCGCAGCTCGCGCGCCTCGCCGGCGTCGGCGACGGCCAGCCAGCGCGCGCCCCCGGCGAGCGCCGCGCGGGCGCTGGCAACGGCGCCGTGGCCGTAGCCGTCGGCCTTGACGACCGCGCACAGCACGGCGCCGCCGTGCAGCTGCGTGCACAGGCGCGCGCAGTTGCGCCGGATCGCAGCCACGTTGACCCTCGCCTGCACCCGTCCGGCGTCAGCCATCCTCTCCCTCCGTCCGCTGCCCTGCATCAAACAGCATCGCCCGGCGCGCTGCCGGCAGCGCGCTGATGACGTCGCTCGCTATCACCCCCTCGCGCGCGCCGAGCGCCCGCGCCGCCTCGCGGCCGGCCTGCGCGTGCAGCGCCACGCCGGCGGCGGCGGCGGTGAACGCGTCGAGGCCCTGGGCGAGCAGCGCGGCGATCACGCCGCCGAGCACGTCCCCGGTGCCGGCGGTGGCGAGCGCGGGGCTGGCGCCGCGGCTGACCGCCACGGTCCCGTCGGGCAGGGAGACGAGCGTGTCGTCGCCCTTGAGCACGACGACCGCCTGGCTGCGCGCGGCGGCGTCGCGCACGTGGGCCAGCCGTTCGCGCTCGACCGCGGCGCTGTCGAGCGCGAGCAGCCGGCCGAGCTCGCCGGCGTGTGGCGTGAGCACCGTCGGCGCGCCGCGCGCGGCCAGCTCCTCCAGCCGCCCGGCGTGCGCGTTCAGGCCGTCGGCGTCGAGCACCATCGCGACGTCGGCGCGGGCGGCGAGCGAGCGAGCCAGGGCGAACGCGCCGTCGGTGCGCCCGAGGCCGGGCCCGAGGACGATCGCGCCGCCGCGCCCGGCGGCTTCGAGCAGCTCGTCGAGCGCGCCGGGGTCGAGCGCGCCGTCTGCTTCGGCCAGGCCGCGGGTCATCAGCTCGGGGGTGGCCGCGCCGGCCAGCAGGTCCTGTAGCGACGCGGGCACGCAGGCGGTGACGTAGCCGGCGCCCGCGCGCATGCTCGCCTCGGCGGCCATGCGCGGCGCGCCGCTCAGCCCGCGCGAGCCTCCGACGACGAGCACGTGCCCGGATGCGAACTTGGTCGAGGCGGCGTCGCGCGTCGGCAGTCGGGCGATCACGGCCGGCTCGATCAGGCCGACCTCGGCGACGAGCGGGGCGCCGCGCGGGATGCCGATGTCGAGTACGTGGACCTCGCCCGCGTGGGCCTTGCCGGGCCTGATCCACAGCCCGGGCTTGGCGGCGTGGAAGGTGACGGTAGCGGTGGCGTGCACGGCGCCGCCGCGGACGGCCCCGGTCGAGGCGTCCACGCCGCTCGGCACGTCGACGCTGACGACGGGCGCCGCGGCGGCCTCGAGCGCCTCGATCGCGGCGCCGAGCGCCCCGTGGGGCTCGCCGCTGAAGCCGGTGCCGAGCAACGCGTCGACGAGCGCGGTCGCGCCCGCGAGCGCCAGGGCGCCGGCGAGGGCGCCGGCGCCGGCGGCTTCGGGGTCGGCTTCGGCTGCCGCGGTCCAGGGCGCGCCGTCGAGCTGCACGGGCGGCTCGCCGGGGAGGCGTTCGAGGTTGGCGCGCGCGTCGCCGCGGAGCTCTCCGGGCGGCGTGGCGCAGACGACGCGCACCGTGCGGCCGTGCTCGCGCAGCAGGCGCGCCACGACGAGGCCGTCGCCGCCGTTGTTGCCCTTGCCGCAGAGGACCGCGACGGGGCCGTCGGGCACGATCCGCTCGAGCACCCGGGCCACGCCTTCGCCGGCGCGCTCCATCAGCTCGAGGCCGGGCACGCCCTGGCGCTCGATCGCCCAGCTGTCGATCTCGCGCATGCTCGCCGCGTCCGGGAGGGGCGTGAGCCAGGGCGGCAGGGGGCGCACCTGGCGGCCTTACTCGACGGTGACGGTCTTCGCCAGGTTGCGCGGCTGGTCGACGTTCAGGCCGCGCCGTCGCGCGATCTCGTAGGCGAGCAGCTGCAGCGGGATCACGGCGAGGATCGGCTGGAGCATCCAGTCGGTGGCGGGCACGGCGAGCGTGGCGTCCGCGTGCGGCTCGACGACGCCTTCGCCGGCGGTGGTCACGGCGATCACGCGCGCGCCGCGGGCGCGGGCCTCCTGGACGTTGGAGATCAGCTTCTCGAGCACCGGCGAGCGGGTTGCGACGCACACCACGGGCGTGCCTTCGTCGAGCAGCGCGATCGGCCCGTGCTTCATCTCGCCGGCCGCGTAGGCGTCGGTGGATATGTAGGAGATCTCCTTGAGCTTCAGCGCGCCCTCGAGCGCCACGGGCAGCCCGACGTGGCGGCCGATGTACAGGAAGAAGTCCTCCTGCCAGCAGTCGTCGGCGATCGCGGCGGCCTGGGGTTCGCCGCTCTTGACGAGCTCCTCGATCTGGTGGGGCATGTGCTTGAGCTCGCCGACCAGCGCGGCGAGCCGCTCCGGCGGGAGGGTCCCGCGCTGCTCGGCCAGGCGCAGGCCGAGCATGAACATGACGGCGACCTGGCAGACGAAGGTCTTGGTGGCCGCCACGCCGATCTCCAGGCCGGCGCGCGTGTAGAGCACGCCGTCGGCTTCGCGCGTGGCCTGCGAGCCCATCGTGTTGGTGATCGCGAGCACGCGCGCGCCGCGCTCGCGCGCGAGGCGCATCGCGGCGAGCGTGTCGGCGGTCTCGCCCGACTGGGAGATGCCGATCACGAGGTCGGAGGGGCCGACGACGGGGTTGCGGTAGCGGTACTCGGAGGCGATGTCGAGCTCGACCGGCAGCCGCGCCCACGCCTCGATCGCGTAGCGGCCTATCACGCCGGCGTGGTAGGCGGTGCCGCAGGCGACGACGACGATCCGCTGCACGTCGGCGAGCAGCGACTGCGCGAACGCGCCCTGCTCGTCGAGGTCGACGCCGTCGCCGCGGGCGGTGCGGTCGGCGATCGTCTCGGCGAGCGCGTCGGCCTGTTCGTGGATCTCCTTGAGCATGAAGGTCTCGAAGCCGCCCTTCTCGGCGGTCTCCTCGTCCCAGTCGACCGTCTCGACCGCGCGCTCGACGGGCTCGCCGGCGGCGGTCGTGATCCGCACGCCGTCGGGGCGCAGCACGGCGATCTCGCCGTTTTCGATGAACTGCACGCGGCGGGTGAGCGCGAGGAACGCGGGCACGGCCGAGGCGATGTACTGCTCGCCCTCGCCGCGGCCGACGACCAGCGGGCACTCCTTGCGGGCGCCGACGAGCGCTTCGGGCTCCTCCAGCGTCATCGCGACGAACGCGAAGTGCCCCTCGAGCTGGGCGTAGGCGTCGCGCACGGCGCTCTCCAGGTCGCCCCGGTAGCAGTCGGCGATCAGGTGGGCGATCACCTCGGCGTCGGTTTCCGAGCTGAAGCTGCAGCCGCGCTCGCGCAGGCGCTGGCCGAGGCTGACGTAGTTCTCGACGATCCCGTTGACGACCACGTGCACCCGCTCGTGGCTGTCGGTGTGCGGGTGCGCGTTGGGTTCGCTGACGCGCCCGTGGGTGGCCCAGCGCGTGTGGCCGATGCCGGCGCTCGCGGGCGGGTCTTCGTCGGGCAGGCCCGCGCCCGCGGCGACGCCGGCGGGGACGGGCGCGGCCCGCAGCTCGAGCTTGGCGCGCAGCGCGTCGAGGTTGCCGACGGCGCGGACCGACTCGACGCGCTCGCCGGCGAGCACGGAGATGCCGGCCGAGTCATAGCCGCGGTACTCGAGCTTGCTCAGGCCGGCGAGCAGCAGTTGCTGGACCCGGCGCTCGCCGGCACCCCTGCCGACGTAGCCAACGATGCCGCACATCGCAGCGACGATACCAACGGCTCTAGCCGAGCTCGCGCTCGACGAGCGCCACGAGCCGGCCGCAGAGCTCGTCGGCCTGGCGCTCGTCGGGCGCCTCGACCATCACGCGCACGAGCGGCTCGGTGCCGCTGGGACGTATGAGCACGCGGCCGCTGCCGGCCAGCTCGCGCTCGGCCTCGCGCACAGCCTGCTCGACGGCGGCGGCCTGGCCGAGCGCTTCGCGGTCGCGGACGGGGACGTTGACCAGGCGCTGCGGCAGCTTGGACATGGCGTCGCGTTCGCCGAGGTCGCGCCCGGCGAGCGCCTCGAGCGTCAGCAGCGCGCTGGCGATGCCGTCGCCGGTGCTGTTGAAGCCCATGTCGATGATGTGCCCGGACTGCTCGCCGCCGAGCGTCCAGCCGCGCGCGCGCAGCTCCTCGAGCACGTAGCGGTCGCCGACGGCGGTGGTCGCGACGTTCACGCCGGCCGCGCGCATGGCGGCGTGGAAGCCGTAGTTGGTCATCACGGTGACGGCCACGCCGTCGCCGGAGAGCCGGCCGGCGGCGCGCAGGTGGAGCGTGGCCAGCGCCAGCAGCTCGTCGCCGTCGACGACCTGCCCGAGCCGGTCGACGGCGAGCACGCGGTCGCCGTCGCCGTCGAAGGCGAAGCCGACGGCGTGGCCGCCGTCGCGCACCCTCGCGGCCAGCTGGTGCACGTGGGTGGAGCCGCAGCCGGCGTTGATGTTGCGCCCGTCGGGCGCGTCGGCGGCGACGGTCACGCGCGCGCCCAGGCGCCTGAAGATCTCGGGCGCGACCTGGTAGGTGGCGCCGTTGGCGCAGTCCAGGAGCACGTCGAGCTCGTGCAGGTCGAGCGCCTGGAAGCGCACGTGCAGCTCCCGCAGGTAGTCCTCGGGGGCGCCGCGCAGCTCGCGCACGCGGCCGATGTCGCCGCTGGCGGGCGGCTCGCCGCGCTCCAGCTCGCGCTCGATCTCGAGCTCCTTCTCGTCGGAGAGCTTGTAGCCGTCGCCGGCGAAGAACTTGATGCCGTTGTCGCGGTAGGGGTTGTGCGAGGCGGACAGCACGGCCGCGAGGTCGAAGCCGTAGCGGGAGATCAGCAGCGGCGCGGCGGGCGTCGGCAGCACGCCGCCGAGCAGCGCGTCGCCGCCGCAGGCGGCCACGCCGGCGGCGACGGCCGCCTCCAGCATCTCGCCGGACTCGCGCGTGTCGCGCACGATCAGCACCTGCGGCCGGCGGGCGCCCGTGTTGCGGGTCGCGGCGGCGCCGAGCGCCAGCGCCAGCTGCGCGCTCAGTTGCTCGCCGGCGACGCCACGGACGCCGTCGGTCCCGAACAGCTTGCGGGCCACGCCTTGCTCGGGGATCTCGCGCCGGCCTAGCGCTTGGAGAACTGCGGACGCTTGCGCGCCTTCTTCAGACCGGCCTTCTTGCGCTCCTTGGCGCGCGAGTCGCGCGTGAGGAAGCCGCGGCGCTTGAGCTCGCCGCGCAGGTTCGGGTCGGCCTCGAGCAGCGCCCGCGAGACGCCGTGGCGCAGCGCGCCGGCCTGCGAGGAGATGCCGCCGCCGTGCAGGCGGGCGACGACGTCCATGCGGTCCTCGTAGCCGACGGTCTCCAGCGGCTGGCGGATGTTGCGCTGCAGCGTCAGGCGCGGGAAGTGCTCCTCGAGCGTGCGGCCGTTGACGAGGTAGGTGCCCGTGCCCGGGCGCAGCGTCACGCGTGCGATCGCGGACTTGCGCTTGCCGGTGGCGCGGTAGCGGGCCCCCGACGCGAGGTCGATGGCGGCGGTGGAGATCGGCTGGGCGAGCGCCTCCTCCTGCTCCTCCTCGCCCTGGGCCTCGGCGGCGTCGTCCTCTGTGGCGTACGGGTCGGCGTAGGCGTCCTCGGCGTAGGGGTCGACGTAGCTCTGGTCGCGCCCGAGCGGGTCGACGCCCTCGGGCACGATGTCAACTTCCAGGTGGGCGCCGGGGACGGCGGGCTTCTCCCGCGGCGCGGGCTCCTCCTCCTCGTCGTCCTCGGGCTCGGCGCTCTGCTCGGGCTCGGCCTGAGCCTCGGCGGCGACGGCGGGCTCGGGCTGGGCCGGCGGCGCAGCCTCGGCAGGCTGCTCGGCCTGGGCCTGCGGCGCGGCGGCCGGCTCCTCCTGCGGCGAGGAGGCGCCCTGGCCCGCGTCGGTCGCCTCGGGGGCGGGCGCGGCCGGCTGCTCTGGGCTCTCTCCCTCCGGGGGCCCTGCGGGTGGCTGCTCGTCTGCCATCAGGCGTCGATCTCCAGCGGTTGGGGTTTCTGTGCGACGTGCGGGTGCTCGGGGCCGGCGTAGATCTTCAGCTTGGTGATCTGCTTGCGCGCGAGGCGGTTGCGCGGCAGCATGCCTTTGACGGCCAGTCTGATGATCTCCTCGGGGCGGCGGGCGAGCATCTCCTCGAAGGTCCTGGAGCGCAGCCCGCCCGGGTAGCCGGAGTGGCGGTAGTAGCGCTTGTCCTGGCGCTTGTTGCCGCTTACGTGGACCTTCTCGGCGTTGATCACGACGACGAAGTCGCCGGTGTCGATGTGCGGCGTGTACTCGGGCTTGCGCTTGCCGCGCAGCACGTCGGCGATCTGCGTGGCCAGCCGGCCGAGCGTCTTGCCGTTGGCGTCGACGAGCAGCCAGTTGCGCTCGCGGTCGCTCGGCTTGGCTACATAGGTCTTTACGGAAGGCGCCATGACGTGAAAACGCCACGCGAGAGCGCGCGGCAAGGCGGACATCATAGAGCAACGGGCCGGGCGGGCCGGGCGCGGCGCCCGCGCGGCGCGATGTGCCGGGTGCACGGCCCAGGCGCACAGCCCGCGCGATGCCGTTCGCCAAGGTTCGCCAAGCCGAAGTGACGCGTTCGGCGCAGTTCGCAGTTCAGCCAAGCCGAAGGCTTCTGAGTTCGATGGCCGCGAAGCCGACATCGAACTCAGAAGCCGCAGGCGCCTACTCCCACTCGATCGTCCCCGGTGGCTTGCTGGTGATATCCAGCACCACCCGGTTGACCTCGCGCAGTTCGCCCATCATGCGCGAGGCGATCGTCTCGAGCAGGTCGTAGGGCAGGCGCGCCCAGTCGGCGGTCATCGCGTCGTCGCTAGTGACGGCGCGGATCACGACGACGTGGCCGTAGGTGCGCTCGTCGCCCTGCACGCCGACGGTGCGCACGTCGGGGAGCACGCAGAAGGACTGCCACAGCTCGCGGTACAGGCCGGCTTTGCGGATCTCGTCCTGGAGGATGTGGTCGGCCTCGCGCAGTACGTCCAGGCGCTCCTTGGTGGCTTCGCCGCCGACGACCCTGATCGCGAGGCCGGGGCCGGGGAAGGGCTGGCGCCAGACGAGGCGCTCGGGCAGGCCGAGCTCGGCGCCGACGGCGCGGACCTCGTCCTTGAAGAGGGCGCGCAGCGGCTCGACGAGCTCGAACTGGAGGTCGTCGGGCAGGCCGCCGACGTTGTGGTGGGACTTGATCGTGGCGGCGCCGGTGCCGCCGCCGGACTCGATCACGTCGGAGTAGAGGGTGCCCTGGACGAGGAAGCGCACCTCGCCGCCGGCGTGGAGCTTGGCGGCCTCCTCCTCGAACACGCGGATGAACTCGGCGCCGATCGCCTTGCGCTTGGCCTCGGGCTCGGTGACGCCGCGCAGGCGCTCGAGGAAGCGCGTCTCGGCGTCGACGGCGACGAGCGGGACCTTGAAGGTGTCGCGGAACGTGCGCACGACCTGCTCGCCCTCTTCCTTGCGCATCAGGCCGTGGTCGACGAACACGCAGGTGAGCTGGTCGCCTACTGCGCGGTGCACGAGCAGCGCGGCGACGGAGGAGTCGACGCCGCCGGAGAGGCCGCAGATCACGCTGCCCTCCCCCACCTGCTCTCGGATCCGCCGGATCTGCTCCTCGACGATCGAGGCGGCCGACCACGTGCGCTCGCAGCCGCAGACCTCGCCGAGGAAGCGCGTGAGGATCTCCTCGCCGTAGGGCGTGTGGACGACCTCGGGGTGGAACTGGATGCCGTAGATGCGCCGGCCGGTGTCCTCGACGGCGGCCACGGGCGAGGCGCTGGAGGAGGCGAGCGCGGCGAAGCCCGGCGGCGGCTCGAAGACGGTGTCGCGGTGGGACATCCAGCAGGTCTGCTCGCGGGGCATGCCGCGCAGCAGCACGCCGGGGTCGGTGACGTGCAGCTCGGAGCGCCCGAACTCGCCGACCTCGGCCTGCTCGACGCGCCCGCCGAGCGTGTGCACGAGCAGCTGCATGCCGTAGCAGATGCCCATCACCGGAACGCCGAGCTCGAGCAGCCTGCGATCCAGCCGCGGAGCACCCGGCGCGTAGACCGAGGCGGGGCCGCCGGAGAGGATCACGCCGCGCGGCCGGCGCTCGGCGATCCGCTCGAAGCCGACGTGGTGGGGCAGCAGCTCGCTGAAGACGCCGCAGTCGCGCACCCGCCGCGCGATCAGCTGCGAGTACTGCCCGCCGTAGTCCAGCACCACGATCTCCTCCCCTTCCAGGGACGATGCGGTCGCCGAGGGCGTGGCTGTCCGCTGGCCGGCCTCCGGCGTGAGCGCCGTGGCGCCGGCGTCAGTCATTTACGAGCTGGGCTACCTTCCCGTTGGTGGCGCCCATGCCGACCTGCTGATCGCGCTGGAGCGCCTTGCCCTCGGTTTGCAGCGCCGGGGCGACGACCACCTCGGCGCGGTTGAACTCGGCGAGGTCCTTGTGGCCGCACGTCGCCATCGACGTGCGCAGGCCGCCGAACAGGTTGAACGTGCCGTCGTTCTCGCGCGCGGGCCCGACGAGGATCTCCTCGAGCGTGCCGTTCTGGGTGGTCGCCACGCGGGCTCCGCGCGGCAGCGAGGGATGGAAGGTCGCCATGCCCCAGTGAAAGCCGCGGCCGGGGGCTTCGTAGGCGCGCGCCAGCGGCGAGCCGATCATCACGGCGTCGGCGCCGAGCGCGATCGCCTTGGAGACGTCGCCGCCGTTGCGCATGCCGCCGTCGGCGATCACCTGGCAGTAGTCGCCGGTCTCGAGCATGTGGGTGGAGCGCGCGTGGGCGACGTCGGCGATCGCGGTCGCCTGGGGCACGCCGATGCCGAGCACGCCGCGCGTCGTGCACGCGGCGCCGGGGCCGACGCCGACGAGCACGCCGGCGGCGCCGGTGCGCATCAGGTGCAGGCCGGTGTGGTAGGAGGCGCAGCCGCCGACGACGACGGGCACGTCGAGCGAGGGGATGAACTCCTTGAGGTTCAGCGGCTCGGAGACGGTGGAGACGTGTTCGCCGGAGACGACGGTGCCCTGGATCACGAGCACGTCGAGGCCGGCCTCGAGCGCGACCTCGAGGTAGTCGAGCACCCGCTGGGGGGTCAGCGAGGCGGCCACGACCACCTTCTGCTCCTTGATCTCGCGCACGCGCTGGGCGATCAGCTCGGGCTTGACGGGCTCGCGGTAGATCTCCTGCATCTCGCGCGTGGCGAGCTCCTTGGGCAGCGAGGCGATCCGCTCGAGCTGCTCGTCGGCGTCCTCGTAGCGGGTGAAGATGCCCTCGAGGTTCAGCACGGCGAGGCCGCCGAGGCGGCCGACGATGCCGGCGGTCTCGGGCGAGACGACGCCGTCCATCGCCGAGGCGAGCATCGGCAGCTCGAACTGGTAGGGGCCGAGCTTCCAGGAGATGTCGATGTCGTCGGGGTCGCGCGTGCGCCGGGAAGGGACGATCGCGATGTCGTCGAAGCCGTATGCGCGGCGGCCGCTCTTGCCGCGTCCGATTTCTATCTCCATCTCAGCATCCTTGCAGCCGGCGCGGACGGGCGCGTGTCCGCGGGCGCGTCGTGCGTGTGGAGCGAGCGGGCCAAGAGGGCTGAGCATAGCAACGGCCACAACCCGGCTTGTGGCCTTGGATATGCTCGATTCAGGATGGTCGAGACAGCCGACAGCAGGCGCTATCAGCCGGATCTGGTCGAGGCGCGCAGGCAGGCCGCGTGGGCGGAGCGCGACGCCTTCCGCACGCCCCCGGCGGAGGACGAGCAGGCGGGCGTCTACATCAAGCCGTCGGCGCCGTTCACCTCGGGGAACGTGCACATCGGGCACGTGCGCAGCTACTCGATCGGAGACGCCTACGCGCGCTTTCGCCGGGCGCGCGGCGACGCGGTGCTGTTCGCGTTCGGCTTCGACGCGTTCGGGCTGCCGGCGGAGCTCGGCGCGATCGCCGGCGGGGTCTCGCCGAGCGAGTGGGTGGCGCGCTGCGCGGAGCACATGACCGGCCAGCTGCGGCGGCTGGGCTTCTCGTTCGACTGGGAGCGCGCGTTCATGAGCTCGGACGTGGTCATGTACCGCTGGTCGCAGTGGCTGTTCCTGAAGCTGCTGGACGCGGGGCTGGTCTACAGGGGCACGGGCAACGTGGACTGGTGCGAGCACTGCCAGACGACGCTCGCGTCGATCCAGGTGGAGGCGGGCGGCACCTGCTGGCGCTGCCACGGGCCGGTGCGGCTGATCGAGCTGCCGCAGTGGTTCCTGCGGATCAGCGCCTACCTGGAGGAGAACGACAGGCGCCTGGCCGAGCGCGAGGCGAGCGGCAAATGGGACGAGGTGGCGCTCGCCTCCCAGCAGATCGTGCTGGGGCGGGTCGACGGCGTCGAGATCGAGCTGCGGGACGCCGAGGGCTCCGCGCTGACCGTGTTCACGCCGCACATGCAGGCGCTCTCGCGGGCGCGCTTCGTGCAGATGTCGGCGCGCCACCCGCAGGCGGACGCGTGGGCGAGCGCGCCGGGGGTGGCCGAGCAGCTCGAGCGGCTGCGCTCGGGCGGCTGGGAGCGCAGCGCGCGCGACGCCGAGGCGATCCCGGTGATCGACACGGGGCGGGCGCTGCTGCGCGAGGGCGGCGAGCCGCTGCCGGTGTTCATCTCGCCGCTGGTCGACGCGCGCTTCGGCGCGACGGTCGTGTTCGGGATCCCCGCGGAGGACCGCACGGACGAGGTGATCGCGCGCCGGATGGGGCTCGGTGGAGACCCGGCCGCGGGCGGCTCGGACGACCGCGCGCTGCGGGCGCCGGCGGGCGCGCGGCCGGCCGTGCGCTACCGAGCCTTCGACTGGGTGATCTCGCGGCAGCGCTCGTGGGGCACGCCGATCCCGATCGTCTACTGCGAGCGCTGCGGGACGGTGCCGCTCGAGGCGACGCAGCTGCCGGTGCTGCTGCCGCTGGACATCAAGCCGACCGGGACGGGCAACCCGCTAGCCGAGCTCGACGATTTCATTAATACGACGTGCCCGCGATGTGAGGGGCCGGCGCGGCGGGAGACGGACACGCTGGACTGCCATTTCGACGCGCTGTGGCTGTGGGTGCCGGTGTGCGTGCCGCCGCAGGCGCGCGAGGACACGCTGGAGGAGATCTTCGCGCTGCCCGACCTGCGCCACTGGCTGCCGTGCGAGCGGGTGGTGGCGGGCTCGGACAGCGGCAACTTCGTGTTCGACCAGCGCACGGTGACGAAGGCGCTGCGCGACCTCGGCCCGCTGTCGTTCCTCGGCGACGGCGAGCCGTTCGCGGGCTGCCTGTTTCACGAGATGGTCACCGCGGAGGGGCGCAAGATGAGCAAGCATCTGGGCAATGTCGTCGACCCCGACGAGCTGGTCGCGCGCTACGGCGCGGACACCGTCAGGCTCGCCGTGCTGTACGCGGCCCGCCCGCAGAAGTCGTTGAACTGGAGCGACTCGGCGGTCCTGCGCTGCCACCGCTTCCTGAGCCAGGTGTGGGACTACACGCACGCGATGATCGAGCTCGATGCGCGGGCCGGCGAGGGCGGCGGGGACGCGGCCGACGACGGCGCGCGGGCGCCCGTGAGAGACACGACCGAGCACCTGCGGCTGAAACTGTCACAGTGGTGCGAGGCGGGCGTGAGCCGGATCACGAGGGACATGGAGGAGCTCGAGATGCACAGCGCGGTTCGCAACGTGATGCGCCTGTTCGACCGCATCAAGGACTTCGAGAAACGCGTGCTCCAGCGCGAGGACAAGCTGGGCGGGGCCAACCTGGGCGCGCTGCTGGAGGCGCTCGGGCTGCTGGCGCAGACGCTCGGCCCGCTCGCGCCGCACGTGGCCGAGGAGCTGTGGCTGGACCTGGGTAACGAGGAGCACGCCACACAGACGCCTTGGCCGGGCGTATCGTTCGGGGTGCCGGCATGAGCACACATACCGTCAACACTCCCCCGCCGTGGACGAGGCAGCGGACGCGCTCGTGCGCGACCGCGCTTGCGTGCCACCGCTGCGGCCACCGCTACCCGCTCGAGCAGGCGGTGTTCGCGTGCCCGGACTGCAAGAAGGGCCTGGACGTGATCTACGACTACGAGCGGGCCGCGCAGCACTTCCGCGACGTGCCGAGCGCGGAGCGCCCGCACAACATCTGGCACTTCGAGGAGCTGCTGCCGATCGTGGACGCCTCGGCGCAGGCGCGGGTGGGCCGCCACGCGGGCTACACGCCGCTGATCCAGGCCGACCGGCTGGGGGCCGAGCTGGGGATCGCCAACCTGTACCTGAAGGACGACTCGAGCAACCGGCCGAGCTTCTCCTACAAGGATCGCGTGGTCTCGATGTCGGTGGCTAGGCTGCTCGAGCTGGGCAAGAGCGAGCTGGGCTGCGTCTCCACGGGCAACGTCGGCACGGCGGTGGCCTCGCTGGCGGCGAAGGCCGGCGTGGCCGCCTACGTCGTCTACCCGAACCGGCTGGAGGAGATGAAGGCGCGGGTGTGCATGGCGCTCGGCGCGAAGGTCTGCCAGGTCGAGGGCAACTACGACGAAGCCAACCGGCGCTGCCGCGAGCTGGCCGAAGCGACGGGCATGGAGTTCGCGAACATCACGCTGCGCCCGTTCTACGCGGAGGGCGCGAAGACGGCGGCGTTCGAGATCGTCGAGCAGCTCGACTGGCACGCACCGGACCACATCGTCACGGCTGCCGCCGGCGGCACGCTGTCCTCGCGCCTGCACAAGGGCCTGACCGAGCTGCAGCTGCTCGAGCTGGCCGAGACGGACCCGACGCGCATCCACATCGCGCAGCCGAGCGGCTGCAACCCGATCGCCACCGCGATCCTGGCCGAGGAAGCGGAGGTCCATCCGGTGACGCCCGAGACGGCGGCGCACTCGCTGGCGATCGGCGCGCCGGGCGACGGCTACCTGGTGATCGACGCGGTGCGCACACGCGGCGGCACGGGCGGCTTCGCGAGCGACCCGGAGATCTTCGCGGGCATCGACCTGCTGGCGGCGACCGAGGGCCTCCTGACCGAGCCGGCGGGCGGCACGACGGTCGCGGTGCTCGAGAAGCTGGCGGCGGCGGGCCGCTTCGCGGCGGACGAGACGGTCGTGGCGATCATCACCGGCAACGGCATGAAGACGCTCGACGATCACCCGCAGAAGCAGTGGCCGGCGAAGATCGAGTGCGAGCTCGAGGCGATGCGCGGCGCGCTCGAGCAGCTGAAGGTCGAGGGCACGCTCGTGGAGAGCGCCCGCGCGCAGCTGCACCGCTAGCCTGCGCGAGCGCCCGGCTGGGCGATATAAACACGCTTGGATGTCAAGCCCGTTCGCATCGGCGCAGGAGTTCCGCGAGGTGGTGGACAGGCTCTTTCGGATCATGAGCGAGGATCCGCAGATGGGGCCGCGGCTGCGCGAGGCGGACGTGCCGCAGCGCTTCGAGTTCGACGACCTGGGGCTGGCGTTGAGCGTGCGGGCTGGGCGCGAGGGCGAGCCGGCGAACCTGTGGTGGACGTGGGACGAGGAGATCGACTGGTCGCCGCGGGTGCGCGTGACGATGTCCTCGCAGACCGCCAACCGCTACTTCCAGGGGCGCGCGAACGTCTCCTACGAGATCTTGCGCAAACGCATCAAGACGACGGGCGATCTGCGGGCGACGCTCGAGCTGGGGTCGATCATCAAGCCGCTGCACGAGCGCTACAGGGCGATGATCGAGTCCGACTACCCGCACCTGGCGGCGTAGCGGGGCGCGGCGCGCCGGGCGCCGTGGGGACGGCCGGCGCGAGGGCCGTGTTAGGTTGGGGCGGTGCCCGACGAGCGCGGTGTGCAGTGGGGGGCCGCCCCTGGAGGGTTGGGTCCGCGGACGTGGCATCTGCTCGCGCTGGAGTTCGGCTCCAAGGCCGAGTTCGACGATCCGCGGCTGGAGTGGCGAAGGCTGTTCTCCGAGCTGCTCGGCACGTTCATGCTGGTGCTCGTCGCGGCCGGCGGCGGGCTGCTCCACGGCAAGGGCCAGATCGGCCTGGCGGCGGCGGTGGTCGCGCCGGGCCTGATGGTGATGGCGATCATCCTGTTCATGGGGGCCGTCTCGGGCGCGCATCTGAACCCCGTCGTGTCGCTCGCGTTCGCGCTGCGCGGCGACTTCCCGTGGAAGCGCCTGCCGGGGTACGTCCTCGTCCAGCTCCTCGGCGCGACGCTCGCCTGCCTGTTCCTCTACGCGGTGTTCGGCAACGTCGAGCATCTGGGAGCGACGCTGCCGGGCCCGGGCTACGCGGGCTGGCAGGCGCTGCTGATGGAGGTCGTGCTCACGGCGACGCTGGTGAGCGTGATCCTGGGGACCGCCTCGGCCGCCCAGAACGTCGGCGCGATCGCGGCGCTCGGCGTCGGCGGCTACATAGCGCTCGCGGGCCTCTGGTCGGCGCCCGTGAGCGGCACCTCGATGAACCCCGCGCGCTCGTTCGGCCCGGCCCTGGTCAGCGGGGACTTCGGCAGCTACTGGGTGTACGTGCTCGGCCCGATCGCCGGTGCGCTGATCGCGGTCGGCTGCGCGTTCGTGCTGCGCGGAGCGGGCGGGGACCTGACCTCGCGCCTCGCGGGGTCGGGCGCGCTGGAGGCGGCCGGCCGGCGGCCCCCGTCGGAGGCCGAGCGCCGCGAGGCCGGCGGCTGATCCGGCCCTCAGGCGATCTTGAGGGGAACCTCGCCGTAGGGGTCGATGCGATAGACGAGCGAGACGCGGTGGTAGCCGTCGGCGATGTCGGCGCGCAGCTCGGCGCTGACCACGAGCACGGGGCTCAGGTGCCTGCCCTCGATCACATTGATCAGGTCCTTCATCACGCCGGGATCGTCCAGCGGCGCGGCGGTCAGCCCCGCGGCGCGCAGGATGTCGTTCGCGCGCCGCGCCGTGAGCGAGGCCTTGCGCAGCCGCTTGACGGTCTTGCGCACGGCTTCCTCGTCGAGCTTGAGCGACAGGTAGGCCGCGGCGGCGGCGTAGTCGTGGTCGGCGACGTCGTCGAGCCATTTGATCTTCTCGACGGGCCCGCCCCCGGGCGTATCGGCCTTTACGTTGGCCATGGGACACGATCATGGCAGACGGCGCGACGCGCGCTCATGGGCGCACGACTCGGCGAAGCCAGTCGAGGGCGTCGATGTCGACCATCCCGTCGAGGAGCTCCTACTTGTGGGCGACGTGCTTGTAGAGCGCCTGCTCATGGTCATCACGATCGCCGCGTTCTTCGTCGTGATCGCCGCCTGCTTCGCGATCCTCGCGACCGGCCGCTTCCCGCGCGGGACGTTCGACTTCCTCGTCGGCGTCGGCCGCTGGACCAACCGGGTGGCCGCTCACGCGCACGGGCTCGTGACCGATCGCTACCCGCCGTTCCGTCTCGCCCCGTAGCCCCGGGCCTGCGCGAAGCTACGGCGCGCCAACGGAAATGATCCGATGAGATCGCGTGTTCTGGGATTCGAACCGCGTATCGCCGCGCGCCGAGCAGGCGAGGGCGAGTAGCGCCGCGGCGGACGCGGCCGGTGTGCTCGCCGGCGACGAATTCCGCTCCACGTCACCGCCCCTGAACGATTGGCGAAAAGCGTAAGCGTTCAGTGGGGTCTGCTCAGGTGAGTAGCGGCACGGGTTCGCCGCGAGCGTGGGTGGCGATGGCGTCGCTTAGGTAGGCGAACAGCGAGCGGCGTTGTAGTCGGCAGGTGGTATGCGCCGAGAGCAGCCGGGCC
>DASZFZ010000031.1:0-5859 GCA_035939315.1 Solirubrobacteraceae bacterium | reverse complement strand
GGCCCGGCTGCTCTCGGCGCATACCACCTGCCGACTACAACGCCGCTCGCTGTTCGCCTACCTAAGCGACGCCATCGCCACCCACGCTCGCGGCGAACCCGTGCCGCTACTCACCTGAGCAGACCCCACTGAACGCTTACGGTTTCCTCCCACCCGTGCTAGGCTGTCCCAGCTATTCTCCAGTTTTATGATCGAGATTATTGACGTTCCGGTGAGATGCGGGTCGAGCAGCTCGAATACGCCGCGGCCGTCGCCCGCTACGGCTCCTTCCGGCGGGCCGCGGAGGAGCTGCACATCTCCCAGCCCGCCCTGAGCGAGACCGTGCGCAAGCTCGAGGCCGAGCTGGGCGTGGACATCCTCGACCGCCAGCGCACCGGCGCGGTGGTCAGCGACGAGGGCCGCGAGCTGCTGCCCCACCTGCTCGACGTGATCGAGGCCGCCAGGCGCCTGCGCCACGCCGCCGACGAGCAGCACGAGAGCTCGCGCACGGTACGCCTGGGCACCGTCAGCGCCGCCACCTCGCCGCTCTTGACCGCCACCATCCGCGCCTTTCGCGAGAGCCACCCGACTACCCAGGTCGAGGTCGAGCTCGTCCAGCAGCAGCGCCTGCACCGGTCGCTGCTCGAGGGCGGCCACGACCTCGGCCTCGTCAACTACCTCGACGGCGACGAGCAGACGCCCGAGCTGCACACCGTCGAGCTGCTGCGCGGCCAGCCCGTCGTCTGCATCCACGGCGACAGCCCGCTCGCCGAGCACCCGACGGTCACCCCGCGGCAGCTCGCCGCCGAGCCGCTGATCGCGATGCGCGCCGGCTACGCCATGCACCGCTACCTCGCGCGCCTGCTCGGCGAGCGCCAGCCCCCCTTCTCCTACTCCGCCGACGGCGCCGAGATGGGCAAGCTGATGGTCGCCGCCGGCCTCGGCGTGACCGTGCTGCCGAGCTACAGCGTGATCGGCGACCCGCTCGAGCAGCGCGGCGCGATCGCCTACCGCGGCATCGACGGCGACGAGACGTGCGTGCGGCTGGTCGTACAGCGCCGCCGCTCCGGCTCGCCGACGCGCGCCACGCGCGACCTGCACAACCTGTTCGTGCGCGAGGCCGCCGCCTACGCCGCCGTGACCGCGTGAGAGCAGATCCCTATCACCTGCACGAACATCCCTATTTGACCGGGCCCCGCACAGCCACCATGCTCGTCGGCGTGAGCTCGACCAAGCCCGCACCCGCAGAGGCCGCCACCGCGACAGACGCCGCCATTGCGACAGACGCCGCCACCGCGCCGGAGCGCTCGCCGTTCGACTCGCTCGAGGACGCCGTCGCCGACATCCGCGCCGGGCGCACCGTGATCGTGTGCGACGGCGAAGACCGCGAGAACGAGGGCGACCTGGTGATGGCCGCCCAGTTCGCCACCCCCGAGGCGATCAACTTCATGGCCCGCGAGGCGCGCGGCCTGATCTGCCTGGCGCTCAGCGCCGAGCGCTGCGACGAGCTCGGCCTGCGGCCGATGACGCGCCGCAACGAGTCCCTCCACGAGACCGCCTTCACCGTCTCGATCGAGTCGCGCGAGGGCGTCACCACCGGCATCTCCGCGCACGACCGCGCCCGCACCGTGCAGACCGCGATCGACCCCGACCGCGGCCCCGAGGACCTCGTGCAGCCCGGCCACGTCTTCCCCCTGCGCGCCCGCCCCGGCGGCGTGCTCGAGCGCTCCGGCCACACCGAGGCCGCCGTCGACCTCGCGCGCATGGCCGGCGTGCTGCCCGCCGGCGTGATCTGCGAGATCCTCAACGACGACGGCACGATGGCGCGCGTCGGCGACCTGATCGGCTACGCCCGCCGCCACGGCCTGCGCATGGTCACCGTCGCCCAGCTGATCGCCCGGCGCCGCCAGAGCGAGACGCTCGTCGAGCGCGTCGCCAGCGCCCGCCTGCCGACCGCCCACGGCGTCTTTCGCCTGCACGGCTACCGCTCGCTCGTCGACGGCGGCCAGCACCTCGCGCTCGTCTACGGCGAGGTCGCCGGCGTGCCCGACGTGCTCGTGCGCGTGCACTCCGAGTGCGTCACCGGCGAGGTCTTCGGCTCGCAGCGCTGCGACTGCGGCCCGCAGCTGCAGGAGGCCATGCGCCTGATCGCCGCCGAGGGCGCCGGCGCGATCGTCTACCTCGCCCAGGAGGGCCGCGGCATCGGCCTGCTCAACAAGGTCCGCGCCTACGCCCTGCAGGACACCGAGGGCCTCGACACCGTCGACGCCAACCTCGCCCTCGGCTTCGCGGCCGACCTGCGCGACTTCGGCACCGGCGCCCAGATCCTCGCCGACCTCGGCCTCTCCTCGATCCGCGTCCTTACCAACAACCCCCGCAAGCTGATCGGCCTCGACGGCCACGGCCTGCGCATCACCGGCCAGGTCCCGATCGAGGTCGAGGGCGGCCCCGAGTCAGACGCGTACATGCTCTCCAAGGCCCTGCGCATGGGCCACACGCTGGAGCGAGCCGCATGAGCGTCGAGCGCCACGCCATGCGCAGCGTCATGGGCCACTTCGCCACCGGCGTGTCCGTCGTCAGCACCGGCGACGCCCACGGCCGTCCCGTCGCCACGACCGTCAACGCGCTCAGCTCGCTGTCGCTCGACCCGCCGCTGCTGCTCGTCTGCCTGGCCCGCGACAGCGAGACGCTCGCCGCGCTCGCCGCCCGCGGGCGCTTCGCCGTCAACGTCCTCGGCCAGGACCAGCGCGAGCACTCCACCCGCTTCGCCGCCAAGGGCGCCGAGGCCCGCGCCCACGAGGTCGACTTCGCCCTCGACGAGCGCGGCGTGCCCTTCCTGCCCGGCGCCCTCGCCACGCTCGCCTGCCGCCTGCACGCCACCCACGACGGCGGCGACCACACGATCGTCGTCGGCGAGGTGCTCGCCCTCGGCGCCGCCGAGGACGCGCACGCGCCGCTGCTGTTCTTCAAGGGCTCCTACTCGCGCATGGCCGAGCTGGAGCCAGTCGCCTAGATCGCCGCGCCGACGCCACGGCGAGAGCGCTGCGAAAACCCTCTAAACTTCATAAAAATAATAGAAAATATAGAGATAGCGAGGCCGGCCGATGAGCGTCAACAGCGAGGATCCGATCAAGTTCGCCTACTGGGTGCCCAACGTCAGCGGCGGCCTGGTCGTCTCCAGGATCGAGCAGCGCACCGACTGGGGCATCGAGTACAACCGCGAGCTCGCCCGCATCGCCGAGAACGCCGGCTTCGAGTACGCCCTCAGCCAGGTCCGCTACATGGCCAGCTACGGCGCCGAGCACCAGCACGAGTCGACCGGCTTCAGCCTCGCCCTGCTGCTCGCCACCGAGCGCCTGAAGGTGATCGCCGCGGTCCACCCCGGCCTCTGGCACCCCGGCGTGCTCGCCAAGCTCGGCGCCTCCGCCGACGTCATCTCCGGCGGGCGCTTCGCCGTCAACGTCGTCTCCGGCTGGTTCAAGGGCGAGTTCCACGCCCTCGGCGAGCCCTGGCTCGAGCACGACGAGCGCTACCGCCGCTCCGAGGAGTTCATCCGCGTGCTCAAGGCCAGCTGGACCGAGGACGAGGCCCACTTCTCCGGCGACTTCTACAACCTCCACGGCTACACCCTCAAACCCAAGCCGCTGCAAAAGCCCCACCCGCAGATCTTCCAGGGCGGCAACTCGACCGCAGCACGCGCGATGGCCGGCCGCGTCTCGGACTGGTACTTCATGAACGGCAACACGCCCGAGGGCGTCCGCGCCCAGATCGAGGAGGTCTCCGAGGTGGCCCGCGCCGCCGGCCGCGAGCCCGGCCGCGACATCCGCTTCGGCCTGAACGCCTTCGTCGTCGCCCGCGACACCCAGGCCGAGGCCCGCGCCGTCGTCGAGGAGATCATCGCCAAGGCCGACCGCGAGGCCGTCGAGGGCTTCGGCGCCGCCGTCAAGCAGGCCGGCCAGTCGACCTTCGACAAGCGCGGCATGTGGCAGGACTCCGAGTTCAAAGACCTCGTCCAGTACAACGACGGCTTCCGCAGCGGCCTGATCGGCACGCCCGAGCAGGTCGCCCGGCGCATCCTCGACTACCGCCAGCTCGGCGTCGGCCTGATCCTCGGCGGCTTCCTGCACTTCCAGGAGGAGGTCGACTACTTCGGCCGGCGCGTCCTGCCGATCGTCCGCGAGCTGGAGTCAGAGCGGGGCGTGCGCGAGCCCGACGCTGCCACCGCGATCCCCGCACCCGTCGGCGCATGAGCACCTCCAGCCTGATCCCACCCCCGGCCGCCAACGGCGCCCGGCCGGCCGGCGAGGCGACACGACCCGCGGGCGGCGCGGCGGTGCCCGCGGGCGACCCGGCGGGGCCTGCCGGCGACGCCGGCGCGCCGGCCGCGCACCGCATCGCCTCGGACGCCGAGGCGCTCGCCCGCGCCGGCGCGCTCGTGCGGCCGATCGCCGCCGGCGCCGCCGAGCGCGACCGCGATCGCGTGCTGCCGGCGGCCGAGATCGAGCTGCTCTCCCGCGAGGGCCTGCTCGCGATCACCGTGCCCGCGCGCTTCGGCGGCGCCGAGGTCTCCGCGCGGACGCTCGCCGAGGTCGTGCGCCTGCTCGCCAGCGCCGACCCCAACGTCGCCCAGATCCCCCACAGCCACTTCGTCTACCTCGAGCTCGTGCGCCAGCTCGGCACGCCCGCCCAGCAGCAGCTGCTGTTCGGCGAGGTGCTCGCCGGCCGGCGCCTGGCCAACGCCCAGTCCGAGGCCCGCTCCAAGACGATCGTCGACATCCGCGCCAGCCTGCGCCCCGGGCGCCCGGGCCAGCTCGTGCTGGACGGCGAGAAGTTCTACTGCACCGGCTCGCTGCTCGCGCACCGCCTGATGGTGCTCGCCAAGGACGACGCCGGGCGCACCTGGGTGGCGATCGTGCCTGCCGACGCGCCCGGCGTGAGCGTCGTCGACGACTGGGCCGGCATGGGCCAGCGGACCACCGCCAGCGGCACCGTCAAGCTCGAGCGCGTGTCCGTGCCCGAGGAGCTTGCCATCCCCCACCACCGCCTGTTCAAGCGCCCCCAGGTGTACGGCGCGCGAGCGCAACTGCTGCACGCGGCGATCGACGTCGGCATCGCCTGCGGCGCGCTCGAGGAGGCCTGCGAGCTCGTGCGCGCCACCAGCCGGCCCTGGTTCGAGGCCGGCGTCGAGCGCGCCTGCGAAGACCCGCTGCTGATCCAGCGCGTCGGCGAGCTCGAGATCGACCTGCGCGCCGCCCGCGCGCTGCTCGGCGAGGCCGCGCGGACGATCGACGAGGTCGAGCGCGCCGGCGTCGACGAGCCCGGCTCGGCCCGCGCCTCGATCGCCGTCGCGGCCTGCAAGGCGTTCGCCGACCGCGTCGGCGTGCAGACGGCCAGCGCCCTGTTCGAGCTGTGCGGCACCCGCTCCGCCGCCGAGGGCCTCGGCCTGCACCGCCACTGGCGCAACGCCCGCACCCACACGCTGCACGACCCCGTCCGCTGGAAGCTCCAGCACGTCGGCCGCTACACGCTGAACGGCACCCTGCCGCCGCAGCACGGGCAGCTGTGAGCGGGCTCACCTTCCACTGGTTCCTGCCCACCCAGGGCGACGGCCGCCGGCTGATCGAGCAGGGCCGCCCGCTCGGCGCCGCCGGCGGCCCCCGGCCCGCCACGCTCGGCTACCTCACCCAGGTCGCCCGCGCCGCCGAGCAGCTCGGCTTCGCGGGCGCCCTCACCCCCACCGGCCTGTGGTGCGAAGACGCCTGGGTGACCGCCGCCATGCTCAGCCAGACCACCGAGCGGCTGCGCTTCATGCTCGCCCTGCGCCCCGGCCTCGTCAGCCCCACGCTCGCCGCCCAGATGGCCGCCACCTTCCAGCGCCAC
>DASZFZ010000030.1:0-42000 GCA_035939315.1 Solirubrobacteraceae bacterium | reverse complement strand
AAGACATACGCTGCAACGACGAGGGTCTCCAGCTCAGCGGTCATCTCGTGCTCCAATCACGAGTTGGCAGGACTGGAGACCCTCTTCTTATTCCAACGCCACGCTCCTCCAGCGCGGCCAAACCCACATCAAGCCTCTAGGCGCCGGCGTTGTAGCCGCGGTCGTCGGGATCTACCCACACGAGGTTCCTGCACCGAAGAACCCATCCTTCGTAGACGACATCTTCATCAGCCGTATCGTCATCCTGTTCGTCCGCGTCGCGGTGATTTTCGCGGCGGGCTACGTTGTGATCTCGGTTATAGGTCTCATCCTGGGGAGGCGTTGGCTGTCGGAGCTAGGACCGTTCAAGGCGTCCGATCCGATCGCTTGTTTGGAGCGTGGTACTGAGGCGTTTCAGGGAGACCTGAATGACGCCTTGGCGACGATCGAGGATTTGGAAGGAAGGCTGCGGGAGAGCAATAAGACGCTTGGTGAGGCGCACGGCCACATCGGCTCCCTGCTCGACTACATCGCTACCATCGAACGTGGAAGCAGAGGACCATAGATGCCGCCAGAGGATCGTCAAAAGCTAGAGGACGACCAGAAGAAGATCGGTCGGATCCTGGAGCAGAATCGCGTGGCTCTCGATCACTCACGAAGCAAGTCCGCGAAATACGCGCGAACTCTGGCCGTCTACGGCGCGGAAGTGCGGAGCGCCACGAGCGAGCTTCGTCGGGCCGGTTACTTGCGCAAGTAGCGCGACGCCAGCCTCATCTGCCCTACCCCTGCGGAAACACCCGCGCCAGGTTCCTGAACGCGAGCGGGTTGCCGCGCGGGCGCAGGCGGCCGGTGGCGAGCGCGCGCACCGGGCTCAGCCGCTCCATGACGACGTCGACCCAGTCCTGGTAGGCGACGCGCATGCGCAGGTCGGGCGTCGGCGCCGCGCCTTCGACGACCTCGCTGGAGCCGTTGTCGACGACCAGGTGCCATGGCGGCACGTCGGGGTCGGTGAACTCCCACTGGAAGACCGTCGGCCGTTTGAGCCCGTGCTTGGGGTTGACCTGGCGGCGCATCATGTCGAAGAGCAGCGCGACGGTCTCGGGGTCGCGCTGGGAGGGGCCCTCGCGCACGCCGAGGATGTTGGCCTTCGCGAGCGTCCGCCCGCGCCGGGTCAGCTCGAGCGGCTCGAGGCCCGGCGGGATCACGGGCGGGCCGGGCAGCGTCTCGACGGCGAGGCCCGCCGAGCGCAGCTTGGTGGTCATCGAGGTGACGCCTTCGACGCCGACCTCGTCGTAGCTGGAGCCGAAGACGGTGATGTAGCGCTCGTCCCAGCCGGGCGGCATCAGCACCTGGGCGGTGAAGCGCGTGACGTCGCGCAGCAGGCCGGCGACGGCCTTGGGCACGCCGACGGGGTCTTCGCGCCTGAGGTCGGCGAGCAGCTTGACGCCGAAGCCGATGTGGCGCTGCTCGTCGGCGGCGATGTTCTCCATGCCCCGGCGGAAGGCCGGCAGCTGGTCGCGCTGCTCGAGGTAGTTGCAGATGAAGTGCTGGCCGGGCTGGGCCAGCGAGGCCTCGATGACGATGTGGTAGAGCGTCACCGCGGCGGCCAGCTTGGCGGGCGAGCGGTCGGCGCGCAGCTCGTCGGCCATCCGGTCCAGGCGATCGAAGATCTTGCGAAAGCCGGGCGTGAGCTGCGGGCGGATGGCGCGCAGGCCGCCGGCCATGGAGCCGTCGCCGATGCCGCAGACCTCCCGCATGAAGCGCTTGAAGAAGACGGCGTGGCGGGCCTCGTCGACCTGCTGGGTCGTGAGGAAGTACTTCTGCTCCTCGCGCGGCGCCGCGTCGATGTAGGGCGAGAGGTTGTCGGCGACCGCGTCCTCGCCCCAGAAGAACAGGCTGTAGTTCCAGATCGCGGCGGTGCGCTCGAAGTCGGTGAAGTCCTCGCGCCACTGGCGCGCGTCCTCGGAGAAGTCGAGCTCGGTGGCCGACCAGTTGCCGCGCTCCCAGCGCGCGTACAGGTCCTCGTAGGAGATCGCGTCGGCGGGCAGGCTGGCGACGTTGGCGCCGGCGGCGGCGGTCGGGCTCGTGGCGGTGGCCATCTCTCGCTCCTTTAGAAGACCGGACAGACGAATCGAATAGCGAACGTTATCGCAATAACGATCGCTCGTCACCTATATTTTTATAAATGAGGATCGAGGATCGCGAGCGGGAGGCCGGCGGCGCTCGGGGAGACCGGCCCGCGCGGCGCCTGACCCGCGAGGAGAGCCGCGCGAACACCCGCGACCGGCTGCTGGGGGCGGCCCGCCGCGTGTTCGCCGCCAGCGGCTTCCACGGCGCCTCGGTCGAGGAGATCGCCTCGGAGGCCGGCTTCTCCACGGGCGCCCTGTACTCCAACTTCGGCGGCAAGGAGGACCTGTTCCTGGCGCTGATGGAGCGCGAGATCGACGAGCACGCGCGCGAGATCGCCGAGGCCGTGCGCGAGCGGGCCTCGGTCGCCGAGCGCGCCGCCGGCGGCGCGCGCCAGTGGATGAGCATGATCGACCGCGAGCCCGAGCTGCTGCTGCTGTTCATGGAGTTCTGGGCCTACGGCGTGCGCGACCCCGACGTGCGCCCCAAGGTCGCCGAGCGCTTCGCCCAGATGCGCCACACGCTCACCGGCCTGATCGCCGACGGCGTGCGCGACTTCGACCTCGAGCTGGCGCTGCCCGCCGAGCAGCTCGCCGTTGCGATCGACGCGCTCGCCGACGGCATCGCCCGCCAGAAGCTCGCCGACCCGCAGGCCGTCCCCGACGAGCTCATGGGCCGCGTGCTCGCGCTGCTGTTCGCGGCCGTCACCCGGCCGGCCGGCGGCTGAGCCTCACGGGGTCGGCGCACAGGCACGCGTAGTGGACCGTGAACAGTCGCCTGGCGAGCCCCGGCGCGAGCCTGTGCAGGCCGGCCCGCGCCGCCCACTTGACGCCCGCCCGCGCGTTGCCGGCGGCGCCGCGCGCGAAGAATCGGTGGACGGCCAGCGGCAGCGGGTCCTCGAGCTCGGCCACCACGCGCAGGCCGGCGGCGGCGACGATCGCCCGCGCCCCCTCGCGGTCCAGGCGCTGCAGGTGGCCGACCTCGGCCGCGTGCTCGCGCTTGGATGCGCGGCGCGCGGAGACGTTCGCCTCCAGCGGCACCTCGACGACGACCGCTTGGCACGCGCGCGCGACCTCGCGCAGCAGCGCCGGCGGGTCGGGCACGTGCTCGAGCACGTGCGAGAGGATCCCCAGGTCATAGGCGCCCTCGGCGCCCGGCACGTGCTCGCCGTCGTACAGGCGCACCGAGGCGATCTGCTCGCGGGCGGAGGCGATCGCGACGGCCGCCTCGGTGATCTCCAGGCCCGCCAGCGAGCCGCCGAAGCCGCGCGCGGACAGCTCGCACAGGAGCGCCCCGTCGCCGCAGCCCACCTCCAGCGTGCTCGCCGGCCGCACCCCCGCCCGGGCGCACAGCGCGAGCACGTGGTCGGCCTTGCCGACGGCTCCCAGGGCGCGCCAGCGCGCATACCGCGCGGCCTCGCGCGGGTCGCGCGTGTAGGCGTCCTCGTAGAAGCGCTTGAGGGTGGCGGAGTCCTCCACTGCGCCGATTATCGTTGCCGCGATGACGGCGAAGCTGACGGCGTCGCTGCGCGCGGCCCCCGCGACGATGCCGGCGCTCGCCGCGGTCGCGCTGTTCGTCGTGTGGGCCACGAGCCAGGCCGGCTACCCGCTGACCCACTGGGCGCCCGGCGGCCTGGTCGTGCTGGCGCTGCTCGGCCTGGCCCTGTGGCTCGTGCCGCTGCGCCCCGCCGAGATCCCCCGGGCGGTGAAGCTGGCGCTGGGCGCGCTGGCCGCCTACACCGCCCTCAGCTTCCTCTCGATCCTGTGGGCCTCGGAACGGGCGGTCGCCTGGGAAGGCGCCGACCGCACGCTCCTGTACCTGCTCGTCTTCGCCCTCTTCGCCTGCTGGCCCCAGCGGGGCGCGAGCGCCGCGCTGGCGCTCGCCGCGTGGGCGCTCGCGATGGCCGCGCTCGCGCTCTACACGCTCCTGCACCTCGACGCGGCGGGCGCCGCGAGCCTGCCGGCGCTGATCCCCGGCGGGCGCCTGGCCTACCCCAGCGGCTACCCCAACGCGAGCGCCGCCCAGTGGCTGATGGCCTTCTGGCCCGCGCTGCTGCTGGCCCGCTCCGAGCGCCTGCCGTGGCCCGTGCGCGGCCTGCTGGCCGCCGCCGCCGTGCTGCTCGCCGGCGTCGCCCTGCTCAGCCAGAGCCGCGGCTCGCTGTACGCGACGCCCGCGATGATCGTGCTCGTGTTCGCGCTGCTGCCCGGCCGCGTGCGCACCTTCGCACTGGCCGTGCCGGTCGCCGCCGGCGTGGCCGCCTTCGCGCGGCCCGTCCTGCACGTCGGCGACCGGCTCAGCGCCGCCTCCCAGGTCGTGCCCGCGCGCCTGCACAGCGCGAGCACGGCGATCCTGCTGGCCGCGCTCGCCGTCGGCCTGGTCGTGGCGGCCGGCGCGGCCCTGGAGCGGGTGCTGACGGGGCCGGCGCCCGAGGACGCCCCGGAGGGGGCCCCGCCGGCCCCCGCCCGACCCGGCCGGGCCGCCGCGGGCCGGCACGCGCTCTCGCCGCGCGGGCGCCGGCTCGTGCGGCGGGGGATCGCGGCGCTCGCGCTGGCGGCGCTCGCGGCGGCGCTCGCGGGCGGCCTGGTGGCCGCCGGCAACCCCGTCGCGCGCCTGGAAAGCGCGTGGCACAGCTTCAAGGGCGGCTACGGCGAAGACAAGCGCTCCGGCCCGCGGCTGGTCAGCGGCCTGGGCAGCAACCGCTACGACTTCTACCGCGTGGCGCTCGACGAATTCGACGCGCACCCGCTCCTGGGCATCGGCGCCGACAACTTCCAGGCGGCCTACATCGAGCACGGCCGCAGCAGCGAGACGCCCCACTACCCCCACAGCGTCGAGCTGCGCACGCTCGCGCAGGCCGGCCTGCTGGGCGCGCTGATCGCGCTGGCCGGCCTGGGCGGCGCGCTGCTCGCCGGCCTGCGCGCCGCGCGCCGCGCCGACCCGCTCGGGCGCACGGTGGCCGCCGCCGCGCTCGCCGGCTTCGGCTACTGGGCCGTCCACGGCTCGTTCGACTGGTTCTGGGAGTTCGCGGGGCTGGGCGCGCCCGCGTTCGCCCTGCTGGGGCTCGCCTGCGCGCTCGCGCCGCGGCGCGCCCGGCCCGACGCGGCGGCGCGGCGGCCGGGCGAGGGCTCGGCGCGCCGGCCCCTCCCGCGCGCCGCCGCCCAGGCCGGCGCCGGCCTGGGCGTCGTGCGGGCGCTGGCGGCGGCCGTCTCGCTGGCCCTGCCCTGGCTCAGCGAGCTGGAGGCGCAGAGCGCCGCGCGCGTGTGGACGCGGGCGCCGGCGAGCGCCTACGCGCGCCTGCGCGAGGCCGCCGCGCTGGACCCGCTGAGCGACGAAGCGGACGTCCTCGCGGGCGACATCGCGGTCCGCTACGGCGAGCTCGGGCGCGCCTCCCACGAGTACGGGCTGGCGCTCGAGCGCTTCCCGGACGACGCCTACGCGACCCTCCAGCAGGGCGCGCTGGCGTCCGCCAAAGGCGAACGCGCGCGCGCCGTCGGCCTGCTCGAACGCGCCCGGCGGCTGAACCCGCGCGAAGCGCTCGTGCGCGAAGCGCTGGCGCTGGCCCGCTCGGGGCGGCGGGTGAGCGTGCAGGAACTCGACCGCGCGATCCTGCTCAAAGCGCAGCAACTCGCGTGAAAACTACTTGTAAACGGGCAATCAGAGGGGTGTCGTCTCGACAGGGCGGGCCGGCTTCGGTAGCTTGTGGAGCAGGTAATCGTCGATTCGTCGAGCGACGTGTATGGGCGCTCAAGACGACACGATTTTGGCGGTGTGGACGATCGCGAGAGAGCTTGGCAGGGACCGGGCAGCGGTACTGCTCGAGCCGGAAGGGAATCCCAAGGCGGGGAGAACATGAGAGGTCATCGCACCACCAGCGCCAGCGCCGTCCTCGCGGCTGTGTCGGCGGCGCTCCTGTTGCTGCCCGCGAGCGCAGCCGCGGGCTCGCTGCTGAGCGGCTACGGCGGCCCCGGGCAGGGCAGCCAGGAGATCCTCGGCTCGACGCTGATCGGCGGCTCGGGCCACGGCGGCGGCGGCGGTTCAACGGGCTCGAATGCCGCCGCTGGGTCGAGCGCGAGCGAAGCGGCCTCGCCCGGCGGCGCCCGCCCGGGCGGCTCCGGCACGAGCGCCGCCGCCGGCGCGGGCGCCAAACAGAGACAGGGAGCGCCCGGCTCGGGGCGGGCGTCGCGCGGCTCCGAACGGCAGCGGACGGGTACGCGCAGCCGGGGATCGCTGCCGCGGGCGGCCGCGCCGACGGCGGCCACGTCGACGCCATTGCTCGGCATTTCGAGCAATGATCTGGTCTATGTGCTCGTCGCGATCGTCGCGCTTGCACTGACGGGGGTAGTGACCGGGAGGTTGGCGCGCCCGCACGGCTGACACGCCGGGCTCAAGGGATTCCGCGGCGCACCCGAGTAGTCACGTAAACGACGAAACGCAGGGCCAATGGATCGCACACAACTCACTCGCCAGACCACGACCGCGCTGCCCCTGCGCGGCGAGCTGGCGCACGACGCGCCCGAGCCGCGGACGGCGCCGCGCGCGAGCTTCCACGGGCCGCTGCAATGGGTGCTCGAGGGGCCGGGCTGGCACGTCGTGCGGCCGGCCGTCGACTTCGTGCTGCTCTGCCTGGCCGTGACGATCGCCGTGGGCGGCGTGCACGAAGTCGTCGATCCAAGCAGCGCGCACGCGCCGCTCCTGGCGCTGCCGCCGATCGTCGTGGCGCTCTTCTACCTGCGCGGCCTGTACCGCGCGCGCCTGCGCACGCTCGTGCTCGACGGCGTCGTGCCCGTCATGAGCGGCGTGTCGGTGGCCGCGATGGCCGTGGCGACGCTCGGCGTGCTGCTCAACGGGCAGGTGCCGAGCCAGGGCGACTGGCTGCGCACGTGGCTGTTCGCGCTCGTCGGCGTGGGCCTCGGGCGCACGCTGTTCGCCGGCCTCCAGCGCTCGGCGCGCCTGCGCCACGTCGTCGGCAACTCGGTGCTGATCGTCGGCGCGGGCGTCGTCGGCGCGCAGGTCGCCCGCCGCCTGGAGTCCCACCCCGAGTATGGGCTCGTGCCGATCGGCTTCCTCGACGAGCAGCCGCGCTCGGTCGCCGAGGTCGGCGGCCGCGACGTGCCCGTGCTGGGCACGATCGACGAACTCGAGCAGACGGTCGCCCGCACGGGCGTGCGGCGCGTGATCGTCGCCTTCTCCTCCGTGGCCGACTCGCGCATGAGCCGTCTCGTGCAGCACTGCCAGGAGCTCGGCCTGGAGGTCTCGGTCGTGCCCCGCATGTACGACACGATCAACGACCGCGTCGGCTACGACACGGTCGGCGGCCTGCCGCTGCTGTCCTTCGACGCGGTCGACCCCAAGGGACTGCAGTTCGCGATCAAGCACGCCCTCGACCGCGTGCTCGCGCTCGTCCTGCTGATCGTGTTCGCGCCCGTGATCCTGGCCGCCGCGCTCGCCGTGCGGCTCAGCTCGCCGGGCCCCGCCCTGTTCCGCCAGCGCCGCGTCGGCCGCGACGGCAAGGTCTTCGACTTCTACAAATTCCGCTCGATGCGCGAAGCCGAGGAGCCGGCCCTGCGGGAGCGCGAGGAGAGCCCGCTGGGCTTCCTGCTCGACCCCGACACCGCCCCCGGGGGCATCGAGGGCACCGACCGCCGCACGGCCGTCGGGCGCTTCCTGCGCAGCTCCTCGATCGACGAGCTGCCGCAGCTGTTCAACGTGCTGCGCGGCGACATGAGCCTTGTCGGCCCGCGCCCCGAGCGCCCCGAGTTCGTCGAGCTGTTCCGCCAGGACGTCGTGCGCTACGGCGACCGCCACCGCGTCAAGTCGGGGATCACCGGCTGGGCGCAGGTCCACGGGCTGCGCGGCCAGACCTCGCTGGCCGAACGCGTCGAGTGGGACAACTACTACATCGCCCACTGGTCGCTCGGGCTCGACCTGAAGATCCTCGCGCTGACGTTCGTGTCGCTGTTCCACAACGCCGAGTGACGGCGCCGCGCGTGCCGCGCGGCCGCCGCCGGCGGCCTCAGATCGTCTTCTGGGCGTCGCCGGCGAGGCCGCTCCAGTACTGGTAGACGCGCACGCGCAGGCCGCTCGTGCCGAGCGCCGCGGGCAGCCTCAGCGAGTAGCGGTTGAAGCGGTTGAGCGTGAACAGCGCGCGGTAGCGCAGCGTGGCGCCCTGGAAGGCTTCGAGCTCCATGAAGTCGCCGACGGGGCCCGAGCCGCTGGCGAGCACCTGCGAGCCGCGGCGGCCGAGGCTGAGCGTCACCGGGCTGACGCTCCCCAGCGGCGAGGCGAGCACGCCCGCGAGCGAGCCGAAGGAGGGCTTGTGGGCGCCGCTGCGCGCGAGCACGCCGAAGTCTTCGTCGGCGGAGTCCTGCAGCTTGTAGATGACCGCCGCCGCGACGTACGGCGCGCGGGCGAGCAGGCGGAAGGTGTTGGCGATGTTCTGCGCCTGCACGGCGGCGGTCACGCACGCCTGTTCCTGCTCGACCTTCTGGCGCGGCCAGCAGCTCGTCCAGCCGAACTCGTCGAGCCACAGCGGCGTGTGGTCGCCGTGGGCGAGCTGCACTTCGTGGATCGCGCGCACCGAGCCGAGCGTGAGGTTGTAGAAGTGCACGGCCAGACCGTCGTAGTAGCCCTTGATGCCGGCCGCGTACAGGGCCCGCAGGAAGGCGCCGTTGGAGCCCACCAGCGAGCCGCCCAGCACGGTCACGGCCGGGTCGGCCCGCTTGATCGCCGGGTAGGCGGCGCGCAGCAGCGCCGCATAGCGCTGCGGTTTGTCGGGGCCCGCGAAGTACGCTTCGTTGGCCTGGTCGGGCTCGTTCCAGATCTCGATCGCGGCCAGCTGCGGGCCGTAGCGCCTGGCCAGGTAGGCGACGAACGCCGCGTACGCGCCCGCTTCGCGCGGCGGCCACTCGTTGGCTCGCGTTTCGCCGCCGGGCCTGCACCTGCGCCGCTGCGCGGCGGGCGCCGAGGAGGCCCAGCACGGCGACCCCTCGACCATCATGATGATCCGGATCCCGTCCGCGGCCGCGTCTTCGGAAAGCCTGTCGGTGTAGGCGAGCGCGCGCGCTTCGAGCGAGCCCTGGGACTGCGGTTCGAAGCGCGACCACGGCACTTCCAGGCGCACCACGCGGGCGTGCAGCTGGCGGGCGAGCGCCATCAGCCGGTCGGCTTCGGCGGGCGTCGAGAGGGCGCCGACAGAGCCGATGTTGACCCCTCCGAGCAGCGTCGAGCCGGAGCTCGCCCGGTAGGCCTGCGGATCGAGCGCGCGCCGCCCGGGGGCTCCCGGCCGCGCCTGCAGGGTGGGAGCCGCGAAGGCCAGCGCACACAACCACGCCGCGACCGCGGCGCCGGCCTTGAGGACGACCCTGTCCATGTCGATGACACGATAGTGGCGAGGCCTTCCCGCACGTGCAACTCCTCAGCCGTACGTCGAAGTAGGCTTGCCAGAGGATGTCGCCGCTATTGGTCTGGACGCAGATCGCGATCGTCGTCTTCGTGGTGATCGGGATGATCGTGGCGATCGTGAAGCTGGCCTGAGGCAGTGTCCTCGGCGGCCCTTGGCAGCACGCCGTCGCGCTCGCACGCGCTCGCCGGAGCGCGGGCGCAGGCGTGGGCGCTGGCGGCGCTGACGCTGCTCGCGCTGGCCCTGCGCCTGACGAGCCTGTCGCGCAGCCTGTTCACCGACGAGGCCTACTCGCTCGCGCTCGCCCAGCGGAGCTTCGGCCACATGGTCGTGCTGTTCGGCTACGAAGCCAACGGCACGCTGTACTCGATCGTGCTGTGGCCGCTGATCCGCCTGTTCGGCGACGGCGAGCAGCTGCTGCGCGCGCCCGCCGTGCTCGCCGGCGCGGCGAGCGTGCCCGCGATGTGGTGGGCGGCGCGCCAGCTCGCGCCCGGCCGGGTCGTGCCGCTGACGGCCGCGGCGCTGCTCGCGATCAACCCGATGGCCGTGTGGTACAGCCAGGAGGCGCGCGCCTACTCGTTCGTCGTGCTCGCCGCCTGCCTGGCGTTCGGGTCGCTGGCGCGCGCCGTCCACGGGCCCGGCGGCGGCGAGGACGGCCGCGGGCCGGCCGGGCCGGCCGGGGCTCGCCCGGGCGCGCGCGCGGCGTGGATCGGCTACGTGGCGGCGATGGCCGCGATGGCCTACTGCGACCTGTTCGCGGCGCCGCTGGCGCTGCCCGCGCAGCTGCTGCTCGTGCGCTCGGGCGGCCGCGAGGCGATGCGCGGCTGGCGCCGCGCGCTGCTCGCGCTGCTGGCCTGCTGCCTGCCGCTGCTCGTCGCCTCGGGCATCTCGCGCAGCCGCCGCGACGCGCTCTACTGGCTGCCGAAGACCGACCGCGCGCTCGTCGAACTCGGGATCCAGGAATTCACCGGCGGCTTCTCCGGCGTGAGCGCCGTCGGCTGGCTCACCGTGCTGGTCGGCGCGGCGCTGCTCGCGGCCGTCCTCTGGCGCTCGCGCGGCGGCGGGGACGCGGAGCGGGACGGGCGGGCGCTGCGCGCGCGGCTGGCGGTCGCGGCGACGTGGGCGCTGGCGCCGGCCGCGCTGCTGCTCGCCGTCTCGTTCGTGAAGCCGGTGTTCTGGCCGCGCTACGCGATCGTCTCGGTTCCCGGCCTGTGCCTGCTCGTGGCGCTCCTCGGCGGCGCCCTGACCCAAGGGCGGGCGTCGCCCGGCGCCCTGATGCGAGGGCCGAGGTCGCTCGGCGCCCGGGGGGGCTTCGGCGCGGCGTGCGTGGCGGCGATCGTCGCGCTCGCGCTGTACGCGGACACGCGCCAGGTGCACGAGATCCAGGAGAACTGGCGCCCGATCGCCGCGTGGCTGCGCGCCGAGCGCCCGGCGGGCACGCCGACGATCGTCGACAACGCGCTCGTGCTGCCCTCGCTCGGCTACTACGACCCGGCGTTCAGCGCCGCCAACGGCGACCTGGTCGTGCAGGAGTGGCGCGACGAGGCCCTGCCGACGGGGTTCGTCGGCTTCAAGGACCGCACCGGCTACGGCAGCGTGCCCGACGGGCCGCCGAGCGCCCAGACCTTCGCGCGCCTGGCCCGCCGCGGCTCCGGCAGCGTCTGGATGATCGTCTCGGAGGTCGACGACGACCTGCAGGCCAACCCGCGCGAAGGCGCGGCCGTGGCGTGGGCGCGCAGCCACTGCCGCGTCGAAGTCAGGGAAAGCACCGGCGTGTGGGCGCTGCGCGCGAGCCGCTGCGCCGCCTCAGCGCCGTCCTAGCCGTCCCCGCCAGCCGCGGCCCGGCGCGCGCGGGCCGGCCGGGCGCTCCGGTATGTCCTCGCCCGCGAGGATCGCCTCGGGAACCGCGCGCGTGAGCCACTCGGCGAGCGGGTCGAGCCCCGCCTGGGCGAGCGCCTCGGCCAGGCCCGGCGGCCGCTTGGTCACGTCGTGCGCGTCGGAGGTGACGTTGTGCACGAGCCCCCCGCGGACCAGCTCCAGCGCGTAGCGGCGCACCTCGCCGCCGAAGCGTCCCGACAGCGAGCCGGCGGTGATCGACACGAGCATGCCGGCCTCGACGAGCGACTCGAGCAGCTTGCGGTCGCGCTGGAAGACCGGGCAGCGCTCCGGGTGGGCGAGCACGATCCCGTGGCCGGCGCGACGGAGGCCGAGGAGCATCTGCTCGAGCCCCGGCGCGACGAGCGCGAAGGGCGGCTCGACCAGCAGCCAGGGCCCTCCGCCGAGCCCCAGCCGGGGCAGTTGCGCCGCGTCGATCTCGGGCACGTGCGTAATCGCGACCTCCGCGCCGGGCAGCACGCTCAGCTCGACGCGCTCCTCGCGCAGGCGCGCGCGCAGCGCCGACAGCGCCGCCGCGATCGTGTCGGCGTCGTTGGGGTAGTGCGAGCTGACGTGCGGGGTGGCGACGAGCGTGTCGATGCCCGCGGCGCGGGCGGCGCGGGCCAGCTCGAGCGAGCCCTCGAGCGTCTCGGGTCCGTCGTCGATGCCGGGCAGCACGTGGCAGTGCAGGTCGATCACGTCGTCCAGCACCTTAGGCGCAGCGCGGACGTACGGGCGCGGGCGCGCGCGCGGATCTAGCCGTGGTAGGTGGAGCTCACGACCTGCAGCTGGCTCCAGGGCACCGCGTTCAGCAGTTCGTAGGTGTTGCCGCCCAGCAGCGTGTCGTAGGGGTCGGCCTTGCCTTCTCGCATCAGCGGCGTCGGGTCCTGGGCGGAGAGCGCCACCGAGCCGGCCGTGTCGCCGAGGATCATCCCGTAGCGCTGGATCGCCGTGGCGATCTCGAGCGCGGGCTTGCTCAGGTGCAGCGTGCTCAGGTCGAGGCTCGGATTCAGCCTGAAGCGCGTGCCCTCCGGGATCGAGTCGGCGTCTTCGGACTCCCCGTCCGTGCGGTTGGCGGGCCACACGAACTGCGAGCGCAGCGTGTCGGGCATCAGCAGTTCGAGCGCGTGGTCGATGGCGCCGTGTTCGAGGTCTTCGAGGTGAATCTGCCCGCCGAGCAGCGACAGGCCCGAGGCGCTCGCGCCGTAGGGCGCCGGGAACAGGCCGTCGCTGGTGTGAGCGTCGGCGATCTCGCCGCCCCAACAGGCCGTCCAGTGCCCCCCTTCCTGCAGCACCCGCCACAGCTCCCACAGGTGGCCGGTGGAGGGCTGCCAGATCACCATCTCTTTGTCGGTGCCGGCGGCGGGCTCGGCGCTCGCGGGGATCGGCACGGCTTCGATCTGGGCCTGGAAGCCCGAGAAGACGCCTTCCGGGCGCGGGCAGATCGAGCTCTCGCCGACGAGCGCGTACGTCGGCGCGCCCGCCCCGACGACGTACACGGGGGTGCTCCATTCCGTCGTGTTGATCACGACGTGGCCGTAGTAGCGGCTGACCTGCGCCTGGAAGGCGCTGACGAGCTGGCTGGAGTTCGACGCCAGCGGCGCGGACGCCGGCAGCGCCTGGTTGTAGATGCTTTCGGCGGAGAACAGCCGCAGCGGTTCCGCCGGGGCTTCTTCCTTGGGCTTTTCTTCCTTGGGGGGTTCTTTGCGCGGTTCTTCTTTTGGTTTTTCTTCTTTGGGGGCTTCTTTGCGCGGCGGTTCTTCTTTGGGGGCTTCTTTCTTCGGCGGTTCTTTGGCCGGGGCTTCTTCCTTGGGCGGTTCGCTCGGGACAGAGCTGGCGGGCGTTTCTTCCGCGGGCGCGCCGCTGGCGGGCGCTTCGGGCTCGGACGGGGGCGCGGTGGAGCCGGCGCCCGGGCCGGAGGGGCTCTTGCCGGGTGACGCTGGGTGGCCCTTGCCGCCGGAGGAGCCCCCCGACCGCGACGAGCGCGGGGGCTTGTGGCAGTGGTGTTGGCGCCGGCAGTGCGCCCGGCGGGCGCTCGCCCGCCCGGTTCGGGCGGTGCGCGGCGCGCCGGAGCCGGTCTGCCCGGCGATGCGCGCCGAGGCGACGCCGGCGCCCACGCTCAGCGCGGCACACAGGAACAGGACCGTCAGCAGCGCGCACGGGCGGCGACGGGCGCGGGACAGCCGTGATTCGCCGCGCCGCGAGCCTGGGGGATCGAGGCGCGCAGATCGCATCTGGTCTCGGATCGTCTGGGGTGGGGGGCTAGCGCAGCGGACGGGGCGCGAGTGGACGAATGGACGAGACCCTAGCCGTCTGGCTCAAGGCGCTACCCGTCTGGACACTCGCACAAACCCGTTCTTCCTGTTAGTTTCCTGTTGGTCATGGATGCCAAAGCGAGGTTTGGATGCCTCTGTCGTTGGTTGGCTGCTTTTCTTGCGGTTCTTGCGTGTAGCGTCCTCGTCGCGGATGCATTGGCGAGCGGCTCGCAAGCTGTGGGCAGCCGGCGGGGAGCCGTTTCGACGAGAAGCGCAGCGACAGCAGCATCCGTGCGCCACATCGAGCTCGCCGCGCTACGCGCGCCGGTAGCGCATCTCGCGAGCGCCGGCCATGCGCGGGCGGCCAGGCCGAGCTGCTTCGCGAGCGCGGCGGACGCCGCTCACGGCGCGCTGCGCTTCGCGGCGGCCCCGACCGGCGCGGGCGGTGTCGCGACGCTGACGCTGCGCCACTACCGCCAGCCGACGCTCCTCGCGCGCACCCCCGCGTGCGCCGCCGCCGTCCAGGTCGGACACACCTACAGGCTCTCGCTGCGCTACTCGAGCACGAGCGGCGCCGTCAGCCTGGCCACGCTCACCGAGTCCAAGGGCGCCTGGCGCGTCACCGCGACGCAGCGCCTGAAGGCGAGCAGGTCCCTGAAGGCCGCCTCGGCGCTGGTGGGCCCCGTCGGGGGCAGCGTGCAGCGTCTCGCTCTGGGGGTGCTGCTCAAGGGCGCCGGTGTGGTGCGCGCGACGGCGTTCTCGGTCGTCGACGCGTCCGCGCACATTCCCGCGCCCGGGGGCTCCGGAGCGCCGAGCACGGGCGTCCTCAGCTCCCAGGTGCACGTCGAACCGAGCTCCCCGGCTCACGTCGAAGAACCGCCCAAGAAGGAAGAACCGCCGAAGGAAGAAGAAAAGACCAAGGAAGAAGAACCGCTCTCGCAGTGCGAGCAGCTGGCCAAGGAAGAACCGCCGACCGAACTCTCGCTGCCGGAAGCGCCGTTGACCGAACCGCTATCGGTGACGGGGCGCTGGTCGGTGCGCGAAGGCCTCGACCACGCGCGCACCGTGCACGCGGTGCTGCTCCAGAACGGCAAGCTGCTGCTGATGGCGGGCTCGGGCAACTCGCGCATGGAATTCGACGCGGGCTGCTTCCGCTCCTACGTCTACGACCCGGTCGCGAACACCTACAAGGAAATCCAGACGCCCAAGGACCTGTTCTGCGCGGGCCACGTGCAGCTGGCCAACGGCAACGTGCTGATCCTCGGGGGGACCAAGGCTTATCCGCCGCCGCCGGCGCCCGGCGAATTCCCGAGCACGATCTACAAGGGCGAAAACACGAGCTGGATCTTCAACATCAAAACCGAAGAATACGAAAAGGTCCCATACAACGAACTCGAACCCCACCAGCCGAAGGAACCTGGTCCGCTGCTGAGCGGGGAGTGGTACCCGAGCGCCACCGAGCTCGGCAACGGCAACGTGATCTCCTTCGGCGGGCTCAACGAGCAGGGCACGGGCGCGACCTCCACCAACTACTACAACGCGCCCTACAACCCGGGCAACCCGGGGGCCGGCGACCCGGCGGGGCAGTGGGTCGGCTTCGGCAGCAGCGAACTCCAGCAGACCTACGACTGGTTCTGGGGGCTGTACCCGTCGATGATCCTGACCGCCGACGGGCGCCTGTTCTACGACGGCAGCCACGTGTTCGGCAACGGGGTCGAGAACGAGACGCCGAGCCCCGCCCCGGACGGCTCGGCGATCTACGACTTCTACTGCACGCCCGGCAAAACGGCCGAAGCAGAAGAAAAAGAACAGAACGAAACAAACCCGAACGCCGAGGTGCGGGGGCCGGAAGTCGACGGCGGTCCCGAATCCACAGACAAAGAATTCCCTCGCGTTCAGAACACACCCGGCCTCGAACACGTCGACGATCGCGACCAGTCGGCCTCGCTGCTGCTGCCGCCGGCGCAGAAGCAGGAAGTGATGATCCTCGGCGGCGGCAACACCTACAACACCAGCGAAGACGCGACCAGCTCGACCGACGAGATCAACCTGCGGGAAGCGGACCCGCAGTGGAAAAAGGGCCCAAACCTCCCGCGCGGGCGGCTCGACGACGGCGAACTGGAGCCGGCCGGCATGGGCAAGATGTACGTCTCGGCGGTCGCGCTCCCCGACGGCACCGTGCTCGAGACGGGCGGCTCGCTCTTGCCGCGCACCAAAGACGTGCACGAGGGCTCGATCTTCAACCCGAGCACCAACGAGTTCACCCCCGTCGCCGCCGACCCGGTCGGGCGCGACTACCACTCGGAGGCACTGCTGCTTCCCAACGGCGACGTGATCGCGCTCGGCTCCAACCCCGTGAACGAAGGCGGCGGCGAAGGCTTCCAGACCGCCATCTCGATCTACGAACCGCCGTACATGTTCAAGGGTGAACGACCTGTCATCGAAGCCGTCGACGGCGAGAAGAACGTGCTGGAGGGGAGCGTTAACAAGACGTCGCAATGGGAATACGCCAGCAAGCACCTGATCACCTACACCTCGAAGTCCTCGGAAATCAAGTCGGCGGTGCTCGTGCGGCCGGCCGCGGTGACGCACTCCTCCGACCCCAACCAGCGCGAGGTCGCGCTGGAACTCAAGGAAGACATGATGGGCCCGCGTGGCGAAAAGAAGACACTCGAAGTTGGCCTCACGTCCAATCCCAACCTGGCGCCGCCCGGCTACTACATGTTGTTCCTCGACAACGCCGACGGCGTGCCGTCGGAAGCGCAGTGGGTGCACGTGGGACCGCAGGGGGATCCCGAAACGGAACCGTAGAGCCAGAGACATGAGCCAGCCAAGGAGAGGTACCCCACGCCCCGTCGGAGGCGCTCGATGAGCGTCGCCGTAACAGCACCCGCTCGCCCGCTCGCGCACGAGCACCTGACGCTCGTGCGCGAACGCCGCGGCGTCGCCGCGCGCGCTCTCACGCTCGCCCCGTGGCTGCTGCTGCTCGCGTTCTTCATCGGCGAGGTCGTGGTCTGCTCGCAACAGCTGACCGGCCCGTTCCTCGACGAGGGCATCTACGTGACCGCCGGGCTGCGCACGTTGCAGGGCCACGGCATCAGCGACGACTACCTGTCGTGGTTCTCGGGCTCGCTGATGTGGCCGGTGATCGCGGCCGTCGGGTGGAAACTCTGGGGGCTCGCGGGCGCGCGCGCGGCGGCGGCCGTGTGCGTGACGCTCGGCCTGGTCGGCGCGCTGAAGGCCAGCGGCAACCTGTTCGGCCACCGGGTGCGCGCCGCGAGCGCGCTGGCGGCGGTCACCAGCGGGCCCGTGATCGCGCTCGGCCACCTCGCGGTCTACGACACGCTCGCGGTGGCCTTCGCCGGCGGGGCCTTCTGGGCGATGAGCGAGTTCCTGAGCCGCGACGACCGCGCGTGGCTGTGCGCGGCCGCGCTGCTGTACGCGCTCGCGGGCCTCGCCAAGTACCCGGTGCTGCTGTTCGTCGGCCCGCCGCTGGTACTGCTGGTGGTCGCGACGCGCGAGCGCCGCGCCGCCATGGACCTCGGCCTGTTCGCCTTCATCGCCGGGGCCGTCCTGCTGATCTACTTCCTCGCCAACCGCTCACAGCTGACCGCCTTCGAGGGCTTTCGCGTCGACGACAACCCGAGCTTCGGGGTCAGCCGCACGCAGATCGTCTACTCGCAGGCGTACTTCACCGCGGTGCCGCTGGCGCTCGCCGCGATCGGCGCGCTGCTGGTGAAGCGGCGCGCCGTCGGGCTCGCGCTGCTCTCCGGCGTGCTCGGCGCGCCGTTCTACCACCTCTACACCGGCAACCCCTCGGGCGACCAGAAGCACGTCGTCTTCGGCCTGCTGTTCATGCTGCCGCTGATCGGCGTGACGCTGAGCCACGCGCTGCGCGGCTGGCGCGCGCTGCTCGCGGTCCCCGCGCTCGCCGGCCTGCTCGCGTTCGCCGCGATCCAGGTCGTGCGCATCGACGAGGGCTGGCCCGACCTGCGCGGCGTCTCCTCGGTGCTCGTGCGCGACGTGCGCCCCGGCGAAAGGCTGCTCGCCAACTCGGCCTGGGTCGAGGCGATGTACCTCTATGAGAACCACAGGATCGCTAACCCCTACGACGTGTACGACGCCTCGCGCGTGTCCGAGGCGCGGGGCGCGATCGACGTGTGCCGCTTCCAGTGGTTCCTCGAAATACCGGGAGGGGAATCCTGGCCCGCCTCGGTTCGCGCGGCGATCAGGCGCTGCGGCACCTTCCGCCGCGTATACGCCTCGAGCGCGCAGATGACGGGGCTCGGCGGCAACCTGCGCTTCGTCACCTACAGGGCGCCGGTCGAAATCTGGAAGAACGAGGGGGCGCGATGAGCCGGGCCAAGGCGGTGGGCGCGGGCGACGCGGCGGGCGCCGCGCAGAGCGCGGGCGCGACGGGGGCGACGAGCAGCAAGAACATCGAGACCGATCGCCGCGCGCACGCCGCCGGGCTGCTGCTGATCGTGTGCGCCGCCTGGTTCGTCCCCTGGCTGGTCGGCCACGCCGATCTCTCGCGACCGTGGCTGTCGATCCCGTTCCTGCTCGCGACCGCGATCGTCGCGCTCGCCTCGGTCGTCTCGATCGTCAACCGCTGGCAGCGGGCGGTGCCCGAGCGCCACCCCGTCGCCGAGGGCCAGGAGCCGCGCATCGCCGTGATCGTGCCGACGCTTGGCGAGCCGCTGAACCTGCTGGAGGCGACCGTGCGATCGGTGCTCGACCAGGACTGGCCGAGCGAGCGCCTGTGGGTGCTCGTCAGCGACGACGGCCACGACCCCCGCGTGCGCGCGCTCGTGAACCGCGTGGCGCTCGCCTACCCGCGTGCGAGCCTGCGCTACCACACGCCGCCCAAGCAGGGCGACCCGCGGCGCAAGGGCGAGGCCAAGGCCGGCAACCTCAACTCGGCGCTGACGCTCCTGCCCGCCGACATCGAGTACGTCGAGACCCGCGACGCCGACGACCTGGTCGGCGACCGGCGCTTCCTGCGCGAGGCGGTCGGGCAGCTGCTCGCGTGCGAGCGGCTGGCGTTCGTGCAGACCGCGAAGGCCGGGCGCGTGTCCCACGGCGACCCGTTCGACAACCAGCAGCCCCACTTCTTCCAGTGCGCGATGCTCTCGCGCTACGCCGCCAACGCCGTGTTCCCGTGCGGCTCGGGCGTCGTCTGGCGCCGCGCCGCGTTGCACGAGATCGGCGACTTCCCCACCTGGAACCTCGTCGAGGACCTCCAGTCTGGCCTGGAGGCGCTGCGCCGCGGCTGGGAGGGCTGCTACCTGCCGATCCTCGGCGTCTACTCCCAGCACTCGCCCGAGGACCTCGCGAACTTCGTCAAGCAGCGCGGCACCTGGGCGCTCGACACCGTCAGGCTGACGCTGTGGGCGCCCAAGCGCGGCCTCAGCCTGCGCCAGCGGTTGCAGTTCTACGAGCTCGGGCTGTTCTACATGCAGGGGCCGGCGACGCTCGTGTTCCTGCTCGCGCCGATCCTCGGCTTCGCCCTGCACTGGTACCCGGTGGTCACCAGCACCGACGGCTTCGTCGCGCACTTCTGGCCCTTCGCGGTCGCGCTCGAGCTGAACCTCGCGCTCGTGCACCGGCCGATGTCGCTGGAGCAGCTGTGGCGCGCGCGGCTGGTGTGGGCGGGCCTGTGCTTCACCTACGCCCGCGCCTGCGTGCTGGCGGTCCTCGGCGGGCGTCACGGCAAGCCCCGTTACGTGGTCACGCGAAAGGTCGACGACCAGGCGTGGCACTGGCGGCTGATCGTCCCGCACGCGCTCGTGCTGGCGCTGCTCGCCGGCTCGCTGCTGTGGTCGCTCGCCCACCGCGGCCTGCTGTCGAGCTTCGACGTCGGCTCGGCCTACTGGGCCGGCCTCTACAGCCTGCTGCTGCTCGGGTTCATGCGCCTGAGCTGGCATGGCATGCCGGTGCTCTCGCGGCTGCGCGCCAGGGCGCCCGCGCTGCTGGCCTCCCAGCCGAGCGCCGCGGCCGCCGAGGTCAGGCCGCTGCTCGCGGGCGCTCGCTGGCCGCGCTCGCGCGAAGCGCTGCACCAGCTCGAACTGCGCATCGGCGAATGGGGCGGGCTGGAGGAGCAGTCCCCGCCCGTCCTGGGCGCGGCGCCGCGGATCGGCGCCCAGCTCTCGCCGGAGGCGCCGGCGCTGGTCTCATCGGGGCGCCTGGCCCCCGACCACGCCGGATAGCTCCTCGACGATCTCCGCGATGCGCGCGAAGGCCTGCTCCAGCGCCTCCCGCCCGCGGCCGTGGGGGTCGGGCACGATCAGCTCGCCGTCCTCGGCCAGCGCCCCGAGAAGCCGCACGCGGCGCAGCGCCGGCGGCCAGCGCCAGGCGATGCGCGCCACGTTCTCCAGGTCGAACACGAACAGCGCCTGCCCGCGCTCGGCCCCGCGCAGCTCGAGCACGCTGGAGCGATGGCCGCTCAGATCGACGCCCAGGGCGCGGGCGCACGCCACGCTCGCCGCGGGCGAGGGCCTGCCCGGCGCCCGGTAGAGGCCCGTCGAGCGCACCGGCCTGCCCGTGCGCGCCCGCAGCAGCTCAGCGGCGAACGGGCTACGGTTGATGTTGCCGTAGCAGACAACCAGCGGCGCCTGCTCGGCGCTCCACGCCGCCAGCGCGCGCGCCCGCAGCCGCCGGCGCACCGCGGGCACGCAGAGCAGCGCAGCGGCGAGCGGCGTCAGCGCCCGCGCGAGCGCCACCAGGGCGCGCTCGCCCAGCGGCTCAGCGGGGGCGGCTGGCGTCGACCGCGTCGAGGAACCCATCCCACGAAGCTGCGTAGGGCGCCACCCGAGCCGCCAGGCGGCGCAGCGCGGCGAAGTCGTCGTCGAGCTCCCAGCCCATGTGCAGGACCACCGGAATCCACGTCGCCACTTCGCTTTTGAGCAGCGACTCGACCGCCGGCAGGACCTGTGCGGCGCTCGCGTACAGCGGCGCGTAGCAGGGCAGGTACACGGCTCCTCCGCGCCACTGGGGGCCGCCGTGAAAGCCCATCAGCACGACGCTCTCCGGACCGCCCGTGACGACGTCGTAGCGCTCGCTCAGCACCGGCCACTGGCCGGCGTCGAAGCGGTTGAAGGGAGGCACGAGCACGCGCGGGCTGATGCCGGCCTGCTCCAGCTGGGCGCGGCCGCCGTCGAGCAGCTCCGCCAGCGAGCGCGCGTCCAGGCCGCACAGCTCGGAGTGGCGGCGCGGCTGCGCGTGGCGCGTGCGGTGCGTGCGCCCGTGCTGGGCGAAGGTCACGCCGTCCCGGCGCATCTGCTCCAGCAGCTCCAGGTCGCGCTCGTCCAGCGCCCGCCCGCCGCCGCCGGCCGGGTCGAGCGGGGCGTGGGTCCACTGCGGCACCACCGACATCAGGTGCGGCACGCCGGCCTCGGCCATGACCGCGTGAAAGCGCCGCGAGGCCTCCAGGCCGAAGCGCTCGTCGTCCAGGCCCGAGTAGTAGGGGAACTCGTCGACGCGGATCAGCAGCCTCGGCGCGCCGTCCGCGGCCGGCCCGAGCGCATCGCGGCGCGCCGCCCGCAGCGGCTCCAGCCACGCCTGCTCGTAGCTCAGGCGCCCCGCCTTCATCAGCGCGCGCTGGCCCATCCGCAGCGGCGCGGGGGGCACCCTTCGGTCGCGCAGCGCTCGGCGCGCCGCCCGCGTCGGCGGCACGCCGTGCAGCGCCGCGCTCGCACGCGCCTGCTCGCCGGCGAGCCTGCCGGACAGCCGCGAGCGCGCGGCGCGCGCGCTCTGCGCCGCGAGGAAGCGCGGCCCGAGCCACGGCTCGCGCCAGCTCCACACGCTGTGCGCCGCGAGTGCGCCGATGCACACGCAGGCGAGCGTCTCGCGCGCCGGCCCGGGCGAATCGAGCGACGCGCGCAGGTCGCGCGAGAACCACTGGTAGCGCGCGCCGGGCCGCGCGCGCTGGGGCTGCACGGGGCGGCCGCTCGCGAGCCGCGCCCACACGTCGGCGTGATTCGCGCCGGCGCGCACCGCCAGCGCCAGCGAGCCGTAGAAGCGCGGGTTGAAGTCGATCAGCAGCCTGCGCCCGTCGGCGGCGGCGAGGAACTGGAGCTGGGCGATCCCCTGCCAGCGCAGCGCGGCGAGCAGACGCTCGACGCTCTCCAGCAGCGCCGGCTCGATCGGCACGGTGCGGCCCCTCGCGGTGACGCCCACCGGCCGCGGCCAGCTGTGCTCCGCGTGCTGCTGTGAGACCGAGACGACGCCCGTGGGGCCGGCGACGAGCGAGAGCGCGAGCAGCTCGCCCTCGACGCGCTCCTGCACGATCGCGCGCCCGCCGGCGTGCTCGATCGAGTGCGCGTGCGCGAGCGCCTGACGAGGCTCGACGAACACCTTGGCCACGCCGCCGACGTCGCTCTGCAGCGCCGGCTTGACGACCACCGGGCCGTCGAAGGGCGCGCGCTCGTACTCCGCGGGCGCCGCCGTGCGCGGCGTCAGGATCCCGCAGGTGCCGGCCAGCTCCGCGAGCCGCTGCTTGTCGATCGCGCGCATCACGCCCTCGTGCGGGCCGTAGCCGACCGGGAAGGGCAGCTCGTCGCGGTGGGCCGAGACGAGCGCGACCGCGCGCTCCCAGGTGACGAACGCCACCTCGTAGGCGCCGGCGCGTACGGTCTCGGAGAGGCTGGTCAAGAACGCCTCGTCGCCCTCGTCGGTGTGCGACACCCGGTGCCAGGCGCTCGCGGCGCGCGACCAGGAGGTCAGGCTCGGCGCCGCCGAGCCCGCCCCGACGGTCCAGCCGGCGCCCGCCAGCGCGCGGGCGGCCGCCACCGCGCCCCGGTCACGGCCCTCGTCGACGATCAGCGCCCGCACGGATGAGCGATGCTAGCCGTGCCCGCCGGCGGGCGTCCGGCGACGCCTGGGTCGCTCGCGGGCGCTCAGCGCCAGCGCGCACACGATCAGGGCCAGCCCGATCGCGATGCCGAGGATCGGCACGCCGTCGCCGAGCGCGTCTTCGACGAGGTCGTGGGGCGGCGCGCCCGTCGCGCCGGCGCCCGCGCCGCGCAGCGAGGCGGCCACGGCGCGCATCTTCGCCAGCGTCGCGGCCGTCGGGCGCCCGTCGATCCGCAGGCCGTACTTGCGCTGGAAGTAGGAGAGGGCGCCGCGGGTGTCGGTGCCGAGCACGCCGGCGCGTTCGCGCCCGAGCGGGTAGCCCAGCTGGCGGAACAGGAGCTGGGCTTCGCGCACGGCCAGGCGCGCGACGGCCGCGGCCTGCGCGGCGGTCGTCCGCGGGCTCACACCCTCGGCGAGGCGCGCGCTGGCGATCCCGGCGGGCGCGAGCGCCAGCACGAGCACCACGAGCGCCGCCAGCGCGCCCAGGCGGGCGCGCGCGTGCGCGCCGGCGCGTCCATGCCGTCTCCCCGCTCGATCCATCATCGCTGGATGGTAGAGCGCGGGCGAGCTTCTGCACAGCCCGCATATATGATCGCGTGACCGACGGGCCCACGCGGGCTCGCAGCACCGGCAAGGAGGAGCATGTTCAGATCGATCGTGGTTGGCACCGACGGCTCCGACACCGCCACCCAGGCGGTGCGCCAGGCGGTCGAAGTCGCGGGCGCGCTGGGGGCCAAGCTCGAGATCGTCAGCGCCTACGAGCCGGTGTCCGCACAGCGCCTGGCCGAGGAACGCAGGCAGGCTCCCGAGGACCTGCAGTGGGCGATCAGCCCGCGCGAGGACGTGGACGCCACGCTTCAGGCGGCGGCCAAGATCGCCGCGGACGCGGGCGTGAAGGCCGACGTGTACGCGCGCCAGGGCGACCCGGCCGACGCGATCCTCGACGTCGCCGAGGAGCGCGAGGCGGATCTGGTGATCGTCGGCAACAAGGGCATGACCGGGGCCAAGCGCTTCCTGCTCGGCTCGGTGCCGAACAAGGTCTCCCATCACGCCCCCTGCTCGGTGCTGATCATCAGGACGACCTGAGCGCCGGCCCCCGCCCGGCCTCACGCGGCCTTCACGGGCGCGTCCGGGTCGACCTCGCGCGGGCGCAGGCTGGCGGGCAGCATGCCGACCACGATGCGAGCGCGCGCGCCCACCGGCAGCACCGTGTCGATCGCGCGCACGTGCATCTCCAGCTCCAGCGCGCGGATCACGGCGATCGGGGCGAGGCGAGCGACGCGCTGAGCCGGCAGCTCGCAGTCCCCCGGCGGCTCCTCGCTGATCACCGCGACATCCACGCCCCGCTCTCGCAGCTCGCGCAGGCGGCCGATCGCGGCCTGCGTCGGCCTGCCCCGCGCCGCGACCGCCACGACCTTCGGGGCGCCGACGCGGCGCCTGCCGAAGTGATCGCCGGTCCTGGCGTCGTCGTCGCCCGCGCCGCCGCGCCCGTCCGGGTCGCCGGCGGCCTCGGCGACCCGCCCCCCGCGCCCGCTCAGCACGAGCGCCCAGACGAGCGCGTCCGAGCTCACGTCGAGCGCGATCTTCAACAGGCCGCGCCAGCCGTCGCGCCAGCCGCCGTCCACGAGCGTGCGGTAGGCGAACTTGGCGGACGGGCGCAGCAGCATCCCCTTGAGGTAGGGCAGCGGCGAGGACGGGCGGGCGATGTGGACGCTCTCCAGGCGCGCGTAGCGCCAGGTGTCCGCCAGCGCCTCGCCGAGCGTCCCGGCGAGCTCGTGCTCGAGGTCTCCCTCCAGCACCAGCGGGCGCTCGCGCGGCTCGATCCCCTCGTGCACGGCGCGTCCCTCGTCGTGGCGGTAGGCGCCGCGGCGGAACAGGCGCGAGCGGTAGGCCGGGTACTTCGCCGAGGGCCCGAGACCCCCGCCGAGGAAGCGGTTGCGCAGCGCGAACACCGCGATGTCGGCGTCCACGGGGGGGTCCGCGAGCAGCCCTTCGATGCTCGCGCGCAGCGTCGGCGAGATGCGCTCGTCGGCGTCGATCTCCAGCACCCAGTCGCCGCCGGCCGCGTCGAGCGCGAGATTGCGCTGGGCCGCGAACCCGGGCCACGGGTTCTCGATCACGCGCGCGCCCGCCTCGCGGGCGACCTGCGCGGTGCGGTCGCGCGAGCCGCCGTCGACGACGACGATCTCGTCGCAGAAGGCGACGCTGGCGAGCGCGCCGGGCAGCCGCGCCTGCTCGTCCTGGACGATCAGGCAGGCCGTCAGCCGCTGGCGCGACACGAGCTCAGCGATGCCCCAGGCGGGCGCGCAGCGCGTTGGACGCGCGCAGGGCCGCGATCCAGCCGTCGTCGCGCAGACGCCGTGCGACGCCGTTGCCGGCGACGTTGAAGCGGCGCGCCATGCGCGCGGGATCGCCCAGGTCGCGGCGCAGGGCTCGCGTGCGCCCGCGGCAGACCTCGTTGGCGGTGCGCCGCAGGCTGAGGCCCTTCTCGGAGGGCAGGTGCCACAGCGCCAGCGAGAGCGTGTCCTCGCCGAGGTGCGCTTCGTGGCGCGGGCCGGTGTGCACGCGCCAGGCGAGCTCGTGCAGCTCGCGAAACTCGATCAGCCCGAGCGCGCCGGCGAGCGTCAGGACCTGCTCCTCGGTCAGCAGCGACTCGCCCCGCTCGGCCATCAGCGCGTCCACCCGCTCGCACGCGCCCACCAGCTCGCGCAGCGCCCCGGCGGTTCCCACGAGCAGCTCGCCGCCCACCCAGCGCGGGAGGTGCAGCGCGTCCAGCGCGCGACGCTCGCGCTCGCGCTCGCTGAGCTCGGGCGCGTCGGCGAAGCCGCCCCCGGCGAGGCTCGGCACGCGCTGGACCGCGCCGGCGAGGCTGTCGGCGAGCGCGCCCATCTTGCGGCGCGTGCGGCCCGTCTCGCCCGCGCCGACGCCGTCGCCGTCGGCCGGGTACTCGATGTACAGGCAGCCGACCTCCGGCGGGCTGGGCACGGCCGCGAACAGGGCCGGCGGGTCCAGCCACACGCAGTCGAGGTCGGTCATGAACAGCGGGCGCTCGTCCGGCTGGCCCTCGCCGGCGGCGAGGATCGCGTCGAGCACGTAGCGCGAGGAGACGTAGTGGGCGGTCTCGTCGCTGGGGCGGTGGTGGTACTCGCTGTGCACGACCTGCACGTCGAGCGCTTCTAGCTCGCGCAGCAGCCGCGTGCCGGCGCGCCCGAGCGCGCGCGGCTCGGTCGTGTTCGTCACCAGCGCCAGCCCGCAGTCGAGGTTGCGCAGGCGCAGCGAGGCTGCCTGCGTGAGCGCGCACTCGAGGTAGCGCGCGGCCACCGACATGGCCGCGGGGCGCGACCGCACGCTCGGGTACGAGAATGCCTCCCCGCCGGTGTGCACGTACAGGTACTGGACGACCAGCGGCTTCGGTTGGCGTATCACGAGATGTCTTCCATTCCCTTTCGCGGCCGCCCGCGCAGCGGAGCGAGCCTCGTTCGCAGTCGGGCCTGCCACAGCCAGGCTGCCCCCCAGGTCATCCTTGACTGCCGCGAATGATGGCAAGCCGCGATGCGGATCGCAAGGGCCGAGCCAGCTGGGGCGAACGCTATGCTCGCCGGCCGATGAAGATCGTCAGCGTGATGACGACGGACGCGAGCGGCGGCGCCGAGTTCGCGGCGCTCGAGATGCTCGAGGCGCTGCGCCAGCGCGGCCACGAGACCGTGATGCTCAGCGACATGCCGGGCATCGGCCGGGACACCGGCGTGCAGGTCGCGCCGATCGCGCTCGGGCCGAAGCTCTCGACGCGCTCGTGGACGTCGCTGATGCTGCGCTGGCCGCTGCTGAGGGCGCGCCTGCGCGCGGCGCTGCGAGCCCAGGCCCCCTACGACGTGCTGCTCGTGCACTACAAGAAGGAGCAGCTGATGGCGCGCATGCTTCCGCGCGAGCTGCGCCGCACGGTCGTGTGGGCCGAGTGGGGGCCGGTGCCGTTCCCGCTGCGCCGGGGCCTGCCGCGTCGCGCCTACCTCGCGGCCGCCGAGCGGGCCGCGCTGGTGATGGCGATCTCCGAGGGCACCCGCCACTCGGTGCGCGAGGTCGGTGTGCCCGACGAGAAGATCGTGGTCGTGCCCAACGTGCTGCGCACAGAGGAAATCCGCTTCACCGAGGCCGGGCGCGAGCGCGTGCGCGCGCAGCTGGGCATTCCCGCGGACGCGTTCGTCGTCGGCTGCATCTCGCGCTTTCACCCCAAGAAGCGCAACGACGTGGTCGTGCGCGCCGTGTGCGAGCTCGAGGACCCGCGCGTGCACCTGATCCTCGCCGGCGACGGCGAGACCGAGGCCGAGCTGCGCGCGCTGGCCGCGCCGCTGGGCGAGCGCGCCCACTTCATAGCCACGCCCGGCGCGGAGGTGCCCGAGGTGCTCTCGGCCTTCGACGTGTCGGTGTTCTGCCCGAGCCCCACCGAGGGCGCGCCGCGCGCGGTGATCCTCGGCATGCTCGCCTCGCGTCCGTGCCTGTCCACGGGCGCGGAGGGCGTCTCGGACATGATCACGCCGGAGATCGGCGGGATCGCCTCGCCCGAGAACGACCCGGCCTCGTTGAAGGCGCTGCTGGTCCGCTACCTCGAGGACCCCGCGCGCGCCGCGCGCGAGGGCGCCGCCGCGCGCGCGCTGGCCGAGCGCACCTACGCCGCCCCGGTGGTCGCGCAGACGATCGAGGGCCTGTTCGAGCAGGCGCTCGCGTCGTCCTGAGCGGCGCATATTCTGCGCGCCAGATGCAGCCTGTAGATCAAGCCGGCCGGTCGCGCCGGTGAAGCGCGCGGTCATCCTCGCGGGCGGCGAAGGCACGCGCCTGCGTCCGTACACGACGGTGCTGCCCAAGCCGCTGATGCCGATCGGCGACCGGCCGGTGCTCGACATAGTCGTGCGCCAGCTCAAGGCCCACGGCTTCGAGCGCCTGACGATCGCCACCGGCTACCTGGCCGAGCTGATCGAGGCGTTCTTCCGCGACGGCTCCTCCTACGGGATCCCGATCGACTACTACCGCGAGCGCGAGCCGCTCGGCACGGTCGGGGCGCTCGCGTTGATCGAGGATCTCGCCGAGGACCACGTGCTGGTGATGAACGGCGACGTGCTCACCGACATCGACTACGGCGCGCTGCTGGAGCGCCACCGGACCAGCGGCGCCGCCTCGACGATCGCCACCAAGCTGCGCGAGATCCAGATCTCCCTGGGGGTGCTGCGCTTCGGCGACGAGGGCGATCCGACGCGCCTGACCGGCTATGACGAGAAGCCGCGCATCGACTACACGGCGAGCATGGGCGTGTACTGCTTCGCGCCCCGCGCCCTCTCGCACATCGAGGCTGGCGAGCGGCTGGACTTCCCGGATCTGGTGCTGCGGCTGATCGCCGCGGGCGAGGTCGTGCGGGCGTGGCCGAGCGAGGACTACTGGCTGGACATAGGACGCCACGACGACTACGAGCAGGCCCAGGAGGAGTTCGAGTCCGTGCGCCACCGCCTGATCCCCGCGGAGGACTGAAGGCCGCGGTGGCTGGCCTGGCGGACAGCCTGCGCAAGCTGCGCCCGGGGAAGGTGCGCAGCGCCCTGCGCCGGCGCTGGTTCGAGCGCCGCATGGAAGCGATCGCGCTGCGCGCCATGCCAGGGATCGTCGAGCTCGGCAGCGCCTACGGCGGCTGGAAGCTCCCCGGCTCGGCGATCGAGCCCTCCTGGGTGTGCTACAGCGTCGGCGCCGGCGGGGACATCAGCTTCGACCTCGAGCTGATCGAGCGCTTCGGCGTGAGCGTGCGCGGCTTCGACGCGGTGCAGAAGTTCGTCGAGGAGGCCAACGAGGAGGCCGCCGGCGAGCCCCGATTCCACGCCCGCCAGGCGGCGATCGCCAGCCAGGACGGGCCGATTCGCATGCAGGTCAGCCACGACCCGCAGAGCAGCTCGGTGTCCTCGGCCGGGCTGTACGCCTCGCACGAGTTCGTCGAGCTGCCCGGCCGTACGCTTGAGTCGCTGATGGCCGAGCTCGGCGACGAGCGCATCGACCTGCTCAAGCTCGACGTCGAGGGCGCCGAGTACGAGCTCCTGCCGAGCATCGACCTGAAGCGTCTCGGCGTGAAGGTGTTCGCGACCCAGCTGCACCACGTCGGCTCGGTCGGACGGGCGCGCGCGCTGATCGCGGGACTCGAAGACGCCGGCTACGAGCCGGTCGCCTGCCGTCCGGCCGTCAAGCTGACGTTCGTGCGCGCGGAGCTCATTCCCTGATCGAGCGCCGGCGCCGGCGGGCGCGCGCGTCCTTGGCGGCGCGCTGGCGGCGGCGGGCGGCGGAGGCCTGGCGCGCCGGCGGGCGCGTCAGCGCCGAGCGCACGACCTCGACGACCAGGTCGATCGTCTGCTCGTCCATGCTCGCGCTGAGCGGCAGCGCGCAGTGGCGGTCGGCCGCCGCGCTCGCCTGCGCCAGCCCGTCCGCCGGGCGGTAGCCGCGGTACTCGGTGAAGCTGTGCAGCGCCGGGTACCAGGTCGTCTGCACGCCGGCGGCCTTGAGCTGCTCGCGGAAGCGGTCGCGCGTCTGGCGGTCGGCGAGCAGCACGGGAAAGGCGAAGTGCGAGGAGCGCTCGACGGCCTGCTCGTCGAAGGGCAGCTCGATGCCGGGCACGTCGGCGAGGCGCTCGCGGTAGGCGCGAACGCTCGCGCGGCGCGCCGCGATGCCGTCCTGCAGGCGCGCCAGGCGGCTCAGGCCGAGCGCCGCGCGCGGCTCGTCCATGCGGAAGTTGAAGCCGACGTCGACGACGTCGTAGGAGGGGTCGTGGCCGCGGTGGCGGTCCCAGGTGCTGCTCGTCATCGCGTGCGAGCGCAGCGTGCGCACGCGCTCGGCCAGGCGCTCGTCGGCGCTCGCGACCATCCCGCCCTCGCCCACGCACAGCTGCTTCTTGGAGAAGAAGCTGAAGGCGCCCAGCTCGCCGACCGTCCCGACCTGGCGGCCGTGCTCGTCGAGCCGCGCGCCGATCGCCTGCGCGCAATCCTCGATCAGCACCAGGCCGCGCTCGTCGCAGAGCCCGCGCAGCGTCGCCACGTCGGCCGGGTAGCCGCAGAAGTGCACGGCGATCACGGCGCGCGTGCGCGGCGTGATCCGGCGCGCCACGTCCTCGGGGTCGAGGTTGAAGTCGAGCGGGCTGCGCACGTCGCAGAGCACGGGCTCGGCGCCCACGTAGCGCGGCGCGGCCGCGTCGGCGACGAACGTGAACGCGGGCACGATCACCTCGTCGCCTGGTCCCAGGCCGGCGGCCAGGCACGCGAGGTGCAGCGCCGCGGTGCCGCTGGAGACGGCGACCGCGTGGGGCGTGCCGACGTACTCGGACAGCGCCTGCTCGAGGGCGACCGTGCGGGGCCCCATCGTCAGCCATCCCGACTCCAGGCACTCGAGCACCGCCTGCACGTCCTGCTCGGGGACCGAGATGTCGGTCAGCGGCACGCGCCAGGGAGTCATCGCGCCAGGGCCTCCGCCAGCACCTCGACCACACGGTCCTGGTCCTGGTCGGTCATGTGCGGGTAGAACGGCAGCGTCAGCTCGGTGCGCGAGGCCAGCTCGGTGATCGGCAGCGAGACGCCCGGGAAGCGCTCGCGGTAGGCGCTGAAGCGGTGGATCGAGGGGTAGAAGATGCTCGTCTGGATGCCCCGCTCGCGCATGTAGTGGGCGACCTGCGCCTGGCGTCCGTCCTGCTCGATCATGATCGGGATCACATAGCAGGAGGACTCGGGGATGTCCGTGTCCTCGAAGGGCACGACGATGCCCTCGACGTCGGCCAGCAGCCGGCGGTAGCGCAGGGTCAGCTCGCGCCGGCGCGAGATTTCCGACTCCAGGCGGTGCAGCCGCGAGAGCAGCAGCGCCGAGCGCGGCTCGTCCAGGCGGTAGTTGAAGCCGAGGCCGACGACGTCGTAGGTGTCGGTGGCGCCGCTGTGGCGCGCCCAGGTGCCGCTCGTCATCGCGTGCGAGCGGCGCGAGCGCACGAACTCCGCGACCTCGTCGTCGTCGGTGCACAGGAGCCCGCCCTCGCCCACCGACAGGACCTTGTTGGAGAAGAAGCTGAAGGCGCCGGCGAGGCCCCAGGTGCCGAGCTTGCGCCCGCCCAGCGTCGCGCTCGGCGCGTGCGCGACGTCCTCGATCAGCGCGAGGCCGTGCGCGTCGCACAGCTCGCGCAGGCGGTCGGCCGCGGCGGCGTAGCCGGCGTAGTGGACCACGCACACCGCCTTGGTGGCCGGCGTGATGCGCCGCTCGACGTCCTCGGGGTCGAGGCTCGGGCTCTTGCGCGACGCGATCTCCGCGAACACCGGCGTGCCGCCGCAGTACAGCACCGCCGCGGCGGTCGCGGCGAACGTGAACGAGGGCACGATCACCTCGTCGCCGGGCCCCACGCCGGCGGCCAGATAGGCCAGGTGCAGGGCGGCCGTGCAGCTGGAGACCGCGATCGCGTGGCGCGCGCCGAGGTGGGCGGCGAAGGCCTCCTCGAAGGCGACCGTGCGCGGGCCGAGCGTCAGCCAGCCGGAGCGCAGCGTCTCGGCGACCGCCTCGAGGTCCTGCGGCTGCAGCCGCAGGTCGAACAGCGGCAGCTCCGGGAAGCTGCCGCCAGGCTGTGGCGGAGCGACGGCGCCGGCGGTGTTCGAGGGCGCGCTCACGGGATGTTCTTGTAGCGCCCGTCGAAGGGGTCGCCGAACGCCTGCTCGTCGAGCGCGGCGAGGATCTCGCCGATGCCGTCGGGGACCGTCATCAGCGTCTCGAAGCCGAGCTGCTCGCGGATCTTGTCGAAGCTGACCTTGTAGTCGCGCGGGTCCTCGTCGCGGTGCACGTAGGAGACGCGCCCGCGGTCGGTCTGTTTTTTGATCTCCTCGACGAGGTCGAGCTTGCGGTAGTTCTCGCCGGAGCGCCCGGCGTTGAAGACTTCGCCCGCGACGCGCTCGACGGGCGTCTCCAGCACGGTACGCACCGCACGGCCGGCGTCTCGCACGTGGATGTAGGGGCGCCAGAACTTCTCGCCGAAGACTTCGAGGTCGCGGTCGGCCCAGAGTTCGCGCGTGAACTCGTTGACGGTCAGGTCGAAGCGCATGCGCCTGCCGACGCCGTAGACGGTCGCGAAGCGAAGACACGTGGGGCTGATGCCGCTGCCGGCGCCCCCCCCGAGGATCAGCTGCTCCATGCCCACCTTCTGTTCAGCGTACAGCGATACGGGCGCGAGCTCGCCGTCCTCGTCGATCGGCACGGTGGGATCGGCCATGCGTCCGTAGTTCGAGCAGGTGGAGGCGAACACGAGCCGCTGCACGCCGGCCGCGCCGGCGTCGGCGACGAGGGCCTTGGTGGCCTGCACGTTGACCTCGTCGGAGACCTGCGGGTCACGCGCGCAGGCCGGGTCGCCGACGATCGCCGCGAGGTGGACGACCGCGTCGACGCCGGCGAGGGCACGGGCCCGCGCGTCGGCGTCGCGGACGTCGCCGCGCACGACCTCGACGCCCGCCCGCTCCTGCTCGGAGGCGATGTCCTCCTGGCCATGCAGCAGCGAGTCGAGCACCCGCACCTCGTGGCCGGCCCCTGCGAGCTCCTGGACGAGCAGCGCCCCGATGTAGCCGCTGCCGCCGGTCACAAGCGTGTTCATCGCCACGAGATCCCCCAGTTCTGGTCGTTTTGCATGCGTGTTCTCCCGCGCCGTTCGAGTGTTTGCGCGCAGCCGTAGTTCTATAGGCGCTATCGGCAGTCGCCCGGAAGCGCTTGAACGGCGCGCGGGACCGGCATCCAGGATCCCACGAGGGAGCGTGCGCCGGCGCAGGTGCAGGGATACTGTGTTCGGGGCCCGAAGGGGGCGCCGTGCCCATGTCGAGCACAGCCCGCCACGCCACGCGGCAGCGCGCCGCGCACGACGTTCTCCTGCAGATGGTCATGCGCGTGCTCAACCTCGCCCTCGGCGTGGTCGTCACGGCGCTGCTGGCGCGCACGCTCGGCAAGGACGGCTACGGCGAGTGGTCGACGCTGTTCGTGTCGCTCAGCCTGGTCGGCTACACGGCCAGCTTCGGGATGGAAAAAGTCGTCGTGCGCGAAGTCGCGGCGGCGCCCGAGCAGGAGCACGAGTGGTTCGGGGCGATGATGGCGCTGCGGCTGATGCTGCTGGTCCCCGCGGTCGCGGTCTCGCTGGCGACGGTGCTGGTCCTGCACAGCAGCCATCAGATGCTGATCGCCGGCTCGATCCTCGTGCTGGGCATGCCCTTCGACGGGATCGGCGTGGTCAGCCTCGTCTTCCAGCTGCGCGTCAACAACCTCGTGCCGATGCTCGTGCTGACGCTCAAGAGCGTGCTGTGGGCGATCGTCGTGGCGCTCGTGTTCTGGCGCCACGGCGACATGGTCGAGCTCGCGCTCGGCCTGGTCCTCACCAACGGCATCGGCTCGATCGTGCAGACGCTTGCGGCGCTGCGGGTGCTCGAGCGCTGGCCGCGGCCCTCGCGCAGGCGCCTGGCCGGCCTGCTGAAGACCGGCGTCTCGCTCGGCCTCTCCGGCGTGCTGATCATCGCCTACGCGCGCATCGACCAGGTGATCGTCTTCACCGAGGCGGGCACCCGCGCCGCGGGCCTCTACGGCGCCGTCTACAACATGCTCGACCAGGCGCACTTCGTGCCGATCTCGGTGCTGACGACGCTCACGCCGATCATCGCCGCCTCCTGGCCGGCGGATCGCGAGCGCATGCTGCGCGCCGTGCGCCTGGCGGCCGAGCTCCTGAGCGTCGCCTCGCTCGGCGCCCTCGCGTTCGTGAGCGTCGCCGCCTCGCCGATCGTGCGGCTGGTCTTCGGCGCCGACTTCGTCGCCGGCGCGCCGGCGCTGCCGGTGCTCGGCGCCGCCTACGTGTTCATCTGCTTCGGCTATCTCAACGGGACGCTGCTGACGGTCATGGGGCTGCAGGGTCGGCTGCTGCGCATCAGCCTGCTGGCGCTCGCGGTCAATCTGGCCGGCAACCTCGTGCTGGTGCCGATCGACGGCTTCATGGGCGCGGCCTGGATGACGCTGGCGACCGAGATCGTCGTGTGCGGGGCCAGCCTGCGGGTGATCCTGCGCACGCTCGGCCTGCCCTTCCCGCGGCCCGGCCGGGTCGGGCGCACGGTGCTCGCCGCCGGACTGCTGGCCGCAGGGCTCGCCGGGCTGAAGGGCGCGGGCGCGCCGCTGGCGGCGCTCGCGGCCGTCAGCTGCCTGTGCTACCCGGCGCTGCTGTTCGGCGTGCGGGCGCTCGAGCTCAGCGACGTGCGCCTGCTGCTGCGGCGGGTGGCGCCGGCGTGAAGGCCGCGCGCGCCTGCTCGAGCATGCCGATCAGCTTCGAGAACTGGGCGCGCGCGTCGTAATCGCGCTCGCAGCGCGCCCGCGCCGCCGTGGCGAGCGCGGCGCGCAGCGGCGCGTCCTCCAGCAGCGCGCGCAGCGCGCGGGCGAGCTCCTCGCGTCGACCGCAGGCGACGAGCACGCCCGCCTCGCCCTGCCCGAGCATGTCCGGGATGCCGCCGACGCGGCTGGCGAGCACCGGCGTGCCGCAGGCCATCGCCTCGAGCACCGCCCACGGCGCGGCGTCGCCGTAGCTCGGCAGGCAGAAGACATCGGCCTGCTGCTGCAGGTCCAGCAGCCGCGGGTCGGAGGGCCCGAGCCGGTGCACGCGCACGCCCGGCCGCTCGGCGACCTCGGCCGGGGTGACGAGGTCCAGCTCGACGCTCTCGCCGAGCTGCCCGCCGAGCGCGGCCAGCAGGTCCTCGCCGCCCTTCTCGCGGAAGCGGCCGCCGACGAACAGCACCCGCGGCCGCGACCGCGGCCGGCGCTCGGCGGGCCTGTAGCGCTCGAGGTCGATGCCGGGGTGGTGCTCGACCACGTGCGCCGCCGGCGCCCGGCGGGCGGCGGCCGCGCGTGCCCAGGCGGTCCAGGCGAGCACCAGTGCGGCCCGTGCGAGCGCCCGTCGCTCGAGTGCCACGCTCGGCGCCAGCAGCGCGGCGGCGTGGCGCTGCTCGGCGCGCCAGGCCGGCATCGTCGACCAGTCGGCCACGGTCGTGTCGAGCGAAAGCGCGACGGGCACCGAGCGCATCGGGGCGCCCAGCGCGAGCGCCACCGAGTGGCTGTGCACGAGCGCGGCGTCGGCCGGCCAGGAGCGCAGCTCGCGGGTCAGCTGGGCGCGGGCGCGCAGCGACTGGACGGCGTGCCAGCGCAGCGTGTGCGGGTCGAGGCCCGCGCGCGCGAGCGGTTCGAGCGGGCGCGTGGCGAGGGCCGCGGCGAGCCGGCCCATCGGCGCCATGCCGGCGAAGCGCGCCTCGACGCCGGCGCTCGCGTCCAGGCCCGTGCGCAGCGCGCCCTCGAGCTGGCCCTGCCCCATGACGTGCGCTCCGAGGTTGCCCTCGTTGAAGAACAGGACGCGCATTGGCGCCCTACCGTAGCTGGCGCGCCTCGCGCGGGTTGGCCCATTCGGCGGCGCTGGCCAGGCCCTCCCAGGCGCCCGGCCGGTTGGGGTCCTCGAGCGCCTGCGGCTGCTCGAGGATCAGGGACTCGTGCACGCCGGCGAGCGCGTGTTGCAGCTCCTCCAGATCGGGGTGCGAGCGCGGGTCGAGCGGTGCGCACACCTCTGTCCGGCAGCCGACGCCCTCGCGCCGGATCGTCACCGGCAGGATCAGCGCGTCGGTGGCGAGCGCGAGCCGCGCGCTGCCACTGGAGAGCATCACGGGCTTTCCGAGGAACTGCGTGCGCGTGCCGCCGGGCATGTCGAAGTAGACCTGCACGGCGTCCCCCCGCTCGAGCAGCTGTGCCAGCAGGGCAAAGGAGCCGCTCGCCGGGATCACCAGCTCGTTGCGTCGGGCTATCTGACGCCACCAGCGCGCGAGTCGGCGGCCCAGGTAATCGCTGTTCGGCTCTTCGAAGTACCACTGCGCGGCGGTGGTGTAGATCCGGCGCTCGGGCGCGGACAGCGGCCAGAGCCTGAGGCCGATCGCCCCCAGGTGGCAGCTGCTGATCAGCACCCCGCGCCCGCTGGAGAACGCCGCCTGTGCGTGGTTGGCCGACGCTCTATCGATCGAGGGCATTCGCCAGGGCATCCAGAACAGCTCCTCGAGGACGGCCTGCTCGACCAGGCACTGACGCGCGAGCTGCTCGGCTTGATCGGCGCGCGCGGTGCCGGCGACGATCGCCTCCATCGCTGCGATCGCGTATTGGCGCGTCGCGGGGTCCGATCGCCACAGCGCGCGCCCGCGTGACTGCGCCGCGGCCACGATCACGCTCGCGGGGGCGAGGCGGCGCAAGGCCGAGGAGCTGCGCAGGCGTTCCCGCAGTGGTGCCGAGGGCATCGGACGCGGCCTGGTCAGGAACTCGGCCTCGACGAGGATGCTCTCCAGTTGCGGTCCTTGCGCTGTCGCCATGCGATCCGTGCGTGCTCGTCGTGGCGCCAGAGCACGCCCCTGCGTCCAGCTTCGGCACGATCGGCCCTTTCCATGAGACCCCGGCCCGCCCGCTACCTTTCAGCGCGTGCGCATCCTGGTCGTCTCGGCGCTGTATCCGCCGGTTGCGTTCGGCGGCTACGAGGTCGAGTGCTCGGGCGTGGTCGAACATCTGCGCGAGCGCCACGAGGTGCTCGTGCTGACGAGCGCGGCGCCGGCGGGGAGCCTCGCCGGCGAGCCCGACGTGCGGCGCGAGCTCGCACGCCTGACGCAGGACGCGCGCGGGGCGCTGCGGGCGCCGCTCGCGTCGGTGGCCGCCGCCGGCGCCGCGCGCCGCGCGCTGGCGTGGGAGCCGGAGATGATCTACGTCTGGAACGGCGCGTCGATCCCGCAGTCCTCGCTGCGGGTGCTGGCCGACAGCGGCCTGCCGCTGGCGTTTCGCGTCTGCGAGCACTGGTTCGGAGGCCTGTTCGCGTTCGACCAGTTCATGCGCGAGCTGCTGCCGGCGCGCCGGGATCCGGCCCGGCGCGCGTGGTCGGCCGGCGCGCGCGCGCTCAACCGCCTGCCCCAGCTGCGGCTGCGCCCGACGGCGCCGGTGCGCGCGGCGATCTCGTGGAACTCGCAGGCGATCAGGCGCATGGTGGCGACTCCGGGGTTCGTGGAGGCGACGCTCGAGCGCGTCGGGCACTCGGTGCCGCGTCACGGCGAGCTCTACGAGCGCGTCGTGCGCGAACCGTCGGCCGAGCCGTCGATCGCGTTCCTCGGGCGCGTGACCGAGTACAAGGGCGTGGCGGTCGCGATCGAAGCGCTCGCCCGGCTGGAGTCCGCCCACGGGCTCTCGGCGGGGCTCGTGGTGGTCGGGCCCGAGGACGCCGGCTACGGCGCGCGGATGCGCGAGCTGGCGATGCGCCTGGGGGTGGCCGAGCGGGTGAGCTGGCGCGGCCAGGCGAGCCCCGAGCAGGCCGCCGCCGAGCTGGCGCGCGCGCACGCGTTGATCGTCCCGTCGCTGTGGGAAGAGCCGTTCCCGCTCGTCACGATCGAGGGGGCGTTCGCGCGGGTGCCGCTGGTGGCCAGCGACGTGGGCGGGATCGGCGAGGGCATGCACGACGAGCGGCACGCGCTGCTGTTCGCGCGCGGCGACGTCGACGCGGCGGCGGCGGCGCTCGCGCGAACGCTGCGCGAGCCCGAGCAGACGGCCGCGCGCGTGCGGCGCGCGCACGACCGGGCTCGGCGGGAGTTCACGCTCGGGCCGTATCTGGAGGCCCAGGAAGGGTTCGTGCTGGACGCGCACGCGGCGCTGCTCAGCGCTGCAGGAAGATTTCCGCGGCCGGTTCCCGGTCCTCGCGGCGCAGCGAGCGCATGCTGACCGTCACGCGCGCGTCGCCGAGCGCGCGAAACCGCGACACCGCGAAGGCTTCGCCGCGACGCACGCCGACCAGGCGAAAGCCGGGGGGCGGGTCGGTCGGCACCACCGGGGGCAGCGGCGCGCGGCCCGTACGCTGCGTGCGGATCGCCACGAACGCGAGTTCGCGCGTGGCGACGCTCGTGCCCCGCAGGTCCTGGTCGGTGTGCATGTAGATGAACAGCGGCGCGGCGCCCAGTTCGGGCGCGACCACGACCCGCCGCGCCGCCGGCGCCCGCAGCGCGCTGGCGATGCCGTGCCAGTCGTCGCGCTGGTAGCCGGGGATCAGGTCGACGCTCGCGACGATCGCCACCGAGATCGCGAGGATCGCCGTGCCCAGCAGCGCGCCCGTGCGCCCGGAGCGGGTGAAGCCGACCGCGGCCGCGAGCACCAGCACCCAGGGCACCCACGAGGCCATCACGTTGCGCCCGTTGAAGACGTCCTCGATGTGCGTGATCGAGAGGAACGCCGGGATCAGCAGGGCGATCGCGGCCATCGCCGCGAGCTCCAGCGCCTGTCCCTGCTCACGGCGCTCGCCGCGGCGCGCGAGCCGCCAGATGGCGGCCAGCGCGAGCAGCCCGACGAGCACGGTCGTGACGATCTCCTGCGGGCTGTAGAGGCCGACGAGGTACTGCTTGGGCACCTGCGCGAAGCGGCTCAGCAGCGGCACGCCTTCGATCCAGCTGGAGCCGGTGTGGCTGCCGTTGAGGACGTGGTCGCTCTGCTCGCGGGCGAGCGGCACGAGCGCGGCGCCCACGGCGGCCACGATCGCCGCCCACGGGAGCACGCGCCGCCAACCCAGCCGCCGCACCAGCATCGCCGCCTGCGCGACGAACAGGAAGGCGCCGAAGTAGTGCGTGAGCACGGCGAGGCTCGACATCACCGCCCAGCCGGCGAGCGGCCCGGCGCCCGGACGCTCGAGCGCCCGCTGCCAGAACACGAGCGCGACGGCGCTGAAGAAGATCAGCAGCGCGTAGCTGCGCGCCTCCTGCGAGTAGTAGTACATGGCCGGGTCGATCGTCGTGAACGCCGCCGCCCACACGCCTACCCGCGGCGAGATGCGCCGGCCGGCCACGTAGATGACGGGGATCGTGGCGGTGCCCGCCAGCGCCGAGAGCGAGCGGTAGGCGTACACGCTCGCGCCGAACACCTTCGTCCACCCCCACGCCGCGACGAAGTACAGCGGCGGCGTGGTTTCGCTCGTCGACAGATGCGAGAGCAGGCCGCCGAGGCCGCGCCGGACCAGCAGGATGGTCGCCGCCTCGTCGCTCCAGATGCTCTGCAGGTCGAGCGTCGCGAAGCGCAGGATCGCGCCCAGCAGCGTCAGCCCGACCACCAGCGCGACCGGGCTGAGCCGATATGCCCCGGACGCCTCGCGGCTGGCCCCGCCGGCGGGCCGCCGTTGTGCGATGGTCGGCGAGCTCGGAGGAACCGCGCTGGCGCTCACACGCACGAGTATGCCATCGACGCTTCACGGAATCGCGGGGCGGGTAGACGCATGATTATCAGGTCAAGCGTGCTTTGCTCTCGGCCGATACAGCTACGATGGCGCTAGTGGCCGCACAAGAGCCTCTACCGGACTCCCAGCCTGCTCCGACCGTCTCCCCGTTCGAGCTGCTGAGCGTCCTGTGGCGCCGCAAGGTGCTGGTGATCGTCGTGTTCGCCGTGAGCTTCGCGACCGCGACGGCGCTCTCGCTGCGCTCGCCCAAGGAGTACAGCGCGTCGGCGCAGCTGCTGTTCCGCGAACCGGGCTTCTCCCAGGCGCTGTTCGGGTCCGGCCTCTACCAGGCCGCCGGCGGTGAAGAAGCGCAGCGCACCACCCAGACGAACATCGACGTGGTGACCTCGCCCAGCACCGCCGCGCAGGCCCAGAAGATCCTGAAGACGACCGAATCGACGGGCGCGCTGCTCGAATCGGTGTCGGTCAGCCCGAGCGCCAACGCCAACATCGCCGTCGTCAAGGCGACCCGCTCCACTCCGGAAGGCGCGGCCGCCGTGGCCAACGCGTTCGCCCAGGGCTACATCACCTACCAGCGGGAAACCGACCGGGCGCTCGTGGCGCAGGCGGTCGAACTCGTGAACCGGTCGCTGTCCACGGCCACCGCGGCCGAAAGGCCGAAGCTGGAAGAAGACCTGCGTCAGCTGCGGGTGCTCGGCGCGGTGCAGACTGGCAACGGGCAGGTGATCGCCCAGGCCACGCCAGACGACACGCCGGTCTCGCCCAAGCCCAAGCGCGACATGCTGCTCGGCGGCGTCGTCGGGTTGTTCCTCGGCTGTGCGCTGGCGTTGCTCGCGGACTTCCTCGACAAGCGCCTGAAGACGCTGGACGACATCGAACGCGTGTACGGCTATCCGCTGATCGCGAGCATCCCGCACACGCGCGCCTCGCGCAAGGGCACGTTCGCCGCCCAGCTCGCCGGCCCCGCGGGCGAGTCCTATCGCATGCTGCGAGAGAGCCTGCGCTTCCTCGACCCGACCGGCAGGGCACGCTGCTTCCTGATCACGAGCGCCGAGGAGAGCGAGGGCAAGAGCACCGTCGCCGTCAACCTCGCGTGTGCGCTCGCGGCCGTGGGCAAACGCGTGATCCTCGTCGAGGCCGACATGCGCCGCCCGGCCGTCGCCACGCAGCTGGGGGTCTCGCGCGAGGTTCCGGGGCTGTCCGACCTGCTGATCTCCGACGACGAGGACGTGGTCGACTACCTCACGGTCTCCGACGTCGACCCGAACCTGTCGATCCTGCCGAGCGGCATGACGCCGCCCAACTCGGCCGACCTGCTGGCCGCGGGGCGCATGCCGACGGTGCTCGCGCGGGTGCGCGAGGCCGCCGACGTCGTGATCGTCGACTCGCCGCCGCTGCTGCCGGTCGCCGACACGCGCGTGCTCGTGCGCCTGCCCGAGATCGACGGTGCGATCATGGTCGCCCGCGCCGGCACCAGCCGCCGCGATCACGCCCGCGCCGCCCAGCGGATCCTCGACCAGAGCGGCCGCAAGGTCTTCGGGCTGGTCGTGACGGGCGTCGCGGCCGCCCCGGACGGCGCCTACTACTACGCCGAGGGGACCTACGGCGGCAGCTCGCACGGCTCGGACCGCGCCTCCAAGGCCCAGGCCAAGAGCTCGCACAAGCCCTCGCCGGGCCCGAACGGCAACGGCCGCCACCACGCCGTGCCCGAGTCTCCGGTGGGCTCGCCGAGCGACCCCGAGAAGCTGACGCTGTAGTGCTGCTCTAGGAGCTGCTGCCCAGCAGCCCGAGCGAGCGCTCCAGGCGCGGCTCGCCCGTACGCCTGCCGCGCACACGGGCCACGCCCACCGCTCCCAGGCGCAGCGACAGCGCGCCGCCCATCGAGCCGAACAGCAGGTCTATTTGCGACCAGTAGAAGCTGTCGTAGAAGAGCGTGACGACCGCCATGCCGAAGATCCCGAGAGCGAGCGACAGCTCGAGCGGCGGCGTCACGCCGCCCAGCCCGCAGCGCACGAGCACCGTCAGGGCGACGCTGATCGGGATCAGCGCCGCGAACAGGCCGACGAGGCCCATGTCGAGCGTCACCGACAGGTAGCCGTCGTCGAGCGCGCCGAGGCTCGTGCGGTTGTTGGATTCTTCGGCTGAGAAGCCCGGCGCGCCGGCGCCGAACACCGGGGCTTTGCCGATCTGGCCGAGCGCGAAGCCGACGCTCCACTCGCGATGCGTCAACGACTGGCTGTTGACGGCGCGGGTGTTGAGCCGTTCGTCGATCACCTTGTGCAGCGTGCCGGTGCCCAGAACCAGGCCGAGCGTGATCACCAGCGCCGCTCCGACGAGCGCGAGCGCGCGGACGTTGCGGCTGCGGCCGAGCAGCGCGACGAGCACGAGCAGCACGGCGCCGGTGGCGATCCAGGCGCTGCGCGACTCGCTGAACACGAGCATCGCGATGCTCGCCACGCCGACGGCCACGGCCAGCGAGCGCGAACGTCGATACGCATACAGCAGGCCGATCGGAATCAGGCCGACGAGCAGCGCGCCGTAGGTGATCGGGTAGCCCGCGAAGTAGCCGTCGCGCTCGCTGGGCGCGGTGACGTAGGCGAAGGCGCCCAACGCCAGCAGGACGCACAGGCCGGCGAAGGCCGCGGCGGGCCACGCCTCGATCCTGACGAAGCGCCGGGCGCACAGGAAGGAGATGCCGCCGAACAGGTAGCCGACGATCACCGGCGAGGTGACGATCGCCGAGATGCTGCCGAGCGTCGAGTGGATCAGGAGAGCCATGCCCAGGTACAGCAACGCCAGCAGCAGGGTCGCGCGGTTGGGTCTGGTCCGGCGGCCGCCGAAGGCCAGCGACCACAGCCAGGGGGTGAGCACGGAGGCGGCGATCGCGGTGCAGATCACCTTCTGGTTGATGCCCGTCGGCGATTCGGAGTGGGCGGTGAACTGGTACCAGGGCGCGGAGACCATCGCCATGATCGCCCACGGGTACCCGCGATCGCCGAGCATCGCCAGGCCGACCAGCGCCACGACCAGCAGGCACAGCTCGACCGCCGTGCTCGGCTTGCGCTCGGCGACGGCGCCCCCGAGCAGGCCCAGGACGGCGGCGACCAGCACCAGTGCCTGCCAGCGTGCGCGTCCCATCAGCGCAGTGTAGGTGCTGGGACCGCGCGCAATGACACCTGCAAAGAGGGCTGCCGAATCGCGCGCGGTCGTACCCGAGCCGCGCGCGATCGGCTGGCCTC
>DASZFZ010000029.1:0-11143 GCA_035939315.1 Solirubrobacteraceae bacterium | reverse complement strand
AAGACATACGCTGCAACGACGAGGGTCTCCAGCTCAGCGGTCATCTCGTGCTCCAATCACGAGTTGGCAGGACTGGAGACCCTCTTCTTATTCCAACGCCACGCTCCTCCAGCGCGGCCAAACCCACATCAAGCCTCTAGGGCTGACGCTCGCGCTCGAGCACCGTCGACCAGAAGCGGACCGACTCGCGCTCGTGGCCGATGCCGCTCTCCAGCGCCAGCAGCTGTCCCCGCGGCGCGTCCGCGAGGCTCGCGCGCATGCGTTCGTAGACCTCCAGCTGGCGCCTGTGGGCGTCCACCTGGCTGGCCGCGATCCGCGCCGGCGGCCCGCCGAAGAACAGCTTCAGCGTGCTCGCGTCGCGCAGCTCGTACAGGTCCCCCGTGGGTTCCTCGCGCCACTCGTACAGCAGCTCGCGACCCCGGTCCGTCAAGCGGTAGCTCTTGCGTCTTCGCCCGCCCTGCTCCTGGTGCTCGATCAGCAGCCCCTCCCGCGCCAGCCGCGCGCACTCCGAGTACAGCTGCGTGTGCGGCACCGACCAGATGTTGCTCGTGCTCATCTGCGCCACGCGCTTTAGTTCGTATGGCGTCGCCACATCGCGCATGTCGAGCAGGCCGAGCACGATGAACGAGGTCTCCGTCAGCCGCGGGCGCGACCTTTCGGTTCTAAAGGTTGGCACTTGGCGAAAGGTACCGACGTCACTGGACGGTCACCCCGGCCAGACTGCCCAGCGGCTCGCGCATCGCCTCGACGCACTCGGCCCTCACCAGATGCGCTCTCTATTTGCGAGCATTTTTGCTCTACCATATAGAGCATGAACCCGTTCCGTTACAGCGACCCCGACCCCGTTACCGTCGAGGAGCTCATGGATCGGGACAGCGAGGCCGGCGAGCTCGTCGAGCGCGCCGTGGAGGGCAACAACAGCCGTCTGGTGGCGCCGCGCCGCTACGGCAAGACATCGCTTCTGCGGCGCGTGATCCACGACACCGGCCTCGAGGGATGGGCCACGGTCTACGTCGACTTCTTCGGAGTGCTCACCCTCGCGGACATCGCACAGCGCATCGAGCGTGCCTACGCTGAGCAGCTGCAGGGCAAGCTGGCCTCCTGGTTTGCCGGCGCGCGCCGCATGCTGCGCCCTACTCTTCGGGCCGGAGGCGGGCCGCTGCCTGCGGGACTCGACGTCACGTTCGACGCACAGGCCGAACCTCCGCTCCTCGACCGTCTGGCCCTACCACGCCGCCTCTTCGAGCGCCACGGCCAGCGCACCCTCGTCGTCTTCGACGAGTTCCAAGACGTGCTCGCGGCGAGCGACCGAGCGGACGCCGTGATCCGCTCAGAGATCCAGCACCAGGGCGACGCAGCGAGCTACATCTTCGCCGGCTCGCACGTCGGCATGATGCGAGAGCTGTTCGCCGATCGCCGGCGCGCCTTCTACGGTCAGGCCGCGCCCGTCGAACTTCCACCACTGCCACCCGGCGACGTGGCGGATTACGTCTCGACCCGCTTCGAGCAGACCGGACGTGACATCGGCCGGGCTCTCGAGCCCCTCCTCGCACTCGGCCAGGGCCATCCCCAACGCACGATGCTTCTCGCCCACGCCATCTGGGACCTCACACCCAGCGGCGAGACCGCAACCGAGGAGACCTGGCTCGCCGCCTACCAGCGCACAATGCAGCAGGTACAGGACGAGCTACGAGCGACATGGGCCTCCCTGCCCACCAGCCACCGCCGCGTCCTGACCGTGATAGCCGAGAACACAAGCTCACTTTACGCGACAGACCGAACCCACGGCGGATCACGCGGAGGGTCTGTACGCAATGCGGCGCGCATGCTCGCGGACCGAGGCGAGATTGCACCAGACCGCCGAACACCCACCAGGTATCGCCTAACCGACCCACTCCTCGCCGCGTGGATCACTACTCGGACTGGATAGAGCCCACACTGGCCCCGGCGGCGTCCGCCACCTCGCCATGGCTGTCGCTCGACAGCCTCACGCGTGCGCTGGCCGAGCGCCCCAGGCGCGCCACCTCGTCGTCCATCTGCGCCAGCCTCCGCTTGACGTCGCGCCTGGAGAGCAGGTCGAACAGCCTCGATGTGAGGGCGGGCTTGCCCCAGCGCAGCGCCTCCACCCAGCCGGGGACGTTGACCCGGTTCGAGCGCCTTTCGATGCCGCGCACGAACGCCTCGGCGCAGCGCTCCACCGAGATCGTCGTGCCGAGCGGCCCCGGCAGCGCGTCGAGCATCTCGCGGAACCCCGGCAGGTCCTGCTTGGCGTCCTGCACGAGCGGCGTGTCGATCCACGACATGTGGGCGCTGCCCACCGCCACGCCCCTGTAGCCGAGCTCCAGGCGCAGCGCGTTGGCGAAGTGCTCGACTCCGGCCTTGCTCGCGTTGTAGGCCGCCAGCCCTGGCGCCGGCGCGTACGCCGCCTCCGAGGAGACCACCAGGACGTAGCCGCGACGCCGTTCGACCTCCGCCAGCGCCGCGCGCACGGTGTAGAAGACGCCCGTGATGTTGATGTCGATCACGCGCTTGAAGAACGCCGGGTCGACCACGCCCACCGAGCCGTAGCTCGCGATCCCCGCGTTGGCCATCACCACGTCGACGGCGCCGAAGCGCTCGAGCGCGTGCGCGACCGCCGCCTCCATGTCCGCCAGCTCGGTCACGTCTCCCGTGATCGACGTCGCGCTGCCGGCGCCCAGCCGCGCCACCACCTCAGCCAGCGGCTCCGCCTCGAGGTCCACCAATACCACCTTGGCGCCCCGCGCGACCAGCAGCGCCGCCGTCGCGGCGCCCACGCCGCGCGCCCCGCCGGTGATCAGCACCACTTTGCCCTGCAATCCGCTCATCGGCCAACCATACACTCGTCGCGCGCCGCCAGCGGATAGCGCCGCCTGATCGCGTAGAGCGTCGTGCGCTCCGCCGCCGGGCGCCCGGCGGCGTGCGCGGCCGCCACCAGCTGCTCGGGCTCCAGGCGCGTGCCGTGGTAGCTGCCGGCCAGCCGGCTGATCGACTCCTCCATCAGCGTGCCGCCGAGGTCGTTGACGCCCCAGCGCAAGGACTCGGTGGCGGCGTCGAGGCCCATCTTCACCCACGAGGCCTGCACGCTCGCGACCGTCCCGCCGAGCGCCAGGCGGAAGACGGCGGTGTGCTTGAGGTTCTCCTCGCGCGAGATCTCCTGCACCCCGTGGGTGCGCCCCAGCAGCGTCTGGAAGGGGATGAACGACAGCGGCACGAACTCGGTGATGCCGCCCGTGCGCTCCTGCAGCTCGCGCACCACGCGCATGTGCTCGGCCAGCTCCCACGGCTCCTCGATGTGGCCGAACATCACCGTCGCGGTCGAGCGCAGCCCGGCCGCGTGCGAGGCCTCGACGATCTGCACCCAGCGCGCCACCGGCAGCTTGTTCGGCGAGATCCGTTCGCGCACGCCGTCGTGGAGCACCTCCGCGGCCGTCCCCGGCGTCGAGCCGAGGCCGGCATCGCGCAGCCGCGCGAACACCTCCGCCGGCGCCAGCCCCGAGATGTCGCACATGTGCGCGATCTCCATCGGGCTATAGGCGTGCAGGTGCAGCTCCGCGCCCGCCTGCGCCGCCGTGCGCTTGGCCAGCGCCAGCCATCCGAGGTAGTCCTCGAGCTGCCAGTCCGGGTGGATGCCCGACTGGATGCACAGCTCGGTGGCGCCGAACTCCAGCGCGTCGTGGATGCGCCCGACGAACTCCTCCTCGTCGTGCTCGTAGGCGTCCGGCGAGCGCTTGCCCTGGCCGAAGCCGCAGAACGCGCAGCCGACCGTGCACACGTTGGAGATGTTGATGTTGCGGTTGACCACGAACGTGACGGTCTCCCCCGCGAGCTCCGCGCGCAGCTCGTCGGCGGCCTGGCGCATGTGCTCGATCGCCTCCGGCCGCGTCTCCGCGAACATCGCCGTCAGCTCCTCGGGCGTGAGCGCCGCCCCGTCGCGCGCGCGCTCGGTCGCGCCGGCCACCAGGTCCGGGCGGATCGGCGGCACGCCGCTCGCGGCCGGGTCCGTGCGGCCGGAGCCGCGGCGCGGGATGAAGCTCCAGTACTTGACCTTGATCGTGTCCATCACGCCCTGCGCGACCCACTCGGGATCGATGTACTGCGGGTACACGCACAGCCGCTCGGTCAGCGCGTAGCCCTCGCGCTGCAACGCCCTGCGGACCTGGTGGGGCGAGGGGAACGGGTGCTCGGGGGAGATGTGATCGCCGTTGGCCGACAGCCCGCCGAGGTCGGTGGCGCCGGCGCGCACCAGCTCGCCCCACCAGTCCGCCAGGTTCGGCGGCACCTGGATGCCGACGTCCGGCATCAGCCGCCGCGTCTCGGCGATCAGCCGCTTCATGTCCTCGATGCTCACCGGCCCCGCGCCCTGCCTGGCCCACTCCGGCAGCGGCAGCCGCGGGCGCTCGAACGTCTCGCCCTCCCCGTCCTCGATGCCCGTGCGCCAGTAGGCGCGTGCGGCCGCGTCCGCGATCTCGGCCGGCTCCTGACCGTAGTAGCGCTGGTGGGGCACGAAGTTCTGGAGGATCACCTCCTGGATGTGGCCGTGCTCGGCGTGCACCGCCGCGAGCGCCGCCAGCGAGTCCATCCGCTCCTGCTCGCTCTCGCCGATGCCGACGAGGATGCCGCTCGTGAACGGGATCCGCAGCTCGCCCGCCGCGCGGATCGTCGCCAGGCGCCTTTGCGGGTGCTTGGTCGGCGAGCCCGCGTGCACCGTCTGCATCAGCCGCTCGGAGATCGACTCGAGCATCAGCCCCTGCGAGGCGCTCACCTCGCGCAGCCGCGCGAGGTCCTCGCGCGCGAGCACGCCGAGGTTCGTGTGCGGCAGCAGGCCGCGCTCGAGCGCCCGTTCACACGCCCACACGACGTACGCCGTGAAGTCCTCGTGGCCGTGCTCGCGCAGCCTCGCCGCCACCTGCGGGTTGACCTCGGGGCGCTCGCCGGTCAGCACCAGCAGCTCCTTGACCTGGCGGCGCGCGGCGCCGTCGAGGATCTCGAGCACCTCCTCGGGCGAGTACAGGTGCGCCCGGTGGGTGGCGAACGCGCAGTACTTGCAGTAGCAGCGGCACGTGCGAGACAGCGAGAGCGTCAGGTTGCGCGAGAACGTGACCCTGCGACGCATGCTCGCAGTCTATGAAGCTCCCGAACGGCGACCCGTCGAGCCAACATGCTGAACTTCAGCGCGCGTGATCGCCCGACTGACGAAACTCGCGACCGGACGCCCGCGGCGGGTGCTGGCGGCGGGGGGCGTGCTGTTCGCGCTCGCGGCCGTGTTCGGCGCGCCCGTGACCGGGGAGCTCGGCTCCAGCGCCAAGGACTTCCAGGACCCCGCCTCGCAGGAGGAACGCACGAACGCGCGGATCGAAGCCGCGACCGGACAGAGCGCCTCCTTCGACGTCACCGTCCTGCTGCGCTTCGCGCGCCCGCTCGACCGCGAACCCCGCGACCTCGCGGCGATCGACACGCTCGCCGCGCTGCTCGAGCGCCAGCGCGGCTTCCAACGGCTGCTCGACTACGGCCGGGCGGGAACCGGCCCAGGCTCGCCCGCGCTGCTCTCGCGCGACCGCCGCGAGACGCTCGTGCTCGCCGCCTACGCCAGCGACTCCGCGAGCACAGCCGCGGTCGCGCACGTCAAGGCGCGGCTGTCGAGATCGCCGCTCGCGCCGCGGCTGGCCGCGGTCGCCGCCCGCTTCGGCGGCCCCGCGCTGATCAACCAGGAACTCAACGAGCTGACGACCAGCGAGCTCGCCCGCGCCGAGCTGTTCGCGTTTCCGATTCTGCTGCTGCTGTCCTTCTGGTTCTTCCGCGGCCTCGTCGCCGCGCTGCTGCCGCTGCTCGTCGGCGGCCTCGCGATCCTGCTCACCTTTCTCGTGCTGCGCGCGATCGACCAGCTCACGCCGATCTCGGTGTTCTCGCTGAACCTCGTCAGCGGCATGGGCCTCGGGCTCGGCATCGACTACAGCCTGTTCGTGCTCTACCGCTACCGCGAGGAGCTCGCCCGCGGCGCCGACGCGCACGCGGCGATCGCGCGCACGCTGCAAACCGTCGGGCGCACCGTCCTGTTCAGCTGCCTGACGGTCGCCGCGGCGCTCACCAGCCTGCTCGTCTTCCCGCTGCGCTTCCTCTACTCGATGGGCATCGGCGGCGTCGTCGTCGTGCTCTGCGGCGGCGCGGTCGCGCTGCTCGTGCTCCCCGCCGCGCTGCTCGTGCTCGGCGGGCGCATCGACGCGCTCGCCCCCGCCGGGCTCCAGCGCCGGGCCGCCCGCTCGGCGACCTCCGCCGGCCACGACCACGGCGGGTGGTGGAAACTCGCGCGCGCCGTCGTGCGCCGGCCCGGGGCCTTCGCGGCGATCAGCGCGCTCGTCCTGGTCGTAGCCGCCTTGCCCGTCGCGCACGTCCGCTTCAGCTCGCCCGGCGGCGACCTGCTGCCGGCCGCCGCCGAAAGCCGCCAGGTCGAAGAAGCGCTCGCCGGGCGCTTCCCGGTCAACTACGCCGAAGCCAACGAAATCGTGCTGCGCGGGTCGCGCTCGCAGGTCGCGTCGCTCGCTCGGCGGGCGAGCGCCACGGCGGGCCGCCTGGCGCACGTCGCGCCCCCCGAATACCTCGGCCGCGGCACCTGGAAGGTGCTCGTCCTGCCCGTCGGCTCGGCCTCCTCGAACGCCCAGCAGCGGCTGCTCGCCCGGCTGCGCGCGCTCGCCGGCCCGGCGGGCGGGCTCGTCGGCGGCGCGACCGCCTACTTCGTCGACCAGAAGTCCGCGATCGCCGGCCACATACCGCTCGCGCTCTTGATCCTCGTGCCGCTCACCGCCGCCTTCCTGTTCGCGATGACCGGCTCTGTGACGATCCCCGTCAAGGCGCTCGCGATGAACCTCCTGAGCGTCAGCGTCGGCACCGGCCTGCTCGTGCTGATCTTCCAGGACGGCCACCTCTCGGGCCTGCTCGGCTTCACCCCGATCGGCGGCCTGGAAGAGTCGACGCTCGTGCTGATGGTCGTGCTCGCCTTCGCGCTGGCCACCGACTACGAGGTGTTCGTGCTCGCGCGCATCAAGGAGGCGCACGACGCCGGCCTGCCCAACCGCGAGGCGATCGCGCTGGGCATCGAGCGCACCGGGCGCATCGTCACCGCCGCCGCGCTCCTGTTCTGTGTCGCGATCGGCGCGTTCGCGACCTCGCAGCTGTTCTTCACCAAGCAGCTCGGCGTCGGCGCCGCGCTCGCGGTCGCGATCGACGCGAGCGTCGTGCGCGCGCTGCTCGTCCCCTCGCTGATGGCGCTGATGGGCGACTGGAACTGGTGGGCGCCGCGCGCCCTGCGCGGCCTGCACGGCCGCCTCGGGCTCGGCGAGTCCGCGCCGGCGCTGACGCCCGATCCGCGCTGAGCGCACGCGGACCGGCGCGCAGGAAACACGCCGGCCGACACGAACGGGGCAAGGTGACGACCGCGCGGCTGGAAGCGTTCTCCGACAATGTGTTCACGATCGCGGCGACGCTGCTCGTGCTCAACATCGCCGTCCCGCCCCTCACGAGCAGGGGCGGCCTCGCCGGCGCCCTCGGCCACGAGTGGCCGAGCTTCGTCGCCTATGCCCTGTCGTTCGCGACGATCGGGATCATCTGGATCAACCACCACGCGATGGTCCGGCGGCTGAAGGCCGTCGACCACGCCGTGCACATCCTGAACCTGGCCCTGCTGATGACCGTCGGCATCCTGCCGTTCACGACCGCGCTGATGGCCGCCTATCTCAAGAGCGGCCACGGCGAGCATCTGGCGGCAGCCATCTACGCCGGATCCTTCCTCGTGATGGGCATCGCCTTCCAGGTGATGCAGCGCCACATCACCCTCAGGAGAACCCACCTGCTCGCGGTCGAGCTCACCGAAGCCGAGCGCCGCGCGATCGTCAACCGCTCCGCGCTCGGGCTGCCGCCCTACCTGCTGGCGACGGCGATCGCGATCGTCTCGCCTTACGCGACGCTCGCCCTGTGCGGCCTGCTGGCCGCGTTCTATGCGCTGCCGCGCACGACGGCCGATCGCCGGGGCGCCTGAGACGAAAACGTTTGCCGGGGCCGCATGCGGCCCCGGGGACCGGCCACATGTGGCCGGTCGATCGATAAGTTGGACCGTCACGGCCCCGACTAGCGCAGGCAACCCCGACCGGAAGGAGACAGGAGCGAGATGAGCGAGAGCGAGAACCCGGCGATCCAGAGCCCCACGCCCGCGGCGCACCGCCCGCGGACCAACCGGGACTGGTGGCCGGATCAGCTGGACCTGAGCGTTCTGCACCGCCACTCGCCCCTGTCGGACCCGATGGGACCGGACTTCGACTACGCCAAGGAGTTCGCCACGCTCGACGTCGAGGGGCTGCGGCGCGAGCTGATCGAGCTGATGAGCGACTCGCAGGAGTGGTGGCCCGCCGACTACGGCCACTACGGGCCGCTGTTCATCCGCATGAGCTGGCATGCCGCCGGCACCTACCGCATCGCCGACGGACGCGGCGGCGGCGGCCAGGGCGCGCAGCGCTTCGCGCCGCTGAACAGCTGGCCCGACAACGCGAGCCTCGACAAGGCGCGGCGGCTGCTGTGGCCGATCAAGCGCAAGCACGGCCGCAAGCTCTCCTGGGCCGACCTGCTCGTCTTCGCCGGCAACGTCGCGATGGAATCGATGGGCTTCGAGACGTTCGGCTTCGGCTTCGGGCGCGCGGACATCTGGGAGCCCGAGGAGATCTTCTGGGGCTCCGAGGACTCGTGGCTCGGCGACGAGCGCTACAGCGGCGAGCGACAGCTCGCCAAGCCCCTCGGCGCGGTGCAGATGGGCCTGATCTACGTCAACCCGGAGGGCCCGAACGGCAACCCCGACCCGCTCGCGGCCGCGCGCGACATCCGCGAGACGTTCGCGCGCATGGCCATGAACGACGAGGAGACGGTCGCGCTGATCGTCGGCGGCCACACCTTCGGCAAGACCCACGGCGCGATCGACCCCGCGACGGTCGGCCCGGAGCCCGAGGGCGCGCCGATCGAGCAGCAGGGGCTCGGCTGGAAGGGCAGCCTCAGCCGCAACGGCAACGGCGTGCGCATGCTCACCGGCGGCCCCGAGGGCGCGTGGACGAGCGAGCCGACGAAGTGGGACAACGGCTTCCTGGAGAACCTGTTCGCCTACGACTGGGAGCTGACGGCGAGCGCCGCCGGGGCCAAGCAGTGGACGCCCAAGGACCCCGACGCCCAGGGCACCGTGCCCGACGCCCACGACCCCTCCCAGCGGCACGCGCCGATGATGCTGACGACCGATCTCGCGCTGCGCTTCGACCCCGCCTACGAGCCGATCGCCAGGCGCTTTCACGAGTACCCCGACCAGCTCGAAGAGGCGTTCGCGAAGGCCTGGTACAAGCTGCTGCACCGCGACATGGGGCCCGTCTCGCGCTACCTCGGGCCGTGGGTGCCCGAGCCGCAGCTGTGGCAGGACCCGCTGCCCGCCGCCGACCACGAGCCGATCGGGCAGGACGAGATCGCGGCGCTGAAGCAGAAGATCCTCGCCTCGGGCCTGTCGATCGCCCGCCTGGTCGCCACCGCCTGGTCGGCCGCGGCCTCGTTCCGCGCCACCGACATGCGCGGCGGCGCCAACGGCGCGCGGCTGCGCCTGGCGCCGCAGCGGGACTGGGAGTGGAGCGAACCGTCCGAGCTCGCGAGCGCGCTCCAGACGCTCGAAGGCATCCAACGAGACTTCGACGGCTCGCAGCCCGGCGGCAAGCGGGTCTCGCTCGCGGACCTGATCGTCCTCGGCGGCTGCGCCGCCGTCGAGCAGGCGGCCAGGAGCGCCGGCCACGACGTCGCCGTCCCGTTCGCCCCCGGGCGCACCGACGCCACCCAGGAGCAGACCGACGCGGACTCCTTCGCGGTGCTCGAGCCGACCGTCGACGCCTTCCGCAACTACGCCCGGGCGGGGGAGCCGCTGCCGCTGGAGCACGGGCTGCTCGAGCGCGCCTACATGCTGCGCCTGACCGCGCCCGAGATGACGGCGCTGATCGGCGGCCTGCGGGCCCTGAACGCGAACTTCGCGGGCTCCCGGCACGGCGTCTTCACCGAGCGGCCGGAAACACTGACCAACGACTTCTTCGCGAACCTGCTCGACATGGCCACCGAGTGGAAGCGGTCGGGCTCGGCCGCGAACGTCTACGAGGGACACGACCGCAGGACCGGCGAGCTTCGCTGGACCGCCACCGCGGCCGACCTCGTGTTCGGCTCGAACTCGCAGCTGCGGGCGCTCGCCGAGGTCTACGCGAGCGACGACGGGGGCGAGAAGCTGGTGCGCGACTTCGTCGCCGCCTGGGACAAGGTCATGAGCCTCGACCGCTTCGACCTGGCCTGAGCGGCCGGTGGCGCCGCTCGTGTACCTCGCCCGCCACGGGCAGACGGCCTACAACCACGAGGGCCGCTTCCAGGGCCAGCAGGCGGTCCCGCTCGACGGCACCGGCCGCGAGCAGGCGCGCGAGCTCGCCGAGCGGGCCGCCGGCTATGGCTTTCGCGCGCTGTGGTGCAGCCCGCTGCTGCGCGCCCGCGAAACCGCCGACGCGGTCGCCGCGCAGGTGGGCCTCGAGCCCCGCGAGGACGCCCGCCTGATGGAGACAGACGCGGGCGACTGGACCGACCGGAGCTTCGCCGAGGTGATCGCCGAGGCGCCCGAGCGCTTCGCCGCCTTCGCGGCCGCCGACCCCGGCTTCGCCTTCCCCGGCGGCGAGTCCTTCGCCCAGCAGGAGGCGCGCGTGGACGCCGCCCTGAGCGAGATCGAAGCGGGCGAGCTGCCGGCGCTCGTCGTCTGCCACGGGATGGTCATCCGCGCGGCGATGGCCACGCGCTCCCCGCGGGTCCTAGAGCGCGTCAAACGCGTGCCCAACGCCGCGCTCGTGCCGCTCTACCCGAGCGAGCAGGAGATCCTCGCGATGGGCGGCGGCGCGGCCACGGTTGCCAGCTGACGCGGCGGCGAGCGGCCGGAACGCCGCACCACTGCGCGGGCGGATCCGGCGCTCAGTCGATCCGCGCCGCCCCGTTGACGTCCTCGCCGGCCACCAGGAAGAAGTCCGTGCGCGAGCCCGCGCGGCGCGCTTCGCGATAGGGGCGGTACTCCTCGCTCTCGTAGAACTCGTCG
>DASZFZ010000028.1:0-9884 GCA_035939315.1 Solirubrobacteraceae bacterium | reverse complement strand
CGCGAGGTTCTCGCGCGCGGTGCGCCGCCCGCGCTCGCGCCGCTGCGCGACGGCCTCGGGGCGGGCGGCGTCGAGGCCGAGCTCGTGGCGCTCGCGCACGGCGCGCACGTCGGCCCGCTCGCCGTCGTGCGCGTGCCCGTCGTCGGCCGCGTCCTCCTCGGCGGCGGCCTCGGCCGCGCGCTCGCCCGGGGCGAGCGTCGCCAGCAGCTGGCCCTCCTGGACGGCGTCGCCGATCGCCACCGCGACGCTCGCGAGCACCCCGTCGACCTCGGCGAGCACCTCGTGCTCCATCTTCATCGCCTCGAGCACGACCAGCGGGCTGCCGGCGCCGACGTGCTCCTCGCGCGCGTGGGGGATCGCCACGACGACGCCGGCGAACGGCGCCGTCACCTCGTGCTGCGGGACGGACGGCACCGGGGCATCATCGCTCACGACCGAAGCGCGTGCTCTCGCCGCCAACAAATACGATCTGTCGATGAGCTCCGACGAACGTCAGCGACCGGCGGCGGAGCGGCGCGAGGCGCTCAAGGAGCTGCTCGCGCAGGCGCGCGCCTGCACCCGCTGCCCCGAGCTGGCGGCCACCCGCAAGACGGTCGTGTTCGGCGCCGGCAACGCCGACGCGCAGCTGATGTTCGTGGGCGAGGCGCCGGGCGCCAGCGAGGACGAGCAGGGGCTGCCGTTCGTGGGACGCGCCGGCAAGCTGCTGAACACGCTGCTCGAGGAGATCGATTTGAGTCGGTCCGAGGTGTTCGTCGCGAATACGCTCAAGTGCCGCCCCCCCGGCAACCGCGACCCGCAGCCGATCGAGCTCGAGAACTGCCGCGAGTACCTGCTGCGCCAGGTCGAGCTGATCGAGCCCGCTGTGATCTGCACGCTCGGCAACTTCTCGACCAAGCTCCTGCGCGAAGACCCGACGGGGATCACGCGCCTGCACGGCCAGCCCGAGGTGATCCGGCTGGGCAGGCGCAACGTGCGGCTCTACCCGATCTACCATCCCGCGGCGGCCCTCTACACGCCGCGGATGCTGGAGACCCTGCGCGAGGACTTCGTGCGCCTGCCCGAGCTGCTCGCGCTCGGGCCGCCGGAGCAGCCGCCGGCGGAGGAGCTGGCCGCGTTGTCCGCGGAGGCGGAGCCGCTCGCGGCGGAGCCGCCGGACGGCGTCGGCGAGGCACCGGCGGGGGAGGGGGAGCAGGCCCCGCCGCAGGCCGACCAGCTCGGCCTGTTCTAGCCGACTGGACGTTTGTTGGAGACGCTCGGCGACGCCCGCTTATGGGATTTTCCCTGCAAAAGTGGGGTTTCCGGCGATCTCGTCGAAAAAAGTCCGCGACGGCCTAAAGTGCATCGGCAGGGCGGCCGATGTAGGTCCTGTCTCCATCCCTCCAGGAGTAAACGACCGGCCCGCGCTCCATTCTCCCGCGGGCCGGTCTTTTTAATCTCAGACGGCCGCCGCCGCGGCTCCCCGCGGCCGAGCGTTTAGAGTCGAGCGATGGCTGTGCAGAGCGTCGAGACGACAGGGCCGGCGGAGACCGAAGCGCTGGGCGCCGAGCTCGCCGGGCGACTGGCCGACGGCGACGTCGTGCTCGTGCGGGGCGAGCTCGGCTCGGGCAAGACGACGCTCGTGCGCGGTGCGGCGCGCGCGCTCGGCGTCGTGGATCCGGTCACCAGCCCGACGTTCAGCATCGGCCACCGCTACCGCGGGCGCGGGCTGACGGTGAGCCACCTCGACCTCTACCGCCTCGCGGGCCTCGAGCGGGAGGACCCGGCGCTGCTGGCCGACTACCTGGGCCCGGGGCGGATCGCGTTCGTCGAGTGGCCCGAGGACGAGCACGCCGAGCTCGCCGGTGCGCGCGTGCGCGTGACGCTCAGCCACGCGGGCGGCGACCGCCGCCGCGTCGAGGTCGGAGAGCCCGAGCGACTCGGGTGATCGTCCTCGGCCTGGACACCTCGACGCCGGCCACGACCGTCGCGCTGCGACTGACCGACCGATCGGTCGGCGAGGCCCGCGACGACCCGCCCGCGGGCGGGCGGCCCGGCCACGCGACCAGGCTGCTGGAGCTGGCCGACGGGCTGCTGGCGGACGCCGGCCTCGGCTGGCGGGCGCTCGACCGGATCGCGGTGGGGCTCGGGCCGGGCACCTTCACGGGGCTGCGCGTCGGCGTGGCGACCGCGCGCGGCCTCGCCCAGTCGCTCGCGGTCGACCTCGTCGGCGTCTCGAGCCCGCGCGCGCTGGCCTACGCGGCGCTCCGCGCCAGCGCCGGCTCCACGGCGGGCGAGCCGCCCGCGGCTGGCGCCGGCGCCGCGAGAGCAGGCGAGCCGCCCGCGGCCGGCGCCGGCGTCGGGGCCGCGGGCGAGCCCGAGCCGGCCGCGGCCGGCGTGATCGCGGTGATCGACGCGCGCCGCGGCGAGGTCTTCGCCGCGGCCTACGTGGCGGGCGAGGGCGGCGAGGGGCCGCGCGCGCTGACGCCGCCGCGCGCGCTCGCGCCCGGCGAGCTCGGCGCGGTGCTCGCGCAGGCCCGCCGCGAGCGCGGGGACGCCGGCGGCGATGCCCCGGAGGGCGCCGGCGGCTGGCTCGCGGTCGGCGACGGGGCGCTCCGCTACCGCGGCGAGCTCGAGCGGGCGGGCCTGCGCGTGCCCGTCGAGCGCTCGCCGCTGCACCTGCTGAGCGCGGCGGCGGTCTGCGAGCTCGGCGTGCGCGCGCCGGCGCAGAAGATCCAGGCGATCGTGCCCGACTACGGCCGGCGCCCGGATGCGGAGCTAGCCTTGGAGGGCGCGGGGGCGCAAGGAGCATGCTGAGATGAACGAGCGGATGACGGCCGAGCAGCGGATGCAGCCCAGCGCATCGATCGAGGTGCGGCGGCTGGCCTACCAGGACCTGCCGCAGGTGATCGCGATCGAGCGGCGGGTCTTCCCGACGCCGTGGTCGCTGGCGATGTTCGTGCTCGAGCTCTCCAAGCAGTCGGGCATCTGCCTGGCGGCGACGCTGCCGGGCGCCGGCGGGGAGCCCAAGCTCGTCGGCTACCTGATCTGCTCGCGCTACGACACGGTGTGGCACGTGATGAACATCGCCGTCGACGGCGAGCACCAGCGCCAGGGGCTCGCCTCGGCGCTGCTGGCCGACCTGTACGAGCGCGTCGGCGATCCCCACGCGCGCTTCACGCTGGAGGTGCGCCGCTCCAACGACGTCGCGATCCACCTGTACGAGCGCGAGGGCTTCCGCGCGGCCGGCATGCGCAGGCGCTACTACCAGGACAACGGCGAGGACGCGCTGGTGATGTGGCGCACGCCGGCGACCCTGGAGGGCTCGCTGGGAGACGTCCCGAACCCCGGCGAGGTGTGAGCGCTTGACGATCCTCGCGATCGAGACGAGCTGCGACGACACCTGCGCCGCCGTGCTCGACGCCGACGGGCGCATCGGCGCGAACGTGATCTCCTCGCAGGAGGTCCACGGGCGCTTCGGCGGGGTCGTGCCGGAGATCGCCTCGCGCCACCACCTCGAGATCCTCGACGTGGTCGTTGCGCAGGCGCTCGAGCGGGCGCACACGAGCCTCGAGCAGGTCGAGCTGGTCGCCGCCACCCAGGGTCCCGGCCTCGTCGGGGCGCTGCTTGTGGGGCTCTCGGGCGCGAAGGCGCTGGCGGCCGCGCGGGAGCTGCCGTTCGCGCCCGTCGACCACCTGCAGGGGCACGTGGCCGCGAACTTCCTGATCGAGCGCGAGGACGGCGCGTCGCGGGCGGCCGCCGGCGAGGCTGGCGAGCGCGGCCCGTTCGAGCCGCCGTTCGTGTGCCTGGTCGCGAGCGGCGGGCACACGCTGCTGGCGTTCGTGAGCGAGCACGACGGCTTCCGGCTGCTCGGGCGCACGCTCGACGACGCCGCCGGCGAGGCCTTCGACAAGGGCGCGCGGATGCTCGGCCTGGGCTACCCCGGCGGCCCGGCGCTCGAGCGTCTGGCGCGTGACGGCGACCCGCGGGCCTTCGCGTTCCCCGGCTCGGCCGCCGAGCGCCGGCGGGGCGGGCGCGGCGTGCGCCACAGGCAATTCGCCGACGGCCTGGACTTCTCCTTCGCGGGCGTCAAGACGGCGTTGCTCTATACGCTGCGCGAGCTCGGCGAGCAGGGCGCGCGCGAGCGCGCGGCCGATCTCGCGGCCTCCTACCAGGCCGCGATCGTGGAGAGCCTGGCCGTGCGCAGCGAGCAGGCGCTCGCCCACACCGGCATCGCGCGGCTCGCGGTCGGCGGCGGCGTGGCCGCCAACGGCGCCCTGCGCCGCCGCCTGCGGGAGCTCGACGTGACGCTGCACGTGCCCTCGCGGGCGCTGTGCACGGACAACGCCGCGATGATCGCCAGCGCCGCGCGCTTCCGCGAGCCGCTGGCCTACCCGCACTACCTGTCGCTCGACGCCTACGCCACCGGCGAAGCGCGGCGCTGAGACGGCGAGGCCTCGCGTCAAGCGCGGCGCCTCCCCCCGGCCGATGTTTCAGGCCGGGGGGTGGCTGCGCTTCCTCGGCTCGCCGGATGGGGACTGGGGCAAGCCGCGAAGGGGACTCGGGGCCGACGCTCGAGCTCGGCTCTCGGCGCTCCCTCGCCCGGCCGCCCGCGCCCACAGCCCGCGGCGCGGTCGGCACGCCGAAGTCGGCGCAACCCCGTCGAGCTATTTTATACATATCCTCAGAAAAGAAGCAAACTGCGCCGGGGGGCTGCGCGCTACTGTCGCCCGACATGCAGGGCGGGCCCGCGCTTCCCACCGTCACCGTTTACTCGAAGGCCGACTGCCACCTGTGCGAGCAGGCGCTCGCGATCCTGCGCGGGCTGCAGCGGGAGCTGCCGTTCGAGCTGCGCGAGCTCGACATCGCGGCGGACGAGCGGCTGCACCGCGACTACTTCGATCGCATCCCCGTCGTGGAGCTGGACGGCGAGGAGCTGTTCGAGTACCACGTCTCCGAGGAGCTGATGCGCGAGCGTCTAGAGTCCCGCCGGTGAGCTTCACGGAGAGGTCATCGCAGCAGCCCGGCTCGCGCCAGGCGCAGGCGTCGGCGTCCACGGGCGCTGGCTCGCGCGAGCTGGACGCGGCCGTCGAGCGCCTGTCGCTCGGCGTGGCGGCGCGCCTGTCGCGCTACCTGCAGGTGCTCACGCAGGCCAAGAAGATGGGCAAGGAGACGATCTCCTCGCAGGAGCTCTCCGACTACACGCACGTGAACTCCACGCAGATCCGCCGCGACCTGTCCGGCTTCGGCAAGTTCGGCAAGCGCGGCGTCGGCTACAACGTCGAGGCGCTCGTCTCGCAGATCCGCAAGATCCTGCGCACGGCCGGCCAGCACAACATCGGGCTGATCGGCGCCGGCCACCTGGGCCAGGCGATCGCCTCCTCGGACATATTCGCCGACCACGGCTTTCGCGTGGTCGCGATCTTCGACGCCGATCCCGCCAAGGTCGGCGCCAAGATCGGCAACCAGAGGATCCGCGACATCGCCGAGCTGCGCCAGGCGGTGGAGGACGAGGACATCGTCGTCGGCGTGCTCGCGGTGCCCTCGGAGGCCGCGCAGGGGCTCGCCGACGAGCTCGTCGAGGTCGGCGTGCGCATCATCTTCAACTACTCCGAGTCGCTGCTCGATGTTCCCCCGGAGGTGACCGTGCACACCTCGAGCCCCGCCGTGGACCTGCTCTACGCCCTGTATTTCTATCTGACCTGATTCGCCGCCCCCGTGGCGGGCCGGGCGGTGCGTCACACTGGGGACGCCCGGGCGGCCCGCCCCGACCACGACACCGAGCGCACACGAAGCGATGAACAGCCTGGACCCAGATCGCGCCGTCGAGGCGTTCGCCGCGGCCAGCGACCTGACGGTCGGCCTGGAGGAGGAGTTCTCGCTGCTCGACCCGCGCACGCTCGAACTCGTGCCGCGCTTCGAGCGCATGCGCGCCGCCGCCGAGGAGGACGAGCTGCTGCGCGAGAGCGTCGCCGGCGAGCTGATCTCCTCGGAGATCGAGATCATCTCCGGCCCCGGCGCGGACCTGCACGACGCGCTCGCGCGCCAGCGCGAGCGCCGCCGGCGCCTGTTCGCGCTGGCCGGCGCCGAGCGCCTCGCGCTCGGGGCGACGGGCACCCACCCGTGGGCCGACTACCGCGAGCAGCCGATCATCGACACCGAGCACTACCGCCGCGTCGAGGAGGGGCTGAAGTACGTCGCCTGGCGCAACAACACGTTCAGCCTGCACGTGCACGTGGGGGTGCGCGACATCGACCGGGCGGTGCGCGCCTGCGACCGCCTGCGGCCGGTGCTGCCGCTGCTGCTCGCGATCTCGGCCAACTCGCCGTTCCTCGACGGCCGCGACAGCGGCCTGCACTCGGCGCGCACCCAGGCGTTCACCAAGAGCTTTCCGCGCTGCGGCGTGCCCGACGCGTTCGGCGGCTGGCCCGCCTACCGCGACTACATCGAGTTCCTGCGGCGCACCGGCTCGATCGTCGAGTTCACGCAGGTGTGGTGGTCGATCCGCCCGCACTTCGGCTTCGGCACGCTCGAGCTGCGCATCTGCGACGCGCAGGCCACCGCCGGCGAGTCCGAGGCGCTGGCGACGCTGATGGTCGCGTGCATCGCCCAGGCGCTGCGCGACCTCGACGAGGGCGTGCCCTTCGAGGACCCGCCGCCGCGGCTGATTGAGGAGAACATGTGGCGGGCGATCCGCTTCGGGCTGGACGGGCGCCTGATCGACCTCGAGCGCGCCGAGGAGTACCCGGCGCGCGGCGCGATCGAGCGGCTGCTCGCCTGGAGCGCGCCGGTGCGCGCCGAGCTCGGCGCGGAGCCGGTGTTCCCGCCGGCGAACGGCGCGCAGCGCCAGCGTCGCTTGATCGAGGCGGGCGCGACGCGCGAGGATGTGTTCGCGGCCAGCGTGGCCGAGACGCGCGAGAGCTATCCCGAGGAGGTGACGGTGTGAGCAACCCCGAGCAGGCCCCGCCGGCGGGCGCCGGCCAGGACCCCGCCCGTCCTGGCGAGCCCAGCGAAGCCGAGCTGCGGGCCGCCTACGAAGCGGAGCTGAGCCGCATGACGGCCAGCGACGTGATCGCCCAGGCGACGATCTCGCTGCTGAACATCGGCGCCTACCGCCTCTCGCCGCCGCCGGGGGCCCAGGCCGGCGAGGGCGACCTCGAGCAGGCGCGCGACGCGATCGACGCGGTGCGCGCGCTGCTGGAGATCCTCGAGCGCCGCATCCCCCAGGAGCTGCGGCCGCTGCGAGACGCGCTCTCGCAGATGCAGATGGCCTACGCGCGCGCGGCGGCCGCGGAGGCGCCCGCGACCGCGGCGCCGGGCCCGGGCGGGCCCGGCGGACAGGGTTCGCCGGCGCCCGGCGCAGAGGGTCAGGGCGAGCCCGCCGGTCAGGCGCCGCCCGCCGGCCAGCCGCCGGCGGGCGCTCCGGAGGCCGGCCAGGATCAGTCCCAGCGCGGGCCGGGGCCGGCCGAGTCGAGCGGGCGGCTGTGGGTGCCGGGCCGCTGAGCGGCCGCGGGCCGGCCCACGCGGGACGGCGGGCGCCGTGCGCGGCGCGCGCCGCGAAGGCGCCCGGCGTGCCTTCTGCCGGCCGGCACGATAGACTCCCGCCGCGTTTGCCCCCCGCTGAACGCTCACGCTGAGCAATGCGGGTCTAAAACGTGCGCGCGAACGTCCTCGCGCGGCACGCAAATCAGACCGCGGAGGATTTCTGTTGAGCAGCTTTCTGACCAACCATGGGGTCGTCGTCGCCCTCGTCTGCGCCGCATGTGCGGTGGCGTACGGCCTCGTGACCACGCGATCCCTGCTCGCGCTCTCGCCGGGCAACGAGAAGATGCAGAGCATCTCGTCGGCCGTCCAGCAGGGCGCGCGCGCCTACCTGAACCGCCAGTACACCACGATCGCCGGGGTCGGGCTGGTCGTGTTCGTGGCGCTGATCTTCATCCAGAACATCGCCGTCGCGGGCGGGTTCCTGATCGGAGCGATCCTCTCGGGCTCGACCGGCTACATCGGCATGAACGTGTCGGTGCGCTCCAACGCGCGCGTGGCCGAGGCCGCCAAGGATGGCGTGTCGCCGGCGCTGAAGGTGGCGTTCCGCGGTGGGGCGATCACCGGTCTGCTCGTCGTCGGGCTGGCGCTGCTGGGCGTCTCCGGCTACTACGGCGCGTTGACGTCGTTCTTCAACGACAGCCCCAAGACGGCGGTGGACGCGCTGGTCGGGCTCGGCTTCGGCGGCTCGCTGATCTCGGTGTTCGCCCGCCTCGGCGGCGGCATCTTCACGAAGGCCGCCGACGTGGGCGCCGACCTCGTCGGCAAGGTCGAGGCGGGGATCCCCGAGGACGACCCGCGCAACCCGGCGACGATCGCGGACAACGTCGGCGACAACGTCGGCGACTGCGCCGGCATGGCCGCCGACCTGTTCGAGACCTACGCGGTCACCGCGATCGCGGTGATCCTGCTGGGCGTGCTCACGTTCAACGAGTCCACGCAGGTCGCGCTGTACCCGCTGGTGATCGGGGGCGTGGCGATCATCGCCTCGATCGTCGGCACGTTCGCGGTGCGCACCAGCAGCGGCAACGTCGAGCGCGCGCTGCTCCAGGGCCTGGTCGTCTCCGGCGTGCTCGCGGCGGCGGCGTTCGCCCCGATCACCTACTGGCTGATGCGCAACCTCACGTTCAAGGCCGTGGGCAGCAGCGTCAACACGCCCAGCTGGAGCCACCTGTACCTGTGCTCGCTGATCGGCATCGCCGTCACCGGGCTGCTGTTCGGACTGACCGAATACTACACGTCGACCCGCTTCGCGCCGGTCAAGAAGACCGCCAAAGCGTCGATCACCGGGCACGCGACGAACATCATCCAGGGCTTCTCCTCCGGGCTGCAGGCGACGGCGCTGCCGGCGCTCGTGATCGTGCTCGGGATCCTCGGCTCGTGGAAGCTCGCCGGCGGCGGCGTGACGGGCATCTACGGCATCCTCGTCGCGGCCATGGGCCTGCTGTCGCTGACGGGCCTGATCGTCGCGCTCGACGCGTTCGGCCCGATCACCGACAACGCCGGCGGCATCGCCGAGATGGCCGACCTGCCCGAGGAGGTGCGCCAGGTCACCGACCGGCTGGACGCGGTCGGCAACACGACCAAGGCCGTCACCAAGGGCTACGCGATCGGCTCCGCGGTGCTCGCGGCGGTCGGCCTGTTCGCGGGCTTCCAGAAAGAACTCGAAAACAAGCTCGGCCACTTCATCTCCTTCGGCATCAACGAACCGCCGGTGCTGATCGGCCTGCTGCTCGGCGGCCTGATGGTGTGCCTGTTCGCGTCGCTGTCGATCGAGGCGGTGGGGCGCGCGGGCGGCGCGGTCGTCGAGGAGGTGCGCCGCCAGTTCCGCGAGCACCCCGGGATCATGGACTACACCGAAGAGCCCGACTACGCGCGCTGCGTCGACATCGTCACCAAGACCGCGCAGCGCGAGATGATCCTGCCGTCGCTGCTGCCGATCGGGCTCACGCTGATCGTCGGGCTTATCGACCAGCAGGCGCTCGGCGGCCTGTTGATCGGCGTGATCGTCGTCGGCTTCTTCTTCGCCGTGATGATGACCGCCGGCGGCGGCGCGTGGGACAACGCGAAGAAGCTCATCGAGGACGGCTCGTTCGGGGGCAAGGGCTCGGACGCGCACGCCGCGTCGGTCACCGGCGACACCGTCGGCGACCCCTTCAAGGACACGGCCGGCCCGGCCATCAACCCGATGATCAAGGTCGCCAACATCGTCGCCATCCTGATCATCCCGCTGATCACCTGATGCGAGAGGGCGGTGCGACCCCGCGCATGCGCGGGGTCGTGGGAGGGTCGCATGCGACCCTCCCCGGGACAGTGCTTGCACTGTCCCGCGGGGTGGCGCATGCGCCACCCCGCACAGCTGGCCC
>DASZFZ010000027.1:0-19663 GCA_035939315.1 Solirubrobacteraceae bacterium | reverse complement strand
GCCCTACCCCGAGCCGCCCGCCGGGCCCGCCCCCACGCCGCCGCCGGCGCCCACGGGAGCGCTCGCGGGCGCTTCCTGGCCGGCCGCCGCGCCCGCCGGCGCCTGCGCCGTGCTCGGGCTCGTGCTCGTGCCCGCCGCGGTCGCGCTGCCCGTGCCCGCGCCGGCGCTCTGGGCGCCCGATGCCGGCGCCTGTTCGCCGCCGGCCGCGCTTTCGCCGCTCGCCGGCGCGCTCGCTTCGCCGCCGCTCGCGGCGCCTTCGCTCCCCGTCGAGGCCGCGCTCGCGCTCGTGGAGCCTTCGCTCGAAGCCCCGGCTCCGGCGGCGCCGGCGGCGCTGCCGGCGGCGCTCGCGTCGGCGGCGCCCGCGCCCGCTTCGCCGGACGAGCTCGACGAGCTGTGCACCGGCGCGTCCAGCGCCCGCGCCGCGCGCCGCACGTCGGCCTGCGGGCTCGAGCCGAGGAACCGCAGCGAGCCGATCGGCACGAGCTGCATGCCCAGGTGCTCGGCCTTGGTCTCGACGCGTTCGCCGGAGGCCAGTTCCGAGCCTTCGATGCTGAGCGTCGCGTTCTGGCGCTGGAGCGCGTCCTCGCGCACCAGTGCGCGGCCGATGCTCGCGTTCAGCTGCAACACCAGCAGTTGCAGCAGCACGATGCCGATCAGCGCGAAGGCGATCAGCGCGATCCACACGCGTCCGCGGATCAGCCGGTCGAGCGCGCGCGCCCCCGCGATCCGCTCGGCCAGCGCGAGCGCGGCCGGCGCAAGCCCCGGCGCCGTCCCCGCGCCAGCCGCGCGGGGGTTGCCGGCGGCGGCGCCGGCGGGGCGGCCCACCGGGCGGGCCGGGCCTGAGACCCGCCGCGGTCGCGGCGGAGCCAGGGGGCGGCGCGGAGCGGGATTCGTGCGCCGGCGGGCGGGCGCCGCGCCGGCGGCCGCGGCGGCTGGCGGGCTCATCGCGCGGCCTCCGCCGTCTCCTCGCCGTCGGCCTCGCGCAGCTTGCGCGCCGCGCGCAGCCGCGCGGAGGACGCGCGCGGGTTGTGCGCGAGCTCCTCGGCGCCGGGCACGATCGAGCGGCGGCTCAGCAGCGCGCCTTCGGGCTCGCGGCCGCACACGCACACCGGCAGCTCCGGCGGGCAGACGCAGCCGCGGGCGCGCTCCGCGAGAAAGCGCTTGACGCGCCGGTCCTCGAGCGAGTGGAAGGAGATGCCGGCCAGCACGCCGCCCTTGCCCAGCAGACCCCAGGCGAGCGGCAGCGCGCGATCGAGCTGCCCGAGCTCGTCGTTGACGGCGATCCGCAACGCCTGGAAGGAGCGCTTGGCCGGATGGCCGCCGGCGAAGCGCGCCGGGGCCGGCAGCGCCGAGGTGATCGTCTCGACCAGCTCCTGCGTGGTCTCGATCGGCCCGCGCTCGCGCCGGCGCACGATCGCCCGCGCGATCGCGCCCGCGTGGCGCTCCTCGCCGAAGTCGCGCAGCGCGTGCGCGAGCCGGCGCTCGTCCCACTCGGCCACGATCCGGCGCGCGGTCAGCTCCTGCCCGGGGTCCATGCGCATGTCCAGCGGCGCCTCGTAGGAGTAGGAGAAGCCCCGCTCGCGCGTGTCGACCTGCATCGAGGACATGCCCAGGTCGAAGTACGCGACGTCGGCGCGCACGCCCTCGGCGGCCAGCAGCTCGAGCGCCTCCGCGTAGCCGGAGTGGATGAAGCGCAGCGCGCACGGCAGCTCGGCCGCCAGCTCGGCGAACCGCCGCTCCGCGAGCGGGTCGCGATCGATCGCCACGAGCGTGCCCTCCGCGCCGAGGCGCTCGCCCACCAGCCGCGCGTGGCCGCCGTCGCCGAACGTGCAGTCGACCGCGAGCTGGCCCGGCTGCGGGTCGAGCAGCTCGAGCAGCTCCCGCGCGAGCACGGCGGTGTGGCCGGGCCGCATCGCGGCCTCGGCCGGCTCGCCCGTGCGCGCGCGCGTCTCCGCGCCGGCACGCCGCGCCCGCTCGCGCGCCGAGCCTCCCCGCTCGCGCGAGCCGCGCCTGCGTCCCGCGAGCTGCGCCGTCTCGCGCACGCGCGGCTGCCGCTCGTCCAGCGCTTCGCGCTCGGCCAGCGCCGGCGCGCCCGCGGGGCGGCTCGTGTCAAGCAGCGTCATCGACACGCGCGGTGACCTCCGCGACGCCGCTCAGCAGCGTCGAACGATGTTCGTTCCAGGCGTCCCTGGCCCACAGCTCCAGGCGATCGCCGACCCCGACGACCACGACCTCCTTGACCAGCGCCGCGTGCTCGCCGAGGAACCCCGGGACCATGATCCGCCCGGCGGAGTCCAGCTCGGCGTCCTGCGAGCTGCCGTAGAAGAAGCGCTCGAGCTCGTTCAGGCGCGGCGAGAGCGGCGGCAGCTCGGCCAGCGCTCGCCTGGTGTAGCGCTCGTACTCCTCCGGCCGCCACACGCCCACGCACGGCTTCAGGTCGACGGGCATCGCGAGCACCACCCCCTCGGACAGCGCGGCCCGGTAGCGGGCCGGGACGGTGAGGCGGTTCTTCGCGTCGAGCGTGTGGTCGAAGGTGCCACGAAAGGGGGCCATGGGAGCGCGAGATGGGAGGGCTCGAGTTGCTTACCGAGCCGAGGTGGAGGAGTGGGAGGAGCCCCTCCACCCCGGCTCGCTGGCGCGAACATATCCCACTTCCTCCCACAATGCAACCCCATTTGCACATTCTCTCCCACTTCTCCGCCCCGGCTCTCACACCTTCGTGGAAATCCCTGCTAATCGGCCACTTTCGCGCGACCGGCCACGATTCCTCGGGAGCGCCCGATGCTGAAATCGCGCGTGCAGCCAGGGCGAATGCGAGCGCCCTTGCAGGCGCGCCCCGGCCCGATCGCCCGCCCGGCGGCCCGACGCGCGCCGCACATCCCCGCCGCCCAATACGCTGGTGAGATGGGAGAGCCTCGCCGGATCGTGGCCCGGCCACCTGCAGCCCGGAACGTGAGCCGTCGCCTCGCCGGCGTGCTCGCGCTGCTCGCCCTCACGATCGTCGCGCTCGCCGGCTGCGGCTCGAGCGGCCCGGGCGGGACCGCCGCCGACCCCGCCACGGTCGTGCCCGCGACCGCCGCCCTCTACGCCGGCGCGAGCCTGCGCCCCCAGGGCGCGCTGAAGACGGCCGCGCTCGCCGCGGGCAAGGCGCTCACCCACCAGGCCGACCCCTACCTGCGCCTGCTCGACGCGCTCCAGACCCCCGGCTCGCCGAAGCTCAGCTTCCCGCGCGAAGTCGCGCCCTGGCTCGGGCCGAACGGCGGGGTCTTCCTGACCTCGCTGCGCGGCGCCGGCTCGCTGACGAGCCTGCTCGAGCAGGGCCTGCTCGGCGGCTCGGGGGCCGGCTTCCCGTTCGGCGGCGGCGGCGCCCAGGGGGCGATCGTGCTCGACACGAGCAACCCCGAGAAGGCCGACGCGTTCCTGAGGAGCCAGGCCGCCCGCGCCGGCGCCCACGCGAGGAGCTATCGCGGCGTCTCCTACGAGACCAACCGGGGCGGCGTCGCCTTCGCGCTCGTCGATCGCTTCGCCGTGATCGGCAGCGAAGCGGGCGTGCGCGCGGTGATCGAAACGGCCAGGGGCGCGAGCCCGCTGGCGCGCGCCGCCGGCTATTCGGCGCTCGCGGCCTCGGCGCCGGCGGGCGCGCTCGCGCACCTGTACTCGAGCGCGCCAGGCGCAGGCGGCGCCGGCGCCGCGCCGACCCCTTCCCGGGAAACCGCGCCGGAGCTCCTGCGGGCGCTCGCCGGCACGCACGCGGCGAGCGTCTCGCTGGTCCCGGCGTCCGGCTCGCTCGCGCTCGACGCCGACAGCCTCGCGTCGGGCTCGAGCGTGCAGGCCGGGGGCCTGCTCGCCGCCGATGCGCAAGCCGGCGAAGCGCTCGACGAACTGCCCGGAGAAGCGTGGCTCGCGCTCGGCCTCGGCCACCTCGCCACGACGATCGACCAGGACGCCCAGGACATCCAGGCGCTCGCCTCGCTGGGGGCCGGCGAAGCTCCGACGGCCGGGCTCAGCTTCGGCTCGCTGCTGCAGGGCCTGCTCGCGCCGCTGCGCGTGCTCGGCGCGAACAGCGCGCAGGCACAGCGCGAGTTCGCGAGCTGGATGGGCTCTGGCGGGGTCTTCGCGAGCGGCGCGAACATCATCGAACTGCGGGCCGGCGTGGTGATCGCCTCGACCGACCCCGCCCGCTCGCGCGCGGCCGTCGCGCAGCTCGCCGACCAGCTGCGGGCCGGCGGGGCAAGCGTCTCCCCAACCACGATCGCCGGCACGCAGGCCGCCGTCAGCGTCGCGATCACGGGCCTGCCGGTGAAGCTCGACATCGCCGACGGGCGCGCCTCGAACGGGCAGACGAAGTTCGTGATCGGCGTCGGCGAAGCGTCCGTCGCCGCGGCGCTGGACCCGTCGAGCACGCTCGCCTCGGCGCCCTCGCGCGCCGCCGCCGGCGCGAGCCTCGGCGAAGGCATCCAGCCGAGCCTGATCTTCGACGTCCCCACCTTCCTGGGGCTGCTCGAAGGCATCGGGCTGCTCGAACAGCCCCCGGTCTCGAAATTCCTGCCCTACCTGCGCGCCTCCACCACGCTCGTCGGCGGCGGCCGCGAGCTCGGCGACCGGAGCGCGCGCTTCAAGCTGGTGCTGGGCCTGCAGACGCCGGCCGCCGGCGAAGCGGGCGGGTAGGCGGCCCGGCTCCTAGCGTTCGCGCGAGACCGCGAACGCGCGGTAGAAGGCCAGGCGCCCCGCGACGACACGGTCGATGCCGTAGCGGGCGAGCGTCGTTTCGCCGTCGCCTTCGATCGAGTAGCGGCCGATCACCGAGTTGCGGTTCCTGGTCGCGAGCACGCGTTCGATCACCGTCTGACGGTCGTTCCCGCGCGCGCCGGCCGCCCGGATCGCGTTCAGGACGAGCGTCATCGCCTCGTACCCGTACAGCGCGTAGCCCCCGGCCTGGACGCCGAAGCTGGCGCGATAGCGGCGCAGCACCTGCCGGGCGCTCCGCGGGTACATCGCGTTGGGCAGCACGGGCGTGCCGACGTAGGTGTTGCGCGCCGCCGCCCCGATCTGGGAGGCGAACGTTTCGGCGAGCGTCGAGCTCGAGCTGAGCAGCGCCAGCTTCGGCGCCGCGCTGTAGAGCGCGCGCCACAGCGACGCCGTGCCCGCGCCTTCGGCGCCGGCCAGGAACACAGCCTGGGCGCCGCTCTTGGCGACCTTTTCGACCTCGCCGGCGAAGGCGGCTTCGGCGCGCGTGGACAGGCCGTCGTGACCCACCACCGCGATCCCCGCCCTTTCCGCGTCGCTCGCGACGATGTCCGCGAGCGGCATCTCGAACGCGTCTTCCTGGTCGTCGAGCACGTACAGCCGCCGCACCCCGAGCGCGCGCATCAGCTGCACCTGCGCCTGGGCCTGCACGGTGTCGCCCGGCTGCAGGCGCACGAACGTGTGCTTGCCGCTCGGGTAGAAGCGTTCGGGTTCGTCCTGGCCGGCGTCCAGCGAGGAGGTCAGCCCGACGTAGGGGCTGGCGGGGCTGACCTGGAGGATGCCGGCGCCGTTGACGAACGGCAGCGAGACCGCCGTGGCGGCCGAGTCGAAGTCGCCGATGTAGGCGATCGTGCTCGTGTCCTGCGCCGCGATCTTCGCGTTGGTCGCCGTCACGCCCGGGTTCCATTCGCCCGTCGACGGGCTCGCGTCGTCCAGCGAGGTGTAGTCGATCCGGTACTCGCCCGCACGGCCGCCCGCGTCGTGCAGCGCGAGCTTCTCGCCGTTTTCGATTTCGACCGAGACGCCCGCGGAGGGGCCCTGCAACGGCAGGCTCGAGTACACCGTCAGCTGCCCGCCGGTCGCTTCGGCGACGTCCGAGACCGACACGCTGCCGCAGCCGACCAGCCCGAGGAACGCCGAGGCGAGAGCGAACAGGCCCAGCCAGCGCGCCAGCACGCGGCCTACGTGCGACGACCCGGCAGATAGCCGGAAAGGATCTTCACCGCAGCCCCCGCGAGGATGATCGTCGCCGCCAGCAGGAACGCATCCCAGCCCTTGACGCCGATCGCCCACAGGACGATCCAGGCGACCAGTCCCCCGGTGATCGTGATGACGAAGCCCATGGCTCGGGCATATTAGCTGGCCCGCACCCCGCCGGTCGCCGCAAGCCCCGCGGCGAGCCCGGCCACCAGCTCGCCGACGGCCTGGGCGGGATCCTCGGCCTCGCCCGCCGCGCGCACCAGGCGGGTCCCCACGATCACCCCGTCGGCCCCCGCCCGCGCCGCCGCGGCGGCCTGCTCGGGCGTGCTGATGCCGAAGCCGATCGCCACCGGCACCTCGGTGCTCGCCTTCGCCCGCGCGAGGATCTCCGCGAGGTCCACGCCGAGCGCGCCGCGCTCGCCCGTGGTGCCGACCACCGAGACCGTGTACATGAACCCCCGCGCCCACGCGCCGATCGCCGCCAGGCGCTCGGGCGTGGTCGTCGGCGCGACCAGCGGGATCAGCGCGACCCCGTGGCGCTCGCAGGCCGCGAGCACCTCGGGCGCCTCGCCGTGGGGCAGGTCGGGGACGATCATCCCGCACGCACCCGTGCGCGCGAGCCGCTCCACGAACGCGTCCGCCCCGGGCGCGAACACCATGTTCGCGTAGCACATCAACGCCACCGGCACGCTCGCCGAGAGCCCGCGCGCGACCTCCAGCACGCCGCTCAGGCTCGCCCCCGCGGCCAGCGCCCGCGTGCCGGCGTCGTGGATCACCGGGCCGTCGGCGAGCGGGTCCGAGTAGGGCACGCCGAGCTCGATCAGGTCGGCGCCGGCGGCCACGCACGCCCGGCCGATGCGCAGCGAGTCCTCGAGCGTCGGGAAGCCGCCCATCACGTAGGGCATCAGCGCCGCGCGCTCGCCGGCGCCCGCGAACGCGGCCGCGATCCGCTCGATCCCGGTGCCCTCGGCCTGCGCGGCGCCCATCGCCTCGCTCACGCTCCCTCGCCGCCCGCCGCGAGCACCTCGGCGAGGTCCTTGTCGCCGCGTCCGGACAGGCACACGAGGTCGAGCTCGCCATCGTCCTGGGCGAGCACCCAGGCGAGCGCGTGCGCCGTCTCCAGCGCCGGGATGATGCCCTCCAGGCGCGCGAGCTCGCGGAAGGCCGCGAGCGCCTGGGCGTCGGTGACGGCCACGTAGCGGGCCCGCCCGGTGTCCCTCAGGTGCGCGTGCTGGGGCCCGGCGCCGGGGTAGTCGAGGCCCGCCGAGATCGAGTGCGCCTGCACGATCTGGCCCTCCTCGTCCTGCATCACGGCCGAGCGCGAGCCGTGCAGGATCCCCGGGCGCCCGCCGACCGTAAGCGGCGCCCCGTGGCGGCCGCTCTCGATGCCCTCGCCGGCCGCCTCGACGCCGACCAGCCGCACCTGCTCGTCGCCGATGAACGCCGCGAAGGTCCCGATCGCGTTCGAGCCCCCGCCCACGCACGCCACGACGCGCTCGGGCAGCCGGCCCTCGCGCTCGAGCATCTGCTCGCGCGCCTCCCGCCCGATCACCCGCTGGAGGTCGCGCACGAGCGCCGGGTAGGGCGCCGGCCCGACGGCCGAGCCGATCACGTAGTGGGTGCTCTGGACGTTGGTCACCCAGTCGCGGATCGCGGCCGAGGTGGCCTCCTTGAGCGTGCGCGCGCCCGCGTCCACCGGCTGCACGCTCGCCCCCAGCAGCTGCATGCGCTGCACGTTGGGGCGCTGGCGGCGGGTGTCCTCGAGCCCCATGTAGACGACGCACTCCATGTCCAGCAGCGCGCACACGGTAGCCGTCGCCACGCCGTGCTGGCCGGCGCCGGTCTCGGCGATGATCCGCCGCTTGCCCATGCGCTTGGCCAGCAGCGCCTGGCCGAGCGCGTTGTTGAGCTTGTGCGAGCCGGTGTGGTTGAGGTCCTCGCGCTTGAGGTAGACCTTGCGGCCCACGCGCGCGGACAGGCGCCGCGCCAGGTAAAGCGGCGTCGGGCGCCCGCCGAAGTCGCGCAGCAGCTCGCCGAGCTCGCCCAGGTAGGCGGGGTCCTCGCGCGCCTGCCGCCACGCCTGCTCGAGCTCGGCGAGCGCCGGCATCAGCGTCTCGGGCACGTACTGGCCGCCGTAGGGGCCGAAGCGGTGCTCCAGCGGCTCGCCGCCGGCGTGCGCCGGCGGGCTCGCCTGTCCGGCGGCGCTCACGCGGGCTGGCCGACCCCGGCCGGCGGCTGCGAGCCGGGCGCGGGCTCCTCGGGCGGGGGCGCGGCGAGCTGCGCGTCGGGTTGCGTCGCGGCGACCGCGTCGAACAGCGCGCGCAGCTTGCGCGGGTCCTTGTGGCCGGGCGCCGCCTCGGTCCCGCTCGCGCTGTCGACCGCGAACGGATGCGCGGTGGCGATCGCCTCGGCGACGTTCTCGCCGTCCAGCCCGCCGCTGAGGATCAGCGGCACGCGCGAGCGGCGCGCGGCGATCAGCGACCAGTCGAAGGTCTCGCCCGTGCCCCCGCGCAGCGCGGCCGCCTGCGAGGGCTTCGCGCGCGCGTCCAGCAGGTGGTAGTCGACGTGGAAGCGCTCGAGGTCTCTGACGTCGCCGACTGCGGACACCTGCGCGGCCTTGATCACGCGCGCGCCCGTGCGTCGCGCCACCTCGGCGCAGAAGGACGGTCCCTCGTCGCCGTGGAGCTGCACGAGGTTCAGCTCGAGCTCGTCGGCGTCGGCGGCGATGCGCTCCAGCGGCGCGTTGACGTACACGCCGCAGAGCTGCACGCGCCTGCGCAGCGCCGCCGCCAGCTCCTGCGCCTGCGCCTGCGAGCAGCGCCGCGGCGAGCGCTCGTAGAAGATCATCCCGAGCGCCCACGCCCCGAGCTCGACGGCCAGCTCGCCGTCGGCCAGGTTCGTGATCCCGCAGACCTTCACCTTGGTGGCCGCCTGACTCATGGCTCAACGGTAGCGCGGCGGCTGTCCACGGGAGCGCGCGGGCGCCCGCGCCCGGCTCCCGCCGGAGAGCGGCGGCCGGCGCGGCGGCGCCGTCCGCTCAGCCTTCCGGCGTGTTCGGGTTTTCGATCGAGTTGGGCCGCTGGCCGAGCGTCACCTTGACGTCCTTGCGTTCGTACTTGCCGCCGCCCTTGGCGCGTTCCAGTTCGACCGTGATCGTGTCGCCCGGCTTCTTTTCTTCGATGTCGGAGGCGAGCTGTTCGGAGCTCGTCACAGGCTTGCCGTCGATGCCGACGATGATGTCGCCGCCGACCGAGACCTGGCCGCTTTCCAGCTGGGTGCTCACGGTCCCGCCTTTGATGCCGGCCTTCGCGGCGGCCGTGCCCTTCTCGACGTGCTCGACGAGCGCCCCGGCCTTGACCGGCAGGTTCAGCGGCGCGAGCGAGCCGTCGACGCTCGTCGAGATCACCCCGAGGTAGGCGCCGCGCACCGTCCCGCCCTTCTCGAGCTGGGAGATCTTCGCCTTGGCCGTGTTGATCGGGATCGAGAAGCCGATGCCGACGCTGCCGTCGGAGCCGCCGCCGCCCGTCTCGATCTGCGAGTTGATGCCGATCACTTCGCCGTCTGCGTTGAGCAGCGGGCCGCCGGAGTTGCCCGGGTTGATCGGCGCGTCCGTCTGGATCACGTTGTCGATTTCAAAGCCGTTGGGAGCGGTGATCCGGCGCTGCAGCGCCGAGACGATGCCGGTCGTGAGCGTGCGTTCGAGGTCGAAGGGGTTGCCGATCGCGTACACCGGGTCGCCGACCTCGACGGCGTTGGAGTTGCCGAGCTTGAGCGGGTGCAGCGTGAGCCCGTCGGGCGAGACGTGCAGGATCGCGAGGTCGTCCGAGGGGTCCTTGCCCACGACCTGCGCTTCGACCGACTGGCCTTTTTCGAAGCTGACCGTGACCTTGACGGCGTTCTCGATCACGTGGTAGTTCGTCAGGATCGTGCCGTTGCCGTCGATCACGATGCCCGAGCCGGTGGCCGTTCCCTGGCGCTGCTGTTCTTCGCCGAACACGTTGAAGGGGGATTCGGACTTCTGCACCACCGTCGAGGTGACGAAGGCCACCCCGGGCGCGTCGCGCACGTACGCTTCGTGCGGCGTCAGCCCGAAGTTGCGCTGCGAGGCGTTCGACGGCGCCGCCGGGGTGGCGGCCTGTTCGACCCGCGTGATGACCGTGCTCTTGCCGCCTTCGAGGTCGCCCGCGGCCGCGACCACGGCCACGACGATGCCGCCGCCGAGCAGCGCGGACACGAAGGGGATGACGAACATTCGTTTCATTGCAGACCAGGATGAAGCGGGGCGATCAACGCCATCTAAAGCGAGGTGACGCGATCTTTAAATCATCTCAGGGGGACGCCCGGCGGCGCGCCGCCCCGAGAGAGCAGCGCGCGCAGGGCCGCCGCGGGGTCGGCGGCGCGCATCAGCGACTCCCCGACCAGCACGCCGGCGACGCCGCGTGCCTCCAGCCTGCGCACCTGCTCGGCGCCGGCGATGCCCGACTCGGAGATCACCGTGACGCCTGCGGGGACGTGCTCGAGCAGTGTCTCCGTTCGCGCCAGATCGACGCTGAAGTCACGCAGGTCGCGGTTGTTGATCCCGACGATCGGGGCCTCGAGCGCGAGCGCGCGCTCCAGCTCGGCGCGGTCGTGCACCTCGACGAGCACGTCGAGGCCAAGCTCGCCGGCGCGCGCGTGCAGCGCGGCGAGCTCGGCGGGCTCGAGCGCCGCGACGATCAGCAGCACCGCGTCGGCGCCCGCCGCGACCGCCTCGTGCAGCTGGTAGTCGTCGACCACGAAGTCCTTGCGCAGCAGCGGCAGCGAGCAGCTCGCGCGCGCCGTGCGCAGGTCCTCCAGCGAGCCGCCGAAGTTGGGGCTCTCGGTGAGGACCGAGACCGCGACCGCGCCGCCGCGCTCGTAGGCGCCGACGATCGCACCCAGGTCGGGGGCGGCGCGCAGGCTCCCGGCCGACGGCGAGCGTCGCTTGAACTCGGCGATCACGCCGACGCCCTCGCCCCGCAGCGCCTCTCGGAACCGGCGCGTCGGCGCCGGCCCGCGCGGGGCCGGCGCGTGCTCGCCCAGCGGGCGGTCGCGCTTGCGCCGCTCCAGCTCGGCGCGCGTTTCGGCGAGGATCCGTGCGAGCACGGTGGGAGCGCTGCTCGGGACGCTCACGGCGACGCCCGCTCCGGCGCGTGCCTGCGGCTGGCCTGGACGTAGCGCTCGAGCGCCTCGGCCGCGGCCCCGTCGGCGATCGCCGCGCGCGCCGCCCGCACGCCCTCGGCGATCGTCTCGGCGCGCCCCGCCGCGTAGATCGCGGCGCCCGCGTTGATCAGCGCGAGCCGCTCGCCCGGCACCGAGGCGCCGCCGGGCGCCTGACCCGGCGCGCTCGCGTCCCCGGGGCCGCGCAGGATCGCGCGCGTGACGGCGGCGTTCTGCTCCGGAGTGCCGCCGGCCGGCGAGTCGTCTTGCTCGCCGACGGCCGGGCCGATCCCGGCCTGCTCGGGCGTCAGCGTGTAGTGACGCACCTCCGGGCCGTTGACCTCGGCCACGCGCGTGGGGGCGCTCGCGGAGACCTCGTCGAGGCCGTCCTCGCCGGCGACGACGAGCGCGCGCTCGACGCCCAGCCGCGCGAGCGCACCGGCGATCCTGTCCAGGAAGGCGGCGTCGGAGACGCCGATCAGCTGCCGGCTCGCGCCGGCCGGGTTGGTCAGCGGGCCGAGCAGGTTGAAGATCGTGCGCACCGCCAGCTCGTGGCGCACCGGCACGACGTAGCGCGTGGCCTGGTGGTGGGCGGGCGCGAACATGAAGCCGAAGCCGGCCTCCTCGATGCACGCGGCGACGGCCGGCGGGCCGAGGTCGATGCGCGCGCCGAGCGCCTCGAGCAGGTCGGCCGAGCCCGAGCGGCTGGTCGCGGAGCGGTTGCCGTGCTTGGCCACCGCGCAGCCCGCCCCCGCGGCGATCAGCGCGGCCGTCGTGGAGACGTTGAAGCTGCTGCGACCGCCGCCCGTGCCGGCCGTGTCGAGCAGGTCCTCGCGGCCAGTCGGCACGTGCGCCGCGAGCTCGCGCATCGTGCGCGCGAGACCGGCCAGCTCCTCGACCGTCTCGCCCTTGGTCCGCAGTGCGATCAAAAAGCCCGCGATCTGCGTCTCGGAGACGTCGCCGTGCATGATCTCGGCGAGCACCTCGGCGGTCTGCCGCTCGCCCAGGTCGCGCCTGGAGGCGAGCGCGTCGATCGCGCCTGTGAGGACGGCGTTGGGCACCCTCAGCCCCCCAGGAAGTTGCGCAGCAGCTCGTGGCCCTGCTCGGTCAGCACCGACTCGGGGTGGAACTGGACCCCCTCGGCCGGCAGCTCGCGGTGGCGCACGCCCATCAACACGCCGCCGCCCCGCGCCGTCTCCTCCAGGCAGTCCGGCAGCGCGTCGTCGACCACCAGCGAGTGATAGCGCCCGACCTTCAGCGGCGAGGTCAGGCCGGCGAAGATCGTGCGGCCGTCGTGCTCGATCACCGTCGCCTTGCCGTGGACGGGCTCGTGCAGGCGCCAGCGTCCGCCGAAGGCCTGCGCGAGCGCCTGGTGGCCGAGGCACACGCCCAGCGTCGGGACCCCGGCCTCGGGCATGCGCCGTACGAGCTCGAGCGTGATGCCCGCCTGCAGCGGCGTGCACGGACCCGGCGAGATCACGCAGCGGTCGAAGCCGCCCGCCAGCAGCTCCTCGACGCTCGCGCGGTCGTTGCGCACCGTGTGCACCTCGGCGTCCAGCTCGCCCAGGTACTGGACGAGGTTGTAGGTGAACGAGTCGTAGTTGTCGAGCATCAGCACGCGCATCGCCGCTCCCTCCAAGCTCCTCCGGTCACGCCCAGTCGGGCTGCGCGCACGCGAGCTCGACGGCGCGCAGCACGGCCCTGGTCTTCGCGACCGACTCCTCGTACTCGTAGTCGGGGCGCGCGTCGGCGACCGTGCCGCCGCCCGCCTGCACGTGCGCGACGCCGTCCTTGACGACGACCGTGCGGATGTGGATCGCGGTGTCGAGGTCGCCGCCGTAGCTGAGATAGCCGACCGCCCCGCCGTAGCCGCCGCGCTTGACCGGCTCGAGCTCGTCGATGATCTCCATCGCCCGGACCTTCGGCGCGCCCGAGAGCGTGCCCGGGGGCAGCACGGAGCGCAGTGCGTCCATCGCGCCGACGTCCGCGCGCAGCGTGCCCGAGACCGTCGAGACGATGTGCATCACGTGGCTGTAGGACTCGATCTCCATCAGCTCCTCGACGCGCACGCTGCCGTACTCGCACACGCGCCCCAGGTCGTTGCGCCCGAGGTCCACGAGCATCACGTGCTCGGCGCGCTCCTTCTCGTCGGCGAGCAGCTCCGCTTCGATGCGGCGGTCCTCCTCCGGGTTCGCTCCGCGCGGGCGCGTGCCGGCGATCGGCTTGGTGGAGACCTGGCGTCCGCTCACCGTCAGCAGCGGCTCGGGGCTCGTGCCGGCGACCTGGAAGTCGCCGAAGTCCAGGAAGTACATGTAGGGGCTCGGGTTGACCGCCCGCAGACCCCGGTAGATCGAGAACGCCTCCACCGGCACGGGCGCCGACCAGCGCTGGGAGGGCACGACCTGGAAGGCGTCGCCGGCGTGGATGTACTCGATGATCCGGCTCACCATCCCTTCGAAGCGCTCGCGCGGCATGTTCGACTCGAAGGCCGGCATCGCGCGGATGCCAGGCTCGGCCGCCGGCTCGGGGCGCGGCACCGGTCCGGCGAGCGCGCAGCGCACCTCGCCGATCGTGCGCAGCGCCCGCTCGTAGGCGACGTCGAGGTCCGGCTCCCCCTCCGGGGACGACGCGGCCAGCAGGTTCGCGTTGGCGATGATCGTGACGGTGTGCTTGAGGTGGTCGAAGACGACGAGCGCGTCGGAGAGCATCAGCGCCATGTCGGGCAGCTCGTCGAGCGCATGTGCGGCACCGGCGCCCTCGCCGTCGCGACCCTCCTGCGCTGCGCCGGCGGCCTCGCGGCCCGGGGGGTCGCCGAGCGGCTCGACGGTGCGCACGAGGTCATAGCCGAACACGCCGACCGCGCCGCCCATGAACGGGATCCGCTCGGCCGCGTCCTCCAGCGGCGCCTGGCGCAAGCGCGCGACCGTCGCGGCCGCGAGCGCGTAGGGGTCGCCGCCGTCGGAGAGCGACCAGCGCAGCACCGAGCTCGGGCGAAAGCCGATGAACGACCAGCGTCCCACGCGCTGGCCCTGGTCGGCGGACTCGAGCAGGAAGGCGGGCTCGCCGGGCGCCAGCGCGCGCAGCTTCAAGAACGCCGACACGGGCGTCTCGCAGTCCTCGATGAAGCTCACGTGCAGCGGGATCAGGTTGTGGCCGTCCGCGAGCGCGCGCGCCCGCTCGCGGCTCGGCGCGACCCCCGCCCCCGCGGCGCCGACCGAGCTCGGACTGGGGCTAGGCGCGACGGCCATCCAGCACCCGCTCGGCGTCCGCGAGCGTGCGCCCGCGGCTGCGCAGCAGCACGAGCAGGTGGTAGAGGACGTCCGCGGCCTCTTCGTCGATCCGCTCGTCGGACTCCTCGCGCGCGGCGCGAGCGACCTCCTCCGCCTCCTCCATCACCTTCTCGCCGATCCGCGGCGGGTCCTCGAGCAGGCTCACCGTGTAGGAGCCGGCGGGGCGCTCCCGGGCGCGCACGGCGATCGTGCGCTCGAGCGCCCCGAGCGTCTGGAAGGGCGCGCCCGGCTGGAGCTCGCCGCGATGGAAGCAGCTGCGCTCGCCCGTGTGGCACGCCGGGCCGGCCGGCTCCACGAGCGCCAGCAGCGTGTCGCCGTCGCAGTCCACGCGCAGGGCGCGCACCGTCTGGGTGTTGCCGCTGGTCGCGCCCTTGTGCCACTGCTCGCCGCGCGAGCGGCTCCACAGGTGCAGCTCGCCGGTCTCGCGCGTGCGCGTCAGCGCCAGCTCGTTCATGTAGGCGTGCATCAGCACCTCGCCGGTGCCCCAGTCCTGGACGATGCACGGCACGAGCCCGTGCTCGTCGTACTCGACGAGCCGCTCGATCGGATCGGTGGCGGCGGCGTTCACCGCACCGATTGTAGGTGTCGCCATCTGCCTGCGTGTTCCGCGAGACTGCACGGCGATGCCGACGCTGCTCGACCGCCAGCTGCTCGTGATCACGGGCAAGGGCGGCGTCGGCAAGACGACGCTCGCCGCCGCCCTCGGATTGCTCGCGGCCCGCCGCGGCCGGCGCACGATCGTCGCGGAGGTCGGCCAGGAGAGCCACCTGCCCGCCCTGTTCGGCCGCCCCACGGCCGCCGAGGGCGTCGAGCTGGCGCTCGCCGACGGCCTGTCGAGCATCACGATCGACCCGGATCGCGCCCTGCTCGAGTGGCTGCAGGTCCTCGGCGGGCGGGTGTCCGGGCGCGTGCTCGCCTCCAGCGGCACCTTCCAGTACTTCGCCGCGGCCGCGCCGGGGGCGCGCGAGCTCGTGACGATGGTCAAGCTCTGGCGCCTGACGGGCGCGGGCGGGCGCGGCGGGGGCGCCCGCCGCGGCGGCTATGACCTCGTGATCCTCGACGCGCCCGCCACCGGCCACGCGCTGGGGATGCTCTCCTCGCCGCACACCTTCGGGGCGATCGCCCGCGTGGGCCCGATCGCGAGCCAGACGCGCCAGCTGCAGGAGCTGCTCGAGACGCCCGCGCGCTCGGCCTACCTGGCGGTGGCGCTCGCCACCGAGATGGCGGTGACCGAGGCGCTCGAGCTCGAGGACGGTTTGCGGGCGCGCCTCGGGCGCGGCCTTGCGGCGGTGCTCGTCAACGCGCTGCTGCCGCGCCGCTTCGACGCGGCCGAGCTGCGGCGCATCGACGGCCTGCGGACGGGCGCCGGCGCCGCGGTCGCGTCGGCCGCCGCCGCCGCGCACGCGATCCACGATCGCGCGCGGTTCCAGCACAACCAGCTGGCGCGCCTGCGCAGACGCGACTTCGAGGTGCTCGGCGTGCCCTTCGTGTGGAGCCGGGAGCTCGACCTCGACGCGATCGCGGGGATCGCCGCGCGCCTGGAGCGCCGGCTCTATCCCGCCGGATAGCCGCGCACGCCGACCGTCGGACGCTCGGCCGGCGGATCGCCGCCCGGCGGCGCGCGGCGGGTCTGCTCGAGCAGCTCCTCGAGCAGCTTGCGCGTGCTCTGCAGCCATTCGATCCGTGCCCTCCAGCACGCCGTCTCGGTGTCGCGCCCGAGCGTGCGCATCGCCAGCGTCCAGTCCGCGTGCGGCTCCACGTTCGCGCGGGCCTGCGGGTCCCGGTGCAGCTCGCGCATGCGGCCCCGGCAGGCGAGCTCCTGGCCGTAGAGCATGTCGATCAGCCGCGGGAGATCGCGGGGGCGGCACAGCGCGATCTTCATCTGCAGATCGTCGCGCAGCGGCGGCGCGGGCGAGGGCCCGTGCATCCAGGCGCGGAACTCGGCCACGCCCCTGGCGGTCGCCTCGTAGACGGTTCGCCGCCCGCCCCGCCTGGCGGCCCGCGCCTCGCTCGGATGCGCCTTCCGGACGAGCCGGTCGCGGGTCAACTGGTCGAGCGCCGAGTAGACGCACGAGGGCGCGAACGCAGAGGATCCAAAGCGCTCGTCCAAGCGCCGCGCCAACTGATAGCCATGACCGGGACGCTCGATCACGAGTCCCAACACCGCGTGCTTCGCCGACATGTCCCCTCCGTCGCGAGCCTGGCCCGTGGCGCAGAAGCTACCCAAAGTGCGAGCAGAGAGTAACAGCGCCACGAGCCGGGACGAGTCCAATCCGCTGGCGTTTCGCGGCTCAGGTGATGCCGAGGCGATCGAGCAGCTCCTCGTCTGCCCGCCAATCGCGTCGCACGCGCACGGACAGTTCGAGGTGCACCCGGCATCCCAGCGCCCGTTGCAGCTCGCGCCGCGCGGCGGTGCCGATCGCCTTGATCATGCGCCCGCCCGCGCCGATCACGATCCCCTTCTGCGATTCGGTCTCCACCCACACGAGCGCCCGGATGCGCAGGAGGTCGCCGCGCAGCTGCTCGGTCTCCTCTACCAGCACCTCGACGGCGTGCGGCAGCTCCTGGAAGGTGCGCCTGATGACCGCCTCGCGGATCAGCTCGGCCAGCAGCTGCTCGCGGGGCTGGTCGTTGTCGACGTCCGCGTCGAACAGCAGCGGACCTTCGGGCATCAGCCCGGCGAGATGCCCCAGCAGCGACTCGAGCCCCTCGCCCCTGCGCGCCGAGATCGGAAAGATCTCGGCGTCGGGGACGAGCGCGGCGGCCTGCTCGAGCACGGCCAACTGCTCGCCCGAGGAGATGCGGTCGGTCTTGTTGACGGCGATCGCGACCGGGGCGGCGGCCTGCGTGAGCAGGCGCGCGATGAAACGGTCGCCGGGCCCCACGCCCTGGTCTGCCGCGAGGATCAGCAGCGACGCGTCCGCGCCTTCGAGCTCCTGCTGGACGCGGCGGGCCATGCGCGCGGTCAGCGCGTCGCGCGGGCGCTGCACGCCGGGAAGGTCGACGAGCACCACCTGGCGACCGTCGCGCTGGTGCACGGCGCGGATCGCGCGCCGGGTCGTCTGGGGGCGGTCCGAGACGATCGCCAGCTTGCGCCCGAGGACGGCGTTGACGAACGTCGACTTGCCGACGTTGGGCCTGCCCGCGAGCGCCACGAAGCCGCTGCTGGTCACCGGCTGCTCTCCGCGAGCAGCTCCCGCTGCGCCGCGAGCATCTCGCCGGCGTCGCGCTCGTGGTCCATGCCGAGCAGGTGCAGCATGCCGTGGACGATCGCCTCGCGCACGTCGGCGGTGTGCGCGGGGCAGATCACGATGTCTCCAAGCTCGCGCGGCGGCGCGTCCCCGGGGCCGCCGGGCTCCCTGCGCGCGAGCGCCTCGACGCCGTCGATCGGGAAGGACAGCACGTCGGTCGGCCCCTCTTTGCCGCGATGGAGCCGGTTGAGCCGCGCGATTCGCGCGGCGTCCACGAACTCGACCGCGACGTGCCCGCTCGCGACTCCCCGGCTCGCGGCGGTCCGCGTGCACAGGCGCGCGATCTCCAGGTCGCGGGGCGCCTGCGGCGCGAGCGTCCCGCCGAAGACCTCGACGTCGATCAAATCAGGCTCCCGACCGCCGCTCAGGCGCTGCGCACCGCCGCGCGCGCGCTGCCCGGGCCGGCCGACGCCTGGCGGTGGGAGTGCTCGTCGTAGGCCTCGACGATCCGCTGCACGAGCTTGTGGCGCACGACGTCCTCCCCGCCGAAGCGCACGAACGCGATGCCCTCGATCTCGTCGAGCACCTCGCCCACCGCCACCAGCCCCGACTGCTGCTCGCGCGGGAGGTCCACCTGGGTGACGTCGCCGGTGACGACCATCCGCGAGCCGAAGCCCAGGCGCGTGAGGAACATCTTCATCTGCTCGGGCGTGGTGTTCTGGGCCTCGTCGAGGATCACGAAGGAGTCGTTGAGCGTGCGCCCACGCATGAACGCCAGCGGCGCGATCTCGATCACGCCGCGCTCGAGGTGCTGGGAGACCTTCTCGGGATCGAGCATGTCGTGCAGCGCGTCGAACAGCGGGCGCAGGTACGGGTCGACCTTGGCCATCAGGTCGCCCGGCAGGAACCCCAGGCGCTCGCCCGCCTCGACCGCGGGCCGCGTGAGGATGATGCGGTTGACTTCGTGGCGCGAGAGCGCGGCCGCCGCGAGCGCGACGGCGAGGAAGGTCTTGCCGGTTCCCGCCGGCCCGACGCCGAAGGTGATCGTGTTCTGGCGGATCGAGTCGACGTAGCGCTTCTGGTTGACCGTCTTCGGGGCCACGCGCAGCGAGCGATGGCGCCACACGACGTCCTCCAGCACCCGCGCGGGCGATTCGTGCGCGTCGAGCGCGCCCGTCACCGCGGTGATCGTGCCGGGCCCGATCTGGTGGCCGGCGGCGATCAGGTCCGCCAGCTCCCGCACCACCCGCTCGCCCGTGTGCGTCTCCGTCTCCTCGCCGTCGAAGGTGATCAGGTTGCCGCGCAGGAACACCTTGCAGTCGAGGTGCGCCTCGAGCGCGCGCAGCACCGCGTCCTGGCTGCCCGCGAGCTCCGCCGCGACTTCGTTGGACAGCTCGATCTGCGTCCTCATCCCGCAAGCGCCGCCCGTACCAGTCCGGACACGCGCTTGCCGTCGGCGCGCCCGTCGACCGCGACCATCGCCTGTTTCATCGCGATCCCCATGTCCTTGACGGAGCTGGCGCCGCTGTCGGCCACGGCCTGCCTGACGATCCGCTCGAGCTCCTCGTCGGAGAGCTCCGCGGGCAGGTAGGAGCCGATCAGCTCGGCCTCGGCCTGCTCGCCCCCGGCGCGCTCGTCGTGCCCGGCCTCGCGGTAGGCGCCCGCCGCCTCCAGGCGGCGCTTGCGCTCCCGGCGCAACACCGCGAGCTCGTCGTCCGAGCCCTCCTTGACGGCCTTCTGCAGCTCGGAGAGGACGAGCCGCAGCGCGCCGACACGCTCCCGTTCACCGGCGCGCATCGCACTCTGCATGTCGTCCTTGATCCGCTCGAGTATCGCCATCGACAGACCAGGATACGCCGCCACGACGATGGCGCAAAAGGAGCGTCGTGGCGCCGCCGCGCCGGCGCAGTCGCCCCCGCCCGCGGCGCAGTCGCCCGCGCTCTGCGCGCAGTCGCGCACGCACGCCCGCGGCGCCCGGCGCAGCCGCCCGCGCCCGCGAGGACCGGGCGACGGCAGCGCCCGCGGCGCCGGTCGCGTGCGCCGGAGCGGATGTTCGGC
>DASZFZ010000026.1:0-5365 GCA_035939315.1 Solirubrobacteraceae bacterium | reverse complement strand
GGTCGCCCATGGGCCCAACGTGCTCGGCCGGCTCGAACAGGACGAAGCTCCCGCGCGGGCGCTCGTGCGGGTGCTGGGCGAGGATCCGCTGGCTAGCTTCCGCCAGCTCGGCGCCGTCGACGCACGGGGCCGGGTCGCCGCGCACACGGGCGCGGACTGCATCCCGTTCGCCGGCCAGCGCGACGGCGAGGGTTTTGCCTGCCAGGCGAACATGATGGCCGGCGCGGGCGTGCCGGAGGCGATGGCCGGCGCCTTCCAGACCGCGCGGGGCGACCTCGCCGAGCGGCTGCTGTGCGCACTGGAGGCGGCCGAGGCCGCCGGCGGCGACGTGCGCGGACGCCAGTCGGCGGCCCTGCTGGTGGTGCCCGCGACGGGCGAGTCGTGGCGCACGCGCTTTGACGTGCGCGTCGAGGATCACGCCCGCCCGCTCGAGGAGCTGCGGCGGCTGCTGCGGCTGGCGCGCGCCTACGAGATGGCGGGCGAGGCGGACACGCTCTCGGCGGCGGCCGAGCACGAGCGGGCGGCCGAGCTGTATGTGCGGGCGGCCGAGCTCGCGCCGGAGGCCGATGAGCTCGGCTTCTGGGCCGGGCTCGGCGTGGCCGCCGGGGACCTCGACGCGGGTGTCGAGCTGGTGAAGGCGGCGGCGGCCGTCAAGCCAGAGTGGCTGACGCTGCTCGACCGTCTGTCCGGGGAGCTCGCGCCCACCGCCGAGGCCGTCAGGGAGGCGCTCGGGCGGGGCGGCTAACCTGCGCCGCATGGATCTCGCCGAGGCGATGCGCTGCGCCCCCACCACGCGCCGCTTCACCGACGAGCCGGTCGCGTACGAGGCGCTCACGCGGGCGCTCGACAGCGCGCGCTACGCGCCGAGCGGCGGCAACCGCCAGGGCTGGCGTGTGATCGTCGTGCGCGAACCCGAGCGGCGCGGGGCGCTGCGCGACCTGTACCTGCCGGGGTGGCGCGCGTACCTGGAGCAGACCGGCGGCGCGGCGGTGCTCGCCGACCCCGGCTCCTTCGACGCCGCCACGGTCCGTCGCGTGCAGGGCGCCAACGCTTATGCCGAGCAGCTCGACCGCATACCGGTGCACCTGGTGATCGGCGTTCGCCTGGCGGACCTCGCGGTCACCGACGCCGCGCTGCCGCGCCAGAGCATCGTCGGCGGCGCCTCGGTCTACCCATTCGTGCAGAACCTGCTGCTGGCGCTGCGCGGCGAGGGCCTCGGCGCGGCGCTCACGACGCTGCTGGTGCCCGCCGAGGCGGAGGTCAAGCGGCTGCTCGAGATCCCCGAGGAGATCGCGCTGGCGGCGCACGTCGGCGTCGGCCACCGCGCCGACCCGTGGCCCTCGCGCCTGGCGCGCCGGCCCGTCTCGGAGTTCGCCTTCGCCGAGCGCTGGGGCGCGGCGCTCGCCTAACGCGCCTGCGCGAGCCGCTCGTGCAGCTCGTCGAGCTCGGCCGGGTCGATCGAGTAGGTGTGCTCGGGTCCCGGGTAGCGGCGCGCCCGCACGTCCTCGGCGTAGGCGCCGACGCCGTCGTTCATCTCCTGCTGGAGGTTGGCGTAGCGCTTGACGAAGCGCGCGCCGAGCCCGTCGCGGATGCCGAGCAGGTCGTGGAACACGAGCACCTGGCCGTCGGTCGCGGGTCCCGCGCCGATGCCGATCACGGGGATCTCGAGCAGCGCCATCAGCTCCTCGGTGACGGCGGCGGGGATCGCCTCGAAGACCAGCGCGAAGCAGCCGGCGCTCTGTAGCGCGAGCGCCTCCTCGGCGATCCGCGCGGCGGCCGCCGCGCTGCGCCCCTGCGCCTTCCAGCCGCCGAGCGCGGTCGCCGTCTGGGGGGTGAGGCCGACGTGGCCCATCACGGGGATGCCGGCGCCGACGATCGCGCGGGCGCGCCTGGCCGAGGTCTCGCCGCCGCCCTCGAGCTTGACGGCCTCGCAGCCGGCCTCCTTGACCATCCGCATCGCGGTCGTGATCGCCTGCTCGTCGGACACCTCGTAGGAGCCGAACGGCAGGTCGCCGATCATCAGCGGCGTCGCCAGGCCACGGCGCACGGCGCGCGCGAGCACGAGCATGTCGTCGAGCTCGACCGGGGTGGTGGCGCCGTAGCCGAGCACGGTCGTGGCGGCGGAGTCGCCGACGAGCACGAGGTCCACGCCCGCCGCCTCGGCGGCGCGCGCGCTCGGGTAGTCATAGGCGGTGACCATCACGATCGGTTCGTCGAGGCGCTTCTTCTCGTACAGCAGCGGCAGCGTCATCGGCAGATGGCCGGGGTCGCTCGGCGCGTGCGAGCACGCGGCGTGGATGGCTGGGTCGGGACGGCTGGACATGGCTGTTCCTCTCTGACGGCCGGTTGACGCGCTCAGCTCAGCAGCGTCGCCACCTGCTCGTCGATCGTGATGATGCGGTTGGTGGCAGCTTCGACGTGGACGACCGTCGGCTCGTAGCGCTCCAGGTCGGCCTCGTCGTACTGGCCGTAGGAGATCACGATGATCGTGTCGCCGCGGTGCACGAGCCGCGCGGCGGCGCCGTTGACGCGCATGTCGCCGGAGCCGCGCTCGCCGGGGATCGTGTAGGTCTCGAAGCGGGCGCCGTTGTCGACGTCGACGACGTGCACCTGCTCGTGCTCGAGGATGTCGGCCGCCTCGAGCAGGTCGGGGTCGATCGTGATCGAGCCGACGTAGTGCAGGTCGCAGTCGGTCACGGTCGCCCGGTGGATCTTTGACTTGAGCATCACGCGCTGCATGTCGCCATCGCCTCTCCTTGCGTCGGGTCGCTGGTGTTCTCGTGGGCGCCTCGCGCCGGCGAGGGCGCGAGGGTGGTGTTGTCGATCAGGCGCACGTCGCCGATGCGCGCGGCGAGCGCCAGCAGCGCCTGGCCGTCCAGGCGCTCGAGCGGCTCGAACGTGTCGGGGTCCACGAGCGCCAGGTACTCGGGGCGCACGTCGAAGGGCTCCATCGCCGCGCGGGCTCGCGCCAGCAGCGCCGGCGTGGAGCGCTCGCCGTCGGCGGCCAGCTCGCGGGCCGCCGCCAGGGCCGCGGGCAGCGCGCGCGCCTGCCCGCGCTGCGCGGGGCTGAGCAGCGCGTTGCGGCTGGACATCGCCACGCCGTCGGGCTCGCGCACCGTCGGCACCGCCTCGATCCGCGCCGGCAGGTTCAGGTCGCGGGTCAGGCGGCGGATCACGCTCAGCTGCTGCGCGTCCTTCTGGCCGAAGTAGGCGACGTCGGGAAGCGCCATGCACAGCAGCTTCGTCACGACGGTCGCCACGCCGCGGAAGTGCTCGGGCCCGCGCGCCCGGCCCTCCAGGTGCTCGCTCACGCCGCCGACCCGGACGCTCGTGGCGAAGCCGTCCGGGTAGACCTCCTCGACGGAGGGCGCGAACAGCACGTCGGCGCCCGCGGCGGCGGCCCGCTCGGCGTCGTCCCGCTCGCGGCGCGGGTAGCGCTCGAGGTCGGCGCGCTCGTCGAACTGGGTGGGGTTCACGAACAGCGTCACGACGACCACGTCGCACTGCTCGCGCGCGCGGGCGATCAGGGCGAGGTGCCCGTCGTGCAGCGCGCCCATCGTCGGCACCAGGCCGATCCGGCGGCCTTCGCGCCGTGCGGGGCCCAGCGGCTCGCGCAGGGCGCAAACCGTGCGCACGGTGTGCATGCGCGGGCGGGGGTGGGGTGCAGGGGGCTCATCTGCTTCGGTCCAGTTCCTGGTGGATACCGGTCGCGACTTGGGAGTGCTGCGGGTGCTGCTCGAACGAGGTCCATCACGAGCGCGCTCGTTGACGGCCTGTGCCGAATGATACAGCTACCGGCGCGGTCCGGCGGCGTTTCGCGCGAGTGTGCCGCATCTCACACGCCGCGGGATCTTTAGGTGCGCCGACCGCTACCCACGCGGGCCGCGCGTGTTGATGAGCGTGGAGGGGGAGCGGGAGGCCGCCTTCTCCCCCTCTCACTTATCTCGGCGCCCGCGGCGGCGGCGTCCGGGCTCACCAGGCGTCGACGTGCGGGCGCTTCTTGCCCTCGCGCCGCCGCCACCGCCCGGAGCGCTCGTCGAACAGCGTCGCGATCCAGCGGCGCGAGTCGGCCGGGTCGATCACGTCGTCGATCTCGCCGTAGGCGGCCATGTTCATGCCGCGGCCGCGCTCGTAGGCGGCGGCGACGAGCTGCGCGAACAGCCGCTCGCGCTCCTGCTCGTCCTCGATCGCGTCGAGCTCGCGGCGCATGCCCAGGCGCACGGCGCCCTCCAGGCCCATCCCGCCGAACTCCGAGGTCGGCCAGGCGACGGTGAACAGCGGCGCCTTGAAGCCGCCGCCGGCCATCGCCTGCGCGCCCAGCCCGTAGCCCTTGCGCAAGACGATCGTGCCCGTCGGCACGCCGAGGTTGGCGCCGGCGAGGAACATGCGCGCGAAGTGGCGCACGGTCGCGGTGCGCTCGGCCTCCGGGCCGACCATGAAGCCGGGCGTGTCGCACAGGAACAGCACGGGCAGCTCGAACGCGTCGCACAGCGCCAAAAAGCGCGCGGCCTTGTCGGCGCCGTCGGCGTCGATCGCGCCGCCCAGGTGGCGGGGGTCGTTGGCCACGACGCCGAGCGCGCGGCCCTCGACGCGGGCGAGCGCCGTCAGCATCCCCGGCGCGAAGCCGGCGCGCAGCTCGAGCACGGAGCCCTCGTCGAACAGCGCCTGCACCACGCGGCGCACCTCGTAGACGCGCTTGCGCTGCTCGGGGATCAGCTCGCGCAGCAGCCGCTGGTCGGGCGCCCGGCCGGGCGCCGGCGCGTCGCGGAAGTAGGAGAGGTAGCGCCGCGCCAGCGCGACCGCCTCGGCGTCGTCGGCGGCGCGCAGGTCGACCACGCCGTTGGCGTACTGCACGTCGATCGGGCCGACGTCCGCCGGCGCGAACACCCCCAGGCCGCCGCCCTCGATCATCGCCGGGCCGCCCATGCCGATGCTGGCGTCCTCGGTGGCGATCACCACGTCGCAGCAGCCCAGCAGCGCGGCGTTGCCGGCGAAGCAGTAGCCGGAGGCGACGCCGACGAGCGGCACGAGGCCGCTGAGCCTTGCGAACAGCTCGAAGGCGCGGCAGTCCAGGCCGGCGACGATCGGCATGTCGACGTCGCCGGGGCGCCCGCCGCCGCCCTCGGCGAACAGCACCACCGGCAGCCGGCGGCGCTCGGCGAGCTCGAACAGCCGGTCCTTCTTGGCGTGGTTGCGCATCCCCTGGGTGCCCGCCAGCACGGTGTAGTCGTAGGACATCGCGATACAGGGGCGGCCATCGACGTCGCCCACGCCTGCGACGAGCCCGTCCGCGGGCGTGCGGGCGATCAGCTCCTCGCGCGTGCGCCGACGCTCCTGGGCGGCGAACAGGAGTGGGCCATACTCG
>DASZFZ010000025.1:0-23382 GCA_035939315.1 Solirubrobacteraceae bacterium | reverse complement strand
CAGGCTCGCCGCGGTCACGCTCGCCCCGGCGACCGCGATCGTGCCCGGCCCCGACCATTTCGCGCCGCTCAGCGCGAACGCGCCGCCCGTGAATTCCAGCGCCGTGCCCGAAGCGGCCGCGAACGCGCCGCCGCTCGCACCTTCGCCGCCGCCGCCTGCCAGCTGCAACGTCCCCGCCAACGGACCGACAGTTCCCTGATTCTCGAGCGGCACGCCAATCGTGACCGGTTCTTCGGTGTCATCCGACTGGAACGTGCCCGTGTTCACGATGCTCGGCGCCGAGCTACCACCGTTGTCAAACACCGACGGCACCCGCCCGAAACCGCAGCCACCGGGTTCGGTCGAGTCATCCGCGAACGTCCCCGCGTTCTGCAACTGCGCACCGTTTTCCATCCAGATCGCGCCATCCGGCGCACCGCCCGCGCCACCGCTCGTCAACGTGCCCTGGTTGACCAACGTCGCTTCGTCCAGCACCAGCCGCGCACAACGTTCGCCGATCGTGCCCGTCGCCCCCGACCCCACCACAAGCTCGCCGGCGCCGCTGACGGTCGTGCTGCCGCCGCCGCCCGTCAGCGCCGAGCCGACTTCCAGCTCGCCGGCCAGCGAGAGCGTTCCCCCGCGCAGCGCCAGCGAGGCGATGCTCGAGGCTTCGAGCGCGCTTGCCGTTTCGAGCAGCCCGCCGGCCAGCACGAGCGCGCCTTCGCCCTCGAGGACGCCGGCCTGGCTCGCGCCCGTGACGGTGACCGTGTCGCCGGCGGGGATGCAAGCGACGTCCAGGGAGGTGGGCAACTGACCGTTGGACCAGTCGGCGGCGGTCTGCCAGTTGCCTTCCGCCGGCCCCGTCCAGCTATCCGTGCAGAGCTGTCCCGCGGCATCTGCGCCGGCGGGAAGCAGCATCGCGAAGATCACGATCGCCAGCAGCGTGCCAGCTCCGGCCAGCGCTGCGTTCATCCCCCTGTGCATCACCGCCCCGCCTCCGATGCCGCCGATGTGGATGGTCGGGGCGGCAGCCTAACAGTGGCGATTTTCCCTGTCAATCGAAATTGTGCCGGCTACGCGTTCACTCCCTGGCCCGGGGTGCCGGCAGCGTGCGATGGGCGCGCGCGGGGTCTTCGGGAGCGCGAGCCCCGCGGTCAGTGGACGAAGTGATCGATGTAGAGGTGCACGAGCTGGTGGCCGACGAAGATCGCGGTCAGCCCGCCGAGCGCGAGGAACGGCCCGAACGGGATCGCCGTCTTGCGCGCCTTCTGGGCGCCCTGGCGCGCGATCACGACGGCGCCGAGCGCGACGCCGGCGAGCAGCGCGATCAGCAGCGCGGGCGCCACCGCCGCGCCGAGGAACAGCCCCATCATGCCCGCGAGCTTGACGTCGCCCATGCCCATGCCGCCCGGGTAGGCGAGCGCGGCGATCAGCAGGAAGCCGCCGGCCGCGGCGCCCGCGATCAGGCGTCCGGGCTCGCCCGCCGGGTCGAGCGCGAGGCCGAGCGCGAGCGCGAGCAGCGCGCCGAGGCCCGTGATGCGGTTGGGGATGATGCGATGCTCGAGGTCGATCAGCGCGGCGGGCACGAGCAGCAGGATCAGCGTCACGCCGAGCGCGATCGCGGAGGCCGAGCTGTGGGTCAGCACCGCGCCCACGCACAGCGCCGCCGTCAGCGCCTCCACCAGCGGGTAGCGCACCGAGATCGGCTCGCCGCAGCCGCGGCAGTGCCCCCGCAGCAGCAGCCACGAGAGGATCGGGACGTTGTCGTAGGGCCTGACCTGCATGCCGCACCTGGGGCAGTGCGACGGGGGGTTGACGACCGACTCGTGTCGCGGCAGGCGGTAGACGACCACGTTCAGGAACGAGCCGAAGATGGCGCCGAAGACGCCCGCGAACGCAGCCTCCATAGGAGGGTGATCGGCTGTGGCGCCGCGCGGCTTGAGGCCCGGCCCGCCGAGGCGCCGCCGGTGCGGCTCGAGGCCGGCCCGCGGAGAGGCCCGGCGTTAACGACGGGAGGCGGCCCGAGGGCCGCCTCCCGTGCGAGCTTTGAGATCCGAGCGTCAGCTCGGGATCTGACTGCTACCAGCTTTTTGTGGTTTCTTTCTTGCCCGGGCAACCTTCCTTGTTGCCGGAGCCGCCCGAGGGGCTGAAGCAGAGGTGTTCGATTTCGCCGTTCGATTTCCTGTAGACCGTGTACTGGTCTTTGGTGTTGACGGCTTCCACCGTGACCGCGTATTCGCTGGTGGTGGGGCTGCCCGAGCCGGCGGTGATCGCGCCACCGGTCTCAGTCGGCTGGGTCTGCGTCGTTTCGAGCAGGATCGCTTCGTTGGTCTTGCTGATGTTCAGCGAGGGCTCCACCTTCTGGAGTTCCGTGCGGCTGGCGCCGGTGTATTCGCCGTTGTGTTCGGTCGAGTACGTCTCCATCGCCGTCTGCGCGGTCTGCGCGACGGTCTTGGCCGACGAGTCGTAGGCCTTGCTCTTCTGGCTGAGGAACGCCGGGATCGCGATCGCGGCGAGAATGCCGATGATCAGGATTACGACCAGAAGTTCGATAAGGGTGAAACCACCCTCATCGCTGGTCCGCTGGCGCAGTGCGTTGAACATGAATCCTCCTAGGATCCGGTTTTGGACGCCAGCCCTTGGTCAACCGCCTCATGCGGTATGCGTCCCCCTGATGAGGTCCGCCGGCTTTGCTAGGCACCTGAGTCGATGCTTGCCCTGCACCGCGGCACTGGCTTGTATTAGCCGCTTCATCGGCGCGCCTTCATGCGGCCTTTACCCCTGCACGGGCCGCTGGACGCATAACGGTCGCGGTGAGCGCCAGCGAACGCGCGAGCGCCACTGCGATCAGCGCCGTCGCAGCCCCGTAGAGCAGGCTCGAGGGCCAGACGCCGAGGAAGCTCGCGGTGAAGCGGTCGAACAGCGCCCAGCTGAGCGCGGCGCCCGCCAGCGCCCGCAGCGGCAGGCGCCGCGTGCTCAGCGCGTCCCAGGCGAGCAGGTCCAGATACAGCGCCGCGTGGTAGTAGGGCATCGTCTCGGTGTCCAACGTGCAGCGCAGCAGCAGTACGGCCGCCAGCAGCGCGAACGCGTCGTCCCGGCGCAGCGGCAGGCCGCGCAGGCGGGCGAGGAGCAGCGCGAGCGCGGTGTCGAGCACGATGATCAGCGAGTGCAGCGACTGCACGAGCGCCTCGGGGAGCCGGTGGAGCGTCACCGCGTGCGTGGCTCCTCCGTAGGTCAGGTACCTCGTCGAGCTCGGCGTCAGCGGCCACCACCAGGACCACGACGAGGACTCCACGCTGTGTTCCCGTGCGAGCGCGAGCTGGTTGCGCAGGAACGTCGCCGGCGCGCCGAGAACCTCCGGCGCGGTGACCAGCGCCGCCAGCGCGAGCGCGCCGAGCAGCGTCCGCGCGCGTCCGCGCTCGAGCGCGAACAGCACCGGCAGCACCGCCACGACCGACCACTGCTTGCACGCGAGCGCGAGCCCGAGCAGCACGCCCGTGAGCACGCAGCGCTGTGCGCAGGCGGCGACCAGCGCGCCGACGCACAGGCTCGCGGTCAGCAGCTCCTCGGGGTGCCCCTGCTGGATCGCGGAGGTCGTCAGCGGGTTCGCCACCGCCAGCACGACGATCAGTAGCTGCCCGAGCCGATCGACGCCGCGCGCGCGAGCGATGCGGGCGAGCCACAGGCCGAGCAGCGCCACCGACGCGACGCACGGCAGGACCCCCCAGCGGTAAAAGGCCAGCGGGGTCGGGTCGCCGAGGTAGGCCAGCGCGGCGAAGGGCGCGCGCACGAGCAGCGAGAGGTCCCCCATCGCGGGGTGGGCCGTCCAGTAGGCGTGCAGGTCTCCGTGCAGCAGCGGCGTGAGCGCCGTCCCGCCGTCCTCGGCGTAGTCGCCGAGGCCGCGCGCCGCGAAGGCGGCGCGCACGGCCAGCCCGAGCCCGGCGCCGCCGAGCACAAGATCCCATGCATGCCGTCTCAGGACTCGCACTGCTCGAGAACTCGACAGGCGCGGGCGCTTCCTTGAGCGGTGCCCGCCCTCGCTCGGCCGGCCCTCGCTCGACTGGCCCGCCGCGCGGTCCGCGGCGCTATCCGCTCACGGCGCTCCGCTCAGGCGGCGGGCTCGGCGCTCGCCCCCGCGCCGGCCGCGTCGGCCTGCTCCCGCCAGCGCGCCTGCGCGTCGACGCCGGGGGTGCGCACGCCGCTGCCGGCGCACCACGGGCACGCCAGCTGGCTGGGGGCGCCGCCGAGGTTCGAGATCAGCTGGCCGGTGCCGCGGCAGGCCATACACTCTCGCGGCTCATGGGACGTCTGCCCCTGATCCCCGCCGGCGCCGCTCGCGCCCGTGTCGCTGCTGTCGCTGGCCACGCGCGGATCAGACTAGCGTTCCGGGCGTGATCGCCACCGAGCCGGCAGTCGAAGGCCGCCCCCGGCCGCTCGCGCGGGCGCCCTCGCGGGCCGGCGAGTGGGCGATCGTGGCGCTGGTCACGCTCGGCGCGGCCGTGCTGCGCCTGCTGCACATCGGCCAGGTGCCGCCCGACCCCTTCTACGACGCCGCCGTGCGCAGCATGTCGCTGTCCTGGCACAACTTCTTCTTCGGCGTGTACGAGCCGGGCGGCAGCGTCTCGATCGACAAGCCGCCCGTGGACCTGTGGCTACAGGTCATCTCCACCAAGCTGCTCGGTTTCAGCTCGACCACGCTGAAGCTGCCCGAGGCGCTCGCCGGGATCGTCTCGGTGCCGGCGCTGTACGTGGTCGTGCGCAGGATCTGGAGCGCGACGGCGGGCATCGCGGCGGCCGTCGCGATGGCGGTGCTGCCGGTCGCGGTGATCACCGCCCGCAGCGACACGATGGACGGGGTGATGATGCTGCTGCTCGTGCTCGCGCTCGCGCTGTTCGTGCGCACGGTCGAGACCGGCCGCACCGCGTGGCTGCTCGCCGGCGCCGCCGTCCTCGGCGTCGCCTTCGACGTGAAGCTGCTCGAGTCGGTGGTGGCGCTGCCCGGGCTCGCCGTGTTCGCCTACCTGGGCATGGACGGCGGGCGCCTGCGACGGCTCGCGCGCCTGGCGGCCGCGGCCGCCGTGTACGTGGTGGTGGCGCTGTCGTGGCTGACCGCGACGCTGCTGTTCCCGGCGCACGACCGTCCGTATGCGATCGGCTCGACCAACGGCAGCGCCTGGAACGCCGCGTTCGTGTTCAACGGCAGCGACCGGCTCGCCGGCAAATCGCCGGAACCGGGCGCGACCGTCTATGAACCGGGACACCGCTACCCGACGGCGACCCAGGAGCAGCGCGACCACATCCCGATCGTGCCGCCCTCGGCGACGCGCCTGTTCACGACCGTCGGGCCGCTCTCCGGCGAGCGGCTCGGGCTCGAGCTGGCGGTCGCCCTGCTGCTGGGCGTACCGGCGCTCGCGTGGGGCCTGCTCGAGGGCCGCGGCGCGGGCGCAGGCGGAGGCGGAGGCGGCGACCCCGGCGGCGTGGCCGCGGCTCCCGAGCAAGGCGAGGCCGCCGGAGCTGTCAGGCGACGGATGCGCCGCGCGGCCGCGGGCGGGCTCGGGCTGTGGATGCTCACCGGCGTCGTCCTCTACAGCCACATGGTGCGGCTGCACCCGCGCTACGTCGAAGCGTTCACGCCGGTCGTGGCGGCGATGCTCGGGATCGGCCTGGCGTGGGCGGCGGCGCTGCCCGCCAGGCGCCTGCGCCTGGCGTGGCTGGCGGTCACGCTCGCGCTCGTCGTCTACTTCGGCGAGCGGCTGATGTACGGCACGCCGCTGGCCTGGTGGATCTCGCTCGCGGGCGCGCTCGGCGCGCTCGCATGCGCGCTGGCGGCTAGCGCGATCCCGCTGCCGGCGCGCACGCGCGCGCTGGTGGCGCCGGGCGGCGCGATCGCGCTCGCGCTCGTGGCGATCGCGGCGATCCAGGTGAAGGCGGACTCGACGGCGATCGCCAACCGCGTCAGCGACGCCGGTCTCGTGGGCCAGCTGCCCGGCTCCCAGCAGCACCCGCTGAGCGCCTACCTACGCGTCCACCAGGACGGCGCCTTCTACGAGGTCGCCTCGGAGTCGGCGACCGCGATCGGCTCGCTGATCGTCCAGGATGCGCGCCCCGTGCTGGTGCTCACGACCTACGATGCCCGCGTGTTCACGAGCATCGCCAGGCTGAAGCGGCTGGTCGCGCGGGGCAAGGTCCGCTACGCCTTCCTGAACACCTTCTGCTACGGCGGCGCGCAGTCGGTCAACCCCGCCTGCTCGGCGCCGGTGCGCTGGGTGCGCGCGCACGGCACCGACGTCTCCCGCCAGGCCGGCCTGCCGCAGGGCGGCCTGCTCTACCTGCTGCCCGGCGCGCGCCCGTGAGCGCCGACGCGAAGCTCGACGCCGACCCGCAGGGCCTGCTGACGCTCGCCCGCGGCGCCCGCGCCAGCGGCAGGCTGGCGCTCGACACCGAGTTCATGGGCGAGGGCCGCTACCGGACGCTGCTGTGCCTGGTGCAGCTCGCGATCCCCGCCGAAGGCGACCGGGAGGCGCAGATCCTCGTGCTCGACCCGCTCGAGCAGGAGCTCGACGGCGCGCCGCTGGCCGAGCTGCTCGCCGACCCGGCCATGCAGATCGTCGTGCACGCCGGCCGCCAGGACGTCGCGCTCGTGCGCAGGCGCTTCCAGACGGAGGTCACGAACGTGTTCGACACGCAGGTCGCCGCCGGCTTCGCCGGGCTGGGCGCGCAGAGCTCGTACGACTCGCTGCTCGGCGAGGTGCTGGGGCTGCGCGTCGCCAAGACCGCGAGCTTCACCCGCTGGGACGCGCGCCCGCTCTCGCCCGAGCAGCTCGCCTACGCGCGCGAGGACGTCGTGCACCTGCTGGAGCTGGCGGGCGAGCTCGAGCGGCGCCTGACCGAGCTCGGGCGCCTGCAGTGGGCGATGGAGGAGTGCGAGCCGCTCGCGCGCTCCAGCGACGAGCGCGATCCCGAGACGATCTTCCTGCGCCTGCCGCGCGTGGGCAGCCTGAACTCGGCAGCGCGGCCGATCGCGCGCCAGCTCGTCGAGTGGCGCGAGCGCACCGCCGCGCGTCAGAACCGGCCCGTGCAGAGCGTGCTGGGCGACGCCACGCTCGTGGAGATCGCCAAGCGCAAGCCCTCCACGCGCGCCGAGCTCTCGCGCATCCGCGGCGTCGGCAACGGGATCGGCGGGCGCCTGGCCGAGGACCTGATCGAGGCCGTGCGACGCGGCCGCGAGCTGCCGGGCGAGCCGGCGCCGGCGCTCACCCGCGGCCCGGCCCCCAAGCCCGACGACGCGCCGCTCGTGGCGCTCGGCGAGGCGCTGCTGCGCGCCCGCGCGCGCGAGGCCGGGCTCGCCTACGAGCTGCTGGCCGCCCGCGCGGACCTGCACGCGATCGTCGCGGCGGCGCGCACCGGCGGCCCGGAGGCCGACGTGCGCACGCTGCGCGGCTGGCGGCGCGAGCTGGCGGGGGCGGAGCTGCTCGAGCTGCTCGACGGGAAGGTGTCGCTGTCGGTGCGCGAGACCGCCGACGGGCGGCGCGTCAGCGTGGACGCGGCCGAGCCCGACCGCTGAAGGCCGGCCGCGAGCCCCGCGGCTAGCTTTCGATGTGGTTGTAGACTTCGAACAGCGGCAGGTACATCGAGATCACGATGAACCCGACCATCGCGCCGATCACCATGATCATGATCGGCTCGATGATCGACATCAGCGCCTTCACCGAGGATTCGACCTGTTCCTCGTAGAATTCCGCGACGCGGTCGAGCATCTCGTCCAGGGCGCCGGTTTCCTCGCCCACGCCGACCATGTGGGTGACCATCGAAGGGAAGATCGGCGCCTGTGCGAGCGGCGCGGCGATCGTGCCGCCGCGCTTGACCGAGGCGATCACGCCCTCCATCGCCTCGTGCACCGCCGAGTTGCCGCCGGTGCGGCCGGTGATCTCCAGCGCCTGCAGCAGCGGCACGCCCGCCGCGGTGAGCGAGGCCAGCGTGCGCGACCAGCGCGCGACCGCGACCTGCTGGACGATCGCGCCGATCTTCATCGGCACGTGCAGGCGGAAGTGGTCCCACTGTTTGCGCCCCCACGTCGTCTTCTTCCACTGCATGAAGGCGACGACGACGACGATCGGGATGATGATCAGCGCCCACCAGTCTTTCGTGACGAAGTGGGACATGTCGACCGACACCTGCGTGAGCGCCGGCAGGTGGCCGCCGAATTCCTTGAACACCCCTTCGAACACGGGGATCAGGAAGGCGACCAGCGCCAGCATCACGCCGACCGCGACGACCATCACCAGCGACGGGAAGACCATCGCCGATTTCACCTGGCGCTTGAGCGCGGCGTCTTTCTGGAGCTGGTCGGCGACGCGCACGAGCGAGCCCTCGAGCACACCTCCGGTCTCTCCCGCCTGGGTCATCGCCACGAACAGCGGGCTGAAGACTTTCGGGTGGCGCGCCATCGAGTCGCTCAACGACAGCCCCGCCTCGACGTCCTTGCGCACCGCCACGATCGTTTCTTTGAGGAATTTGCTCTCGGTCTGCTCCTCGAGCACGTACAGCGCCCGCAGGATGCTCATGCCCGAGGAGATCATCGTCGAGAGCTGGCGCGCGAAGATCGCGAGCTCGTTGGCGGGCACGCGCTTGGGCCCGATGTTGATCTCCGTGGAGGCGCGCTTGTCGGCGATGTCGAGGACGATCAGGCCGCGCTGCTTGAGCTGGTCGGCGACCGCCTGCTTGGATTCCGCCTCGAGCTCGCCCTTGGCCTTGCCGCCGGCAAGGTCGAGCGCCTTGAAGACGTAGGTGCTCATCCGCCCGGCCCTAAGCGGCGGCCAGCGAGCTCGCGCCCAGCAGGCGCCTGAGCTCTTCGGGGGTCGACGAGCGGGTTTCGGCGAGCTTCTGGGCGATCTTGCCCTGGCGCACGAGCGTCGCGAGCGAGGCGTCCATCGTCTGCATGCCGACCGCGGAGCCGGTCTGCATGACCGAGTAGATCTGGTGGGTCTTGCCCTCGCGGATCAGGTTGCGCACGGCCGGCGTGGGCACCAGGATCTCGGTCGCCACGACGCGCCCGGAGCCGTCGGCGTTGGGCAGCAGCTGCTGGGTCATCACGCCCTGCAGCGCCACCGACAGCTGCACGCGCACCTGGCCCTGCTGGTGGGAGGGGAACACGTCGATCACGCGGTCGATCGTCTGGGCGGCGTCCTGGGTGTGCAGGGTCGCGAACACCAGGTGGCCGGTCTCGGCCGCGGTCAGCGCCGTCGAGATCGTCTCCAGGTCGCGCATCTCGCCGACCAGGATCACGTCGGGGTCCTCGCGCAGCGCGGCGCGCAGCGCGTCCGCGAAGCTGTGCGCGTCCGACCCCAGCTCGCGCTGGTTGACGATGCAGCGCTTGTGCCCGTGCAGGAACTCGATCGGGTCCTCGATCGTCATGATGTGCTCCTCGCGCGAGGCGTTGATCTCGTCGATCATCGCCGCGAGCGTGGTCGACTTGCCCGAGCCGGTGGGGCCGGTCACGAGCACGAAGCCGCGCGGCTTGCGCGTGAAGTCGTGCACGACGCTCGGCAGCCCCAGCTCGTCGATGCTCGTCAGGTTGAAGGGGATCAGACGGAAGGCCGCGCCGAGCGCGCCGCGCTGGAAGTAGGCGTTGACGCGGAAGCGCGCGTGGCCCGGGATCGAGTAGGCGAAGTCGAGCTGCCAGTCGGTCTCCAGGCGCTGGCGCTGGTCGCCGGTGAGGATCGAGTAGATGATCTCGCGCGTGTCGCTGGGCGAGAGCTGCGGGTAGTCCTCTAGCGGGCTCAGTTTGCCGCGCACGCGGACAGTCGGGTGGGCGCCGGAGGCGAGGTGCAGGTCGGAGGCGCGACGGTGCACGACCTCCATCAGGAGGTCAGCGAAATCGATGTCCATGCAGCCAACATCGACACATCGACGCGTTCGCATTAGCGCCGCGCGCGCGGATCGACCGTTCGCCGCGGGCCGTGAGACCGCGGGGCCGCGGCGTCCGGCTCAGTTCGTGCCGATCACGCGCGCGACCTCGGCCATCGAGGTGCGCCCCAGGCGAACCTTCTGCAGGCCGTCGTCGCGCAGGCGCGTCATGCCCTGCTTGACGGCCACGTCGCGGATCGCCTCGGCGGGGCTGCGTTCGAGCGTCATCGCCTGGATCTCGGGCGACATCTTCATCACCTCGTAGAGCCCCAGGCGGCCGCGGTAGCCGCTGCCGCCGCAGCGCCGGCAGCCGACAGGCTCGTATGCCTCGAGCTCCATCCGCGCGCGGTAGCCGTTCTCCTGCAGCGCCTTGGCCGAGACGATCGTGCGCCGCTTGCAGCTCGAGCACAGCTGGCGCGCGAGCCGCTGCGCGACCACGCAGTCCAGCGCCGAGGCGACCAGGAACGGCTCGACGCCCATCTCGATCAGGCGCGTGATCGCCGAGGGCGCGTCGTTTGTGTGCAGCGTCGAGAGCACCAGGTGGCCGGTGAGCGCCGACTCGACCGCGATCTGCGCGGTCTCGCGGTCGCGGATCTCGCCGACCATGATGATGTCCGGGTCGGCGCGCACCATCGCGCGCAGGCCCGCCGCGAAGCTGAGGCCGACCTTGGCGGAGACCTGCACCTGCGTGAGCCCCGCCATTTCGTACTCGACCGGGTCCTCGACCGTGATGATGTTCTTCTCGGGCGTGTTCAGCAGCTGTAGCGCCGCGTACAGCGTCGTGGACTTGCCCGAGCCGGTCGGCCCGGTGACGAGCACCGCGCCGTGCGTCTCGCGGCAGGCGCGTTCGAAGCGCTCGCGCTCGGCCTCGGCCATGCCGAGCTTGTCGAGCTCGACGACCACCGACTCCTTGTCGAGCACGCGCATCACGACGCCCTCGCCGTGCACGCTCGGCAGCGTGACGACGCGCAGGTCGATGTGGCGGCCCTCGACGACGAGGCCCACGCGCCCGTCCTGGGGCAGGCGCTTCTCGGCGATGTTCAGCTCGGCCATGATCTTGATGCGCGAGATCACCCCGGCCGCCATTTTCCGCTGCACGGTCGTGATGTCGTGCAGCACGCCGTCGACGCGGAAGCGCACGCGCAGCTCGCGCCCGTCGGGCGCCAGGTGGATGTCGGAGGCGCCGCGCTCGATCGCCTGGGCGACGATCTGGTTGACGAGCTTGATGACCGGCGCGTCTTCGGAGGTCTCGTGCAGGGCGACGACCTCGGCGCCCTCCTCTTCCTCCTGTTCGAGCGCCGCGGACTCGCCGACCACGTCTTCCATGCGGTCCAGGCGCGAGATCAGCGCGGTGATGTCGTCCGGCGGCGCGACCGCGACGCGGATCTCATAGCCGGTCATGATCGCGATGTCGTCGACCGCGAGCACGTTCGAGGGGTCGGCCATCGCGACGAGCAGCGTGCGCTTGTCGGCGAACGCGACGGGCACCGTCTGGTAGCGCTTGGCGACGGTCGTCGAGACCAGGTTGGCGGCGTTCATGTCGACGCTGAAGACGCCCAGGTCGAGGTGGTCGAGGCCGTAGCGCTCGGCCAGCGCGCGAGAGAGCGCGTCCTGGGTCAGCACGCCCTGGTCGACCAGCACGCGCTCGGGCGTCGTGCCGGTGTTGCGCGAGCTCTGGATCGCGTCGTCGACCTGGCGGCGCGAGGCCAGGCCCATGTCGACGATCACGTCGGTCAGGAAGCGCTGCGAGGAGCCCCGGCGGGTCGGCTTGGTGATGCCGTCATAGCCCTCCGCGGAGGTGCTGCGCTGGGGGTCCGCCACGACCTCGCCCTCGCCCGCGGGCTCCGGCGCGAGGCCCTCCTCGAACTCGCCCGGCGCGCCGGCCCGGTCGAGCATCTGCAGCCCGTCCGCGCCCTCGGCCGGCAGCGCGGTCGCGAACGCGCCCGCGCCGTCCTGCTCGATCGCGCGCTCGACCGAGATCAGGCGCTCGGCGGCGCCTTCGTGGGCGCCCTGCATCCCGAAGATCGCGTGCAGGTCGGGGTCGGTCTGCTGGGGCAGGTCGCTCATCGCGCCCCTCCCGGCGCCGGGCGCGGCGAGGCGGCGGCCGCCGCCCGCGGGTACGCGGCGCCCGCCGCGCCGCTACGCGCCGGCCTCGCGCACGGCGGCGCGCATGGCCGCGAGCGGAGCCGCGCGGCCGGTCCACAGCTCGAAGCTGAGCGCGCCCTGGGCGAGCAGGATCTCCAGGCCGTCGACGGTGCCCGCGCCTTGCGCTTCGGCGGCCGCCAATAGCGGCGTGGGTTCCGTGCGGTAGACAAGATCGATGACATGCGAGTACTCCCCGATCCCATCGAACGTCAATCCGAGTTGGCTGAGAACGGTCTGCTCACCGGACGACTGTTCGATGAGGTTTTCCGTGCCGAGGCCGACGGATGTGCAGTTGACGAGCAGCTCGGCCGGCTCGGGGCTTGCAACGAAGCGCACATCCAGCTCGCGGGCGAGCTCGCGCGCGCGCGCCGGCGTGCGGTTCCACACGGCCACCTCGGCGGCCCCCGCTTCGCGCAGCGCCCACACGGCCGCGCGCGCGCTGCCGCCGGCGCCGAGCACCAGCGCGCTGCGCCCGGCCGGGCTGGCGAGCCCGCCGCGCTCGATCGCCGCGATCAGCCCGGGCGCGTCGGTGTTCTCGGCCTCGATCGCCCCGTCGGCGCGGAACGTGAGCGTGTTGGCGGCGCCGATCGCGCGCGCCGTCGGCGTGGCGTCGGTGGCGAGCGCGAGCGCCGCCTGCTTGTGGGGGATCGTGACGTTCGCGCCGAGCAGCCCGCCGCCGGCGAGCGCGCGCACGGTCTCGTCGAACAGGTGCGGCGGCACCGGCAGGCGCTGGTAGCGCCAGCCGTCCATCGCCAGCGCCGCGAAGGCCGCGCCCATCATCGCCGGCGAGCGGCTGTGGGCGACCGGCCAGCCGAGCACGCCCAGGCGCGTGCGCTCCGCGGCCGCGGCGGCCGGCGCCGGTGGCGGCACGCCGGCCATCAGCGCCGCCGGCAGGTCGGCGGGCGCCCGCCGTTGCGGGCCACGGCTTCGTCGTAGGCGGCGGCGTCCGCTTCGAATTCGGCCTGCGTGTCGGAGAAGACCTGCTCGCCGCAGCCGTCGGCGCCGGCGACGTAGTAGAGGTAGCCGACGCGCGCCGGGTGCGCGGCCGCTTCGATCGAGGCGAGCCCCGGGTTGGAGATCGGCGTCGGCGGCAGGCCCACGCGCGTGCGCGTGTTGTACGGCGAGTCGATGTGCAGCTGCGCCTCGGTCAGTTCGCCGGTGTAGGTCGGCACGTGCTCGGCCTGCTCGACCGCGTAGTAGATCGACGCGTCGATCCCCAGCGGCATGCCGGCGGCCAGCCGGTTGTAGATGACCGCCGCGATCTTCGGCCGGTCCGAGGGGATCACGGCCTCGCGCTCGACCATCGAGGCGACGATCAGCAGCTGGTAGGGGGTGACGCGCAGCGCGCGCGCCGCCGCGACCTGGGGTGCGCCGAAGTTTTCGGCGAACGCCTCCAGCTGCTCTTCGACGAGCCGCCCGGCGGAGTCGCCGCGGTACATGTCGTAGGTCGCCGGGAACAGGAAGCCTTCGAGGTCCGGCGTGTCCGCGGGAGCCCCGTAGGCGACCGGGTTCAGCAGCGGCGAGCGCACGGAGGCCGCCAGGTAGCTGCCCTTCAGCCCGTCCGCGGGCGTCAGCTGGGCGATCTGGGCGCGCGTTTTGCCCTCGGTCACGAGCACCCTGACTTCCGGCGCCGGCGCGAGCGGCTTGGCGGGCTTGGGCGTGTGCGAGCCGAGCGCCAGCGCGACGCCCGCGAGGATCGCGGCCAGCGCGAGCAGGCCGGCGAGGCGCGCGAGCAGCGAGCGCCGGCGCGCGCGCGGGCCCCCGCGGCGCGCGCGCCCGGTCGGGTACGCGACGCGTTCGGGGCGCCGCGAGGCGGGCGCCCGCCGTCGTTCGGTCCGTGGTCGATCGCCGCCTGACACCGTGGCCCCTGACCCTAACGCGCCTTCACCGCCGGCGAGCCCGCGCGGCCAGCCAGCTCTCGAGCAGGTGGGCGGCGGCGCGCGAGTCCTCGCTCGCGCGCGCGCGCCCGCCGCCTTCGCCCGCGCCGACGCGCTGGGCGATGCGGGTGGTGAAGCGCTCGTCGTAGAGCTCCACCGGCACTGCCCCGTCGAGGCGCTCGGCGAGCGTACGCGCGAACGCGCGCGTCTCGCGTGTCTGCTCGGTGTCGCGGCCGTCGAGCGCGAGCGGCAGCCCGACGAGCACGAGCTGCGCCTCGCGCTCGCGCACCAGCTCGCGCAGGCGCGCGTAGCCGCGCCTGGTGGCCGGGCGCGACACGGGCTCCAGCGGCGTCACGATCGTGCCGGTGGGGTCGCTGAGCGCGCAGCCGCAGCGGGCGCTGCCGTAGTCGAGCGCGAGCACGCGCACGTCGAAGCTCAGCCGGCGAGCGCGGCCTCGATCGCGGCGCGCCCCGCCGCGATCGCCTCGTCGATCCGCTCGGGGTCGCGGCCGCCCGCCTGGGCCAGCGTGTCGCGCCCGCCGCCGCCGCCGCCGACGGCCGCCGCGGCGGCCTTGACGACCGCGCCGGCCTTCACGCCGCGGCCGACCAGCTCGGGCGCGACGCTGACCGCCAGGTGCACGCGCCCGTCCGCCACCGTGCCGAGCACGATCGCGGCGTCCTCGAGGCGGCCCTTGAGCCGGTCGACCACGTCCAGCAGCGCCTTCGCGTCGGTCACATCGACGGTCGCCGCCAGCACGCGCGCCCCGTCCACCTGCCGGGCGCCGCCCGCGAGGCCGTCTAGGTCGACACCGCCGCCGGCTCCCAGCCCGCCCGCCCCCTCCTTCAACTCTTTCTCCAGGCGCTTGCGCTCCTCGACGAGCGCGGCGAGCTGCACAGGCACCTGCTCGGGGCGGGTGCGCAGCTCGGCGGCGGCCTCGCGCAGGAGGCGCTCGCGCTCGCGCAGCAACTCGACGGCGACGGGGCCGGTGACGGCCTCGATGCGCCTGACGTTGGCCGCGCTGGAGGTCTCGTGGGTGATGTGGAAGGCGCCGATCTCGCCGGTCAGGCGCACGTGCGTGCCGCCGCACAGCTCGCGCGAGTACTCACCCTCGCCGACCTCGACCATGCGCACGACCTCGCCGTACTTCTCGCCGAACAGCGCCATCGCGCCGAGCCGCTTGGCCTCCTCCAGCGTGGTCGTGATCGCGTGCACGGGGTCGTTGCGGGCGATCCAGCCGTTGACGCGGTCCTCGACGGCGCGCAGCTGCTCGGGGCCGAGCCCGTGGCCGTGGCTGAAGTCGAAGCGCAGCTTGTCCGGGCCGACGTAGGAGCCGGCCTGGCGCACGTGCGCGCCGAGGAGCTCGCGCAGCGCCGCCTGGAGCAGGTGGGTGGCGGTGTGGTTGCACTCGGTCTGGTGGCGCGCGAGGTGGTCCACGCGCGCGGTCACCGGCTCGCCCTGCTCAAGCGCGCCCGCCTCGAGCACGACCTCGGGGACTTTGTCGCGGCCGATCGTCAGCACGCCCTCGACGCGCGCGCGACAGTCGCCCGCGGCGCATTCGATCGTGCCGACGTCGGAGACCTGGCCGCCGCCGGCCGCGTAGAAGGGCGACTCGGCGAGCTTGACGAGCAGGCGGCCCTCGTGCGGGCGCACGGCCACGACGGTCGTCTGCTGCACCTCGGTCTCATAGCCGGTGAAGCGCGTCGGCTCGCCGCCGTCGAGCGATGCCCCCGCCCCGGCGCCGGCGGCGGCCGCTGCGCCGCGCGCGCCCGCGCCCTGCGTGGCGCCGGAGCGGCCGCGCTCGCGCTGCGCTTCCATCAGCGCCTCGAAGTCGCCTTCGACCTCCAGGCCCTCGGCCGCCAGCAGCTCGCTGGTCATCTCATACGGGAAGCCGTGGGTGTCGTGCAGGGCAAACACGTCGGCCGCGGGGACGCCCGCGCGCCCGCCGTCGCGGGCCGCTTCGATGTGCTGGCGGAGGATCTCCATGCCCTGCGCGAGCGTGCGCCCGAAGCCCTCCTCCTCGGAGGCCAGCCACATGTCGGTGACCTGCGCCTGCTCGGCGAGCTCCGGGTAGGCGCCGCCCATCGTCTCGCGCACGCGCGCGGCGTAGCTCACGAGGAAGCCGGGCGCCAGCTCCAGCGCGAGGCCCTGCTGGATCGCGCGGCGCATCACGCGCCTGAGCACGTAGCCGCGGTCCTCGTTGGAGGGCACGACGCCGTCGGCGGTCAGGAAGGTCATCGCGCGCGCGTGGTCGGCGAGGATGCGCAGCGAGCGGTCGCTCTCGAAGTCCTGGCCGTAGCGGCGGCCGGACAGCTCCTCGCCGAGCGCGATCAGCGGCTGGAACTGGTCGGTCTCGAAGACGGAGGGCTTGCCCTGGAGGATCGCGGCCATGCGGTTCAGGCCGAGGCCCGTGTCGATGTTCCTGGCGGGCAGCGGCTTCAAGGTCGTCCCTGGCTCGTCGCTGGCCGGCTGCTGGTCGTACTGCATGAACACGAGGTTCCAGTACTCCAGGAAGCGCTCGTTCTCGCCGCCGGGCAGGTCGTCGGGCTGGCCGCGCCCGACGCCGAGGTCGATGTAGAGCTCCGAGCAGGGCCCGCACGGGCCGGTGGGGCCGGCCTGCCAGAAGTTCTCAGAGCGCGGGCAGCGCACGATCCGCTCGGCGGGCAGCCCGAGCGCGCTCCACAGCTCGATCGCCTCCTCGTCGGGGCCGAGCCCGAGGCCCTCGTCGCCCTCGAAGACCGTCACCCAGATGTCCTCGGCGGCGAAGCCGAAGACCTCGCGCGAGAGCTCCCAGGCGAACTCGATCGCCTCGCGCTTGAAGTAGTCGCCGAACGAGAAGTTGCCGAGCATCTCGAAGAACGTGAGGTGGCGGGCGGTGTTGCCGACGTTGTCGATGTCGACCGTCCTGAAGACCTTCTGGCAGTCGGTCAGGCGCGGCGCCGGCGGCTGTTCCTGGCCGAGGAAATAGGGCTTCAGCGGGTGCATCCCGGCGACCGTCAGCAGCGCCGAGGGGTCGTGCGCGGAGGGCACGAGCGAGGCCGACGGGATGCGCCGGTGGCCGCGCTCCTCGAAGAAGCTCAGGTAGCGCTCGCGGATCTCGTCGGAGGTCATGGTGGGGAGGAGTTTAAGAGGGGCGGACGTGTGTGCGTGGCCGTCCGCGGCCTCAGACCGCTACGGTCGCGTAGCCGACCACACTCGCGCCCGCGTACAGGCAGGCGAGCTGCCCGGGCGCGGTGCGCTCGGCCGGCTGCGCCAGCTCCACGTGCAGCTCGGCGTGGCGCCCGGGGCGCGGCTCGCCGCTGACGCGGCAGTCCAGGCGCCGGCCGTGGGCGCGCACGCGCACGCCGTCGACGCAGCGCCCGTCGCGGTGCAGCGTCGCGTCGCGCACGCGCAGGCGGCCCGCCAGCAGCTGCTCGCGCGGGCCGACCGTGACGGTGTTGGCGGCGGCGTCGGTGGCGAGCACGTACAGCGGCTCGGCGGCGGAGACGCCGAGGCCGTGGCGCTGGCCGACCGTGTAGGCGTGGGCACCCGCGTGCTCGCCGAGCACGGCGCCGTCCTGCACGTGGACGATCGGGCCGGGCCGCCGGCCGAGGCCGCCGTGGCGCTCGAGGAAGCGCGCGTGGCGGGTGCCGGCGAGGAAGCACAGGTCCTGGGACTCGCGCTTGGTGGCGACCGCGAGGCCGGCGTGCGCGGCCAGCTCGCGCACCTGCGCCTTGTGCAGCTCGCCGAGCGGGAAGCGCAGGCGCGCGAGCGAGGCGGGCGCGAGCGCGGCGAGCACGTAGCTCTGGTCCTTGCGCTCGTCGGCGGCCGTCATCAGCAGGCCGTCGCGCACGCGCGCGTAGTGGCCGGTCGCGAGCGTCGCCGCGCCGAGCCGGCCGGCGAGCTCGAGCATCGCGTCCAGGCGCACGCTGCCGTTGCAGCGCACGCACGGGTTGGGCGTGAGCCCGACGGCGTGGTCGGCGAGCCAGTGCTCGATCACGCCGGCGCGAAACTCCTGCCGCAGGTCGATCGACAGGTGGGGCATGCCGAGCTCGTGCGCGAGCGCGCGCGCGCCACGGACGGCCTGCGCCGAGCAGCAGCTCTGCTCGCCGTCGTTCTCGGCGTCGGCCCACAGCTCGAGCGTGACCGCGACCGCCTCGTGCCCGTCGCCGGCCGCGAGCAGCGCGGCCACGGCGCTGTCGACGCCGCCGCTCATCGCCACGAGCGCGCGCTCGGGGCCGGGCGCGAGCGCGGCGGCGCGGGCGGCCTGGCCGAGCGCGCGGTGCAGCGCGTCGGCCGCCAGCTCGGCGGCGTGGCGCTTGGCGGGGCGCAGGCCGCCGAGCTCGGCCGCGATCCGCTCGGCGCCCAGGCGCGCGGCCTGGAGCAGGGGCTTGTCGCGCACGAGCGCGACGACGGCGCTGCCGGCGGCGATGCTCGCGCCGCAGCCGCTCGCGTCGAAGCCGGCGTCGGCGATGCGCCCGTCGGGGCTCGCGGGCGCGAGCGCGATCGAGATGCGGATCAGGTCGCCGCAGGCGGCGCCGCCGGCGGCGCCGGTGAAGGCATCCTCGGGCAGGCGGCCGCGGCCGAGCGGACGCTCGAGGTGCTGCGTGAACTGCTCGGCCGCATCGGTGCTCACCGGCCGAGTGTACGGCGGGCGCCCCTTCGCGGCGGGCGGCGGACCGGTGGGCGCCCCTCGTGGGCGGGCGGCGGATCGGCGGGCGGCGCCCGTAGCGGGGGGCGGCGGATCGGCGGGCGGCGCCCGACTAGGAGGCCGGCTGGGGGTGCAGCGCTTCTTCGACGGCCTGGTCGATCGTGAAGCGGTCCTGCACGCCGGTCAGCACGATCGCGTGCCCGGCCTTGTTGATCAGCAGCATCGTCGGCGTCGCGTCGATCTGCACGCCGCGGGTGATCGTGCCGTATTCGGCGACCTGCTGGGCGGTCGCGTACTGGGCGAGCACCAGCTGGTGGGCCTTGGGCGCGCCGCGCACGACTTCGGCGAGGGCACGCGCGTCGACGAGGTCCTCGGAGCCGCGCGGGTTCCAGAACAGCACGATCGCGACGCCGCCGCGGGCGACGGTCGCTTCGACGGCCCGCTGCGCGGGCGAGAGCGCCTGCGCGGCGGTCGAGGACTTGGGCTTGGCGGCGCTGGAGGTGGAGGTGGAGGTGGAGGTGGGCTTGGCGGCGACCTTCGGGGCGGTCGCGGCCGGCTTGTGCGCCTTGGTGGAGTCGGCGAGCCGTTCGTCCGCGCGCAGCGTCCGCTCGTCGCGGGCGAGCTGCGCGGCGCGGCTGTGGGCGTTCGCCTGCGCCTTGGCGATCGCGCGGGAGAGCCCGGCGACGCCGGCGGCGGGCGCGTGGGCCTTGGCGGGGACGTGGGCCTTGGCGGGCGCGTGGGCCTTGGCGGGCGCGGCGGTCTTGGCGGCTTTGGCGGGCGTGGTGGCGGGCGCCGGGGTGCTCGTGGATGCGACCGCGGGGGTCGAGCCGCTGCCGCCGGTGCTGCTCGAGTGTCCCTGCAGCGCGAAGAACCACACGCCGGCGAACAGCACGACGGCTACGAGGGCGATCTGAAATGGACGTGAGATCTGCGCCATCGCCCACTTATGTCGGCAGCCGGCGCCCAGAAGTTGAACGCAGAAATCGGGCTTGGACGCGTGAGGCTCGCTCAGAGGGCGTGGTGGCCGCGCAGCACGGCGTGCACGACGGCGTCCGCGGCGAGTGTCTCCTGGGCGCCGCCCTGCATGTCCTTGAGCGTCGCCTGGCCGCCCGCGAGGATCGCGACGTAGCGGGCGCCGAGCGCGTCGGCAAGGCCGAGCTGGCCTTTGAGCGAGCGGCCGGCGAGGTCCATCTGGGCCGCCAGGCCGGCCGAGCGGGCCTGGCAAAGCAGCGCGAAGGCGCCTGCGCGCAGCTGCTCGCGGGGGCCGTCGAGCGCGACGAACAGCTCGAGCGGCGCGGGCGCGGCGTGGGTGTCGGCGCGCACGGCGGGCCCGTCGGCGGCCTCCTCGCCGGCGAGCATGATGCGCTCGACGCCGGCGGCCCAGCCGCCGCCGGGCGTGGCGGGGCCGCCGAGCTGCTCGATCAGGCCGTCGTAGCGGCCGCCGCCGCCGACGCCGCTCTGGGCGCCGAGCGCGTCGGAGGTGAACTCGAAGACGGTGCGGGTGTAGTAGTCCAGGCCGCGCACGAGCGTGGGGTCGAGCTCGTAGGCGACGCCGGCGAGCTCGAGCAGCCGGCAGACCTCGGCGAAGTGCTCGCGGTCCTCCTCGGCGAGGTGGTCGCGCAGCAGCGGCGCGTCGCACATCACCGCCAGCGTCCCCGGGTGGTCGGAGTCGAAGGCGCGCAGCGGGTTCAGGTCGATGCGCCCGCGGACGTCCTCGGAGAGGCGCTGCTCGTTGGCGCGCAGGTGCGCCTGCAGGCGCTCGCGGTACTCGCGGCGGCTCGCGGGGGTGCCGAGGCTCGACAGCCGCAGGCGCAGGCCGCGCACGCCGAGCCCGGCGAGCAGCGTCGCGAGCAGCGCAATCAGCTCGGCGTCGACGGCGGGGTCCTCGGCGCCGATCGCCTCGGCGCCGACCTGCCAGAACTGGCGGTAGCGGCCCGCCTGGGCGCGCTCGTGGCGGAAGAAGGCCGACAGGTACCAGAGCTTCACGGGCTGGCGGCGCTTGTGCATGCCGTGCTCCAGGTAGGCGCGGCAGACCGGCGCGGTGCCCTCGGGGCGCAGCGTCAGCGAGCGCCCGCCCTGGTCCTCGAAGGTGAACATCTCCTTGCGCACGATGTCGGTGGAGGCGCCGACGCCGCGCGAGAACAGCTCGGTGGCCTCGAACATGGGCGTCTCGATGCGCTCGTAGCCGGCGCCCTCGAGCAGCGCGCGGGCGCGCGCCTCCAGCGCGCTGCGCCGGGCGGCCTGCTCGCCGAGCACGTCGAAGGTGCCGCGGGGCGCTTTGAGCTTGGCGGCGCTCAAGTCGCGGGCGCGGGCGAGGTGTCTGCGAGCGCGCGCGGCAGCCGCTGGCGCACCTCGGCCAGGAACGGGTTGGTGTCGCGCTCGCGGGCGAGCGTCGTGATGCCCATGTGGCCGGGATACACGACGGTCTCGCCGGGATAGGCCAGCAGCAGCCCCTCGATCGAGCGCTCGAGCGTCGCCCAGTCGCCGCCGGGCAGGTCCACGCGGCCGACCGAGCCCTGGAACAGCACGTCGCCGGAGAGCAGCGCGGGCTCGCTGGGCGAGCCGATCGCGTAGGTCAGGTGCCCGGGGCTGTGGCCGGGCGTGAAGCGCACGTCGATCTCCAGGCCCGCGAGGCTCAGGTGCTCGCCGCCGGCGAGCGTGTGCTCGGCCTCGTAGCTCTCGAACGGGCCGAAGCCCGGGGGCACCCAGCTCATCACGTCGGCGAGCACGGGCCGCTCGATCTCGGGGCAGTAGACGGGCGCGCCGGTGGCGCGGGCGAGCGGCGCGAGGGCGCCGATGTGGTCGAAGTGGCAGTGGGTGACGAGGATCGCCTCGATTTGCACGCCGAGCGCCTCGACCGCCTGCCGCAGGCGCTCGGGCTCGTCGCCGGGGTCGACCAGCACGGCGCTCGTGGCCTCGGCGGAGGCGCGCACGACGTACGTGTTCTCCTGCACCGGGCCGACGGTGAAGGAGCGCACGTCCAGCGGGCTCATCGCGGGGCGGCTCCCCTGCCGCCGCCGGCTTCCCTGGCCTTCTTGCGCTGGCGGCGCTCGTAGACGAATTTGTCGGTGTAGTAGCTGAAGACGGTGTAGAAGACCAGCAGGATCGGGAAGATCGCCACCGAGCTGCCGGACTGCTTGAGCACGACGACGAACAGGAACAGCAGCGCGATCGAGGCGAGCATCGCCTTGATGAAGGCGCTGCGCCACGTCGGCGGCAGGTCGCGTTTGTCCATCTTGCGCTCGCGCTCGCGCTCGAGCTGGCGCGCGTCGCCGCTCTTCTCGCCGGCGGTCGGCTTGCGCCCGGTGCGCCCGCGTGACTCGATCACGCCGGCGGCGTTGCCGCGGTGCTTGGTCTGCCGTTTGCGCTTGGTCTGGGCCATCGTTGCCTCAGCAGCTTAGGGCGTTCTCGATCAGGTGGCGAGCGGGATCGAACCCGGGGATCGGCAGATCGCCGGGGAAGCCGGCGAAGGCGGCGGCGGGCGCGAGGCCGACCAGCTCGGCGCTGTGCAGCGGCGCGCGCTCGCGTACGGCCGCGACGACGCGGGCCAGCGGCAGCTCGCCGGGACGCTCGACGTTCATCGAGACCTGCGCGAGGCCCCCGTCGAGCGCGACGCCGATCGCGCGCAGCCCCGGCAGCCCGTGCTCGCCGCCCTCGCGGATCTGCGCGGCGATCGCGCGGGCCTGCTCGATGCCGGCCGGCGGGGCTAGCTGCAGGTTGAACGCGACGAGCGGCGGGCGCGCGGCGACGAGCGTGGCGCCGGCGCTCGGGTGCATGCGCGGCGGCCCGAAGTCGGGCGCGAGCGGCCTCTCCGCCGGCTGCCCGGCGCCGGCCATGCGGGCCGCCAGGCCGGCGAGGCCGCCGCGGCGCAGCTGCGCGCGGGTGCGCGCGGGCGTCCCCTCGCCGGCCGTGAGCTCGCCGTAGAGGAAGACCGGCAGGCCGAGCTGCGCGCCGAGCATGTCGGCGAGCACGAGCGCCTCGGCGCACGCGGCGCCGCGGTCGGCCGGATCCAGGTGGACGATCGGCGCGACGTCGACGGCGCCGACGTGGGGGTGCTGGCCGATCCCCTCGGCCGGCCCGCCCGCGCGGGCGACCACGTCGATCCGCTCGACCGCCACGCGCGCGCCCCGCAGGAGCGCCCGGGCGAGCGCGCCGGGCGGGCCGGCGAGCGTGAACACCGTGCGGTGGTGGTCGCGGTCGGTGTGCGTGTCGAGCAGGCGCACGGCGGGCGCGGCGGCCGGGGTTGCGCCCGCATCGGCGGCAGCATCCGCGGCGGCCGCTCCCGCGGCCGCGGCCCCCGACGCGCGAGCCTCTTTCCTTGGCGGTGGCGTTTGGTCAGCGAAGGCCCGCGCGAGCGCCGCGATCGTCTCCCGGTCGCGGCCCTCTGAGATGTTCGGCACTGCCAGCAGGATCGGCGGCATTCGGGGGGCGAGGCTACCGGCGCGGTGGGGAGCCCGGCGGGCCGGCGGGCCGGCGGGCCGGCGGGCCGGCCGGGCCGAGCGCACGGCTGGCTCGACGCGCGCGGCGGCGACGCGAGCGCCACGGCGGTGGCGGACGTCGCCCTGCTGGCGCGGCCCTTGTGGCTAGACTCAGGCGGCCCGGGCCGGAGTAGCTCAGCTGGTTAGAGCAGCGGAATCATAATCCGCGTGTCGGGGGTTCGAGTCCCTCCTCCGGCACTGTAAAATGCCTGCAAATTCAGTGGTTTGCGTAAGTGTTCAGTGGGTTGGGGGACATAATCCCGCCGCGTCGAACTTGGAGGGGTGGACCGCGTCGAGGCGGAGGCGATCTATGACCAGGGCCGCGAGGTCGTGGTGGCTGTCCTGCTGCGGATGGACGAGCAGATTCGCC
>DASZFZ010000024.1:0-48448 GCA_035939315.1 Solirubrobacteraceae bacterium | reverse complement strand
AGGCGCAGCGGAAGTTCTCCGGGTTGTTGACCGGCTCGGAGCCCGCGAAGCCCCCCTGCTGTTTGTTGCTGTAGACGGTCACGTACTGCAACGATTCGGGCAGCGGGTTTTCGGCCAGCGGGATCGGGTTGGGCTGGCCCTGACGCGGGTTGCCGGTGGCTCCCGGAGATACTCCCTCCGAGCCCGCCGCCGCCGATCCGGCTTCGGTGGTCACGAGCGTCGAGCTCATCTCGCGTTCGTCTTTGAGGCCGCGTGTGGGGTCCTGGTTGATCGTCGCCGTCAGCGGCGAGTCCGAGACCGTGGACTCGAGCTTCACGCGCGCCGCCGCCCCGAGCAGCTGGGAGGCGGAGGGCAGGTAGCCGCCTTCGGCCTCGCACGCTTTGCTCGCCCAGATGAAGTTGTTCTTGCCCGTGTCGGCCTTCGTCAGCGGGTAGGGGGCCGAGTCCAGGCACCAGGTGCCGATGTCGACGGTGTCCGGGGGGCAGCTGCCGGTGAGTTCCGTCGCGGTCTTGCCGTCCAGGCGCTTGGCGTCCCCGACCGTGGGGATGGCCGCCGCCGGGAACTTCGCGTCGCGGCCCAGCACGAGCACCCCGCCGGCGTGCGGGCGGGTGCTGAGCGGATGCCCGTCGATCGCGCTGATGACCGCGCTGCGAGCGGCGTCGGCGAGCCCCGTCGTGGAGAGCACGAGCGCGACGAGCGCGACTGCCATCGCCGGCGAGGGCAGCAGGCGCGCCGCGCGCCGCCTGGCCGCGCCCCGTCTCACTTGGGCGGTCCCGGGTCGCGCGTGGTGAAGCGTGGCGGCGCGGCCCTGCGCACCTGCGCAAGCTCCTCGAGCGTGGTCTCCTGGACGGTTGACAGGACGGCGTCGAGCGCGACGCCCGAGAGCGTCTCGTGCTCGAGCAGCGCGGTGGCGGTCTCCTCGACGGCGCTCCAGTTGCGGTCGAGGATCGCGTTGGCGCGCGCCTCGGCGTCGCCGACCAGCCGCTCGACCTCGTTGTCGATCAGGTTGAGCGTTTCGGGGCCGACCGAGCCGAGGTCCTGGAGCGAGGCGCCCAGGAACACCTCGCCTCCCTTCTCGCCGATCGTGACGAGCCCGAGCGCCTCGGACATGCCGAACGACGTGACCATGCTGCGCGCGAGGTTCGTGGCCGCGTGCAGATCGTCGTTGACGCTCGTCGAGCTCTGCCCGAAGGCGATGCGCTCCCCGGCGATGCCCGCGACCGTGACGATCAGCTGCGCCTGCAGGTCGCTTTCGCTCATGATCAGCTGGTCGCGGTCGGTCAGCATGTGCGCGGCGGTGCCGAGCTGGCGCCCGCGCGCGACGATCGAGAGCTTGCGCGTCGAGGTCGTGTGCCCGAGCGCCTCGGTCACGACGGCGTGCGCGGACTCGTGGATGGAGATCAGCCAACGCTCGTTCTCGGTCAGGATGTGGCGCTTGGCGGGACCGGCGACGACGCGGTCGATCGCCTCCTCGAGCGTCGCCTGGTCGATCTGGGCGCGGCCGTCGCGCACGCTGAGCAGCGCCGCCTCGTTGATCACGTTGGCGAGCTCCGCGCCGCTGAAGCCCGGCGTCTGGCGCGCGACCTCCTCGAGCGAGGCGTCGGGCGCGAGCGGGCGCTTGCCGCCGTGCAGTCGCAGGATCTCCAGGCGCCCGTGCACGTCGGGGTTGTCGACCACGACCTGGCGGTCGAAGCGGCCCGGGCGCAGCAGCGCCGGGTCGAGGATGTCGGGCCGGTTGGTGGCGCCCATCACGACCAGGCCGCCGTCGCCCGCGAAGCCGTCCATCTCGACCAGGATCTGGTTGAGCGTCTGCTCGCGCTCGTCGTTGCCCTGTCCGATGCCGGCGCCGCGCTTGCGTCCCGCGGCGTCGAGCTCGTCGATGAAGATGATCGCCGGCGAGACTTTGCGGGCCTTGCGGAACAGGTCGCGCACGCGCGCCGCGCCGACGCCCACGAGCGACTCGACGAAGTCAGAGCCCGACACCGAGAAGAACGCCGCGTCTGCTTCACCGGCGACGGCCTTGGCGAGCAGCGTCTTGCCGGTGCCCGGAGGCCCCACTAGCAGCACTCCCTTCGGGGCCGCCGCGCCGACCTCGAGGTACTTGCTCGGGTCTGACAGGTAGTCGCGGATCTCGCGGAGCTCGGCCAGCGCTTCGCCGGCCCCGGCGACGTCGGCGAAGGTGATCTTGTCGCGCGTGCCCTTGCCCTTCTTGCGGCCCTTGCCCGCGAACTCCGAGAACGCCGCGAGGCCGCCGGCGGCGCCTTCGGCGCCCTGGCGCATGAACAGCGAGAACAGGCACACGAGCAGCAGGATCGGGATCAGGAACTGGACGACGATCGCCTCGGTGCCCTTGCCCGACTGCTGGTTGACCGTCACCGAAGCCCCGCTGCCGCTGAGTTCTTTGAGCAGCTGCTGGGTGATCGCGCCGGAGGCCGGATAGGCGGACCACAGCCGCTGGCTGCCGGCGCCGGCGCGGGCCGCGGCGGCCAGTTCGGCGGGCGTCGTGGCGGCGGTCGCACCGGCGGCCCCCGTGCTCGCGGCGGCGGCGCCGGTGGAGCCGGTCGAGGAAGCGGTCGGTTCGCCCGTCGGCTGGGTGCCTTCGCCGGCGGTCCCGCCGGTGCCCACGCCGGCGGTGGTGGCCGAGGCAGACGACTGTTTGGCGTGGTGCTTGGCGCGCCTGGCCGCGGCCGCCGCCGCGGCGGCGGCCCGAGCGGCCGCCTGCGCTTCGGCGGCACTGGGGGTGATCGTGCCGTCGCCGGAGACCGTCGGCCCGTTCGCGATCGTGACCAGCTCGACGCGGCTGTCGTGGTCGAGCACTTCGGCCGTCGCGATGTCGTGGCGCCGGGCCAACGCCTGCACGGCGCTGAGCGGCACCTGCTGGCCGGAGCTCGCGGGCTTGATCGCGCCTAGCAGCGTCACGAACACGATCGCCAGGCCGATGGAGGCGAGCAGCAGGAACAGCGAAAGGGGGTCGCGCAGCAGCACGCGCCGGGCGCCTCCGGCGAATTCGCCGAGCGCGGCCAGCGCCGGGTTGCGACGGTGCGCCAACCCCGAGCGGACGGCCTTCATCGGCGGCGGCGTCGCGTCGCCTGACGGCGCGCCGTTGTTGGACGGCGTTGCGGTGGGGTTCGAGTCGTCTGTCATCTGATGGGCGGCGAGCGAAATCCGTCCTGACGGCTGCGACCGCTGCGAAACGCGCTCGGGAACGGTACGGCACCGCGTCGGACTGCGGTTGCGGCGTCAGCCTCACATCCCCGGCGCCGAAATTCAATGGCGTTCACAAGAACGCTACATCCACTCCAGATGCGTTTACAAAGTGTAAACATCTGGCCTTGTGACGGCGCGAACCGCGAGCCTGCGGCACAAGCGCCCGCGCGGCGCCCCTCGATCGGCGGCCGGCCGCGCTCCCTGACGCGGCTCGCGACCTCGCGACCCGCGTTCACAAAAACGAAACACCAATCAAACCCGCTGGAGCGAGGCTTCCGGCGGGGTGAAGCACACTCGGCCGACCCGCATCGTTCAACGCCTTCACCTGTTCCGCATGCGAGCGTCGCGGACGCTCGACGCCAACTCCCCCAAGCAAAAGGAGCAACAGCTTTGCGCGTGCACCGCACCCTAATCGTCTCCGTGATCCTCGCCCTCGCGCTCGCCGTGCCGGCCGGCGCGGTGGCCAAGCGCCTGATCATCGGCGGATCGACCTCCGTCCTTCCGCTCGCCCAGAAACTCGCGGCGGCCTACCACAAGGCCTACCCCCACATCGCTGAACCTCAGGTTCAGGGTGGGCAGTCGGACATCGGCATCGAGGGCGTGGCGAGCGGTCGCTTCCAAATCGGCGACTCCTCCCGCAACCCCCTCCCCACCGATCCCCACGGACTTCGCTTCACGAAGATCGCCGAGGACGGCGTGTGCGTGATCACAAACGACTCCAACCCGCTGCCCAACCTCTCCGAAGAAACCGTGCAGGGCATCTTCACCGGGAGCATCCGCGACTGGAGCGAAGTGCCCGGCTCGACGATCAGCGGCCCGATCGACCTGTTCGACCGCGACAACGCCTCGGGCACCCAGGACGCCTTCCAGCACATCTTCCTCGGGGAAGAAAAAAAGATCTCGCCGAGCGCGACCGCCGAGGCCTCCAACGGCCTCGAGCAGAACGCCATCGCCGCCGACAAGAACGCCGTCGGCTTCGTCTCGTTCGCCTTCACCCAGGGCGTGCACGCGGTCGACTACAACGGCGTCGCCTGCAACCTGCCGAACGCCAAGTCCGGGCAGTACGCCGGCGTGCGTAACTTCTGGATGGTCACCAAAGGCGCTCCCAAAGGCGAAGCGCTGAGGTTCATCAATTGGGTGACCAGCGGCAACAAGACCACCAAATCGATCATCAGCTCCAGCTGGATCACGATCCACTAGACAGCGGTGGCGGTCGGCGTCCTTCACCGTCCCGGCCGAGGCGCGACCGCCGGGATCGACCAGCAGAGGGCCGTCAAGGCCGACAGGCGCGCCGAGCTCACGCTCGGCGCGCTTGGCGTCGGCGTGCTGGCGTTGATCGGCCTGATGCTGGTCACGGTGCTGATCAACGCGTGGCCGTCCTTCTCCGCCAACGGCCTCAGCTGGTTCGGGTCGGGCGGCGAAGTCGTCACGCAGTTCCGGGCGATGCAGTCAGGCACCCCCCTGCCCGGCCACTCGGTGCTCTACTTCCGCGCCTGGCCGCTGATCTGGGGGACGCTGATCACGACCGTGCCGGCCGCGCTGATCGCGCTCGTCGTCTCGACGCTCGCGGCGATCTTCCTGATCGAGTTCGCGCCGGCGTCGGTGCGACGGGTGCTCGAACCGGTCGTGCGGCTGCTCGCCGGCATCCCGTCGGTCGTCTACGGGCTGTTCGGGATCCTGGTGCTCGTCCCCTATGTCAACGAACACCTGATCAGCAACGCGCGCAAGGCCTCGGTCGAGCACGTCGTGCAGCTCAACGGCGCCGACCTGTTCACGGCCACGCTCGTGCTCACGCTGATGATCCTGCCGATCATGATCGCGATCAGCGCGGGGGCTCTCAGCGCGGTGCCCCCGGCCTGGCGCGAGGGCTCCGCGGCGCTCGGCGTAAACCGCTGGCGCACGATGTGGCGCGTGTCGGTGCGCACAGCCCGCCCGGCGATCGCCGCCGGCCTGGTGCTCGCCACCGCGCGCGCGCTCGGCGAGGCGATCATGCTCTCGATGCTCTCCGGCGGGCGCCCGTTCGCGGCCAACCCGCTCGACGGGCTGACGTTCTTCTTCGAGCCGGTGCAGCCGCTGGCGGCGACGATCGTCAAAGAATTCGGCGGGCAGTCGGGCGGCCCGGTGGCCAGCACGATCTACGCGATCGCGGCGGTGCTGCTGTTCTCCGCCGCGCTGCTGTCGCTGGCCGCGTGGGCCGTCAAGCAGCCGCTCAAGCGCTACGGGATCGGCGCCTGATGGCCAGCGTCGCGGCCGGTGAGCGACCCACGCGGCCTCCAGCGATCGTACGCCCGCGACGGGAAGGCACCGCTACCTGGCCACTGGCCGACCGCATCTGCCACGCGCTGTGCTGGGCGGTGGGCGTCGGCCTGTGCGTGATCACCATCGCGATCGTCGTGTTCATGCTCGTCAAGGGCATCACCTACCTGCGGCCGAAGCTCTTCATCGAACACCCGGCGCCCGCAGGTCCCGGCGCCCAGGCCAAGTCGGGCGGCTTCCTGGACCCGATCGTCGGCACCTTCATCGTCACCGCGATCGGGATCGCGATCGCGGCCCCCGCCGGCATCGGCCTGGCGACCTGGCTGAACGAGTACGGCCGCCCGCGGTGGCTCGCGCGCACGGTCGAGTCGGCCATCGAAATGATCGCCGGCGTGCCCAGCATCGTGCTCGCGATCTTCGGGCTGGTGATCTTCTCGCGCCCGTTCCTCGCGTTCCTCTCCCAGCCCGGCGCGACGGTCGCGCTCTCGCAATCGTTCATCATCGCCGGCATCATGATGTCGCTGCTCGCGCTGCCGCTCGTGTTCACCGCGACGCGCGAGTCGCTGACGCAGCTGCCGCCGCGGCTGCGCGAGGCCTCCTACGCGCTCGGCAAGACGCGCGCGACCACGATCCGCCGTGTGCTATTGCCTTCGCCCCAGATGCGCACGGGCATGGCGACCGGCGTGGTGCTCGGCATGGGACGCATCATCGGCGACACGGCGATCCTCACGATCCTGCTCGGCAGCACGCTCAAGAACGAAGCGGTCGGGCACGTGCCGGTCTGGGGCACGCTGCGCGGCACCGGCTCGACGCTGACGAGCTACATCTACAACAACTCCCCGGCCGGCGAAGGCGGCGCGCCGCAGAAGGCCTACGCGGCGGCGTTCCTGCTCTTGATGAGCGTGCTCGTCCTGAACGCGGCGGTCACCCGGCTGACGGGCGGCCAGGGCGGGGCGACGCGCCTAACGAGGATCGGACGGCGAGCATTGTTGACGGGGGTGGGTGGCAATGGATGACCTCGACACCGAGCCGATGCTGCCGCCGCCGATCCGGCGGATCGAGGTCGACCGCGAGCCCCACGTCGCGCCCGCCCGCCCAGCGCCGAACGGCAACGGCGTGGCCGTGGCCGCGCCGCGGCCGCGCAACGTCAGGCCGCCGGCGCTGGGCGCGCGCGAGCGCATGTCGATCGACGGCGTGTGGCTGGCCTACGGCGAGAACTGGGTGGTGCGCGACGTCAGCCTGCCCGTGCGCCAGGGCGAGGTGCTCGCGCTGATCGGCGCCTCGGGCTCCGGCAAGACGACGCTGCTGCGCTCGCTCAACCGCCTCACCGAGATCACCGCCGGGGCCGGGCGCGCCGGCAGCATCACGCTCGACGGACAGGACATCCACGAGATCGAGGTCAACGCGCTGCGCCGGCGCGTGACGATGGTCTTCCAGCAACCCAACCCGTTCCCGATGAGCATCTTCGAGAACGTCGCCTACGCGCTGCGCGAGAAGCCCGGCGGGCGCCGCCGCGGCCGGCGCTCCCAACTCGAGCCGGCCGTGCGCGAGGCGCTGCGCCGCGCCGGCTTGCACGACGAGGTCGGCGAGGACCTCGACCGCTCCGCGCTCGCGCTCTCGGGCGGCCAGCAGCAGCGGCTGTGCATCGCGCGCGCGCTCGCCGCCGAGCCCGAGGTGCTGCTGCTCGACGAGCCCTGCTCCGCGCTCGACCCGATCTCCACCGCCGTGATCGAGGATCTCGTGATCGGCCTGCGCGAGAGCGTCGCCGTGGTGATCGTGACCCACAACCTGCAGCAGGCCTTCCGCGTCGCCGACCACGTCGCCTTCATGCACCTCGGCGAGCTCGTCGAGTACGGCACCTCCGAGGAGGTCTTCGACCACCCGATCCAGCGGCGCACGCGCGACTACATCAGCGGAGCGTTCGGGTGAGGACGGCGGCGCTGGCGCTCGTCGCGCTCGCGCTCGCCGCCAGCCTCACAGCGTGCGAGAGCTCCCAGGAAGAGAACGCCAGGATCGAAAGGGAAGTCGCCCACGAACGCGTCGCGAACCTGCGCCGCCGCGCGCTGGCCGAACGCAACCGCACGATCGCGCACCCGAGCGCGATCGTGAAGGTGCTCGCGGCGAGCGTGCTGCACACCAGCGAAGGCGCAGCCGCGGTCGTGACGCTGCGCAACGACTCGGCCAGCGCGCTGAGCAACCTGCCCATCCAGATCGTCGTGCGCGACGCCGCGGGCGCGAGCGTGTACACCAACGCCGTGCCCGGCCTCGGCGCCTCGCTGACGACGGTGGCGCAGATCGGCGCCCACGCGACCGTCCTGTGGGTCGACGACCAGGTGCAGGCCAGCTCGACGCCGGCGAGCGTCAGCGCCAAGGTCGGCGAAGGCGAACGCGGCAAGGCGGCGTCCACCGCCGCGCTCGCCGTCAGCGGCGTGCACCTGAGCGAAGGCGGCGCCGAAGGCAGCCTCGTCAACCACGGCTCGGCGGCCCAGCACGAAGTGATCCTCGACGCGGTCGCGCGGCGCGGGGGCACGATCGTGGCGGCCGGCGGCGCGCTCGTCTCCGACGTCGAAGCGGGCGCGAGCGCGCACTTCCAGGCGCTGCTGATCGGCAGGCCCCAGGGTGCCCAGCTGGAAGTCAGCGTCGCCGGGAGCGCGACGGCCAGCGGCTGACCCGCGCCGGCGGCCCGGCTAGCGTCGCCGGCGCTGCTTGAGCGTGATCCCCTCGAGCACGTGGGCGACCGTCTCGCAGGCGTCCACGGCCGCCTCCAGCGACTCGAAGATGTCCTTCCAGCGGATCACGACCATCGGGTCGATGCCGCCCGCGAACAGCGAGGCCACGCCGTCGCGCTGCAGCCGGTCGCCCTCGTTCTCCAGGCGGTGGATCTCGACCAGGTGCGGGCCGAGCTCGGTGCGCGTGCGCAGGCAGCGCAGCGCCTGGGCGATCTGCTCGCCCGCGCCCACCAGCACCTCGGTGAATTCGACCGCCTGCTCCATCGGCGCCTCCACGCCGTAGAGGCCGAGCTGCGCGGCCACGTTCTCGGAGTGATCGACGATGTCGTCGAGCGCCGTCGCGAGCGCGTACCCGTCGCCGGCGTCGAAGGGCGCGCGCACGCGGCCGCGGCCGGCCAGGCGGTAGATGATGTCGTGGGTGATGCGGTCGCCTTCCTGCTCGCAGACCTTCAGGTCCTGGGCGAGCGTGGCGCGCTCGGGATAGTCCTTGAGCAGTTCGTTGAGCAGCAGGCCGCAGCGCTGCACGTTGCGCCCGGACTCCTCGACCAGGGACATCAGCGTGGCGTCGAGGCCCCGGCTCAGGATGCTCATCGGCGCAGGATATTGCAGGCTGGCCGCCGCGCCGCCCCGGCTGACCCGTAGCGATCCTGTGAACCGCGGGAGCCGCCGTAGGACCCGCCTGTTTTTACAAACATTTCACGACGAGACCACGAGTTTGCAACACTTTTATCAGTACGGCCTGCGACGCTGCGACGTCGTGGCGGCTTACCCGGAGAGCGCGGACGCCTCGACCGCGCAGCTATCAGCCTCAGACGGCGCCTCGCTTGCGGCGACCTTCGCACAGGACGGCCACGAGCCGTCGGAGCTGCCGGAGATCCTCTACGCCGGCGAGCTCGAGATCAGGCTCGAGGAAGGTCTCGTGCTCGCCACCGGCCGCGCGCTGACGCTTTCCGTCCGCGAGTTCGAGCTGCTCGTCGCGCTGGCCAGGCGCCTCGGCGCGATCATCACCCGCGAGGAGCTCTACGCGAACGTGTGGGGCGGCCAGCTGCGACCCGGCGACCGCTCGGTCGACGTGTACGTCAGCAAGCTGCGCAGCAAGCTCGAGCGAGCGCTGCCCGACCGCCGCTTCATCCACACCCACCCCGGCTTCGGATACAGATTCCAGCCCCAGCCTTCACGAAATGTTCACATGGGGTCTACAGGCGGTTGAGGAGACTGCACCCGGAGCAAGCGGCTCCGGCGCGCCGCCGTTTGGGCGCACAGGCGCACGGGAAATAAGCGCCGCCAACCAATACAGCCAGCCAGCAAGGAGAACCTTGTGATCAAGAACAAGCCGGTGGCGCTTGCGTGCAGCGCGGCGCTCGCCTTGGCCCTCGCCGCGTGCGGCAGCTCGAACAACTCGGGCGGCACGAGCTCGAGCACGACCAAATCGACGACGAGCAGCGTCTCGGTGACGATCTCGGGTGCCGGCTCGACGTTCGCGGCGCCCGTCTACGAACAGTGGGGATCGGAACTCAAGAGCTCCGGCCTGACGCTCAACTACCAGCCCGTCGGCTCGGGCGCCGGCATCACCTCGCTCGAGAGCAAGACCGTGGACTTCGGGGCGAGCGACCCGCCGCTGAAGGCAGCGGACGAAGCGAGCGTCGCCAAGAACGGCAGCCCCTCGGTGCAGATACCGATGTTCCTGGGCGCGATCACCGTCTCCTACAACCTGCCCGGCGTGAAGGCCGGCCTGAAGCTCGAAGGCAAGACGATCGCCGACATCTTCCTCGGCAAGGTCAAGACCTGGAGCGACCCCGAGATCAAGGCCCTGAACCCGGGCGTCTCGCTGCCGAGCACGCCGATCACGGTGATCCACCGCTCGGACTCCTCGGGCACGACCGACGGCTTCACCGGCTTCCTCTCAGACGTCGACCCCGAATGGAAGTCCAAGGTCGGCGAAGGCAAGACCGTGCCGTGGCCCACGGGCACCGGCGAGAAGGGCAACGCCGGCGTCGCCGGCGGGGTCGAACAGACGACCGGCGCCGTCGGCTACGTCGAGCAGGCCTACGCCCTGAAGCACAAATTCACCTATGCCTCCGTCCAGAACAAGTCCGGCAAGTTCGTCGAACCGACGCTCGAATCGACCAGCGCGGCCGCCGAAGGCGTCACGATCCCGGCGAACCTCGGCATCAAAATCTCGAACCCGACCGCGCCGAGCGCCTACCCGATCACCTCGCAGACGTTCGTGGTCGTCAACAAGGACCTCTGCAAAGCCGGCATCCCCGGCGGCGAAACGGCCGCCAAGGGCGTGGCGAAGTTCCTCGAATACGGTCTCGGCGAAGGCCAGAACATCCTCTCCAAGGCCGACTACGCGAAGCTGCCCGCGGCGATCCTCGAAAAGTCCAAGGCGGCGCTCGCCTCCCTGGAATGCGACGGCAAGCCGCTCAGTAGCTGATGACGACGCCACGGCCGCGGATCGGATAGAAGGCAGCCGTGGAGGCAGCATCGTTTCGCGGTGGGGAGCGCCCGCAGGCCGGGCGCTCCCCACTGACGCGTCCGGCGCTCGCGAAGCTGCCGGACCGGGCCCTGAAGTACGGCCTGACGACGCTCGCGGCGCTGATCCTCGCGCTGATCGTCTACTTCTTCATCCGCCTGATCGGCCAGGCCCACGGCGCGTTCGCCAAGGAAGGCGTGTTCCAGTTCGTCTTCGGCAACAACTGGAACGTCGGCGGCGAACGCTTCGGCGCGCTGCCCCTGCTCGTGGGCACCCTGATCACCTCCGCGCTCGCGCTCTTGATCGGCGTGCCGGTGGCCGTCGCCGCGGCCGTGTATGCGACCGAGCTGTGCCCGCTGCGCCTGCGCGGCGCGCTCACCCTGCTGGTCGAGCTGCTGGCCGCCGTGCCATCCGTCGTCTACGGCCTGTGGGGCATCTTCTTCCTCGCGCCGAAGCTCCAGGGCGCGGAGCAGTGGGTCGCCGACCGCCTGTCGTTCGTCCCCTTCATCGGCGGCGGCCTCGTGACGATCCCCAACTACTTCATCACCGGGCTGGTGCTCGCGATCATGATCCTGCCGATCGTCAGCGCGATCGCCCGCGAGGTGATGGCGACCGTGCCCGTCGACCACAAGGAGGCGGCGCTCGCCCTCGGCGCGACGCGCTGGGAGATGATCCGCATGGCCGTGTTCCCCTACTGCCGCTCGGGGATCGTCGGCGGCGCGATGCTCGGGCTCGGCCGCGCGATCGGCGAGACGATCGCGGTCACGATCCTGATCGGCAACGCCCCCAAACTCGGCAGCCACCTGTTCTCCCAGGGCTACAGCCTGGCCGCCTCGATCGCCAACGAGTTCGGCGAAGCCCAGGGCGTGCACCGCTCGGCGCTGTTCGCCGCCGGGCTCGTGCTGTTCGTGCTGACGCTGATCGTCAACGGCATCGCGCGGCTGCTCGTGATCAGGGCCGCGCGCTCGCAGGGCTCCGGGACGGGCGGCGGCGTCACCCGCCTGGCCGACGCGGCGGTCGGAGCATGAGCGCACCCGCAGCCAGCTCCGACCGGCTCGCGCGCTTCGCGCTCAGCCCCGCGCGCAGGCGCCGTGACAGGATCGCCCGCACGGGCGTGCTGCTGGGGACCGCGCTCGCGGTGATCCCGCTCCTGCTGATCGTCTACTACCTGCTGCGCAAGGGCCTCGGCGCCTGGAGCGTCAGCTTCTTCACGACCGACCCCACCGGCAGCACCTTCTTCGGCGGCTCGAGCATCGGCGGCATCAAGAGCGCGATCCTCGGCACGATCGAGATCGTCGCGCTCGCCTCGGCGATCTCGATCCCGATCGGCGTGGGCGTCGCCGTCTGGCTGGTCGAGTACGGACGCGACAGCTGGTTCGCGCAGACCGTGCGCTTCTTCGTGGACGTGCTCACCGGCGTCCCCTCGATCGTCTTCGGCCTGTTCGTGTACATCGTCCTGATCGTCGGCACCGGCAGCAGCTACGCCGGCTACAAGGGCTCGATCGCGCTCTCGCTGCTGATGCTCCCGATCGTGATCCGCTCGGCCGAGGTGATCCTGCTGCTCGTGCCCGCGACGCTGCGCGAATCGGCGCTCGCGCTCGGCGCGCCGCGCTGGCGGGTGATCTTCAGGGTCGTGCTGCCGACCGCGCTGCCGGGGATGCTGACCGGCGTGCTGCTCGCCGTCGCGCGCGCCGCCGGCGAGACCGCGCCGCTGCTGTTCACGGCCGCCGCCACGCTCGGCACCACCTTCGACCTCGGCGGCTTCATGAACTCGCTGCCTGTGCAAATCTACAAGGACGTCACCTCGCCGACGCCAGCCGTCGTCAACCGGGCATGGGGAGCGGCGCTGACGCTCGTCGCGATGATCCTGCTGCTGAACCTGATCGCCCGCCTGATCTCACGAAGGAGCCGCCTTGCATGACGCCAGAGCGATCCACCCCGGAGGTGACTGACGTGGACCCCGAGAGCAGCGCCGAGGCCCGCCGCGAGATCCAAGACGCGCCGGCTGCCGGCCCCCCGCACATCCTCGGCGCACACACACAGGCGCCCGGCGCGCCCAGCCCCGCGGCGGCGCCAGCCAAGAGCGGCCTGGGCGTCAGGCTCGAAGGCCTGCGCGCCTTCTACGGCGAGGCCGAGCAGGTCAAGGGGATCGACCTGGAGTTCCACGCCAACGAGGTCACGGCGATCATCGGACCGTCCGGCTGCGGCAAGTCGACGATGGTGCGCTGCATCAACCGCATGCACGAGGAGATCCCCGGCGCCCACGCCGAGGGCCGGGTGCTGCTCGAGGACCTCGACGTGTACGGCCCGTCCGTGGACGTCGTCGCCGTGCGCCGCGCCGTCGGCATGGTCTTCCAGAAACCCAACCCCTTCCCCACGATGTCGATCTTCGACAACGTGGCCGCCGGCCCGCGGCTGGCGGGCGGCCGGCGGCGCTCCGGACGCCAGCGCGGCGAGCTCGCGGCCAAGGTCGAGGCGGCGCTGCGCGGCGCGGGCCTGTGGGACGAGGTCGCCGATCGCCTCGACAAGCCCGGCGCGGGACTGTCCGGCGGCCAGCAGCAGCGCCTGTGCATCGCCCGCTCGCTGGCCGTGGACCCCGAGGTGATCCTGATGGACGAGCCCTGCTCGGCGCTCGACCCCGTCGCCACGCTGAAGATCGAGGAGCTGATCGAGGAGCTCAAGCGGCGCGTGACGATCGTGATCGTGACCCACAACATGCAGCAGGCCGCGCGCGTGGCCGACCGCACGGCCTTCATGCTCGACGGCAAGCTCGTCGAGGTCGGCCCCACGCAGGAGATCTTCACCAAACCCGACGACCCGCGCACGGAGGAATATGTCACCGGCCCGTTCGGCTGACGAGGACCCGCTCGACGCGCTCGCGGACACGGCCACGAGCGCACCGCCGCCGCAGGCCGGCGAGGCCGCGCAGGGCCACGGCCGCGCCCACTTCCAGGCGCAGCTGCGGGAGCTCGAGGCCCACGCGCTCGGCGGCCTGGACCTGATCGTCGAGCAGCTCGACCGCGTCATGGAGGCCCTCTACCACCAGGACGTCGAGCTGGCCCAGATGGTGATCGTCGACGACGACCGCGTCGACGGGCGCTACCTGGAGGTGCACCAGGGCATCCTCTCGCTGCTCGCCCTGCAGGCGCCCGTCGCCGGCGACCTGCGCCTGGTGGCCGCGCTGCTGCACATGATCAAGCACATCGAGCGCATGGGCGACCAGTGCGTGAACATCGCCAAGCTGATCCCGCTGTCCGGCTACGAGCCGCCCGTGCACCGCGAAATGCTCGACGCGCTCGCCAAGATGGGCGCCTTCGCGCGCTCGGAGATCGTGCAGTCCAAGGCGGCCTTCGCCGCCCGCGACGTGGACCTCGCCGAAGACCTCGTGCGCCAGGACCGCGAGATCAACCGCCTGAACCGCGAGATATTCCGCCTGGCGATCGAAATCGGCGATGACCCGGACACGCGCGAGTGGGCGATGCACATGACGCTCGTGGCGCGCGCGATCGAGCGCATCGGCGACAACGCCGTGGACATCGGCGAGCAGGTCGCCTTCGTCGTCACCGGCCTGTTCCGGGAGTTCTCGGACTCCTCGCACCCCGCCGCCCGCAACGGCTGACGGCGGCCCGGGCACGTCCTGGCCGGCCGCCAGGCCGCCGAGCGGGCCCACAACCCGGAAATAGCGGTCGCCGGGCTGTGAAGATCCTGTGACCTCGGCTTTGCAGGGCTGTCGCGCCGCTCGGGGATCGCATACACTCACCCGCGATGAGCGCGAGTGACAGCGCTGGAGGCCGGGGGGGCATGACCGCGGCCCCTGATGCCACCGGCACACCTGCCGCATCACTACGAATCGCCGTCCTCGACCGCGACAGCGGCTTCATCCAGGTCCTCTCCAAGCGCCTGGACAGACTCGGCTGGGAGCACCGCGTGCTCGCGAGCCCCGTGCCCGCCGACCAGGTCGTCTCGATGCGCCTGAGCGCGCTGATCGTCGACCTGGCCGTGCTCGGGCCCCAGGCGTGGGGCTGGCTCGAGCGCGTCTGCGAGGCGCTGCCCGAGCTCGGCATCGTCGTCTGCACCGGCCCCTCCACGGTCGCCCAGCGCGTGCGCGGCCTGCGCCTCGGGGCCGACGACTGGATCACCAAGCCCTGCCACCCCGAGGAAGTGATCGCGCGCGTGCAGAGCGTCGTGCGCCGCCGCCGGCGCAGCACCGGCCGCGCCGAGGTGCAGCCGATCCTCGCCGGCGAGGTGGAGATCCGCTCCGACCGCTTCCAGGCCTTCGTGGGCGAGCGCAGCATCGACCTGACCAGGCGCGAGTTCGAGCTGATCGAGCTGCTCGCCGCCGCCGAGGGTCGCGTGCTCGAGCGCGAGGAGATCTACTCCCGCCTGTGGGGCTACACGATGGTCCGCGGCGACCGCTCCGTCGACGTGTTCGTGCGCAAGCTCCGCCAGAAGCTCGAGAAGGCCTCGCCGGAGTGGCGCTACATCCACACCCACTTCGGCATCGGCTACCGCTTCGCGGCCGAATCGGTCGAGGTCGTGGACCCCGACTCGGTGCCCTCCGCGCCGCCCGCCGAGTGGGACTCGCTAGGCGAGGGCTCGCCCGCGCGCGCGCGCCGCAAGGCCGCCGGCGATCAGGGCGAGCTCGCGGGGGCGCATGAGCAGGACGAGCTCGCCGCCCCCACCCTCTAGCCGCACCGCCGCCAGGCCGCCCTTCTTCAGGTCCACGCGCGCCCCCGTCAGCTGGCCCACCACGCCGGAGAGATCGGGCTCGTGACCCACCAGGAGCACCCGCCCGTCCGCCGGCGCCTCGCGCACGAGCGCGAGCGCCTGCTCGGCGTCGAAGCCGCCGCCGAGCGGCTCGTGCACCCGCATGCGCGCCCGCTGCGCCTCGCTCCAAGCCTCCGCCGCGAGCGCCGCCGTCTGACTGGCGCGCACCCGGGGGCTGAACAGCACCGCGTCGAAGGCGACGCGCAGACGGCCGATCGCAAGGCCCGCCGCACGCGCCTGCTGGCGCCCGCGTGTGGTCAAGCGGCGCTCGGCGTCCGTGCGGGTGCCGTGCGGCTCGGCCTCCGCATGACGAAGTAGCCAGAGCTGACGAGCCATTCCTGTGCCGCACACTAGCGTGTCGTGTAGCTTGAGGAGGCCATGAACGTTGTGAACAGCGACCGCGAACAGGCCCCCGGCGCCAGGCCGCCGGCGCTCGTGCCCGCCACCCCGGCGCTGCCCGGCACGCCGCCCGCCGGCGTGGCCGCGGAGGAGGACGATCCCTCCCTGTACTTCAACCGCGAGCTCTCGTGGCTTGACTTCAACGACCGCGTGCTACAGCTGGCCGAGGACGAGAGCGTGCCGCTGCTCGAGCGCGTCAAGTTCTGCGCGATCTACACGACCAACCTCGACGAGTACTACATGGTGCGCGTCGCCGGCCTGCGCGACCAGATCGACGCGGGCGTCGAGAACCCCACCCAGGACGGGCTGATCCCCTCCGAGACGATCGCCCTGATCCGCGAGCGCGTGCTCGACCAGAGCGGGCGCCTGACCGACTGCTTCGAAGGCATCCTGCGCCCCGCCCTGGCCGCCCAGGAGATCCACGTGGTCGGCGTCGGCGAGCTCGACCAGGAGCGCCGCGCCGAGCTCGCCAAGCACTTCCAGCGGGCGATCTTCCCGGCGCTCACGCCGCTGGCGGTGGCGCCCGGCAGGCCCTTCCCCTACATCTCCAACCTGTCGCTCAGCCTGGCGGTGCTCGTGCGCGACCCCGTCAGCGCGCAGACGGTGTTCGCGCGCGTGAAGGTCCCCACCGAGATCCTGCCGCGCTTCGTCACCGTCCGCCAGCAGCCCGGCGAGCCGAACCTGCTCGTGCCGCTCGAGGACGTGATCGCCCACCACCTCGACTCGCTGTTCCCCGGCATGGAGATCGCCGACTACGACGTCTTCCGCGTCACCCGCGACGCCGACCTCGAGGTCTCCGACGACGCCGCCGACCTGCTCCAGGCGGTCGAGGACGAGCTGCGCCGCCGGCGCTTCGGCGAGATCGTGCGCGTGGAGATCGGCGCCGGCTGCTCCGAGCAGCTGCGCGAGTCGCTCTCCAGCCTGCTGGGGGTCCAGGACGACGAGGTCTACCCGGTCGACGGGCTGCTCGACATGGGCGCGCTGTGGCAGATCGTCAAGCTGCCCGGCCACTCCGAGCTGCGCGAGGAGCCGATCGGCGGCGTGACGCACCCGCGCCTGTTGCGCCGCGAGGGCGAGCGCCCCGACGTGCTCGGCGCGATGCGCGAAGGCGACCTGCTCGTGCACCACCCCTACGAGTCCTTCGCCACCTCCGTCGAGCGCTTCGTCCAGCAGGCCGTCGCCGACCCCAACGTGCTCGCGATCAAGCAGACCGTGTACCGCACGAGCGACGACTCGCCGCTCGTGCCCGCGCTGATCGACGCGACCGAGCGCGGCAAGCAGGCGGTCGCGCTGGTCGAGCTGCAGGCGCGCTTCGACGAGCGCATGAACATCCACTGGGCCAAGGCGCTGGAGGAGGCCGGCGTGCACGTCGTCTACGGGCAGCCCGCGCTGAAGACGCACGCCAAGTGCGTCCTGGTCGTGCGCCGCGAGGGCGAGGGCGTGCGCAACTACGTGCACATCGGCACCGGCAACTACCACTCGGCCACAGCCCGCCTGTACACCGACTTCGGCCTGTTCACCACCGACGAGCAGATCGGCGCCGACGTCGCCGATATGTTCAACTACCTCACCGGCTACGGGCGCCCGCAGCACTACCGCAAGGTCCTGATCGCGCCCGACCACCTGCGCGATGGCATCGTCGAGCAGATCGAGCGCACGATCGCCGCGCACTCCCCCGCGCGCCCCGCGCGGATCGCCATGAAGATGAACTCGCTCGTCGACGGCCGCTGCATCCGCGCGCTGTACGCGGCCTCCCAGGCCGGCGTGCGCGTCGACCTGAACGTGCGCGGCATCTGCTGCCTGCGCCCCGGCCTGCCCGGCATCTCCGAGAACATCAGGGTCGTCTCGATCGTCGGGCGGCTGCTCGAGCACTCCCGCATCTACGCCTTCGAGCGCGACGGCCAGCACACCATCTACATCGCCTCCGCCGACCTGATGCCCCGAAACCTCGACCACCGCGTCGAGCTGGCCGTGCCGATCGCCGAGCCCGACCTGCGCGCCGAGCTGCTCGACACGCTCGAACGCGGCTTCGCCGACAACCAGAGCTCGTGGGACCTGCACGGCGACGGCAGCTGGCGGCGGCGCACGGTGGACTCGGACCCCGCCCACCCACAGCCCCGCAGCCTGCAGCTGGAGCTGGCCGAGCTGTATGCCGCGCGCGCGAGCGCCGAGCGCCCGCCCGGCGAGCAGCGCGAGGCCGCGATCGCGGCCCACGGCCTCGGCCGCTGAGGCGAGCCCACCGCCATGAGCGCCGCCCCCGAGCTACCGCCCGACGCGCCCGCGGCCCTGCCGCAGCCGCGCCCGCGCGTGGCGATCCTGGTCGTCAACGGCTTCGCCCGCGCCGGCCGCTGGGCGCGGCCGGACATCGACAAGGCCCTCGCCCACCCGTGGATCGAGCTGTGCCTGCGCCAGATCGAGCGCAACTCCAGGGGCTGGGACTACCGGGTGTTCGTGTTCGACAACGCCCACATCAAGGAGCACAGCAGGGCGATGCACGGCTATCCGCGCGTGCGCGTGCTCCCGGGCCACGGCGCCGACCTGCTCGCGCGCGCCGCCCGCCGGCTGCCGGGCGTGCGTGCCAGCCGCCTGGTCGAATACGCGCTCGAACGCGAGCACCCGCTGGCGCTCGACCATCTCGCCCGCAAGGTGCCCGCCGAGTACGACTACATCGTCACGCTCGACACCGACTCGTTCCCCGTCCGCGAGGACTGGCTCGAGGTGCTCGTCGGCGAGTGCGAGCGCGGCGCCGCCGTGGCCGGCGTCTACCGCGACGAGATGGCCGCCGCCCTGCACCCGTTCGTGCACGTCAGCGGCCTGTGCATCCGCCGCCGCGAGCTGCTCGAGCTGGGCGTGTCCTTCGGGCGCGACATGAAGCAGGGCGACGAGCACAACATGGACGTGGGGCAGAAGCTGACCTACGAGCTCCAGCGCCGCGGGCGCTCGATCGCGCCGCTCAAACGCAGCAACGCCGTCAACTACCACTTCCTGATCGGCGCGATCTACGGCGACGTGATCTACCACCAGGGCGCCGGCAGCCGCCGTGCCAACTTCTGGACCTCGACCGACAACGACACCGACGAGCAGGTCGGCGCCGCGCTGCGCGAGCTGGCCTTCCGCGACCTCGACCACCTGGTCGCGCTGCTGCGCGGGCAGGCCGCCAACGATCTCGCGATCGAGCCCGTCTGACGCCTGCCGCCGGCGGGCCCCTGGCGGGCTCGCGCCTTTAACCCTCTCACCAAAATCGCGGAAGTCGCTCACGCGAGCGCAACCTTCGCGGTTCACATGTGTCTTGGGTGCATGCCGGGGGAGCGAGCCATCTCGCCAAGGATCGTCTGCGCGCTTTTCGCGGCGATCGCAATATGTGTGACGTCGGGTGCACTGGCGCCGGCGGCGCTCGCTTCACACAATCAGATCGACTTCCTCGAGGCCGGCCAGGAGCTGCTGAACCCGAAGACCCGGACGAGGGCGCTGAGCCAGATGCAGGTGCTCGGCGTAAAAGCGATCAGGGTGGAGCTGTACTGGGCCAATGTGACACCCGGAGCTGGTGACGCGCGGAAACCGAACTTCGACGCCACCGATCCGTCGAGCTACCACTGGGGTGAATATGACACAGTGCTGGCCGAAGCGGCGCGGCTGAAATGGAAGGTTCTGCTGACGGTCGCCTCACCGGCGCCGCGCTGGGCGACGGCCAACGGACGCGCGCCCTACGTGACCCGGCCGGACGATCTCGACTTCCAGGAGTTCATGACCGCGGTGGGCCGCCACTACGGCTCCGAGGTGTCGCTGTTCGCGATCTGGAACGAGCCCAACCAGCTCGGCTGGCTGCAGCCGCAGTGGGACGCGAACGGCACGCCCGCCTCGCCGCGGATCTACCGCGGGCTCTTCCAGGCCGGCTACGCGGGGCTGCAGGCCGCCGGCATCCCCCACCCCAGGGTCCTGATCGGCGAAGTCGCGCCGTTCGGCTTCAGCAGCGTGAACGCGCGTCGCGAAGGCATCGCCCACAACCTCGCGCCGCTCGCCTTCCTGCGCGGCATGCTGTGCCTGAACGAGCGCTACCGGAAAGCCTCGACCTGCGGCGAGCTTCACCCGTATGGCTTCGCCGACCACGCCTACACGCTGCCGGCCGGCCCCTTCTACCGCCCCGCCAATCCCGACGAGGTCACGATCGGGACGCTCTCGCGTCTGACCGACGCGCTCGCTCGTGCGGCCCGCGCCGGCGCGCTGCCGCGCCTGCCCGTGTACCTGACCGAGTTCGGCTTCAACACCCTGCCCAACCAGCTCGGCGTCACGCCCGCGCAGCAGGCCGAGTACGACGCGATCTCCGAACGGATCGCCTGGGAAGACCCGGCCGTCGCCGCCTTCTCGCAGTACGAGCTGCGCGACGACCCGATCCCGCCCACCAAGCACGGCTTCATCGGCTTTCAGACCGGCCTGGAAACCGCCGGCGGGCAGCGCAAGCCGTCCTACTACGCCTACCCGCTGCCGCTGGCCGTCGAGCGGCTGCGAGGCGGCTACTCGCTGTGGGGCCTCGTGCGCCCCGCGAGCGCCGCCACCAGGGTGACGGTGCTCGTGCGCCCGCGTGGCGCGCGCCGCTACCGGCTGCTGCGCACGGCGCCGACCGACGCCCGCGGCTACTGGCGGTTCAACTCGACGACGGCCGGGGCCAGCTGGCGCGTGCGCTGGACGAGCCCGGGCGGGAGGACATACGAAGGGCCCGCGATCGGCTCCTACTGACCGGGCGCGGCGCTCAACCGACGCCGGCGAGCGCCGAGACGGCCGCCTCGCGCGTGTCGTAGAGGTCGATCACGTTCTCGACCCCGGCGAGCTCGAAGGTCCGCTCGACCCTGCGGTTGTGCCGCGCGAACACGGCCAGCGTCGCGTCCTCGTGGCCGCGCTTGAGCTGCACCATGGCGCCGACCAGCACGCCGATCGCGGTCGAGTCGATGAACGTCACCTCCGAGAGGTCCACGATCAGCCGCCGCTTGCCCGAGTCGATGTGTCCGACGATCCGCTGGCGCAGCTGCGGCGCGGCATAGAGATCGATCTCGCCGCCGGCGACGACCAGCACCGCGTCCTCCCAGCCCTCCAGCACCACGTCGTCCTCGATGTAGAAAAAGCTCATGGGGCACCTCTGCTTTCGTCCGCTCGACCATTCGCACCCGACGGTCAGTAGCGCATCGAGCCGGGCCCACCCCAGGATCAACTACTCCGAACAAGACCGAACACACGGCCAGCCGCCTCGTCAGCGCTTCTTGTTGTCGACCGCGCGTTGCAGCTGCGCCTTGTTCATGCGCGAGCGGCCGTCGACGCCCAAGCCGCGGGCCTCCTGGTAGAGCTGCTCGCGGGTACGCCCACGCGGTCCCGGCTTGCCGGAGCGCAGGCCGCCGCGGCGCCCGGAGGAGATGTCGCCGGTGGACGTGGGCGAGCTCGACCGGGATTCGCCGCTGCGGGCGCGCTCCTTGTTGACGGTGCGCGCCGCGATCTCCTCGGCGCGCGCGAGCGAGGCGCCGCTCTTGCGCTCGCTGTCCTTGATGTGCTCGTACTGGCGTTCACGCTTGCTGCCTTTCTTCACTCCGCGGGGCGGCATTGCTTACCTCCGAATGAGCTTCGTGTTGGCTCGATCTCTGCTGTGGGCGCGTGCCGGCCGCCGCCGGCGGCAGCGAGCGCAGGCGCCTGCCGGTTGGCTACCCGCGGCTGGCGCGTTCAATCGACGGCGGAGCTGGGTAGGCAAGAGGCTATGCGCCCAGGTCCTTCCCCCGACCTGAACGGCGAGACCCGCCACGAGACGCCGCTGGAGCGCCTGGACCGGAACCTGGAGGAGCTCACGGGCGAGCTGCGCGTCGTCGTCACCGGCGTACAGGTCCTGTTCGCCTTCCTGCTGATCGTGCCCTTCAACGTGGGCTTCGCACACGTCGGCAGCTTCGAGCGCGCCGTGTACTTCGTCACCCTCGTGTTGGCGGCGCTGGCGGCCGTGTGCACGATCGCACCCTCGGCCGAGCACCGGTTTCTGTTCCGCCACGATGACAAGCGCCACATCGTGTTCAGCTCGAACCGGGTGGTGATCGTGGGCCTGGCCTGCCTGGCGCTCGCGATGTGCGGCTGCCTGCTGCTCGTCACGACCAAGCTGTTCGGGGTCGCCGCCGGCGTCGCAACGGCGGCGGCGGGCGCGCTTCCGTTCGTGCTGCTGTGGTTCGCGCTCCCCGTCAGGAGGTTGAGGATGCTCGACGCGCGCGACCGTGACGCCAGCCGGCTCGGCTGAGCCCGGCTGGTGGCGGCGGTCATAGGATCGCCAGACTCCTTGTGGTCTGCGAAGCCGTGCCGCATGCTGCGTGAGATGACCAAGACGTCTCTGCTCGGCTGCCGGCGCTCTCGCCGGCGGAGCTGCGCTCGGGCGTCGAGGACAACCTGCGAACGCTGCGGGTCGAGCGCATGGATCTCGTCAACCTGCGCCTGTTCGACGAGCACGACGCCGAGGGCCGGCTGGCCGAGCAGCTGGGAACGCTCGAAGACCTGCGAGAGGAGGGCAAGCTCGACCTGATCGGGATCTCCAACGCCAGCGCGGACACCGCGCGCCGGGCGCTCGACCTGGCCGACCTAGCCTGCGTGCAGAACGCCTACAGCGTCGTCAACCGCGCCGACGAGGACGAGCTAGCGCTGTGCGAGGAACGCGGGATCGCGTTCGTGCCGTTCTTCCCGCTGGGCTCGGCGTTCACCGGCGGCCCCAAGCAGCTCGCGGCCGACGCGGCGATCGCCGAGGTCGCGGCCGAGCGCGGGGCCACGCCCTCGCAGATTGCGCTCGCGTGGCTGCTGCACCGCTCCGCGCGGATCCTGCTGATCCCCGTCGCGCACCTCGAGGAGAACGTCGCCGCGGGCGAGATCGAGCTGGACGAGCACGACATGCGACGGCTCGACGGCGCCGTCCAGCTCGGCAACCCGCTGAGCGCCGCCGAGCGCTAGCAAGGCCTAGACGAGTCGCTGGCCGCCGTCGATGTTGTAGGTCGCCCCGGTCAAAGCCGTGTTGCTCATGATGTGGACGGCGAGCGCGGCGACGTCGGCCGCGGCGACGACGCGTCCGATCGGGAGCGTCGCGCGCAGCTGGTCGCGCCGCTTTTCCAGGTCGCCGCCGAGCAGCGACGCCGACAGCGGCGTGTCGATGAAGCCGGCGGCGATCAGGTTGATGCGGACCGGCGCGAGCTCCAGCGCCAGGTTGGCAATCAGCTCGGGAATCGCGGCGGCGACCGTCAGCTCGGCGCCGCTGCCGACGGCCGGCTTGCCGCGCTCTGGGCTCATGAACAGCAGCGTCCCTCCCGGCCTTACCCTGCCGGCGGCGTTGCGGGCGGCCTCGATCGCGAGCAGGAGGTGGTCGCTGAGGGCGTGGCGTAGCTCGTCGGCGGTCAGCTCGAGCAGGCGTCCGTAGTGCGGGCCGCCGGCGGTGACCATCACGTGGTCGACGCCCTTCGGCAGGCCAGCGAAGAACCGCTCGAGCTCCGCCGGATCGTTGGCGTCGAACGCGGCGGTGCTGAGCGCGTCGAGATCGCCCGCCGCGCGCTGCAGGGCGTCGTCGTCGTGCAGGCCTGTGAGGATCACGCTGGCGCCGTCGGCGCGGGCGCGCCTGGCTGTTGCCAGCCCGACGCCCGAGCTGCCGCCGATCACGACGACGGTCTGTCCGAGAAGCTCGGGGTCGCGATGCGTGGAAGCGGCGGCGGTGGTGGCGGTCATCTTGGTTCCCCCATAGTTCGAGATCGATCAGCGGTCATGCTCGGCACCGTTTGACTAGGCTCAAATCTAGACCAGCATTCCCTACTGGCGACAAGGGCTGAGATATGAGCAGCGCAGGCGATCGCGACGCCGGGATCCGCGCCCGGATTCAGCAGCACTGGGAGGCCTCCGAGCGCGGTGACCTCGACGCCGAGCACGCGATCTACGCCGCGGACGCGATCCTCGACTACCCGCAGTCCGGCGAGCGCTTCAGAGGTCGCTCGAAGATCCAGGCGCAGCGCGGCGGGCACCCGGCCGAGCGCCACTTCACCGTCCGCCGGATCCTGGGCTGCGGCGAGCTCTGGGTGAGCGAGTGCGTGATCACCTACGACGGCGTGCCCACGTGGTCCGTCAGCGTCATGGAGGTGACCGACGGCCTGGTGACGCACGAGGCCCAGTACTTCGCCGACCCCTTCCCCGCGGCGCCCGGGCGCGCCGCGCTCGCCGAGCCGATCCCGGACGGCGAGCGTCACGGCTGCCACTGAGGCGGGGTCCGAGACGATGAAGTGGGTCAGCGCGATTTCCTCCGTCGGCGGCCTCGGCTCGGCCATCTGCCCCTCCTCTGGCTGGGACTCGTGCCCCGCTTACCGGCGAGGTCTACCGCCGATCCGGCGATCGAGTCGCTATCTCGCTCCACGGTACACCCACGTGCCCGCGCCGGTAGGGTGGAACGATGGGAAAGCCGGCAGGCGTCGTGCTCTACGTGCTCGTGCTGGTAAGCCTCGTGGTCGGCGTGGACGTCCTGTTCTTCAGACATCGGTTCTGGGAGCGCCTGACGGTGAACATCGGAATCGTCCTGGTGTTCGGGGCGTTCTATTTCAGGTTCGTGAAGCGGGCATGAGCCGCAAGCCCTCCGGGTCCTGACCGCCGAAGGCAAACACTTCCGGCTGCTGCCAGCAGACGCGTAGAAGACGCTGCGTTCCTTGTCAGCTGCTTGGGAGCGTTTGGAGGGCGGCAACGATCTCGCTTACCTCGGTGCGGCCGGTGTAATCAGGGTGGATGTCAACGAACCGCACGATCTGCTGGGGATCGACGATCAGGACGGTCGGCATCGGCAGCCGCGTGCCCGCGTCCGCGCGGCTGGTGCGGATGTCCACGCCGAGGGCCCGTTGCGCTTCGAGTCCTTCCTCGGAGGGGTCGAACGTGATCCCGAGCTCGTCAGCCAGCTGGGCTCCCGTGTCGCTGAGCACGGTGTAGGTCAGCTCGGCCTTCTCCTGAGTGCTGAGCGATGCGTCCGGGGTCTCTGGCGAGATCGCCACGAGCCGAGCGGAGTAGGCGCCGAGCTGGGGTAGGAGGTCTCGCTCGTAGGTGCGCAGGGTGAGGTTGCAGTACGGACACCAGCCGCCGCGGTAGAACACGATCACGGCGGGGCCGCCGGCGGTGAGCTCGTCGAGCGTCCGGGGCTGGCCGGTCGCGTCGGGCAACGTGAACGTGGCGAGCTTGGCGCCGACCGCGACCGCTCCGGCCGGGATTCCGCGGGCGGCGAGTGCCGCCTGGTCAGCGGCGAACACGGCGACCACCTCTGCGGGCAGATGGCTGGCCGTCGCGGCCTTCATGTCGTTGGCTTGCTCGGCGATCGTCGTCATCGTTCGTCTTCCTTCCGTCGCTGATCTTTTGGACCGATCGGTCCATCTTGCTGCAAGCGTAGCAAGAAATGGACCATGTAGTCCAGCACGCTAAAATCTCCCGGTGACGAGCGCTCAGCCAGCGACCCCGAAAGGACGCGAGACCCGCGAGCGGATCATCCGCGCCGCGGGCGAGCTCGTCCGCGAGCGCGGGGTCGCCGGCGCCTCCCTCGACGACGTACGCGCCCGCGCGCACGTATCCAAGAGCCAGCTCTACCACTACTTCGCCGACCGTGACGACCTCATGCGCGCGGTCGCCAGAGCCGCCAGCGAGGACGTCGTCGGCGGCCAGGCCGAGCTGTTCGAGCGCCTCGACACGATCGATGGCCTGCGCGCGTGGGCCGACGCGCTCGTTGCCCTCCAGCAGACCCTCGACGCCAAGGGCGGCTGCCCGATCGGCTCGCTCGCCGGCCAACTCGCCGAGCAGGACGAAGGCGCCCGCCTCGAGCTCGCCGACGGCCTCGACCGCTGGGAGGCCGCGATCCGCCACGGCCTCGAGCGAATGGCGGCCCGCGGAGAGCTACACCCCCTCGCCGAGCCCGGCGTACTAGCCCAGAATGTGCTCGCAGCCGTGCAGGGCGGCCTGCTACTCACCCAAGTCCGGCGCGACCCCGATCAGCTCCGCTCAGCCCTGAACGGCGCGATCGACGCCATTCCGCGCGCCTCCGGCGTCCAACTGGGCTGAGACCTGGGAAGACCTCCAGTGGTCCAGTGCAGCGCGTGACGGCGGTTCAGTCGCTGCTCGGATCGAGTACGCGCAGCTGTTTGAAGTACTTCCGGTAGAAGCCGCGATCGCGAGTCAGCAACCGATCGGCGTTGGCCAGCGCATGTCCGCCAATCAAGAAGTCCGCGATGACCCGCTCGCGGCTTCCGCCTGCGTTTCTGTACGCCCTCCAGCCCTGGCCTACGGCAAGCGACGTCGAGCTGTCGAGCGCACTGAAGTCGATGCGCAGCCGTGCGAGCGCCGCCTCGGCCGCCTTCGGCTCTGCGAACGAGGCGCTCGTCTCGGCCCACACGACGTCGCAGGCAATCACGCGGCCCTCGGCGATGCACCCGCGCAGCGCCTGCGCCGAGCGCGTACCGAACTCGGGATCGGCACCCAAGACGTCGAGTAGGACGCTCGTGTCAATGGCGGTGATCACACCGCCTCGGGATCGCCGCGCAGCGCCCGAAGCATCTGATCGGTGCTCTCGTCCGACCTGAGGATCCCGTAGACCGCATCGACGGGGTCCTGGTCGGCGGCCTTCCTCATTACAACCCCTCCGTGCTCCTCCGTGAACTCGAGCCGGTCCCCACCCCTGATTCCAAGCCGATCACGCAGCGGCTTCGGAACGGTGATCTGACCCTTCTCGGAAATCGTGCCGCGCATGTAGACGTCCTTAGTAGGAATCTTTACTTTGGATATCCTACCACTCGGGTTGGCGCGGCGCGGCCGGCGATCTACCGGCAAGTGCAGACCGGGACGCTTCGTGATTCTGGCTGTGGCACCAGAGGCACAGATCGACAAGCGCGGCTTCGAGGAACGGGTTCGGAGGGCTCAGCAGCGCCTGCGCGGTTCCCTGCATTCAGTAGCTCCCTCGCACTGTCGCTCGCAGAGCTTCGAGGAGTGCCACCGGTTCACGCGGGCCGATGGTGTCTTCTTCCTTCACTGCCAGCCATGCGCCGGGAATGCGTCGCACGAACACATGAGTCGGCAGCTCAAAGATCCCGGGGTGGCCGGCCAAGGGCTCCATGCCTGGCAGATCGGGCGGCTTGGCCCCTGGATGTACAGCGTCCAAGAGCACCACCGCGGGAAGTTCGTGTCCTTCCGTATCGATATAGCTCGTCTCGGCGCAGCCAGTAAACGCATGATCAGCGAGCGCCGGCAGCCGTCCGAGGGCCGTCGCTACCGTCCCTTCGAGCGCCCTGATGCCATCGGGCAACCGCGCCGCCGTCAGCTCACAGACGCCCCTCGGTGGGCGCGCAGGCGCTCTCCAGTGTCGCCTCGGCAGTTCTACCGTGGTCGGCTTGCCGATCCTGCCCCGTTCATCGATGGGCTTGCCGTTCGCGGCGAACGCCCGCACACGCGGGCACGGGCTCCACAGGTAGCCGGACCTACCGGGCTGAAGGTCGAGCTTATACCCAGGTAGTTCGACTGCGACACCACGCAGTCCGTCCGGGAGCGTCGAGTTCGATTCCGTCGCGATCGGAGCCGCGCCAGCCACGGACACGTCTGCCACATCGCCTCTCGCGAGCAGAATGACGTATGCCGTCTCGACGTATTGCTGGGTCTCCGTGCACGCCTCATCAAAGACAGCTCCCGTCGCCGTGGGGCGACTGCAACCAGCGCTACCGCCTCTTCTCGTGGTGGCGACATCCATGCACAAGCCCGAACTGCCACCTTCTAGTATCGGCGCGAGCACGACATGGGCGCCCGGCATGCGCCGTGCGACGACAGCGCCGTGCGCCAACTGATGCGAGTCACTTCCGTGCGCGCTCGAACACGAGGACGCCAACAACACGCATACCAGCGCCGCTACGAGCCCAGTAAGTCGCGTCACATCCACTGTACTCATCCCGTCGGCTCTCCCTACCGTAGCAAGAGATCAAGCCGCCCTCGACTTCGATCGGCATCGAGGAAGGTCGTGGGGGTTCCTCTCCGCGCCCCGCACCTCGGCCAAGCGGAAGCTGAACCGCCAATCACATCGGTAGCAGCGCTCCGCAGGGCGTCTAGCTCGCTGATGCGCTCGGCAGCGCATCCAGCGCCGCCTTGAGCTCGTCCACCGACTGGTAGTCGAGCCCGGCAGATGGTCGTGCCGGTGCCGCACGACCCCGTCCTCGTCGATCACGATCACCGCGCGCTTCGTGCCGAGCCGGCCGTGCGCGCTGTAAGCCTTCGCCACCGTCCCGTCGACGTCGGCCAGCAGCGGCACCGTCAGGCCGTTCTTCTCGGTGAACCCCTCGTGCGAGGCCACGTCCCGGGCCGAGATCCCAACCACAGTCGCCCCCAAAGCCGCGAGCTCGTCCGGCCGATCGCGATACGAGCAGAACTGCTTCGTACACACCGGCGTGTTGTCGCGAATGTGGGTAACAGACGCCTGACTAGACCATCCCAGGCGACTGGTATTCGTCGTTCTCGATGAGTCCCCGCAAACGCCAGCGACGTGACCCTCGCCACTCCGATGGGCGACCGCGCAGATCCGGCGCGATTTCGGAGCCTGAGCCTCCGTTTGAGGTGCTGTGGCATCCAGCGGCCGACGCTGAGCGTACCGTGATCGCAGATGAAGCCGAGCGTGTCGCGATTCAGCATGCCCGCGAAAAGCTGGCAGCGATCGGTGGGCGCCTTGGCGCTCCGCACAGCAGCGCGATCAAGGGCGAGGAGGGAGCGGGGCTGCGCGAGCTGCGCCCCCGCGCCGGCCGAAGCCGCTGGCGGCCTATCTACCGGCAAGTGCAGGCCAGGATCTTCGTGATTCTGGCGGTCGCCCCGGAGGCGCAGATCGATAAGCGTGGCTTCGAGGGGAAGGTCCGCAGCGCTCAACAGCGCCTGCGAGAACTGGATCTGTAAGCATGCCCCACACCGATAGCAGGCTTGTTATATTTGCCAGAACGAGAGGGACTGCGTGAAGCTGACTGATCTGAAGACGAGCGAGCAAGTGCTGGCCGATGAGCTGGAGGACCCGGCTTTCCGGCGCGAGTGGGACCGCACCGCGGTCGCGCGTGCTGTCGCGTTGAAGGTGTTGGCGTATCGCACCGAGCACGGGCTTTCCCAACGGGCGCTAGCGAAGAAGCTCGGCATGACCCAACCGCAGCTCGCTCGTTTGGAGGCCGGCGAGCACAACCCCACCATCGACACGCTGGCCCGCTTGGCACAAACGCTGGACGTCGAGTTCGCCATCGACATCCATCCCCGCGAGCGCACGCCGAGGCTGCTCAGCGGACGCGCTCAGCGCAGGCATGCCATCGCCTCCTACAAGACCGACACCGGGACGATCCTTCTAGCCGCCGATTGAAGCCAGGGTCTCTACGACGCGCTCGGCGCGGGCAGCCCGTCCAACGCCGCCTTCAGCTCGTCCACCGACTGGTAGTCCAGCCCGAGCAGATGATCGTGCCGATGCCGCACGACCCCATCCTCGTCAACCACGATCACGGCCCGCTTCGTGCCCATCCGCCCGTGCGCGCTGTAAGCCTTCGCCACCGCCCCGTCGACGTCGGCCAGCAGCGGCACCGTCAGGCCGTTCTTCTCGACGAAGCCTTGGTGCGACTCGACGCCCTGCGCCGAGATGCCCACGACCGTCGCCCCCAAAGCGGCGAACTCGTCCGGCCGATCGCGATACGAGCAGAACTGCTTCGTGCATACCGGCGTGTTGTCGCCCGGGTAGAAAAGCAGCACGACGCGCTCGCCGCGGTGCTCTGAGAGCTTGAACGCGCCCGCCGTACCCGGCAGCTCGAAGTCGGGCGCCTGCTCTCCCACCTGAGGCGTCTTGGCCATGTGCGTCACCCTATCTCACGATGCGCTAGAACCTCTGCGCATGCTCGCTCGCCGCCGCATCCGCACCGGTAGCAGGGGGATCGCGGCGGGCTCCTTCGCCGTACTCGCGAGCGCGGCGCTGGCCGCCTGCGGCGGCGGCGTGCCGGCGACCGTGCACACGCCCACCGCCAGCATCGCCTCGATCCCCCGCGCGACGCGCGCCTCCGCCGGCGAGCTGCGCGAATGGCCGGAGTTCGGCCTTGACCCGCAGCGCAGCGACGTCAGCGAACTCTCCAGCGGGATCGCCGGCGGCCAGCTCGGCCACCTGCGCCAGCTCACCGTCTCGCTGCCCGGCACGGTGGACTCCTCGGCCATCTACCTGCACGAAGTCTCCGTCGAGGGCGCGACCCGCGACGTGGTCGTCGTGACCACCAGCTACGGCAAGACGATCGCGATCGACGCCGACACGGGCGCCGTGCTGTGGACGTTCACGCCGCCCGGCTACGGCAAGTGGGCGGGCAGCGCCCAGATCACCGTCGCGAGCCCGCTCGCCGACCCCGACCGCCGGTGGGTCTACGCGGCCTCCCCCGACGGCCTGATCCACAAGCTCTCGCTCGCCGACGGCAGCGAGGCCGCCGGCTGGCCGGTGAGCGTGACCCGCGAACCCGTCCACGAGAAGCTCGGCGCCGCGATCAACATCGACGGCCCCGACCTGGTCGTCGCGACCAGCGGCTACATCGGCGACATCCCCCCCTACCAGGGCCACGTCGTGCTGATCTCGCGCTCCAGCGGGCATCTGCTTAGCGTCTTCAACACGCTCTGCGCCAACCGCCGCGAACTGCAGGTCCCGAGCACCTGCCCGGCCAGCGACTCGGCGATCCTCTCGCGCGGCGGCCCGATCGTCGAGCCCGGTGGCCAGCGCATCCTGATCGACACCGGCAACGGCCCCTGGAACGGCACGACCGACTTCGGCGACAGCGTGATCGAGCTGCGCTTCCCGACGCTCGACCTGCGCCAGTCCTTCACCCCGACCAACCAGGAAGAACTGAACGACGGCGACCTCGACCTCGGCTCGAGCGCCCCCGCGCTGCTCGGCGAAAACCGCGTCGTGCTCGCCGGCAAGGACGGCGTCATGCGCGTGCTCGCGCTCTCGCGCCTGGACGGACACCCGCCATCGGGCGCCCGCGCCCGCGTGCACCCGCTCGGCGGCGAACTCCAGCGGCTGTCGATCCCCGGCGGCGGCCAGCTCTTCACCCAGCCCGCCGTCTGGCGCCGGGGCGGACGCACGACCGTGTTCATCGCCGACGAACACGGCACCGGCGCCTACGTGCTGCGCGGCGGGCGCCTCTACCAGGCCTGGCAGAACCGCACGCCGGGCACCAGCCCGGTGATGGCCGGCGGCCTGCTCTACGTGTACGAACCGAACGCCGGCGGCATCTACGTGTACCGGCCCGGCTCCCCGCGCGCGATCGCGAAACTGCCCGGGGAATCCGGGCACTGGAACAGTCCGATCGTTGTCGACGGCCACATCGTCGAGCCCGAGGGCAACGCCAACGAACACAAGCTCTCGGGCAAGATCGAGATCTTCTCGGCCGTGGTAAGTTCCGCGGCCCGATGAGCGCGCCCTGGGAGCCAAACGCGCCGGTCGCCGTGGGGGGAACCGGGGGATCGGGAACCCGCGTGGCCACCAAACTGCTGAGCTGCGGCGAGGTCTTCATGGGCGCCCACCTGAACATCTCGGGCGACTCGCTCGACCTCGCCGACTTCGACATGGCCTGGGGCAAGCGCTTCCTGGAAGCCGACCTCGCCGGCGAGGAGCCGCCGCTGGAGCAGATGCGCGAGGCGCTCGCCGAGAGCGTCGCCGCGCACCTCGGCGAGCACGATCCCGCCGCCGGCCCGTGGGGGTGGAAGCACCCGCACGCCTATCTGCTGCTGCCCTTCCTCGACCGCGCGATCCCCGACCTGCGCTTCGTCCACTTCGTCCGCGACGGGCGCAGGATGGCGTTCTCGCCCAACCAGCGCCAGGCCCAGCACTACGGCGACGTCGTGTTCGGCCCCGAGCACGAGCGCTGGGAGCCATACGTGCTCTCGATCGAGTTCTGGAGCTGGGCCAACACGCGCGCCGCCGACTACGGCGAGCAGCACATGGGCGAGCGCTACCTGCGCGTGCGCTTCGAGGACATCTGCGACGAGCCCGAGCGCCTGTGCCGCCAGCTGATCGACTTCGCGCGCGGCGACCGGTCCGCCACCGACGCGCAGGTGCGCGAGGCCGCGGCGCTGATCTCGCGCCCGGCCCCGCCGAAGCCGAGCTCCAAGCGCCTGGCCGAGGTGCAGGCCCGCGCCAGCGCCGGGCTCACCCGCTTCGGCTACATGTGAACGCGAGCCGTGCGGGCCGCTACCGTGAGTCCATGGAGGACTCGCTCGCCGGCCAGCTGCTGCTCGCGGCACCCTCGCTGCAGGATCCCAACTTCGCGCGCACGGTCGTGCTGATCGGCATGCACAACGAGGACGGCGCGATGGGCGTCGTGCTCAACCGCCCCTCGACGGTCACCGTGGGCGAGGCCGTGCCCCAGCTCGAGGCGATGCTCGACGCCTCCGAGCAGCTGTTCGTCGGCGGCCCGGTGCAGCCGAGCGCCGTCGTGTTCCTCGCCGAGTTCCTCGAGCCTGCGCTCGCCGGCGTGCTCGTGCTCGGGCGCATCGGCTTCCCCGCCCCCGACGCCGGCATCGAGCAGCTGAGCGAGGCGACCGAGCGCAAGCGCCTGTTCGCCGGCCACGCGGGCTGGTCGGCCGGGCAGCTCGACGCCGAGGTCGCGGCGGGCGACTGGATCGCCCATCCGGCCGAGCCCCAGGACGTGTTCACCGAGGACCCCGCCGAGCTGTGGGCCGCCGTGCTCAGGCGCAAGGGCGGCGGCTACGCGTTGATCGCGCGTATGCCCGCCGACCCAAGCGTCAACTGAGCGCGGCGCCGCCGCTACGCTTAGCTGCATGCTCAAGCTCGCCGCCTGGTCGACCACGCACCGCAAGTACGTAGCGATCGGCTGGATCCTGCTGCTCGTCGTGATCAACGGCCTCGCCCAGTCGGCCGGCACCAGCTACTCCAACAACTTCACGATCCCGGGCTCCGACGCGCAGCGCGCCGCCGACCTGCTCCAGCACAGCTTCCCGGCGCAGGCCGGCGACCGCGACTCGATCGTCTACAAGGTCAGCTCCGGCAGCGTGCTCGAACCGGCGGTGCGCGCGCACATGAGCGCCCTGTTCGCGGCCGTCGCCAAGCTGCCCCACGTCGCCAGCGTGATCAGCCCGTACGCCGGCGCCGGCAACGCGATCTCAGCCAACCGCAGGATCGCCTTCGCGACCGTCGTGTTCGACGAGAAAGCCAACCTGCTGCCCAAGAGCGCGCCCGAACGCGTCGTGAGCGCCGCCCACGCCGCCGCGCGGGGTGGGCGCGATCCCATCCAGATCGAGCTCGGCGGCCAGGCGATCGAGCAGACCGAGCAGGAAGGCTTCGGCATCTCCACCGGCGTCGGCCTGCTCGCCGCGATCGTCGTGCTGCTGATGACCTTCGGCTCGCTGACCGCGATGGGCCTGCCGATCCTCACCGCCCTGTTCGGCCTCGGCACGGGCCTCGCCTCGATCGCGCTGTTCACCCACGTCGTCGACACGCCCAACTTCTCCTCCGAGCTCGCCGCCATGATCGGGCTGGGCGTGGGCATCGACTACGCCCTGTTCATCCTCACGCGCTTTCGCGAGGCCTATCGCAGCCCCGGGCCGACCTTCGAGGACGCGCGCGCCTCGGTCATGCAGGCGATGGACACTGCCGGGCGCGCCGTGCTGTTCGCCGGCACGACCGTCGTGATCGCGCTGCTCGGGCTGATGCTGCTGGGCGTCGAATTCCTCTACGGCGTGGCGCTGTCCGCCTCGATCGGCGTGCTCCTGATGATGCTCGCCTCGCTCACGCTGCTGCCCGCCCTGCTCGCCTTCGCCGGCCCCCGCCTCGCGCGGCCCGGCCGCCGCGCACGCGCGCGCGCCGCCCGCTCCGGCTCCCCCGCCGACCCCGCCATCGCGGCCGCCGGCGGCGTGTGGGTGCGCTGGAGCGCGTTCGTCCAGCGCCGCCCGTGGACGATCGCGGCGCTGTCCGCGCTCGTCATGCTCGCGATCGCGACGCCCGCTATCGCCCTGCGGCTCGGCTCGAGCGACGCCTCCAACGACCCCGCCGCCCAGACCACCCACAAGGCCTACGAGCTGCTCGCGCAGGGCTTCGGCCAGGGCTTCAACGGGCCGCTGCTCGTCGTCGCCAAGACGCCACGGGGGCCGGACGCCAAGGCCACCACCGAAACCCTCCGCGCGGCCCTCGGCCAGACGCCCGGCGTCGCCTCTGTGACGCCCGCGCGCTTCAACCCCAGCGGCGAAGTCGCGACGCTGAGCGTCTACCCGCGCTCCTCTCCGCAGGCCTACGCCACCACTCAGCTCGTCGAACGGCTGCGCCAGCACGTGATCCCGCCGCTGGCCGCCGCCACCCACGCGACCGTGTACGTCGGCGGGGTGACCGCGGGCGCCGTCGACTTCGCCGCGCTGCTCTCGCGCAAGCTGCCGCTGTTCATAGGCGTGGTCGTGCTGCTCAGCGCGCTGCTGCTGCTGCTCGTCTTCCGCTCGCTGGTGATCCCCCTGCAGGCGGCCGTCATGAACCTGCTCAGCATCAGCGCCGCGCTCGGCGTGATCGTCGCGATCTTCCAGTGGGGCTGGCTGGGCAGCCTCGTCGGCGTGCAGCCCGGCCCGATCGAAGCGTTCATCCCCGTGTTCCTGTTCGCGATCGTCTTCGGCCTGTCGATGGACTACGAGGTGTTCCTCGTCTCGCGCATGCACGAACGCTTCAGCCGCACGCACGACCACGCCGAGGCGGTCGCCGACGGCCTGTCGCTGACCGGCCGCGTCGTGACCGCGGCGGCCGCGATCATGGTGTGCGTGTTCCTCTCCTTCACGCTGCTCGAAGGCCGCGTGATCAAGGAGTTCGGCCTCAGCCTCGCAAGCGCCGTGTTCCTCGACGCGCTCGTCGTGCGCTGCCTGCTGCTGCCGGCCGCGCTGCACCTCGTCGGCCCGCGCACTTGGACGATGCCGGCCTGGCTCGAGCGTACGCTCCCGCGGCTGAACATCGAGGGCACGATCCCCCCGGCCGCGCCTGCCGCCGAGGAGCCCCAGGGCGGCGCGCCGCATCCGCCCGGCGGCTTCCCGCGGCCGCGCCCGGGCGTCGCCACAGAGGGAGCGGAGGCCTGAGCCCAGCCTCCCGGAGGGCCGTGCTGGCCCTCCTGTGCGCGCTCGCCGGCGGCGTGATCCCCGCCTCGGCCGACGCCGCCGCGATCGCCCTGCCCACACAGACCGCGAGCCGCGGCGCCGGACGTTCGGCGCTCGTCGTGTTCGCGCCCGCCGGCGAGCCCGAGCTCGCCGGCGTCCCCGGCCTCTCGGTCGCGATCATGTCGGCGTCCCAGGGCCGCTACTCGCCAGACCAGCTCGCGCTCGACATCACCCAGGGGGCGCGCGTGGCGAACACGGCATACGACACGCCGACGCCCCCGCCGCTGTCCCTCTCGCTCACGGGCGCGGGCGGCGGCGCGATCGCGGGCTGGGCGGCCGCCAGCCGCCGCGCGCAGGCCGCGCCGCAGCTTCTGCGGCCCGGCCTGCTGGCCTCCCAGATCCCCGGCGGCGCCGGCTACGCCGGCCTCGCCGAAGCATCCGCGCCCGCCGCCCACTACGCCGCGATCCTCGCCGCCGGCGCGAGCGGCCACATCGCCGCCGCCTCGCTCGGCCCGGCCGCCACGCTGCTCGCCAGGGTCGCCGCGCTGCGCCGGCGCGAGCGGCTCGTCGTCGCCGAACTGCCACCCGGAGGCGGCGGGCTCGCCGACCTGCGAACGCTGGCCCGCACCCGCGCCCCCGGCGAGCTGCTGATGGCGATCCAGCTCGCGCCGCGGCCCGGCGGGCACGAACTGCTGTGGAGCGCCCTCGCCGGCCTGCCCGGCGGCGGCGGCGGCCGCGAGCTGACCTCGCAGAGCACCGGCGAGCGCGGCCTGGTCGGTGCTTTCGACCTGGCCCCCACGATCCTCGCGCACCTCGGCGTCGCGATCCCCGCCGACGTGCGCGGCAAGCCGATCACGACCGACGGGCGCCTGGACTCGCCGGCCCTGCGCGGGCTGATGGCGAGGCTGCGCGTGATCTCCGCACGGCGGCTGAAGGCGCTCGGCTTCCTGCTGTGCGCGTGGGCGCTGCTGCTGATCGCAGCGGCCTGCGTGGCCCGGGCGGCGGCGCGGCCGGGCGCAAGCGCGTGGGCCTTGCGCGCCGGCGCCGTGGGCGTGCTGTGGGCGCCCGTCGCCGCGCTGCTCCCCGCCGCCCTGGAGCCGGGCGCGCCCGTCGAGTATGCGCTGATCGCGGCGCTGTGCATGGGGCTCGGGGCGCTGACCGACGCGCTGCTGCCGTGGCCGCGCGCGCCGCTCGCGCCCGCGCTCGCGGCCGTGGTCCTGCTCAGCGCCGACGCGCTCGCCGGCACGCAGCTGCTGATGCGCTCGCTGCTCGGCCCCGACCCGGCCCTCGGCGCGCGCTTCTACGGCATCGGCAACGAACTCAAGTCGGGCCTGGCCGTGCTGGTCGCGGCGGCCGTCGCCGCCGGCCTGTACCCGTCCGCGCGCGGACGCCGCGCGGGCGCCTGGATGGCCGGCGCGGGCGTGCTGCTCGCGCTCGTCGAGGGGTCGGCGCGCATCGGCGCCGGCGTCGGCGGGGTGATCCTCGTGAGCTTCGGCTTCGCGGTCGCCACCGTGCTGCTGCTGCCCGGCTCGCTCACCCGCCGGCGCGCGCTGACCGTGCTGATCAGCCCCGTGGCCGGGCTGGTGGCGCTGGCGCTGATCGACCTCGCGAGCGCCAACGGCGCCGGACACTTCACCGGCAGCGTCCTGCACGCCCGCTCCGCCGGCGACCTGCGCGACATCATCACCCGCCGCTACGGCGCCGCCTGGCGGGAGCTGCACAACCACGCGATGCCGGTCGCCACCGGGCTCGTGCTCGTGTGCGCCGCGGCCGCCGTGCGCTGGCGCGAGCGTCTGCTGTCGAGCGTCGGCGGGGATCCGGGGTGGGCGGCCGCGCTGGCCGGCGGGCTGGCCGCCGGGATCGTGGGATCGCTCGTCGAGGACTCCGGCCCGGTGCTGCTCGTGGTCGCGTTCGCCGCGCTCGCGTGCGTGGTCGGCTACCTGTGGGGCAGGCCCCGCAAGGCCGTCGAGCACGCGGGGCTAAGCGGCCGCCGCGCAGTCTCGGCAGGCGCCGTGCAGCACGATCTCGTGCTCTGAGACGGTCAGCGGGACGCGTTCGCTGAGGCTCGTGATCGCGCGCTCGAGCCCCGGGTCCGAGAACGGCATCACCAGGCCGCACGCGTCGCAGACGAGGTGATGGTGGTGCTCCTCGCGCTCGCACACGCGCTCGTAGCGGACCATCGCCTGGCCGGTCTCCACGCGCTGCACGAGCGCCAGCTCCTCCAGCTCGTCGAGGATCCGGTAGATGCTCGCGCGGCTGACCGCCCGGCCCTCGTGCGTCCGCAGGCGCTGCTCGATCTCCACGGCGGTCAGCGCGCACCGCTCGCCGGCGAGCAGCTCAAGCAGCGCCCGCCTGGCGCCGCCGCGCTTGCGCCCGGCGGCCGCCAGCCTGCGCTCGGCGCGCTCGGCCCAGTCGTCGTCGCTCGCTGTCCGCGCGTCGCTCATGTGAGGATGGTAGAGGCGGGCCGAGGCTCGCGGGGGCTCGCGGGGGCTCGCGGGGCGGTCCGCGGCCGGGCCGCGCCGGCGCCGGCGCCACGCCCACGCCCGCCCCAGCGCGTAGGCGCCCGCGCTGATCGTGCCGACGAAGAAGCCGACCGGGTAGTTCGTCTCGTAGGAGGCCGCGATCGCGGACCACACGGCCAGCAACGCGATCGCCACCGACAGGGCCATCGCCACGAGCGGCCGGTCGGTGAACGAGCGCGCCGCCGCCGGGGCCCCGATCATCAGGCTGAAGATCAGCAGCGTCCCGACGACCGGCACCGTCATCGTCGTCGCGAGGGCGAGGATCGCGAGAAACAGCATCTCCATGCGAAAGCTGCTGATGCCGCGCGCCTCTCCCACTTCCGGGAGCAGCGAGGAGAGCATCAGCGGCCGGTAGAGGACGGCCGTGGCGACGATGCAGAGCGCACCGAGGATCGCGGTCGGCGCGATCTCGTTGGGGCTGATCCCGAGCACCTCGCCGAACAGCAGCGAGTAGACCTCCGGGGCGTACTCGACGCTGAAGCTCAGGAACAGCGCGCCGAGGGCGAGCATCGCCACGAGCGCCAGGGCGGTCGCGACGTCGTGGCGTCCCCTGCGGCCGAGCAGGCCGATCGTCAGGGCGCCGCCGAGCGAGAAGACGCCCAGGCCGACGAGCGTGCTCACGCCGACCAGGCCGGCGCCGGCGGCGCCCGCGAAGGACCCGTTGGGGATCGCGTGGGCGGCGAACGCCGATCCGCGCATGACCGTGAAGAACCCGACGATCCCCGCGACGACCGCGACGATGCTCGCGACCTCCCAGGCGTTGACCATGAAGCCGGAGAACATGCTGGCGCTAGCTCGGGCTCGCCGGCCGCGCCGGCGCCGGCGCGGCCGAGCGCCGCTGCGCGCGTCGAGCGCGTTTGGCTTCGGGGAGCCCGGATAGGAGGTAGGCGACGAACACGAGAGTCACCACGAAGAAGCTCACGGGCCAGCCTTGGTCGACGGGCGGCCAGCGGTAGCTGTCGTAGGCGAGCACGATGCCGAGCCACATGGCGCCGACGCCGATGCACGCCGCGCTCAGCAGCGCGGTGAGCGGGCGCCTGGTCAGCCGCAGCGCGCTGGCCGCCGGTCCGACGATCAGCGCCGTCGAGAGGATCGTGCCGATCGTAATCGCCGCGAGCGCCGCCGCGAGCGCGAGCGCCAGCAGGTAGAGCGCGCCGATCAGCCGCACCGGGATCCCGCGGGCCGATGCGATCTCGGCGTTGACGGAGCTGAGCAGCAACGGACGGTAGATCGTGAGCACGATCGCGAGCACGAGCGCGCCCAGGAGCACGATCAGCGGGATCGTCGTGCTGGAGATCGCGAACACGGAGCCGAAGAGGATCGTGACCGTCGCTCCCGTGGTGCTGTGCTCGCTCGTGTAGAGGTACAGGAACAGGGCGGCGAGCCCGATCCCGGCGCCGAGCACGGTCCCGGTGGCGAGATCCCGCCCGCGTGCGCGCTGCACGCCGATCGCCTCCATCGCGCCCGCCGCGATCACGTTGCCCAGCACGAATCCCCAGAGCGTCCCGACGCCCACCAGATACGCGCCCGAACCGCCGGCGGTGCCCAGGTCGCCGAACGCCTCGCCCGCGAAGGACTGGCCGCGCACGACCGTGAACACGCCGACCACGCCGGTGACGAGCGCGACGAGCGCCCCGACGGCGAGGGCGATGTGCACGGCTTCGCTTTGGAAGAAGCCGGGGGCGAAGATCGGCGCCAGGAAGTGGCTCACGAGAGGAACCCGGCTCCGGGGAAGACGCCCTCGTGGCCCGCCAGGTCGGCGTCCTCGCCGGCGCCGGCCACGATCAGCACGCGGCCGTGGACGTGCAGGACGTCGACGTGGTGGCCGTACAGCTCGCTGAGCACATCGGGACGCACGACCTCCTCGGTGGCGCCGCTGGCGGCGCGCCCGGCGGCGAGGTAGACGATGCGGTCCATGACGGGCAGCAGCGGGTTGATCTCGTGCGCGGAGATCAGCACGGCGATCTCCTGCTCGCGGGCGATGCGCGCGAGCAGCGCGACGACTTCCTGGGCACTGCCGAGGTCGAGGTTCGCGAGCGGCTCGTCGAGCAGCAGCAGCCGCGGCCGGGCGATCAGCGCGTGCGCGATCAGGATGCGCTGCTGCTCGCCACCCGAGAGGTTGCCGACGCGCGTGTCGGCGAAGCGGGCGGCGTCGACGGCGTCCAGCATCTCCTCTACGAGCGCCCGCCTGGACCGGGAGGGCCGCGGCATCCCCAGTCGCTGCGCGTCGATCCCCAGCCCCACGAGATCGCGTGCGCGCAGCGGCACATCCGGATCGAACAGGAACTTCTGCGGCACGTAGCCGATCGCGCGATGACGGCGTGCGCGCTCGCGGCCCTCGGCGAGCACGCGACCCGCGCTCGCCGCCTGCAGGCCGAGGATCACCCGGAACAGCGTCGTCTTTCCCGCGCCGTTCGATCCGATCAGGCCCGTGAACTCACCCGGCGCGATCCGGAAGCTGACGCGATCGAGGATCGTGCGCCCGGACAGGCGCACGCTCACCCCCTGCACGGTGAGGACGTCCCTGCTCGCCGATGCGCCGTCCGAGCTCACAGCTTTTCAGTGGACGCACCGTCCGCGACTGCCTTTTCCAGGGCGCCGATCTCGGCGAGCATCCACGACTGGTAGTCATAGCCGGGGGTCGGCATCGTCTCGTACACCCCGACCACCGGGACGCCGGCGCGCCTGGCGGCCTGTTTGAACGACGCGGTCAGCGAATCGGTGACCTGCTGGTTGTAGACGAACACCTTCACGCGATGCCTCGAGAACAGGCCGTTCTGCAAGGTCACGTTCTGGGGGGCCGGGTCGGTGCCGTTCATGATCGACGCCTGCAGCGTGAACGGCGTCATGTTCCTCGTCCCGGCCGCTTCGAGCATGTAGTCGCCGACCGGCTCGGTCGTCGCGACCGGCGTGTTCGGGTAGGCCGCCTTGAACTTGGCGATCGCCGCATACCACGGCTTCAGCGATTCGTCGAAGCGCCTGGCGTTCTCCTGGAAGTACGCCGCGTGCGCGGGCTGGAGCGCCGAGAGGTCGCTGACGAGCGCCCTGGCGAGGGCCGGCATCGTTTCCGGCTTGTACCAGAGGTGGGGATTCGGAGTGGAGTCGGGGAGGCCGAGGAGGCGCTGGACGTTGATGACCTTGCGCGAGGAGCTGGACGAGCCCGACTCGATCTTTTCCATGTACGTGTCATAGCCCACACCGTTTTCGACCAGAAGGCTGGCGGCGCTGACCGCCTCGGCGACGCTCGCGCTGGCCTCGAACGTGTGCGGGTCGGTGTTCGGGTTGCTCTCGATCGCGGTGACCTTGACGTACCTGCCGCCTATCTGTTCGATCACGTTCGCGTACTCGTTCTCGGCGCCGACGGCCATGATCGTGCCGGCGGGCGCGGAGGGGTTGCTGGCTGCGCCGCAACCGGCCATCAGCAGGGTCAGGGCCGCGAGCAGCGCCAGCCCTGTGAGGCGGCGGCGCGTGCGCGGGCAGGACGGACTCGTCATCGATCAGGCTCCTCCGGGACGTGGGTCGGGCAACTCCGTCCCGGTAGCCTAACACAGAATAAGACTGAGTCTTGTTCTTAGTTCATCATTCTTCTTCGCGCGCGAACCTGCGGCGGCGGAAGACGAACAGGACGACGCCCACGATCACCAGCACGGCCACCGCAATCCCGCCGACGATGTAGCGAAGTTTGTGGTGGACCGGTTTCTTCTTGACTTCGTTGAGCGCTTCGGCCGGCGAGAGATCGCTGACCGGCACCTTCTTGGCCCTCAGCGCCGCCGTGACCTTCGGCCCTTCTTTGGCCTTGTAGCGCGCGAGCACGTGTTCGCCGCTCTTCAGCGTCGTGCGCAGCGAGCGCAGCCGCTTGTTGACGACCACCGACTGGATCTGCCCGGCGGCCAGCTGCTTTTCGAATTCGGCGAGGGTCTCTTTCTGGTAATGGATCGGCGTGCTTTCGGCGGCCTGCGCGGCGAGCGATGTTGCGAGCAGGGCGCCACAGGCGAGGGCAGCGAGGGCGAGCAGACGGGCGGTGGATTTGGCTCTTGTCTTGGCGATCATCGGCGGTACCCTAGCGTCGCGGCGCAAACGAGGGCGCGTCCTACACGCGGCCGCTGTCGCGCTTGTAGGCGCGCGCGGCCAGCAGGCTCATCGCGACGGTCCAGGCCGCCACCACGATCCACGCCTTCGCCGGCCAGCCGCTGCCGCCGGCGCCCACGTGGGCGGCCTGCACGAGCCAGTAGGAAGGGAGGTACTGGGCGACTTCGGAGAGGAACCCGCCGTGGCCGAGCGGGAAGAACGTCCCGCCGAGCAGCCCCAGCAGCGAGACGCCGCCGCCGATCACGGGGCCGATCGAGTCGGGCGTGAAGAGGTGGCCGAGCGTGACGCCGAGGCCGGCGAAGGGGATCAGCCCGACGAGTATCAGGCCGGTCATCCCGAGCCACCCGCTCGCGCTCAGGCGGACGCCCATCGAGGCGCCGGCCGCGTACAGGGCCAGCAGGCTGATCAGCGCCATCATGTAGGCCGTCAGGACCTTCGCGCGGAAGTACGCGCGCGTCGACAGCGGGCTGATGCGCAGCTGCCGCGTCCAGCCGGCCTGGCGCTCGGCGGCGATCCGCGCGCCGCAGGAGACCATCGCGTTCATCGTCCCGAACGACGCCCAGCCGATCATGAAGTACAACGGCGCCGACAGGCCGGTGCCATTGATGTCGTGGACACCCCGATTGGGCCCGGCGACGAGCAGGTAGATGATCAGCGGGAAGCCGAAGGAGAGGATGAAGAAGCGCCGGTTGCGGATCGTGCGCAACAGCTCGTAGCGGGTGTAGACGAGCGCGCCCATCACGCCTCGGAGGTCAACTCGAGGAACGCCTCCTCCAGGCCCGCGGCGGCGATCTCGATGTCGTGCGCGCCGGGCTGGACGGCGAGCAGCGCGCGGATCGCCGCGTCAGAGTCAGAGCAGCTCAGCACGATCGCTTCGCCGCGGCGCTCGACGGCGCTCACGCCGGGCAGCCCGGCGAGCTCCTCGTTGGCGACGCCGGGCAGCGTCGCGCGGATCGTGCGCGTCCCGACCATCGCCTTGATCTCGTTCGTCGGCCCATCGGCGACGATCCGCCCGTGCGCCATCAGCACCGCCCGGTCGGCGTACGCGTCGGCCTCCTCGAGGTAGTGGGTGGCGAATAGGATCGTCTTGCCGCGCGCCGCGAACTCGCGCATCGTCGTCCAGAAGGCGCGCCTGCCCTCGACGTCCATCGCCACCGTCGGCTCGTCGAGCACGAGCAGCTCGGGGTTGCTGACCAGCGCGACCGCACAGCGCACGCGCTGGGTCTGCCCGCCGGAGAGCTTCTGCGTTCGCTGCTCGGCGATCTCGGCCACGCCAGTCAGCTCGAGCACCTCCTCGACCTGCAGCGGCGCGGGATACAGCGCGGCCATCATCGCGACCAGCTCGCGCACCGAGAGGTCCCGGATCAGCTCGCCCGTCTGCAGCATCGCGCCGATCGCGCCCTGTGCGATCGCCTCGCCGGGCGCTCTTCCGAAGACCGACACGCTGCCCGCGTCGGGCCGCAGCAGACCCAGCAGCATGTCGATCGTGGTCGACTTGCCCGCCCCGTTGAGCCCGAGCAGCGCGACCGTCTCGCCGGCCTCGATCCGCACGTCGATGCCCCGCACGGCCCTGATCGGCCCCGACGGGCCGTGGAAGGACTTCTCCAGGCCGCGCAGCTCGATGCGTCCGCTCACTTGCGTGCCAGTTTGATCGCCTTCTGCCTGTCGATCTTCGATAGGACCACCTTGCGGGGACGCACCGCCAGCGGCGTCACCTCGACCGCCTCGTCCTCGCGCACGAACTCGAGCGCCTCGTCGAGCGTCAGCTTGTGAGCGGCGTCCAGGCGCACCAGCACGTCGGAGGTCGAGGAGCGCATGTTCGTGAGGTGCTTCTCCTTGACCGGGTTGACGTCGAGGTCGTCCGCGCGAGAGTTCTCGCCGATGATCATGCCTTCGTAGACCTCCTCGCCCGGGCCCACGAACAGCGAGCCGCGCTCCTGCAGGGTGAACAGCGAGAACGTCACCGTCTCGCCGCGGCGGTCGGCCACGAGCGCGCCGCTCGTGCGCGTCAGGATCTCTCCCGCCCACGGCTCCCAACGGTCGAAGACGTGGTGCATGATCCCGGTCCCGCGCGTTTCGGTCAGGAACTCCGTGCGAAAGCCGATCAGCCCACGGGCGGGGACGAGGTACTCCATCCGCGCCCACCCGGTGCCGTGGTTGATCATGTGCTCCATCCGCCCCTTGCGTGCCGCCAGCAGCTGGGTGACCGTGCCGACGTGCTCCTCGGGCACGTCCACGGACAGGCGCTCGACCGGCTCGTGGCGCTTGCCGTCGATCTCGTGCTCGACCACGTGCGGCTGCCCGACGGTCAGCTCGAAGCCCTCGCGGCGCATCATCTCCACGAGCACCGCGAGCTGCAGCTCGCCGCGCCCCTGCACCTCGTAGGTATCGGGGCGCTCGGTGTCCTTGACCCGCAGCGAGACGTTTCCGACGAGCTCCTGGTCGAGCCGGTTCTTGATCTGGCGGGCGGTGATCTTGTCCCCGTCTTTGCCCGCCAGCGGTGAGGTGTTCACGCCGATCGTGATCGACATCGCGGGCTCGTCGACGCTGATCACCGGCAGCGCCCGCGGGTCCTCGAGGTCGGCGAGCGTCTCGCCGATCGTCACCTCGGCGATCCCCGCCACCGCGATGATTTCGCCGGGCCCCGCCTGCGCGGCGTCGACGCGTTCGAGCGCCTCGGTGACGTACAGCTCGGCGACCTGGGCACGCTGAATCGAGCCGTCGGCGCGGCACCAGGCGATCTGCTGGCCCTTGCGGATCGTGCCGTTGCGCACCCGGCAGATCGCCAGGCGTCCGACGTAGGGCGAGGCGTCGAGGTTCGTGACGAGCGCCTGCAGCGGATGGTCGGGCTCGTAGGTCGGCGCCGGGATGCGTTCGAGCAGCAGGTCGAGCAGCGGCGCCAGCGTGCCGCTGGCCAGTTCGTCCCCCGGCTCGTAGGACAGCGACGCCGCGCCGGCCTTGGCGTTGCAATAGACGATCGGGAACTCGATCTGGTGCTCGTCGGCGTCGAGGTCGAGGAACAGCTCGTACACCTCGTCGACCACCTCCGCGACGCGCGCGTCGCCGCGGTCGACCTTGTTGACGACGAGGATCACGGGCAATCTGGCCTCCAGGGCCTTGCGCAGCACGAAGCGCGTTTGCGGCAGCGGGCCCTCGGAGGCGTCGACCAGTAGCAGCACGCCGTCGACCATCGTCAGCCCGCGCTCGACCTCCCCGCCGAAGTCGGCGTGTCCGGGCGTGTCGATGATGTTGAGCTTGACGTCCCGGTATTGCAGCGAGGTGTTCTTGGCGAGGATCGTGATCCCCTTCTCGCGCTCGAGGTCCATCGAGTCCATCACCCGGGTCGCCACGTCCTGTCCCTCGCGGAAGACGCCCGACTGCCACAGCATCGCGTCGACCAGCGTGGTCTTGCCGTGGTCGACGTGCGCGACGATCGCCACGTTGCGAATGTCGTCTCGGGTTGCGGGCACGGCCGCACAGGCTAGCGGCGCCGCTTGCGGGCACGGCGATCACCGGATCTTCACGAGCCCGGGCTTGCCGCTGGGAAACATCGTCCGCAGATGAGCGATCCGCTGCGCAAACTGCACGAGCAGGAGCTCACCAGGCGCGCGCTGCTGCGCTACGGGGGCTCGCTGGGCGCCGCCGTCGCCTCCGTCTCGGGCGCCGGCGGGCTGCTGCGCGCCGCCAGCGCCTCGGCCAAGGCGCTGCGCGCCCCCGACAGCCTGCCCAACCCGCGCGTGCCGGCCGGCACCGTCGACGAAGCGCTGCCCTTCGACCACGTCGTCGTGGTGATGATGGAGAACCACTCCTTCGACAACCTGCTCGGGGCGATCGCCCACTCCGGCCAGCCGCGGGCGCACGGCCTGCGCTTCAACCGCAAGGGCGAGGCGCTCGACAGCAACCCCGGCCCCGAAGGCCCCGTGCGCGCGTTCGCCTTCCCCAACGACGAACAGGGCCCGAACGTCACGCAGACCTGGAACGCGACCCACGAACAGATCGACGGAGGCCGCATGGACGGCTTCGTGACCTCCAACCACTCGACCCAGCCGATGGGCTACTGGACCGCCGAGACGCTGCCCTTCGCCTACTCGTTCGCCTCCAACTTCACGCTCGCCAACCGCTGGTTCTGCTCGGCGCCCTGCCAGACCTACCCCAACCGCCGCTTCCTGATGGCCGGCACGGCCTACGGCGACATCGCCACGAGCGAGGAAAGCCTGAAGGACCCGCCGCCGCCCAACGGCACGATCTTCGATCGCCTGCACGCCTTCGGGGTCAGCTGGCGCAACTACTTCACCGACCTGCCGCAGACGGCGATCATCCCCTCGATCATCGAGAAATACCCGGCCAACCTCGCGCCCATCGCCCAGTTCTACCTGGACTGCGCCGCCGGCACGCTGCCCTCGGTGAGCTTCGTCGACCCCGAGTTCGGCGTGCTCTCGGACATCGGCTCGGCGCTCGCCACCGTGCCCGGCCTGGAATCGATCACCGGCAAGCTCGAAACGACCGGCGGCGACGAGGAGGACCCGCAGAACCTGTCGATCGGCGAGTACTGGGCCTACACGGTCGTGCACGCCGTGCTCAGCTCGCCGGCCTGGCCGCGCACGCTCTTGATCTACACCTACGACGAGCACGGCGGCTACTACGACCACGTGCCCCCGCCCGCCGCGATCGCGCCCGACTCGATCCCCCCGGAACTCGAACCCGGCGACATCCCCGGCGGCTATGACATCTACGGCCCGCGCGTGCCCGCCGTCGTCGCCTCCCCCTACGCCAAGCCCAACGCCGTCACCAACGTCGTGCACGACCACACCTCGGTGCTCGCCACGATCGAGGCCAAGTGGAACCTGCCCGCGCTCACGTTCCGCGACGCCAACGCCAAGACCGTCGAGGACTTCCTCGACCTCCAGAGCCCCCCGGCGCTGCTCGAACCGCCGAAGATCGTCGAACCGCCGCTGCCGACCGAAGCGCTGACGAGCAAATGAGGCGGCGAGCGGGCCTCGCGCTGTCGGCGCTCGCGCTCCTGCTCGCGGGCGCGCCGTCGCTCGTGGCGAGCGCGTCGGGGTCGGGCGGGCGGAACGCGCGCGCCACCGCCGCCAAGCCCAAGCCCAAGCCGTTCAAGCTCCCGAAGGTCGGCCACGTGTTCGTGATCGTGCTCGAGAACGAGGACTACGCGAGCACCTTCGGCGAACCGGCCGCCGACCCCTACCTGGCGCAGACGCTCCCCTCTCAGGGCGCGCTGCTCAGCGAATACTTCGCCACCGGCCACGAGAGCAACGACAACTACGTCTCGCTCGTCTCCGGCCAGCCGCCGAACCCCGAGAACCAGGCCGACTGCCAGATCTACGACAACTTCGTCGCTCCGGTCACGCTCTCGAACGGCGTCGTCAGCGGCCTCGGCTGCGTCTACCCGGCGTCGGTCGCGAACATCGGCACCCAGCTGAGCGCCGCCGGCAAGAGCTGGAAGGCCTACGAGCAGGACATGGGCGACGACCCCGACCGCGAGGCGGCCGCCTGCGGGCACCCGGCGCTCGAATCCAAGGACGAAACCCAGGAAGCGGTCGAAGGCGACGGCTACGCCACCCGCCACGACCCGTTCGTGTACTTCCACTCGGTGATCGACGACCAGACCTACTGCGACAAGCACGTGGTCGCGCTCGGCGGTCCGGAAGGCGCGATGCCGGCCGACGCGCTGCGCGGCGAGACGGGCCTCGCGAGCAACCTGAAGTCGGCCGCCAAGACGCCGGACTTCTCCTTCATCACGCCGAACCTCTGTAACGACGGGCACGACTTCCCCTGCAAGAACCAGCCGAGCGGCGCCTCCGCGCTGGACGACATCGACGCGTTCCTGGAAACGTGGGTGCCGAAGATCACCTCCTCGCCGGCATTCCGCAAGAACGGCCTGTTGATGATCACCTTCGACGAGTCCGACGGGCCGCAGTCCGACGCCTCGGCCTGCTGCGAAGAGCAGCCCGGCCCCGACTCGCCGCTGCCCGGGATCACCGGCCCGGGCGGCGGGCGCATCGGCGCTGTGCTGCTCTCTCCCTTCGTCAAAGCCGGCACCGTAAGCGCGGTCCCCTACAACCACTACTCGGCGCTCGCGAGCTTCGAGACGCTGCTCGGGCTGCCGCGGCTGGCCGAGGCAGCCTCGGTCCCAGCGACGTTCGGCGCCGACGTGTTCACGGCCGCCAGGTAGCGTCGCGCCGGAGCCCGTTTGCGCGGGACCGGCCAGACGACGCCCCGGGCGCCTTCAGCGCAGCGCGCTCGCCGCGCGCAGCCCCGCGCGCACGCCGAAGCGCGCGAGCGCCGCCGGATAGCGCTCGGCCGCCGCGATCGTCTGCTCGAGCGCCGCCGCGAAGCGCCTGATCTCCTGCTCCTCGATCACCAGCGCGGGCAGCGCCTTGATCACATTCATGCGGTGACCGGCGACCTGACAGAAGATGCGGTGCTCGTGGAACAGCGGCACGGTCACGAGCTGTGAGAACAGGCCCGGCTGGCGGCGCTCGACCGACTCCCACAGGCGCCTGGCGGCGGCGCCGGCCGGCGGCCCGAACTCGATCGCCCACATCAGCCCGGCGCCGCGCACGTCCCTGACCACCTCGAAGCGCTCGACCAGCGGCCGGGTCAGCTCGAGCAGCAGCTCGCCCATGCGCTCGGCCCGCGCGACCAGGCCCTCGCGCTCGACCACCCGCAGCGTCGCGAGCGCCGCCGCGGCCGCCAGGTCGTTGCCGCCGAAGGTCGAGCCGTGGCGCACCGCGCGCTCCATCCCGTCGAACACGCTGTCGAACGCCGCGCGCGAGACGAGCACCGCGCCGACCGGCACGAAGCCGCCCGACAGCGCCTTGGCCACGCACACCATGTCGGGCTCCAGGCCCCAGTGCTCGAGC
>DASZFZ010000023.1:0-22739 GCA_035939315.1 Solirubrobacteraceae bacterium | reverse complement strand
CGGCAAGAGCACTCTGATGAACATCCTCGGCTGCCTGGACACACCCACGGGCGGGCGTTACTCGATCGACGGCGTCGACGCGGGAACGATGGACGAAGACGACCTGGCCGACCTGCGCAACCGCAAGATCGGCTTCGTCTTCCAGAGCTTCAACCTGGTAGCGCGCACCAGCACGCTCGCCAACGTCGAGCTGCCGCTCGCCTACGCCGGGCAGCGCGGCGCCAAACGCCGGGCGCGCGCCGAACGGGCGCTGCGCTCGGTCGGGATGGCCGACCGCATGCACCACCAGCCCTCCGAGCTCTCCGGCGGCCAGCAGCAGCGCGTGGCGGTCGCCCGCGCGATCGTCACCAACCCCGCGCTGATCCTCGCCGACGAGCCGACCGGCAACCTCGACTCGCGCTCCACCGAGGACGTGCTGCGGATCTTCGCCCGCCTGAACGAAGAAGGACGCACGGTCGTGCTGATCACGCACGAGCCCGACGTGGCCGAGCAGTGCAAGCGCGTGATCCGCCTGAGCGACGGCCGGGTCGTCGAGGACACGCGCACCGTCGGCGTGCACGATGCGCCGCCGGCGCCGCAGGCGCAGAAGTCCGCCCACCGCGCCGGCGCGGCGGGCGCCGTGGAGGCACGGGCATGATCGGCGCGGAGATGCTGCGCATCGCCTGGGGCGGGATCGCGGCCAACAAGCTGCGCTCCGGGCTGACGATCCTCGGCATGACGATCGGCGTGGCCTCGGTGATCGTGCTGATCGCCGTCGGCAACGGCTCCTCCAAGGCCGTGCAGTCGACGATCCAGAGCCTCGGCACGAACGTGCTCGTCGTACAGGCCAGCGGCGCATTTCGCTTCGGCGCGCGGGCGAGCACCGCGGCCACCGTGTCGCTGACCAAGGCCGACGCCGAAGCGCTCCAGAACCACAGCCTGGCGCCCGACGTCAAGAGCGCCTCGCCGGTCGTCGACGCCAGCGACGTGAAACTCGTCTACGGCGCCACCAGCTTCGAACCGTCGTCGTTCGTCGGCACCACCCCGTCCTACCTGACCGCCCACAGCTACAAGATCGCCGAAGGCGCCTCGTTCACAGCCGAAGACGTCGCCGATCACCGGCGCGTGGCCGTGATCGGCCAGGAAGTCGTGCAGGAACTGTTCGGCGGCGCCGGCGCGGTCGGGCAGAACATGAAGGTCGACGGCAGCAACTACGAAGTGGTCGGGGTGCTCGCCAAAAAGGGCACCAACGGCACGACCAACGAGGACGACGTGGCGATGGCGCCGATCACCACCGTGCAGGACTCCCTCACCGGCGTCGGGCCGATCGACTCGATCACCGTGCAGGCCGACTCCGAATCCACGCTCGACGCCGCCGAAGCCGAGGTCACGACGATCCTCGAGGAACGCCACAAAATCAAGGACACGGCCGAACCGGGCTTCAGCGTGCTCAACCAGGGCTCGCTGCTGGAAACCTCGAGCTCCACCAGCAGCGTGTTCACGACGCTGCTCGGCGAGGTCGCCGCGATCTCGCTGCTCGTCGGCGGGATCGGCGTGATGAACATCATGCTCGTGTCCGTCACCGAGCGCACCCGCGAGATCGGCATCCGCAAGGCGGTCGGCGCCAGGCGCTCGGACATCCTCACCCAGTTCCTGACCGAGGCCGTGCTCGTGTCGCTGTTCGGCGGCGTCAGCGGCGTGGCCGTCGGCGTGATCGGCAGCCAGTTCGAGATAGCCGGCGTGCACCCGGCGATCGCGACCTACTCGATCTTCCTGGCCTTCGGCGCGGCGCTCGCCTCCGGCCTGTTCTTCGGCACCTATCCAGCGGCTCGCGCCGCCCGCCTGCGACCGATCGAGGCGCTGCGCTTTGAGTGAGCCACCCTCCCCACCCCAGGAGCCCGCAATGCCCGAGCACCAGCCCGTCGCGACCGCAGAGCCGGCCGCCCCAGACCGCGATCAATGGTTCGAGGAGACCGAAGAGCTGCCGCACCGGCCGCGCCGGCGCCTGCTCGGCGCGATGGCGGGCGGGAACCCCCTCGCGCTGGCGCTGCTCGCCGTGCTGCTGATCGCCTGCGGCTTCATCGGCGGCGTGCTCGTCGAGAAGGGCGAAGGCTCGAGCACGGGCTCGAGCGCCGCGGGCGCGTCGGGGCTCGCGGCGCGCTTCCGCGCGCTTCGCGGCGCCGGCGCGGGGACCGGGAGCACCGGCTCGGGCTCCACCGGCGGCTCCTCGAGCCTCGGCGCCGCCGGCTTCACCCGACCGACGGCGGGCACCGTGGCCTACCTGGACGGCAGCACGCTGTACGTGACGAACGCCGAAGGCAACACCGTCAAGGTCTCCACCTCGGCGGCCACGAGCGTTACCAAGACCGTCAAATCGAGCGTCGGCGCGGTCCACCCCGGGGAAACCGTCACGGTCGTCGGGTCGACCGGCGCCAGCGGCTCGGTGAGCGCCGAATCGATCAGCGTCGGCGCAAGCGGAGCGGGCGGCGCGCTCGCCGCGCTGTTCGGCGGTGGGCGCGGTGGCGGCGCGAGCTCGGGCGGCGCGAAGAGCTCCGGTGGCTCGGAACCCGAACTTTTCGGCAAGGGCGGCTAGCTACAGTGGCAGGCGCTTGGGAGGGCGCCGGGCGGGCAGGCGGACGAACACAACAGACCTACCAAAAAAGGAAGTCCATGCTTCATAACCACAGCAAACGCGGGACGCCGGCACTCGCGATCGCGGCGCTCGCGCTCGCGAGCCTCGTGCTGGCGGCGTGCGGGAGCTCCTCCCCCAGCGGCACGACGAGCACCAGCGCCAACGCGGCCTCCGCCGGCGCGACGAGCGGTTCCACCGGCACGACCTCCGGGACCGGCACCACTTCGACGGGCTCCGGCACGACCTCGACGGGCAGCGCCGGCGCCGCCCCCGGCGCCGGCAGGCGACCCGGTTTCGCCGCTCGCTTCGCGGCGGTGCGCGAATGCCTGAAGAAGGACGGCGTCACGCTGCCCGAACGCAAATCCGGGCAGCGTGGCTCCGGCGGCTTCCTGGGCGCCGGCGGCGCGGGCGGCCCGCAGCTGCCGGCGGGCGTCAGCCGCACGCAGTTCGAAGCCGACCTGCGCAAGTGCGGCGGCTTTGGCCGCGGGCGCCTCCCGGGCGCGGGCAGGCGCTTCGACACGGCGGCCGCCAAGCAGGCGCTCGCGAAGTTCGCCGCCTGCATGCGCGCCGACGGCGAGAAGCTGCCCGAACCCAACACCACCGGCAAGGGTCCGATCTTCGACACCAAGGGCCTGGACACGACGAGCGCGGCGTTCCGCAACGCGGAGCGCAAGTGCCGCACGGACCTGGCGGGCGCGTTCTTCGCGAGGCCCGGCGCGGCGGGCGGGCCCGTCGGGCCGCAGCCCACGGGCTGACACCTAGAGAAGCCCCTCGTCCAGGAGCTCCCCCGACCTCTGGCGCCGCCTCAGCGGCGCTTGGGGTCGGGAATCGCGGCGGGGGTGGGCTTGGTCGCGATGTTCGGCGCCGGCAGCGCGCCGACACGCTGCATCAGCTGGTCCCACTGGGCCGCGCTGAGCGCGTTGGTGGCGGCGATCACCGGCGCGGGCGCCGTCGGCCCCTTGCCGGCCGAGTGCGCCGCCCGGGCGGCCGCCGCCTGGTCGAGCGCCGGCGTCGCGGGCGCCGGCGGGCTGAACACGAGGTGGATGCGGTTCCAGAAGGCCTTGTTGGCGTGCGTGCTGGAGGCGCCGGGGAAGCGCATGAGGCTCACGATCTCGTGCGGGACGAACTTCGCGGGCAGGTTCAGCAGCGTGCGGATCGTCAGCTCGGTGATCGTTTCCGCTCCCTGGTGGCCGGCGATCGCGGTCCCGTTGATCGCCGTGATGTCGACCTCGTAGGGGTCCTGCGAGCCGACCGGCAGGCCGGCGCGCGCCTGGCTGCAGCGCAGCGCGCTCACCGTCGGCTCGAGGCCGCTGCGCGAGAGGAACGCGAGCACCGCGAGCACCCGCTTGTCGACCTTGCCATAGGCGACTTCGCGGCGCGAGCAGGCATCCATCGAGATCCCCGGGTCGGCGAGCACGGCGCGCTCGAGCTGGGCTTGGGAGAGCAGGAACACGTCGCCCGCGGTCGCGCCGAGCAGCGCGTTGCCAGCCTTCGCGCCCTGCGGGTGCAGCGCCTTCTGCAACTGTGCCCAGTTGGCCAGCACCGGCCCCGGGTTGACGCTTTCAGGGTCCCCCGAGGGGCGGATCGCGAAGCGCAGGTGACCGTCGTGGGCTCCGGGCGGCATGTTCACCTTGCCGAGCACGGTGCCGGTCGCGACGACCGCGCCGGCGCGCAGCGGCTGTGGCTGCCCGGCCTTGCTCAGGCGCGCCCTGCGCAGGGCCGCGGCCTTGGCGGCGGCGCGCGCGTCGGGGTTGCCGGGGTGCGCGTACAGGCGCGGGCGTTCCATGCCGGCCGGCGGCGCTTCTTCGCCGGAGGCGATCGGAGCCTGGCCGGCGCTCGCGGCGTTGGGCGCCGGCGCCGGCGTCTTGACCTGCAGCGTCAGCGGCGACTGCGTGCCGGCGCTGGCGGCCTGCGAAGGCGCGGGGCCGGGTTTGCTGGCCGCTTCCACGACCGGCGAGGTGCTTTTCGCCGGGCGCTCCTTCGGGAGCACGTACGTCGGCGCGATGCTGCCGAGGTTGGCGTAGGTGAAGACGTCGCCGTACACGTCGCGCATCACCAGGAACCTGCCGAGCTTGCGCGAGCGCCCGATCTGCGTCACGCGGCCGTCCTGCACGGCGACGACCGAAGCGTTCGGGGCGCTCATGATTTCGACGAGCTGCAACGGATGGGCGTGGCTCGTCTTGGCCGTGGCCGCCGCGGCCGCCGCCTTCGGCGCGAGCGGCGGCGTGGAGCCCGGCACGCCCCCTGCGGATCCCGGGGGGCTCGCCGTGGCGCCGGCGGTCGCGCTCGAGGCGCTCGCCTGTGGGCTGGCCACCGGGCTCCAGGTCAGGTGCTTGCCGGTGACGGGCACGCGCCCGTCGACCAGGCCGGTGAGCGTCGCGATCACGTCCCTGGGGTAGCTGGAGATCAGCTTCGCCCGCAGCAGCACGGATTCGACGTATTCTTCGGAGTGGTTGTAGGAGAAGATCGCGGCGCGCAGGTTGGTCGCGGCGCCGGCGGCGCGCAGGTAGCGAGCCGCGGCGAACACGGCGTCGACCGGGTTGTACGGGTCTGCGTAGCCGGCGTTCAGCGCGTCCACGCCGTACTGAAGCCAGGTGCTGGGCATGAACTGCATCCAGCCGACCGCGCCGGCGGTGGACACCGACAGGTCGCTGCCGTAGTCGGTCTCGATTTCGTTGATGGCCGCGAGGACCTGCCACGGCACGCCATATTGGACTGCCGCGGCCTTGTAGATCGGCAGCAGGAACAGCGGGATGCGATAGAAGCTCAGCGCGGCCGCGTTGGCTTCCGAGGAGGCGAGCATCGCCGCCAGCAGCCCCGCCTCGGCCGCGACCGTCTGCGGCGAGGCGGCCACGTTGTTCGGCCCGGTCGCCTTCTGCCGCTTGGAGCCCGCGCCGGACTTGCCAGACTTCTTGCTCGGGGTGCTGCTCGTCGCGGGATTCGCCGCTTCGGCGGGCGAGCTGGCTCTCTGCTTGCGTTTCAGCACGACCGTCGGGGCTTCGGCGGCGGTCGTGGCGGGCGCGCTCTCGGTCGTCGTCGGGGCCGGCGTCGTGCTCGTGGGCGTGCTCTGCGTGGTGCTGGCCGGCGGCGTCTGGCTGGGCACGCTGCTCGTCGGCGTGCTCGTCGTCGGCGGCGGCGTTTCGCTCGTCGTGGTCGTCGGCGCGGTCGTCGTTTCGGTGCTCGTCGGCGGCGGCGTGGAGCCCGTCGTCGTGCCCGTGCCGGTGCCTTCGCCCTGGGGGGCGCCGGCTTCGCTGGCGTTCGCCTGGCCCGTCGTCGTGTTGCCGCCGAGCGCCGCCGGCGCGAGCGGCCCGCCGAGGCCCGCGGCCGTCAGGCCGCCGCCGGCGAGCGCCGAGAGGATTGCGCGCACGGCCCTCTGGCGGGCGCGATTCAGAGTCGGCATACGCGAAGATCGATCATCTCGGAGACGTCCCATCGTTGTGGTTGGCGCAGCTTGCCCACGAACGGGGGTACGCCCACCGGGGATTCTTATCGGCAGCCAACCACGAATCCGTAAAGGATTCGTAATCGCGCCAGCAGATTTTGACGTGCTGTGGGCTCATCCCTGCAAGCAGGCTGGCACCGTACCGCTACGCGCGGGCGGACGTCGCGATACTCTGTGCGGCGTGGAAACGATCCTCTCGGTCCTGCAGGTCGCGATCGCCGTGATTCTCGTGCTGCTCGTGCTGATGCACTCGGGCAAGGACTCCGGCCTCTCCGGCGCGTTCGGGGTGGGCAGCGGCACCGGCCCGCTCGGCGGCGGCTCGCTGGTGGAGCGCAACCTCAACCGCTGGACGATCTTCTTCGCGGTGCTGTTCTTCCTGAACGCGTTCGTGCTGCTCAAGCGCCCCTGGGCCTGAGCGCGTCCTCGTCCTCCGCCTGCTCGGCCCGCGCCGCCTGCTCGGCCGGCGGCGGCTCACGCGCCTCCAGGCGTTCGAGCTCGTCGAGGATCTCGATCGCCTCGGCTCGCAGGTCGGCGTCGATCGCCTCGTAGTCTTCGTGTGAGAGCTTGCCCGTGCGGTAGTCGAGCTCGGTGTCGCGGATCTCGCGGTACTTGGCCTCGCGCGCGGCCTCCAGCTCGTCGCGGCTGCGCGCCTGCTCGAACGCGGCCGCACGCTCACGCGCGGCCACCGCCAGCGCCCCGGCCTCGTCCTCGGAGCCCGCGAGCGTCGCCCGTTCGGCCGCGCGCGCGCGGCGCAGCGGCCCGCCGACGACGACCACGACGAGCGCCGCGAGCGCAACCAGCAGGACGGCGACGATGACCAGGCCCATGTCGCTCGATTCTCGCTTACGCTCGCCGCCCGCGCGCGGCGCTCAGGCGCGCGCCAGCCCGTGCACGGCGCGAGCCCGCGAGCGCGCGGCGACGCGGCGACGCACGGTGCTCGGCGCCGGCCAGATGGCGATCAGGGCGCCGCCGATCACGATCAGCCCGCCGATCCAGATCCACATCACCAGCGGCGAGACGATCAGGTTGAACTGCGCCGGCGGCGGATGCTTGAGGTATTCGCGCGCCAGGTAGGCGACCGCGACGATCCCGTCTTCGGGCGGCAGCGTCTTGTTGCCGACCGTGACGATCCGCTTCAGCGCCGGGGTTTCGATGTCCGGCTGGATCGCGCTCCAGACGTTGCGCGTGGCGCCGATGTTCAGCCCGACATGGCTCACCGGCTGCCCGCCGATCAGGCTGCCGACGGTGCCCTGGCTGGCTTCCCCGGAGGAGTAGAAGCCCTCGCTCGGCGCGAGCGTGGTCACGTGGTGGCCGTCCTTGCTCACGTCGAGCACCGCCCCGAGGCTCATCGTCGAGCCCGTGTGGGCCGAGTCGAATTTCGGCGTCAGCGTCGCCGTCGGGCGCACGTAGCGCACGGTGTAGGAGCCGACGTGCGTGGTCTGGCCCGGCGAGAGCTCGAGCTCGCTGGTGTGCTGGAAGGAGGACGACGCGGCCACGCCGATGAACAGCACGGCCATGCCGACGTGCACGACATAGCCCCCGTAGCGGCGGCGGTTGCGGCGCACGAGCGCGACCAGCGCCAGCGGCGCCGGCTCGCCGGCGATCGCGCGGCGCACGCGCGTGCCGCGGAAGAACTCCTGCGCGGCGCTGCCGATCGCGAAGGCGGCGCAGCAGAACAGCGTCAGCGCGAGCGGCTTGGTGTCGACGCCGGCGAGCAGCAGCGCGACGAGCGCGACGGCGGCGAACGCGAGCGGCACGAGGAAGTTGCGCCTGGCGTTGGCCAGCGTCGCGCGCCGCCAGGCGATCACCGGGCCGATGCCGCTGAGCAGCACCAGGATCAGCGCGAGCGGCACCGTGTAGCGGTCGAACCACGGCGGCCCGACGGAGGCTTCCTGGCCGGTCACCGCCTCGGAGATCAGCGGGAAGTAGGTGCCCCACAGGATCACGAAGCACAGCCCCACGAGCACGAGGTTGTTGAGCACGAACATCGACTCGCGCGAGAGCAGCGAGTCCAGGCGGTGCTCGGAGCGCAGCATGTCCCGGCGCGAGACGACCAGGTAGATCGAGCCGCCGATCAGCGTGGCGATCAGGATCACGAAGGGCACGCCCAGCGTCTGCCCGCCGAACGCGTGGATCGAGTTGAGGATGCCGCTGCGCACCAGGAAGGTGCCCATGATCGCGAGCGTGCCGGTGGCGAGCACCAGCGAGACGTTCCACACCTTCAGCATCCCCCGCTTCTCCTGGATCATCAGCGAGTGCAGGAAGGCGGTGCCGGTCAGCCACGGCAGCAGCGCGGCGTTCTCGACCGCGTCCCAGCCCCAGTAGCCGCCCCAGCCGAGCTCCGAGTAGGACCACAGCGCCCCGAGCATGATGCCCATGCCCAGGAACAGCCACGAGGCGAAGGCGAAGCGCCTGATCGCTTTGATCCATTCGGCGTCCACGCGGCGGGCCAGCAGCGCCCCCATCCCGAACGCCAGCGGGATGATGCACAGCGTGTAGCCCGAGTACAGCATCGGCGGGTGGATCATCATCGTCGGGAAGCGCAGCAGCGGATCCAGCCCGACGCCTTCCGGCGGCGCCGGCCTGGTGGTCGCGAACGGGTTCGCGTAGAAGACCATCAGCGAGACGAAGAAGGCGCCGAAGCCGAGCAGGATCGCGGTGGCGTACGCGGCCACGTCGCGGATGCGCTTGCGCGTCAGGAACAGCGCGAGGCTCGACCACAGCGACATCAGCCACGCCCACACCAGCAGCGAGCCTTCCTGTGAGGACCAGATCGCGGCGGCCTTGTAGAGACCCGGCGTCGTGCGGCTGGACGTGTCGGCGACCGTGTTGAAGGCGAAGTCGTCGCGCAGGAACGCGACCTCGAGCACCAGCACCGCGACCGTGATGATGCCGGCCAGCGCGTACACGGCCCGCCTGCCCGAGTCCGCGTACTCGAAGCGCCCGCTGCGCACGCCGTGGAGCGAAGCCCAGATGCCGTACGCGCAGACGGCGAGCGCCAGCAGCAGGCAGGCGAAGCCGAAGCTCGCCATCAGCGCCTACCGGGCCCCTGCGCCCCGCATGCCGTCCGCGGGGACACTCAGGCGTTCTGGTTCTCGCTCGGCGGAGCGGTCTTGTACTTGGACGGGCACTTGGTGATCAGCGAGTTGCGTTCGCCGACGTACTTCTCGCCCTGCTTCTCGACCGTGACGATCACCTCGCGGCCTTCGCGGAAGGGGTCGGGGACCGTGCCGGTGTAGGCGAGCGCCACCCGGTTGCCCGCGCCGCCCGCGCGGTCCTGGACGGCGAAGTCGAGCACCGGCCCTTCGCGGTGCACCGAGCCCTTCACGACCGTGCCCGTCAGCTGGTAGGCACGGCCCGGCTGGGCCTCGTGCAGCAGCTGCGTCGGCGTGAGCGCGGGGCTGGCGGCGCTGAAGCTCGTGTAGATCAGGGCGCTCGCCAGGACCACCGCGGTGCCGAGCGCGACGACGAGGCGCACGGTCCGCTTGCGCGAGGGATTCATCGCCGGGAAGTATCGCAAACCAGCGCGCGCGCAACGCCGGCTCACCCGCCCCGGCGCCCCCCGACGAGCGTCCAGATGCGAGGAAAAGAGGCTTGCACGGCGAAACCTTTGCCCGTGGATGACGTTCTAGGGGGTGAGCCGTGAGCAAATCGAGCCTCCTTCATCGACGTCGCGAGACACGCAGCGCGCGCCGGCGCCGCCAGGCGCCGCAGGCCGCGCCCGCGCGCCCCCCTGCCAAGCCCGAGGCGATCGCGCCGGCTCGCCGCTGCGACCCCGAGGTGCGGCGCGTACGCGAGGCCGGCGGGCCGATCGACGTGGCCTCCTACGTCTGCGCCTGCGGCTACCTGTTCGACGCGGCGGTCTCGACGAGCGTCGCGTGCCCGCACTGCGGCGAGCACCAGGCCTGGTAGGGCCGGAACCGGTAGGTCGCCCGAGCGGCGCCCGCCGCGCCTGGCGCCGCTGGCCCTGGGCGCGGGCGGGACGCGGCGCGGAGCCCGGCGACTGCCGAGCCCCGCGCCAGAGGCGCCCGTGTAACTGTGTTCCTGTGATCCTGTGATCCTGTGATCCCTAGCGGCGGGCGGCGCTCGCCTTGACCAGGAAGATCGGCTGGAAGCCGGTCCATTCGCCGGCCACGCTGAACGTGCCGACCGTGCCCTTGCCGCCGTAGTTCCCGCTGGTCAGCGAGTTGATGAAGTCGTCTTCGGGCAGCGGGTCGGTGCCGACCGACGGCGCGACCGGGGTCGGCGCTTCGAAGCTCGCCGGTTCGGTCAGGCCGAGGTTCAGCGAGTCCTCGCCGACGTTGGCCGTGTGTGTCGGTTCGGCGCCGTAGTCGGTGGTGTCGTAGGCGACGCTGAGGATCGCTTCGGCTGGCAGCGTCACGCCCGCCAGGTGGAAGCTCACCCGGAACGCCTTGCCGTTGAAGCAAGCGCTGCCCCAGCCGACGACGCCTTCTTCGGTCAGGTGGCAGTGCTTGTTGTTGGCCGACGGCCGGTAGGGCACGTTCACCGCCAGCGTCTCGCTCGCGACCTTGGCGCCTACCGCTTCGCCCGCGCCGCGTTCGTAGACGTTGAGCGTGATCGGCCACGAGAAGCTCGCGCCTTTTTCGGTGTGGCACGCTTCGCCGCCCTCGAGGTTCTGGCACGCCCAGCTGCTCATCTGGATCGTGACCGTCGGGCTCAGGCGGTCGGCGCCGGCGAACTTGACCAGGCCGCCGAACTCGGAGGTCTGTGTCGCCTCGTAGCCGAGCGACACGAGGTTCTTGGCTTTGGGCGCCTGGACGTTGTCATAGATCGTTTCCGCTCCGGCGGCGGCCGCCGTGGCCGCCATCGCACCGGCTGTCAGGAGGCTCGCCGCAGCCATGCGGACGCACCTCCCAGGAATCCTTCCGTTCATGCTGTCTCCATTCGTTTTGGCTGGCGTCAGGCCCCGGCGGGGCCGTCGGGCAGCGCGCGCCGCCTCTCGGCGACCCACGCAGGGACGACCGGCACGGACGACCCCTCGATCGCCGTGCGCGACGTACCCGCGGCGTCTTTCCCCCACGCCCCGGCATCCCTCGCAGGTGAAGCTAGAGGGGGCCGGCGCTCTTGTCAACCCCAGCGCCGGCCGCCACCAGCGGCGCGTCAGCTGATGTGCATCCCCGAGATCGCCCGCGCGATCACGAGCTGCTGGATCTCGGCCGTGCCCTCGAAGATGTCGTAGATCTTCGCGTCGCGGTGCCAGCGCTCGACGGGGAACTCGCGCGTGTAGCCGTTGCCGCCGAGGATCTGGATCGCCCGCTCGGTCACCCACACGGCAACCTCGCCGGCCTTCAGCTTGCTCATCGAGCCCTCGGCGTTCTCGAACGGCACCTGGTTTTTGCCCATCCACGAGGCGCGCCAGACGAGCAGCCTGGCGGCGTCGATCTCCATCTTCATGCGCGCCAGCGTGAACGCGATCGCCTGGTTCTCGATGATCTTGCGGCCGAACTGCTCGCGCTCCTTGGCGTACTCGAGCGCGTACTCGTAGGCGGCGCGAGCGATCCCGAGGGCCTGCGCGCCGACCGTCGGGCGCGAGGACTCGAACGTCTGCATGGCGGCCTGCGATTTGGCTTTCTTGCCCTCGCGCACGCGCGCCAGACGCTCGTCGAGCTTCTCCTTGCCGCCGAGCACATAGCCGGCCGGGACGCGGCAGTCGTCGAGGAACACGTCGGCGGTGTGCGAGGCCCGCAGCCCGTGCTTGGAGACCTTCGAGCCCTGCGAGATCCCCTTGGCTTCGCTCATCGGCACCACGAACGCGGCGTGACCGCGTGAGCCGAGCTCGCGATCGACCGACGCGATCACCACGTGCACGTCGGCGATGCCGCCGTTGGTCGCCCACGCCTTCTGGCCGTTGAGCACCCACTCGCCCGCGGCCTCGTCGAGCTTGGCGGTCGTGCGGACCCCCGAGACGTCCGAGCCGGCGTTCGGCTCCGAGGCGCAGAAGGCGGCCACCTTGATGTCCTCGACCGTGCCAAAGCAGCGCGGGATCCACTCGCCGATCTGCTCGCCGGAGCCCTGACCGAAGATCGCCGCGACGGCCAGCGCGGTGCCCATGATCGACATGCCGATGCCGGCGTCTCCCCAGAACAGCTCCTCGTTGACGATCGGCAGCGTCAACCCGGTCGGGTCGGCGAAGAACTGCGCCAGCCCCTCGAACCCGTACAGGCCGATCTTCGCGGCCTCCTGGATGATCGGCCAGGGGGTCTTCTCCTTCTCGTCCCACTCGTGCGCGGCCGGACGCACGACGTCGGCCGCGAAGCCGTGAACCCACTCGCGGATGTCCTTCTGGTCCTGCGTCAGCGCCATCGAGAAGGTCACGTCCTGGCCGGCCGCCTCTCGGATCGCCGCCACGGCGGCCTCGGCGTCGGGGGCTGTTGTGGGAGCTGACATCGGTGCGGAGGTCTCCTTTGTGAGTGAGGACGCTGTGGATTCGAGAGGCCGGGCCCCGCCTCGGACGAGGCGCAAGCGCGCCGCCGCCCGCGAGCCGAGGCTTCCGCCTACCGGCGGCTCCAGACGCGGCCAACCCTTGACAGCTGGCGCGCCGGCCCCTTGACAGGGTAAAGCACGCGCGGCCCGCGCGTAAGGGATCGTTTCCCGCTCTCCATACCCGCGACGGCGCCGCGGCCAAACCTCGCGGGCATGCGGGAGCCTCGCCCGGCCGCCGCTAGCGCGTCTGCCAGGCTTCCTCCTCGCGCGTGAGCGCGAGCACCTCCTTGGGCAGCTTGCCGGACGCGACGTCGGCGACCGTCACGTGCTCGAGCACTTTGCGCAGGTTGGCGCGCAACGCGACCCACACCTCTTTGAGGCTTTCGGAGGAGCCCGCGTACTCGACCTCCTCGGGGCGCTGGCCGCGCACGCCGACGAGCGGCCCCTCGACCGCCCGGATGATCTGCGCGAGGTTGACCTCCTCGGCGGGCTTGGCCAGCCAGTAGCCGCCCTCGGGCCCGCGCTGGCTGCGCACGATGCCGGAGGAGCGCAGCTGCGTGAGGATGTTCTCGAGGAACGACACCGGGATGCTCTGGGCCTTCGCGACTTCGTCGACCTTGCGCGGCGAGTCCTGGGCGCTGCCGGCGAGCTCGATCACGGCGCGCACGGCGTAGTCGGCCTTCGCGGTTACGTGCATGGGCTTGTCCTCGTTACTTGCATGCGCCAGATTCTCGCCTATCCAGCGGCGTTGCGGCTCGCAGGCCGGCGCGGCGGCGGCGTATTAGGTGACCCTAACTCTGTGCTACGGTGCACCCGTCATCCCGACCGCACAGCTCGGATTTGCACCTCCCGCCGCACATCAAGCTCCCCCTGCTCGCCCTCCTGGGCACCACCGCCGCGCTCGCGCTGGGCGCCTGCGGCTCCAGCGCGCACGGGCCCACGATCACGCTCTACAACGGCCAGCACGAACAGACGACGGCCGCGCTGGTCGCCGCCTTCGAACGCCAGACGCACATCCACGTGGCCGTGCGCACCGGCGACGAGGCCGAACTGGCCGATCAGATCCTCCAGGAGGGCCCGAGCTCGCCCGCTGACGTCTTCTACACGGAGAACACCCCGGTGCTCGAAACGCTGCGCGAGCGCGGACTGCTGGCGGCGGTCAAGCCGGACACGCTCGAGCAGGTGCCCAGCAGCTACGACTCGGCGCAGGGCGACTGGGTCGGCGTCACGGCGCGCGTCTCGGTGCTCGTCTACAACACCGCGCTGGTCAAGCCCTCGCAGCTGCCCGGCTCGATCCTCGAACTGGCCGAGCCGAGGTGGAGGGGCAAGGTCGGCTTCGCGCCCTCGGAGACCGACTTCCAGCCGCTGATCACCGCGATCACCAAGCTCGACGGCGCCGCCGCCGCCGAACGCTGGCTGAAGGGCCTGCACGCCAACAGCAAGCTCTACCCGGACAACGAGACGGTCGTCGCGCAGGTCAACAACGGCGAGAGCGCGGTCGGCCTGATCAACCACTACTACTGGTTCCGCCTGCGCGCCGAGCTCGGTCAGGGGGGCATGCACTCGGCGCTGCACTACTACACGCCCGGCACGCCGGGCGATCTGATCGACATCTCCGGAGCGGCGGTCCTGAAGTCCTCCACCCACCAAGCCGACGCGCAACGCTTCCTGGCGTTCCTCGTCAGCCGCGAAGGCCAGGAGACGATCGCCCACAGCCATAGCTACGAGTACCCGCTGCGCCCCGGCGTGAGCCCCGCGCCGGGACTGCGCCCGTTCGCCGACCTGCACCCCGTGCCGTTCACGCCGGCCGAGCTCGGCGACGGCAAGGCGGCGCTGGCGCTGGAGCAGAAGCTCGGCCTGCTGTAGGTGTGAGCGTGAGCGCGTCGTTCTCCAGCACCGCCGCAACCGGTAGGTGGACGCGGGCGTGGTCGGGACGGCGGCGCTGGCCGCTGGCCAGCGCGCTCGTGGCGGCGACGGCGGCGGCGCTCGTGCTGCTGCCGCTCGTCTTCCTGGTCGTCGAGGCCCAGCAGTCGGGCTGGAGCGAAGTGCGCCACCTGCTGCTGCGCCATACGGTAGCCGTGCTGCTGTGGAACACGGTGCGCCTGGCGCTGGCCTGCACCGCGCTGTGCGCGCTGCTCGGAGTCACCGCGGCGTGGTGCGTGGAGCGCACGGCGCTGCCGGGCCGGCGGGCGTGGGCCGTCGCGCTGGTGCTGCCGCTGGGCGTCCCCGACTTCGTCGTCGCCTTCGGCTGGATCTCGATCGACCACGCCCTGCACGGCTATCTCGCGGCCGTGATGATCATGACGCTGTCGCTGTACCCGCTCGTGTACCTGCCGGTGGCGGCCGCGCTGTCGCGCAGCGACGCGAGCCTCGAGGAGGCCGCCCGCAGCCTCGGCCTGAACGCCTGGCAGACCTTCGCCAAGGTGACGCTCCGCCAGATCTGGCCGGCGGTGCTCGGCGGCTGCCTGCTCGTGACGCTCGCCCTGCTCGCCGAGTTCGGCGCCTTCGAAATCGTCCAGTACCGCACGTTCACGGTCGAGATATTCACCCAGTTCAAGCTCGGCTTCGACACCGTCGCGGCCTGTGCGCTGTCGCTGGTGCTGGTGGCGCTCGGCCTGCTCGCGCTCGCCGGCGAGCTCGCGGTGAGCGGCCGCGCGGCGGCGTGGCGGACGGGCCCCGGCGCCCGCCGCCAGGCGCCGCGGCGGGGGCTCGGGCGCTGGGCGGCGCCCGTCCTGTGCGGGCTGGCGACACTCGTCGGGCTGGCGCTCGGCGCGCCGCTCGGCGCGCTCGTCTACTGGATGGCGCGCGGCAGCTCCACGACGCTGCCCACGGCGTCGATCTTCCCGGCGCTCGCCCACACGGCCGAGCTCAGCGCCGCGGCGGCCGCGATCGCGACCGTCCTGGCGATCCCGGTCAGCGCCCTGGCGATCCGCCACCGCGGCCGCGCGAGCGTGCTCGTCGAGCGCCTCGCCTACCTGCCGATGGCGCTCCCCGGCCTGGTGGTCGCGCTCGGGCTCGTGTCGTTCACCGTGCGCTACGCCTTCTCCCTGTACCAGAGCTCGCTCGAGCTGGTCGTCGCCTACGCGATCCTGTTCCTGCCGCTCGCCGTCGTCGGCGTGCGCGCCGCGATCGCGCAGGCGCCGCCGCGGCTGGAGGAGGTCGGCCGCACGCTCGGCTGCCGGCCCGCGAGCGCGTGGCTGCGGGTGACGCTGCCGCTGATCGCGCCCGGCGTGGCCGCGGCGTTCGCGCTCGTATTCATCTCCGCCGCGACCGAGCTGACCGCCACGCTGCTGCTGCACCCCACCGGCGTGAACACGCTCGCGACCCAGTTCTGGGCCTACACCTCCGAACTGTCATACGGCGCCGCCGCCCCCTACGCGCTGCTGATGGTGGCGATCTCGGCGGTCCCCGCCTACCTGTTGACGCGGCGCATGTCCGCACGCGCCGGAGGCGTGCCGACGTGAGCAGCCTGCGCATCGAGGAGCTGTGGAAGAGCTACGGGCGCACCGCCGTGCTGCGCGGCGTCTCGCTGGAGGCGCCGTCGGGCTCGCTGACGGCCGTGCTCGGCCTCTCCGGCTGCGGCAAGACCACGCTGCTGCGGGCGATCGCCGGTTTCGAGCGGCCCGAGCGGGGCATCGTGCGCCTGGGCGAGCGGACGCTGGAGGACGCCGCCGGCACGTACCTCGCGCCCGAGCGCCGCGGCGTCGGCTACGTGCCCCAGGAGGGAGCCCTGTTCCCGCACCTGAACGTCCGCGAGAACGTCGGCTTCGGCCTGCCCCGCCGCGAGCGTCGCGGCAGCGCCGTCGCCGAGCTGCTGGAGCTGGTCGGCATCGCCCCGCTCGCCGCGCGCATGCCCAACGAGCTCTCCGGCGGCGAGCAGCAGCGGGTCGCGCTCGCCCGCGCGCTCGCCCGCCGCCCGCAGGCGCTGCTGCTCGACGAGCCCTTCTCCTCGCTCGACGCGGCGCTGCGCGCGCACGTGCGCGAGGAGGTCCAGGCGCTGCTGCGCGGCCAGGGGGTGACGAGCGTGCTCGTCACCCACGACCAGGAGGAGGCGCTCTCGCTCGCCGACCGCGTGGCCGTCCTGCGCGACGGGCGGATCGTGCAGTGCGCCTCGCCCGCCGAGCTCTACGAGCAGCCCGCCGACGAGCGCCTGGCGCGCTTCCTCGGCGCGGTCAACGTGCTCGACGCGCAGCTGGCGGCCGGCAGAGCGCTCACCGACCTGGGCGAGCTAGAGCTGCGCGAGCCCGCCTCGGCGGCGAGCCGCGCCCGGGGCGGCCGGGCCGTGGTCCTGCGGCCCGAGCAGCTGGAGGTGCGCCCGCTGTCCGCGGATTCCGCCGCGACCGGCCTGCACGGCCGGGTCGAGGAGTGCCGCTACTACGGCCACGACGCCCTGCTGCGGATCCGCCCCGAGCGCGAGGAGGGCGCGCCGACGCTGCTCGCGCGCGTGCCCGGCATGCGCGCGCTCGCGGCCGGCACGCCCGTCAGCGTGACCGCGCGCGGGCCCGTCTCGCTGCTCGAGCCGGGCGTCGAGGGCGAGCCCGCGCGCTAAGCTCGCCGGCGCCTGGGCGGAGACCGTGCGTGCCGCCGTCGGGAGCGCCGGCCACGCCCTCGCCGCCGGCGCCTGAGACCGCGCGGCGCAGCCGCGAGCTGTTCCACACGACGAAGCTCGAGGACAGCGCCATCGCGCCGCCGGCGATCAGCGGGTCGAGCAGGCCGAACGCCGCGAGCGGGATCGCGACGACGTTGTAGAGGAAGGCCCAGGCGAGGTTCGCGCGGATCGTCCACAGCGTCCTGCGCGCGAGCTCGATCGCCGTCGCGACCGTGCGCAGGTCCTCGCGCATCACGATCAGCTCGGCCGCGTTGATCGCCACCTCGGTGCCCGAGCCGACCGCGAGCGCGAGGTCGGCCACCGCCAGCGCGGGCGCGTCGTTGACGCCGTCGCCGACCATCGCCACGCGCCGGCCCTCGCCCTGCAGCCGGCGGATCGCCTCGACCTTGGCGACCGGCAGCGCCCCCGCCAGCACCTCCTCGATGCCGGCCGCCGCGGCGACCGCGCGGGCAGTCGCCTCGTTGTCGCCGGTCACGAGCATGCAGCGCAGGCCGAGCCCGCGCAGCCGCGCCACGGCCGCGGGCGCCGACGGGCGCAGCGCGTCCGCGATCGCCAGCGCGCCGAGCGCCCGCCCGCCGCCGAAGGCGAGCACGGCCGTGCGCCCCTCCGCCTCCCAGCGCTCGCAGGCGCCCGCCAGCGCCGCCGGCACGCGCGCGTGCTCGGCGCCGGGACGGCCGACGTAGACGCGCTCGCCCTCGACCACGCCGCGGGCGCCGAGGCCGGGCAGCGCCTCGAACTCGCCGACGTCCGCCAGCGCGCCGCAGCGATCCTCCGCGTAGGCCGCGATCGCGCGCGCGATCGGGTGCTCGGAGGCGCGCTCGACGGCGCCCGCGCGCGCCAGCAGCTCGCGCTCGCCCACGCCCGGCGCGGGCCGGCAGTCGACGACCGCCATGCGTCCCTGCGTGAGCGTGCCGGTCTTGTCGAACACGACCGTGTCGACCTGGCGCGAGGCTTCCAGCGCCGCGTAGTCCTTGAAGAAGACCCCCAGCCGGGTCCCCGCCCACGAGGCCGCCAGCAGCGCCGCCGGCGTGGCCAGCCCGAGCGCGCACGGGCACGCGATGATCAGCACCGAGAGCGCCGCGCTGAAGGCCGCGCCGGCCGGGTTGCCGAGCGCCAGCCAGGCGGCGAGCGTGGCGGCCGCGAGCGCGAGCACCGCCGGCACGAACACCGCGCAGATGCGGTCGGCCAGGCGCTGCACGCCCGCGCGCTGGTTCTGGGCGCGCTCGACCAGCCGCATCATGTGCCCGAGCTGGGCGTCCGGCCCGACGCGCTCGGCGCGCACCACGATGCGGCCGTCGAGCGAGACGGTGCCACCGAGCACCGCCGCCCCGGGGCCGACGTCGAGCGGCAGCGACTCGCCGGTCATCAGGCTCTGGTCGATCGCGCTGCGCCCGGAGACGACCTCGCCGTCAGCGGCCACGGTCTCCCCCGGGCGCACGACGAAACGCTGCCCGGCCCGCAGGTCGCCGATCGCCTGCCGGCGCTCGCGGCCGTCCTCGCCCAGCACGCACACCTCGCGCGCGGCCAGCGCCGCCAGCGCTCGCAGCGCGTTGCCGGCGCGCCGCTTGGACCACGCCTCGAAGTAGCGCCCGGCGAGCAGGAACGTGGTCACGCCGGCGGGCACGTCCAGGTAGATCCCGCCCCCCGAGCCGCTGCCCAGCCCGAGCGCGGCGGCGCCGTGCAGGCTGCGGTCGAGCGCGAACATCGAGTACAGCGACCAGCCCGTCGAGGCGAGGATGCCGATCGAGACGAGCGTGTCCATCGTCGTCGTGCGGTGCCTGGCGGCGCGCACGGCGGCCTCGTAGAAGGGCCACGCCGCCCAGCCGACGACCGGCGCGGCGAGCGCCGCCATCGCCCACTGCCAGCCCGCGAAGCGCGCCGACGGGTAGATCGAGAGGAAGACCGAGGCGTCGCACAGCGGCATGAACAGCGTCGCCGCGAGCAGCAGTCGCCGCCGCAGCGAGCGCACACGGCGCTCGAGCTGCTCGGCCTCGGCGGATTCGCCGCCGCCGGCCAGACGCGCGCCGTACCCGGCGGCGGCGACCTCGTCGAGCAGCCGCTGGACGGGCACGCCGTCGCCGAGCGCGACGCTCGCGCGCTCGGCGGCGTAGTTGACGCGCGCGCGCACCCCCTCGAGCGCGTTCAGCGAGCGCTCCACGCGCGCCGCGCAGGCGCCGCAGCTCATGCCCTCGATCTGTAGCGAGAGCTCGCGGTCGCCGTCGGCGGGCGGCGCGGTGTCGAGAGTCGCGGGCATGGAGACGGTCGGTCGGCGCGCGACGCTCGCCGCGTCGCCGCGGTGCAGTCGCGCGTACGGCCTGCATGATACGGTCGCGTTATGAGCAGCACGCCCGGATGGGGCAGTTGGAGCATCGTGCCACTCCTGTGGATCGGCCTCGTGGTCGCGGGGGCGTGGTACGCGTCCGCGCTGCGCCGCGTGCGCCGCGTCACCGGCAAGCCCGTCGGCCCCGGCCACTGGATCTTCTACTGGAGCGGCCTCGCGGTGATCCTGATCGCGCTCGGCTCGCCGCTGAACACGCTCGCCGTGCACTGGCTGCTCTCGGCGCACATGCTCCAGCACGTGCTGCTGGCCGACATCGCCCCGCCGCTGGTGATCCTCGGCCTGCGCGCCCCCGTGCTGCCGCTCGGCATGCCCGCGCCGGTGCTGAAGGTCGTCGCGCACCGCGGCGTGCTCGGCCGCGTGTGGGGCTTCGTGACCAAGCCGTGGGTGGCGCTGCCGGTGTGGTCGGCGACGCTGATCTTCTGGTCGCTGCCGCCGGTGTTCGACTACACCGTCCAGCACCAGCTGCTGCACAACTTCGAGCACTTCACACTCTTCTACACCGGCTTCGCGCTGTGGTGGCTGATCATCACGCCGCTGCCCAGCGAGCGGCGCAACCCGGGCTTCGCGCGCCTGGCCTACATCGGCTTCACGCGCTGCGCGAGCGCGGTGATCTGCGTGCCGCTGACGTTCCTGACGACGACGCTCTACCCGCTGTACGTCGGCTTCCCCCGCGACGGGCTCTCGGCGGTCACCGACCAGCAGATCGGCGGCGCCTCGATGTGCCTGATCGAGTTCCTCGTGTTCGGGATCGCGATGGCGGTGGTGTTCGTCGACAGCCTCAACCGCGAGGAGCGCGCCCAGGCGCTCGCCGAGCTGGCGGCCGGCTCCTCGCGCGAGATGGCCGTCTAGCGCGCTTTCAGTTGATCGGGATCGCGAAGGAGCCGCCGAGGCGGCGCCCGGCGCCGTCGCGGCCCCCGACGCGCACCTGCCAGACGCCGCGCGAGAGCCGCGCCTCGGCGATGTCGTGGCCGACGCCGGCCACGTAGAGGCCGACCTTGGCGTGGCGTCCCGTCGCCGAGACCGCGCTCATCGAGATCGAGCGCAGCGGCACGAGCCCGCTGCGCGGGCCCTCCAGGTACAGGTGGAAGTCGACGTCGCCGGGCCGCAGCGGCAGCGCCGAGACCTGGAGCGTCTCCCCGGCGGGCTCGGCGAGCGTCTCGGAGGCGGTGCGCGGCACGGCGAACGAGTCGGGGTCGCCGAGCACGAGGCCGCCGAGCAGCGCCACCGGCACGGCCGCGGCCGCCGCGATGCCCGCCAGGCGCCGGCGCGGGCTGCGCACGGGCGTGGCCCGCCCCGGCCGCCCGAAGCGGCGCAGGCGCAGGCTGTTGCTCACGACCGTGATGCTCGAGAGCCCCATCGCGACCGCCGCCAGCTCCGGGCTCAGCAGCCCGGTCATCGCCAGCGGGATCGCGATCAGGTTGTAGCCGAAGGCCCAGGCGAGGTTCTGAAGGACGATCGTGTAGGTCTCGCGCGCCAGCCGCAGCGCGCGCGCGACGCCGCGCAGGTCGCCCGACAGCACGCTGATGTCGGCCGCCTCGATCGCGGCGCCGACGCCGGTGCCCATCGCGATCCCGAGGTCCGCGCGGGCGAGCGCGGCGGCGTCGTTGACCCCGTCGCCGACCATGCCGACGCGCCTGCCCTGCCCCTGCAGGCGCTCGATCTCCGCGAGCTTGCCGGCGGGCATGACGCCCGCGAGGACCCGCTCGACGCCGACCTGCTCGGCGACCGCGCGGGCGGCCCGCTCGTTGTCGCCGGTGAGCAGCTCGACCTCGATGCCCATCTGGCGCAGGCCCGCGATCGCCGCGGCGGCCTCCGGCTTGAGCGTGTCGGCGAGCGCGATCGCGCCGAGGGCCCGCCCGTCGCGCTCTACGACGACGGCGGTGCGCCCCTGCTCCTCCCAGCCCGCGAGCGCGGCTGCGAGCTCCGCCGGGCAGCCTCCCCGCTCGCGCGGGCGACCCACCCACACGGGCGCGCCGTCGACGAGCGCGCGCACCCCCTGGCCGGGGATCGAGCGGAACTCCGACGCCGGCGCCGGCTCGAGCCCGCGCTCGCGCGCGGCGGCGACCACGGCGAGCGCGACCGGGTGCTCGGAGTGCGACTCGGCGGCGGCCGCGAGCGCCAGCAGGCGAGCCTGGTCCTCGCCCGGCGCTGCCCACAGTCCGGCGACCGACAGCTCGCCGGTGGTGACCGTGCCGGTCTTGTCGAGCACGATCGTGTCGAGCTTCTGGCTGCGCTCCAGGATCTCGGCGCTGCGAATCAGCAGGCCGAGGCTCGCGCCGCGGCCGGTGCCCACGAGGATCGCCACCGGCGTGGCGAGGCCGAGCGCGCACGGACAGGCGACGATCAGCACGGCGATCGTCGCGTCGATCCCGCGCTGCAGGTGCATCGAGGCGAACATGCCGTGCAGGCCCGTGCCGGTCAGCACCCACGCCAGCGCGGTCAGCGCCGCCAGCACGAGCACCGCGGGGACGAACACGCGCGCGATGTCGTCGGCCAGGCGCTGGACCCGCGGCTTGGAGGCCTGCGCGCGCTCGACCAGCGCGACGAGCTGCGAGAGCGCCGTCTCGGCGCCGACGGCCGTGGCGCGCGCCACGAGCACGCCGTCGACGTTGACGGTCGCGCCGGTGACCAGCGCGCCGGCGTGCTTCTCGACGGGCAGCGACTCGCCGGTCAGCATCGACTCGTCGACCGCCGAGGCGCCGTCGATCACGATCCCGTCGACCGGCACCCGGTCGCCCGGTCGCACCCTGAACAGCTGGCCGCGGCGCAGCTGCTCGACCGCCACGAGGCGCTCGGGCCCGGCCGGGTCCTCGCCGTCGAGCGCCCGCGCGCGGGTGGCGCCGAGCTGCGCCAGCTCGCGCAGCGCGCGCCCGGAGCGGCTGCGCGCCTTGGCCTCGCACCAGCGCGCGATCAGCAGCACCGCGATGATCGTCGTGCCCATCTCGTAGTCGAGCGGCATGTCGAACTTGCCGACGGCGACGCCGTGCTGGTAGGCGTCGCGGGTGCTGAGCAGCATCACCGTCGAGTAGGCGAAGCTCGCGAGCGTGCTGAGCGCGATCAGCGTGTCCATGTTCGTCGCGCGCGCCCGCGCGCGCGACCAGGCGGAGCGCAGGAACGGCGCCCCGCACCAGAACTGGACGGGCAGCGCGAGCGCGGCGGTGAGCAGGCGCGCGGTGGTTTCATGCGGCTCCAGGTAGGTGAGCGCCAGCACCGCGATCGCGAGCGGCAGCGCGAGCGCGATGCGCCGCGCGAGGTCGGCCTGCTCGCGCGACTCCGCGCGTTCGAGCTCGGC